>NZ_JAGGPK010000013.1 GCF_018613855.1 Arthrobacter sp. ISL-30
ACTAAAGACTCAGCCCACTAGAGGCGAAGAAAGCTTCATTTTCCCATTATGCGGACGCCCTCACGTGGACTTGCATTCACGTGGGGGCGTCCGTTTTTTGTACCGCGTCGCCGGGCTGAATTCCCGTTCCAAGGGTCTTCCCTGAATGTGGAAAAAGATCGTGGTTTAGCTTGATCCAACAATGCGACCAATCTTGATCCAACATTTCGCGCACCTTGACCCAATATTGCCGAGCATATGGAACTAAGTAGTGGCGTCCCGGTGGGGCCCCAGTAATCGAGTACTGACTACTCGGGCGTGAAATAAAACGGCACTCTAATCTAAAAAGGCAAGCGAACTGATGACACTTTCTGGGGAGTAACTGTCACCAATCATGTCGCTGTTTGAGGTCTCAAATAGTTGTCTTTCTTTTCCTAATTTGGTTACTCCGCAAAATTGTTCGGTTTAAATCAAATTTGGATTGGAGGGACCTGACATGAAAAGAACTATTGCTGCGGTAGGGGTCGCGGGCCTCGGGATGTTTGGCGTGACGCTGGCCGCTACGGTATCGGCTAACGCTGCGCCCGGCGATGACAAAAAGATCACTATTTGCCACGCCACGAGCTCGGAAGGCAACGCCTTTGTCCCTGAGACCATCAGCGTGAGCGCCCTGAGGGCGCATACGCGGGACACGCTGGACATCGTTCCAGTAAATGACGGCGACGTTATGCCGAACGGCAGGAACCTGACGCCTGCGAACATCGCAATCCTCGAAGCAGACTGCGTGACCTCGGCTGTGCCGACGCCGACGCCGACTGTGGAGCCGTCAGTGGAGCCGTCGGTGGAACCGACAGAGGAGACGGCCGTAGTCGTCCAACCGCCCGCAGAGCAGCCGGCCGCGGTACAGCCGGCCGCGGTACAGCCACCAGCGGTACAGCCGGCTGCGGTACAGCCACCAGCGGTACAGCCACCAGCGGTACAGCCGGCCGCGCCAAAGCCGGCAGCTGTGAAGCGCGCGCCCGCTGCGGCTCCTGCTTTAGCGGCAAGCAATGTGGGCTACAACGTCCAAACCGCTGCAGGCGGAACCTCCGCCGGCATTCCCACATGGCTAACCGCCCTGACTGCTCTCTTCACCGCCGGCGCCGCGCTGGTGCTTTGGAGGGGTGGAGCACGAGCAAGGAACGCCAACGGCTAGATCGGCCACCGGCCTAATAGAAACGGCCTAATAGAAACGGCCAAGTAAAACGGCCCAGGTAAAAGTAAAAGTAGCGGGCGGGTGTCATGGAAGATCTCCACGGCACCCGCCCTTACAACCTCACGATCCACCTGGAGGGTTCCATGGCAAGTCACCGCAGGATCCGGCAGTCACCGGGGGATGTGGTCCGCGGTCTGCTCCTGAGGCGCGTGGATGTGCTCATGCTGGCGATCTGCGCACTGGGCCTGCTGACCGCCTGGCTTATCTATGGAACTACCGGTGCTTATGGAGCCGCCAGCTCCGCAGGATACAGCAGCAGTTCAGCGATAGTCGTTAATGCCGTTCCAACCGCCGGCGCGTCTGCAACCACGGGCCCAAGCATGTCGCCCACAGCGATCGAAGGCCCGAATCCAGCAGTGCCAGCCGACGCACAGGGAACACCCGAGTCTCTGGCAGCCGACCCTGAAGCCGCCTTTCCTGCAGCGTCGGCTCCGCTGCGCCTGAATTATCCGGCGGCCGCCATGGACGTGGCAGTCCACCCACTGGCGCCAACCGCTGGCAGCCAGAGCATCGAACCGCCGGCTACCAAGGAAGGTTACTGGCTAACACCCTTTGGCGTCCCCGGAGGCGGATCGACGAACACTACCTACATCATCGGGCACAGCTGGTTGGACCAGGATGCCCCCTTCAACCACCTGAGTTCGGCTGCGGCCCCAGGTCACGAGCTCACGGTAACCACTTCAACCGGCGTCATGACCTACAGGGTGGATTCGGTCACCACGTATTCAAAATCGGCGCTGAAGGACAGTCCTATTTGGGAAGTCGCGCCCAACCGCCTTGTCCTTGTCAGCTGCTATTCGCAAGACCCTTGGGGCCAGAACGTGACGGTGGTGGCCTCGCCGATTCCCGGCCGGTAACCCGACACCGTCCCGGACGCTCTCACCTTCCCGTCTTCCCGTCCGGATGCTCCCTCACCTTCCGTCCCTCCTGTCTGGATGCTCTCCCGAGTTCCGTCCCCTCCATGGAACGGGGTGAGCGAGAGTCAGGATTTCCTCGGCGGGAGGTGGGAGAGGATCACGGGTGAGGGGGCGGGTAGTGAGAGTGGATCCTGAGATTCAGTTCGGATAATGAGACAATTTTGACCAGCATGTGGATGGTTTGGCTAAGCTGAACGCCATGAGCGCACCGTACCCGTCCTCGACAATTAATCTTGCCGTTATCCCCGGTGACGGCATTGGCCCCGAGGTTATTGCCGAGGCCATCAAGGTCCTCGAGAAGGTCGTCGCCACCGAAGGCGTCACCCTCGAACAGACCCACTACAAGCTCGGTGCCCAGCACTGGCTTGAAACGGGAGAAACCCTGCCGGACGAGGTGCTCGCCGATCTGCGAACCAGGGACGCCATCCTCTTTGGAGCCGTTGGCGCCGCCCCCGGAGACACCAGGATCCCTTCCGGAATTATTGAACGGGAGATGCTGCTCAAGCTCCGGTTCAGCCTGGACCACTACGTAAACCTTCGGCCGTCCCGTCTCTATGGAAGCGTGGGCAGCCCCCTTGCCAACCCGGGGAACATCGACTTCATTGTTGTGCGGGAAGGTACCGAGGGGCCCTATGTCGGCAACGGTGGAACCCTGCGTGGTGGCACCCCCCACGAGGTGGCCACCGAAGTCTCCCTCAACACTGCCCACGGCGTGGAGCGGGTTGTGCGCGACGCCTTCCGCCGCGCCAGCGAACGTCCCCGTAAACACGTAACGCTCGTCCACAAGCACAACGTCCTGGTTTACGCCGGACACCTCTGGAAGCGAACCGTCGAGGCTGTCGCCCAGGAGTTCCCCGAAGTAACCCACGATTACCTGCACATCGACGCCGCCACGATATTCCTGGTCACGGATCCACAGCGCTTCGATGTGATTGTCACGGACAACCTCTTTGGCGACATCATTACGGATCTGGCCGCGGCAGTCACCGGCGGAATTGGGCTGGCGGCGTCCGGCAACATCAACATGGACCGTACGGCGCCCTCCATGTTCGAACCCGTCCACGGCTCAGCACCGGATATCGCCGGCCAGCAGAAGGCCGATCCCACCGCCGCCATCCTCTCGGCCGCCCTGCTCCTGGACCACCTCGGCTACACCGAAGCCGCGCGGAAGGTTGAAGCAGCCGTGGCGGCCGACGTCGAAAGCCGAACAGGTGAGACGCGCAGCACCGCCACGATTGGTGACGCGATTGCCGCCGTCCTTTAGGCCCTTTCCTCAGGCGTAAGCTTGAGCTGAATCACTTATATACTGCCGTGGTCCGGCATTGAGACAAGCCTGCATTGAGACAATGCTGTTGAATAAGCAGGCGCGACTCCCTTTCACGGACCATGCAGCCGACCGTGGAGGAACCATGACTCAGACTGCCCATGGCGTCGAATTCACCCAGCATCTTTCGGCCAACCCGAAGTCTGCTGAAGAGCGTGCAGCCATCCTGGCGAACCCGGGCTTTGGCGATCACTTCACCGACCACACGGCAATTGTCGACTACAAGGTAGACGCCGCAGGAAACGGTGGCTGGCACGATGCCCGGGTGGAGCCCTATGGCCCCATCAGCCTGGATCCCTCCGCTGCTGTTCTGCACTATGGCCAGGAAATCTTTGAAGGGCTCAAGGCGTACCGCCATGCGGACGGTTCCGTCTGGTCCTTCCGTCCTGAGGCTAATGCTGCACGACTGAACAAGTCGGCGCGACGCCTCGCCCTCCCGGAGCTGCCTGAGGAGTACTTCCTCGGGGCTATCCGCGAGCTTGTCGCCTTGGACAAAGAGTGGGTGCCCTCCGGCGACGGTGAAGCCCTCTATTTGCGCCCGTTCATGATCGCCACCGAGGCATTCCTCGGCGTACGTGCAGCCCGTGAAGTCTCGTTCCGGGTGATTGCGTCGCCAGCCGGGAATTACTTCGGCGGCGAACTGAAGCCGATCTCCATCTGGATTTCCCGTGAGTATGCAAGGGCCGGACGCGGCGGTACGGGTGCAGCCAAGTGCGGCGGCAATTACGCGGCATCCCTGATTGCGCAACAGGAGGCCGAAGCCAACGGCTGCAAGCAGGTTCTCTTCCTGGACCACTTCAATGACGATGCCGTTGAGGAACTCGGCGGAATGAACGTCTTCTTCGTGCTGAAGGACGGCTCGCTGGCCACGCCCGCGTTGACGGGCACAATTCTGGAAGGTGTCACGCGCTCCTCGATCATCCAGGTGGCCCGGGACATGGGCCGCGAAGTCAGCGAACGCAAGATCACCCTCGCCGAATGGCGTGTTGGCGTGGCCTCCGGTGACATTGCCGAGGTCTTCGCCTGCGGCACTGCCGCCGTCATCACTCCGATCGGTGTGCTGAAGGACGCTACGGAGTTCATTGGCTCGGAGGACGCAAAGGCCGGTGAGACCACCATGGCCATCCGTGAGAAGCTGCTCGGGATCCAGACCGGCACGGTTGAAGACACCCATGGCTGGCTGACCCGCCTCGCCTAAACAGCAGGAACTGAAAAGACTCGACGGCGGCCCGTCCACCTCAGTGGACGGGCCGTTGGCCTTCCCACTCGATGCAAAGATGGAACCGTGAAAGAGCACAGCACATCCGCGCTCAGGCGCAGCACCGACCTCACCCGCTTCCGTTTGGCCCCCAATCCCGGACCCATGAGCCTGGAGGGAACGAATTCATACGTCATTGCGGCAGAGGCAGCGGAGGGATGCGTCATCGTGGACCCCGGCCCCCTTGACGAGCCACATCTTCGGGAGCTCGGGCGGGCCGGCAACGTTGAACTGGTCCTGATCACTCACCGCCACCCCGACCACACCGCCGCAGCTGCCCGATTCCATGAACTGACGGGAGCGCCCGTCCGCGCCTTGGACCCGGCCCACTGCCATGGTGGCGGGCAACTGCGCGACGGCGAAGTCATCCAAGCCGCCGGCGTTGAGATCCGTGTTCTCGCCACCCCCGGCCATACCTCCGACTCTGGCTGCTTCCATCTGCCCGACGACGGAGCCCGGGGTTCCGTCCTGACGGGAGACACCATCCTGGGTCGCGGCACCACCGTGCTGGAATACCCGGATGGCACGCTCGGCGATTATCTGATTTCCCTGGACAGGCTCGAGGCTTTGGGTCCTGCCACGGTGCTCCCGGCCCACGGACCAGTGCTTCCGCAGCTGGACGTGGTCTGCCGCCAGTATCGCCAGCACCGACTTGAACGTCTGGACCAGATCCGGGCGGCGCTTCGACAGCTTGGTTCAGATGCCGGCATAGCAGCCGTCGCAGACGTGGTGTATGCCGACGTCGACCCTTCCGTCCGGCCGGCCGCCGAAAACTCCGTGGCGGCCCAGCTGCAATACCTGCGGGGATGATCCGGCGGTGAGGGCCACGGGCGGACGGTAGGCTTGGAGCCATGCGTATTGCCCGTTTCGTAGTCGATTCTGATCCCCTGTACGGCATTGTGGAAGGTGACTCCGGAAGCGAGGAAGTCACTGTCATCCACGGCGACCCCTTCTTCCATGGGGTCGAACGCACCGCAGTCAGGCACAAGCTTGAGGACGTGCGGCTGCTGGCTCCCATTATTCCCCGCAGCAAAGTGGTCGGAGTGGGCCGCAACTTCGTCGAACATGCCCACGAGCTTGGCAACGACGTTCCGCAGCAGCCACTGCTGTTCCTGAAGCCCAACACCGCCGTCGTTGGTCCCAACGATCCGATCGTGCTGCCGGAATTCTCGGAAGAAATCAGCTATGAAGCTGAACTCTGCGTGGTGATCGGGCGGATCTGCAAGGACGTTCCCGAGGAACGGGTGGACGACGTCATTTTCGGCTACACATGCGGAAATGACCTCACCGCCCGTGATGTCCAGAAGAGCGACCTTCAGTGGACCCGGGCCAAGGGATTCGACACCTCGGCTCCGCTGGGTCCCTGGATCGAGACAGAGCTGGACCCGGAGGACGTTGCCATCAAAGGCTGGCTGAACGGTGAACTGCGCCAGGACGGCAGCACGTCCCAGATGATCCGCGGCGTGCGCGAGCTGGTCTCCATTGTTTCCCAGGCCTTCACGCTCCTGCCCGGGGACGTCATCATGACCGGCACCCCGGCCGGCGTCGGGCTCGTCCGCGAGGGCGACCGGTGCGAGATCGAAATCGAGGGCATCGGCAAGCTCTCGAATCCCGTGGTGCGCCGCTAAACGGTGCCGCTAAACCGCGCCTCGGGCGTGCGTTTCCGGCCTGCTGCAAGACGGTAAAGTTGGAACCACTATGACTACCTCTGCCTCCGATTCCAGCGCTGGATTTAACAGACCAAACCCAGCCACGATCCCCGCCGTCACCGCTGAGACCCCTGTACGGGTCAGGTTTTGCCCGTCTCCCACTGGCACGCCGCACGTCGGACTGATCCGCACCGCCCTGTTCAACTGGGCCTATGCCCGGCATACCGGCGGAAAGCTCATTTTCAGGATCGAGGACACCGATTCGGCCCGTGACAGCGAGGAAAGCTACCACCAGTTGCTGGAGGCCCTGAAGTGGCTTGGCATCGACTGGGACGAGGGCGTTGAGGTTGGCGGACCGCACGAACCGTACCGGCAGTCACAGCGGGGGGAGCTCTACCAGGACGTCATCGCCAAGCTGAAGGCCGGCGGCCACGTGTACGAGTCCTACTCCACTCCGGAGGAGATCGAAGCACGCCACCGGGCAGCCGGCCGCGACCCCAAGCTCGGCTACGACGGCTTCGATCGCCACGTCACCGAGGAACAGCTGGCCCAGTACAAGGCAGAGGGCCGTGACGCCGTGCTGAGGCTTCGCATGCCTGACGAAGACATCACGTTCACTGACCTCGTTCGCGGCGAGATCACCTTCAAGGCTGGATCGGTACCGGACTTTGCCGTTGTGCGTGCGAACGGAGCCCCGCTCTACACCCTGGTCAACCCGGTTGATGATGCCCTGATGGGCATCACGCATATCCTTCGTGGTGAAGACCTCTTGAGCTCGACACCCCGGCAGATTGCGCTCTACCGCGCCCTTTACGCCATTGGCGTTGCCGAGTACATGCCTGAATTCGGGCACCTGCCCTACGTCATGGGCCAGGGCAACAAGAAGCTCTCCAAGCGCGACCCCGAGTCCAGCCTCTTCCTGCATCGCGAACGGGGCTTTATCCGCGAGGGGCTGCTCAACTACCTTTCCCTGCTGGGATGGTCCCTGAGCGCCGACGAGGACATCTTCACTGTTGAGCAGCTGGTGGCTAACTTCGATATCCACGACGTCCTCGCCAACCCCGCCCGCTTCGACCTCAAGAAGGCCGAGGCCATCAACGGCACCCATGTGCGGATGCTGGAGCCGGCCGACTTCCGCGAGCGTCTCGTCCCCTACCTCCGCGCGGCCGGGCTTGTGGGCGAAATCCTGAGCGACCGCGAGGAGGAGATCCTCGTCGAGGCTGCCCCCCTGGTCCAGGAACGGATCACGCTTCTGGGCGAGGCGCCCGAAATGCTCGCGTTCCTGTTCAAGGACGACGACAAAATCGATATCGCCGACGACGCCCGCAAGGGACTGCCCGAGAACCTCGCCGAAGTGCTCGACGCCGCCATCGCCGCACTCGAGCCGGTGGAGGACTGGAGCGCCGAGAACATCCAGACTGCCCTCAAGCAGGCACTGGTGGAGGACCTGGGCATCAAACCGCGGCTCGCTTTCGGCCCGGTTCGTACCGGAATTTCCGGACGTCGGGTCTCGCCGCCGCTCTTTGAATCCATGGTGATCCTGGGCAAGGAGTCCTCATTGAAGCGGCTTCGGGCCTTCCGCGGCTGAAACGGGCTACGAATGCAGCAAGTCCTGGCTACGGCCTTCGGCAATGTCCAGGGTGTCCTCTTCGACATCGACGACACCCTGGTGGACCTCGAGTTCGCCATGACGACGGCGCTGCGGGACGCCAGCGAGCATCTCCTGCCCGGCCTCGACACGGCGGGGTGGGAGAAGTTCGGCAGGATCTTCACGCATGAAACCACCCATTTCTACGACCGCTACCTCGCGGGAGAGCTGACTTTCAATGAGCAGCGACTGCTGCGAGGGAGGGCGGCGCTTGGCCACTTCGGCGTAGTGCTGGACGACGGCGAAGAGTCCCATGCCTGGCTCACCCACTATGCCAGGCTGCAGCCCACCTATGTCCGGGCCTTCCCGGATGTGGTGCCCCTGCTTGACGCGCTGGACGCGGCCGGAATCCCTTATGGTGCGGTCAGCAACAATGTCCACGACTACCAGCGCGCCAAGCTGGATGGTGCGGGGCTTTCGCGGATTTCCACGCTGGTGGGAACGGACACTATGGGAGTGCCGAAGCCTGACCCCGCCATCTACCTGGAAGGGGTCAGGCTGTTGGGCACCAGTCCCGAGACGACCCTTTACATCGGGGACAATCGCTTGCTTGACGCTGAAGGCGCCGTCGCCGCTGGGCTTTTGGGTGTGTGGCTCAACCGGATCGGCGAGCCGGCCCCCGGCTTCGCAGGCCATCAGATCCGGTCACTCGATCGGCTGCTGGGCTAGCCGCCGCTGCGGGCCTAGGGCCGCTGCCGTGGGCCTAGGACCGTCGAAGCCGCAGCTTCCGCAACACCGCGAACGCCCCAACGGAACCAACGCCCATGGCGCCCAAGAGCGCGGCTGCAGTTCCGGCGTCGGACGTTCCGAGCATTCCCGACGGTGAGACGGCTGCGGCGCCTGAGTGTAGTTGTTCGGTTCCCGCGGCCAGGCGGTCGTTGCCGTCTGCCAGCTTCTCCGCTCCTGCAGCGAGGCGGGTGGAACCATCCGCGAGTGCATCGTTCCCGTCGGAGAGGCGACCAGCCCCTTCCGCAAGCGCACGCGATCCGTCCAGCAGGGTGGGCGTCCCAGGGTCGGCAGCAGCAACTCCCTGAATGCCGTTGTTAAGCGAGGTGGCACCCTCGGCGAGCCGGGCTGTTCCTTCCGTGAGGTTCGCCGTCGCCTTCAGGAGTCCTGGCCTGTCGGGGTCACCGGGAACGCCATCCATTCCTACACGAATCTTCGCAGTGCCCTCCGCAAGCTGCCGGGTTCCCAGGACGACGCCGGGGGAGGCCGGGTCCTCGCTGTTAAGCTTCCCCGAGAGTACGGAGAAGCCCTCCGTCAGCCGGGCCGCTCCGGCGTCAAGCTTGACTGTCCCATCCCGTAGCGCGCTGGTACCCGACTTCAGCTGGCCCGCCCCGGCCTGGAGCTGGCCTGCGCCGGCATCCAAACGCTGCGCGCCGTCCCTTAGCGCCCTGATCTTGTCCTTAACAACGGCGAGCGGAACCAGTCCTTCCGGTCCGTCGGCGGCTTCGAACAGGTTCTGCAGGCCCTGTGCCAGTGCGGCCGAGCCTGTTCCCAGCGTGGGATCGTTGCCGGCGCCGGGGTATCCCTTGAGCTGCGCAGTGCCCGCGGCGAGACGCTCAGCCCCGGCGTCCAACTGGCCCGCACCAGTCTTGAGCTGTGTGGCTCCGTTGAACAGCCGCGTGGCGCCGTCGGCCAGGTTGTTCTCTGCGTTGGCGCCAGGGGTCGGAGTCAGCGCGGCGGAAAGCTGGAGTGCTCCAGCGGAGAGCTTGCGGGCGCCGTCATCGACTTTGTATACGCCGGGAGCGAGTTTGGCATTGACATCATTCTGGATTTTGAGGGCGCCGGCGGAGAGCCTGCCGGCGCCTTCCTGCAGTTTGTCGGCACCGGGCGCCAACTTGCCTTGGATGCCGGCCAGGAGCTTGCCCGCGCCCACGGAGACCTGTTCGGCACCAGCGTCTGCCCGGGCGGCACCGTCCGCAAGCGTGAGGGCACCGTCCTTGAGCTGTGTCGCGCCTGCAGAGGCCTGCCCCGCCCCCTCCTTGAGCTGCTCCGATCCGCCCGTGATCCGTGCGGTGACAAGTGTGTAGAAGGCCAGCAAGGCAGTGACAAGAAGGGCCAGGATGGCCAGGGCGATAGTTTGACTGCGGCTCCGCAGGCGCGGAGCAGTGGCACGACTTTGTGTCACGGAACTTCCTCTCGACGATTCCCGCGTCTCTTCCCGGAGGGATCTTGCCGCGGGCCAACCCCCATGTGATTCAGCCAACAGCAAGGAATGCGGTGGCCGGTGATTACTTCTGGATGGACAGCGAGTAGTTACTGATTAGTAACTTACCGAGAGTAAACTTAGAAGTGCCGGATTGGCAAGGAGCTTTCCTGTCAACCCACGATCCTGGTGAGTATCGAGGAGCCCTGAAGGGGATGGGTCGTGCCGATTTGTGATGCCGGAACCTGTCGGGTAAAGTAATTACTCGTGCTGAGGGGCACGGAGAGCTGGCGGGGGCCGGTTCGACCGTCCTGAAAGTGCCATTGGGATATGGTGTAATTGGCAACACTACGGTTTCTGGTACCGTCATTCTAGGTTCGAGTCCTGGTATCCCAGCTCTGAATAATCCGCGGATTTATGCAGAAAAATCGGAGGCTTTAGCTCGGTAACACCGATTTGGAGCAAAGCTGAATGTGTGAAATACTCATTGAGCTTGATTGCCGGATGGCAACAAAATAAAGTGCAAGGCCCCATCGTATAGCGGCCTAGTACGCCGCCCTCTCACGGCGGTAACGCGGGTTCGAATCCCGCTGGGGTCACAAATTCCCCGGAACCTCCCAAAGGTTCCGGGGGATTTTTTCTGTTCCGGGGGCTTTCTGTTCCCGAGGTTCTCTTTGGCAATTGTGGGGCTGAATTCCCTTGGCTTTCTTCCAGGGCCCTTTCGGCTGAACTTCCGCAGGCCATTCGGCTTGACCGGTCCTGAAACGAACCAAATCCGGATCCCAACTGGCATGATAAAAGTGTGAGTGCACAGGACGCTCCTGTTCCTTCGGAGGGGAATTCATCGGCAGCCGGTTCGCTGGAGGCGGTGAAGCTGCTCGAGGCCGTGCGGTCCAGCCTCGGACGGACCTTGCTGCCCCTGGACCTTCCGGGTTCGGAGGACGCCCGGATGCTCGTCCGGGACTCGCTGGCCCAACTGGATGATTACGTCCTTCCGCGGTACCGCAGCCTGGATGCACCGCTACTGGCCGTCGTCGGCGGTTCTACCGGTGCGGGAAAATCAACCCTCGTGAACGCACTGGTGGGGCATCCAGTGACCCGCGCTGGCGCCATCCGCCCTACCACGAGACAACCGATCCTTCTTCACCATCCAAGGGATGCCTCATGGTTTCAGGGCCAGCGCATCCTGCCCGGCCTGAGTCGAATCCAGGGGACTCTCGCAGAGCGGCCTTTCAAGCCTGAGGCCGGCAAACAGGGGGAGCCGGATGCCGTCACGTCGCTGGTCCTGCTGGGAGACCCGGCGATCCCGGAAGGAATCGCACTCCTGGACGCGCCGGACGTTGACTCGATCTCAGACGAGAACCGGAAGCTCGCGGGCCAACTTCTCGCCGCAGCAGACCTTTGGCTCTTTGTAACTACGGCCAACAGATATGCCGACGCTGTCCCCTGGCGGCTGCTGCTCGACGCCGCATCCCGCGACATCTCCGTCGCCGTGGTTCTGGACAGGGTCCCTCCACCCGCCGAGCAGGAGGTACGAGCAGACCTCCGGGACATGTTGCGCAAAGAAGGGCTGGGGGAGTCGCGGCTCTTCGTGATCCATGAGTTCGCCCTTACTGCTGATGGCATGCTTCCTGCCAAAGCAACGGTGGAAATCGGCGACTGGCTTCGGGAAATCGCCGCAGATTCTGCGGCCCGGGCGGACATCGCCCGTCGGACACTTAGGGGCGCGGTCAAAGCACTCAGCGGCAAGGTCAGAGGCATAGCACGGGCTGTCCAGGACCAGGACGACGCCGCGGAGGCGCTCACTGGCCACGCCACCGAAGCCTACGACCATGCAGCGGATCGCATCCTGGACGCCACGAAGGATGGAGCCCTCCTGCGCGGCGAGGTACTGTCGCGTTGGCAAGACTTCGTCGGAACAGGCGAGTTCTTCAGGGCACTGGAACAGAACGTCGGGCGCGTACGCGACCGGATCGGGGCGTTCTTCCGCGGCGAGCCGGCCCCTGCCGTGAAGGTGGAAACAGCCATTGAAAGCGGGCTGCAGGCTGTCATCCTGGCCGAGGCGGCCAATGCCGCCGAAGAAACAGACAGGCGATGGCGTGCCGATCCTGCAGGACGCCAGCTGCTTGGAGGGAGCGACTGGTCCGCCACACGCCCCGGATTCGATGATCGCGTCGCTGCAGAGATCCGGGACTGGCAGGAGGCCCTCATGGAGCTAATCCGTACTGAAGGCCAGGACAAACGCACCCAGGCCCGGTGGCTGTCGTTCGGAATCAACGGCCTGGGGGCGGCACTGATGATTGTGGTTTTCTCGATGACTGCCGGACTGACCGGCCTGGAGCTGGGAGTCGCGGGCGGCACCGCCGTTGTCGGACAGAAGCTGCTGGAGGCAATCTTCGGAGAAGACGCCGTGCGACGGCTCGCCAAGACTGCGCGCGACGACCTTTCCGTCCGCTGCAGGAAACTGCTTCGGGAGGAAAAGCAGCGTTTCCTGGACAGGCTGGCGGAGGCTCGGGGCGGTCCCCCCGATGCCGCGCCGGAATCGACTGGCATGACCCAGGCGCAACAATCGATCCTCCTTGAAGAGCATGCCGCAGCCCTTGGGGCATTGGCGGCAGCCGCATGAGCCGGCACGGCCTTGCCCGTCAGGCTTCGCAACTGGACATGCGCCTCGAAGCGCTCAATACGGCGAGGGAACTGGGCGACGGCGTTCTGCCCGCCCGCTCGCTCGAGGCGGCCTACGGAGTCCTCGAACGTGCGAGTTCGCGCAGGTCCCTGTCTGCCGACCACACGGTAGTGGGTTTCTTCGGTGCGACAGGCAGCGGCAAGTCATCCCTCTTTAACGCTGTGAGCGGGACCTCCCTGGCGACGGCGGCCGCCCGCCGGCCAACGACGTCCGAGCCGCTCGCCGGCATCTGGGGATCAGACGGAAGTGAACCCCTGCTGGACTGGCTGGGGGTTCGGCAGCGGCATCCGCTCGCCGCAGTTCCCGGTTTCGCGGACGAAGACACGGGCCTGATCCTCCTGGACCTGCCGGACTTCGATTCAACGCGGGCCGCAAACCGCCACACGGTGCAGCGATTCGTGGGGCTCGTTGATGTCCTTGTCTGGGTGCTCGACCCCCAAAAGTACGCGGACGCAGCCCTGCATTATGGCTTCCTGGCCCCGCTGTCGGCCCACGGCGCCGTCACGATTGTCGTCCTGAACCAGATCGATCGGCTGCCGCCTCAGGACGTGCCGCCAGTCCTGGCGTCGCTCAAGGGAATTCTGTCCCGCGATGGCCTCGGCAACGTCCAGGTCCTTCCCGCTTCAGCACTGACGGGAGCAGGCGTGGACGAGGTGCGCTCGGCGATCAGGGCAGTGGCACTGCGGAGGGAAGCGATGTCCCTGCGGCTGGCTGCCGACGTCGATACCTCGGCCCGGCAGCTGGCAGAGGCGTCAGGAGAAGGACGGGCGGCGGGTGTCACGCAATCCGCGCGGGACCTGCTCACCGAAGAGCTGTCGACGGCGGCCAACGTGCCCGTGGTGGTAGACGCCGTCGAGCGTTCCTACAAGCGTGAGTCCGTGAGGCGAACCGGCTGGCCTGTGACGCGTTGGCTTGTTCGGTTCCGGCCCGACCCGTTGCGCCGGCTGAACCTTGGCCGCACTGGCACCAATCCGCAAGTTAACAGGACATCGCTGCCTCCCGCTGGTGCTCCAGAACGGGCACGCACTGACGCCGCCGTCCGGGACTTTGCCGATGCCGCATGCGCGGGCGCCCCGGGGCCCTGGCGGGCCGTCATCCGCGCAGCAGCGCGGGATGGACGGGAGGAGTTGCCGGATGCCCTGGACCAGGCAATTGCGGGAACGGACCTGGCGAGCGCCCGAAAGTCATGGTGGTGGCCAGTCTTTAATCGTGTCCAATGGCTGGCTTTGCTGGCGGCCGTGGCAGGCCTCGGCTGGCTGGGCGTGCTGGCCGGCCTGGGATATCTGCAGCTGCCCGTTCCAGAGGCGCCACGCGTAGAGGGCTGGCCAGTTCCCACTCTCCTGCTGCTGGCAGGAATTGTCGTGGGAATTTTCCTGGCAATCACGGGCAAAATCATCGCCTCCGGTGCCGCTCGGGCTCGGGCGGGATCAGCAAGGAAACGGCTGAGGGCCGCTGTGGCAAGGGTAGGGGAGGAGCGCATCGTGGAGCCAGTTCAGCGAGAGATCGCCAGACTGGAATCGTTCAGTGCCGCACTGAGGAAAGCGCTGGGGAAGTAGCGGACCCGCTGCGTCTCAGCTGCTATTTCTCCCCGGCCCTTCCTTCTGAATGGCCGCTATTTCTGAATGGTCGCGGCGGCGTCGCGGACCTTGATCAGGGTGCGCAGATTGCGCGTGGTGGTGGATGCCTTGTAGCGCGGCTTTGCCGAGATCTTGCTGAAGGGACTGTCGATGGTTCCTCCGGCTGGAGCCAGCCAGGCCAGCGCCCCGGGAGCCAGCCGGAGCTGTTCCACACCGCCGGCCGCAGTCACCGCGGCGAAGAGTTCGTCCAGCATGGCGGGATCGGAGGAGAGGGTGACGTAGCTGTGGGTGGCCTTGTCATCGGCCGGATAGGGACACTTGTCCACCAGTTCCCCGACTTGTTGGGGCATGAGGACCACCACCCAGGCGTCATAGCCGAAAGCTTCCCGGAGACGGGCTTCTACCGCATTCTTGACAGCGGTGGCGTCCAGGTCGCTCTCCAGGACAACATTGCCGCTGGCCAGCAGCGTCTTCACGCCTGCGAACGGGAGGCTCTCAAGGGCGGATCGGAGTTCGGCCATCTTGATGTTGATGCCGCCGACATTGATTCCCCGCAGGAAAACCGCATAGCTGCTCATGCGGCCACCCTATAACGGGGATGAATCGCTGCTAGTCGTTATTCTTACGCAGTGCTTCCGTGAGCAAGCGGGCGGCGTTGCACACTACCTCGGCATGGAGCCGTCCAGGCTGGCGCGTCAGGCGTTCGATCGGCCCCGAGATAGAGACAGCCGCTATGACCCTGCCGGAAGGACCGCGGACCGGTGCGGACACCGAAGCTACCCCCGGTTCGCGTTCACCCAGGCTCTGGCCCCAACCACGACGGCGGACACCGGCCAGGACAGTCGGCGTGAAACGTGCGTTCTGCAGGCCTTCGAGCAGGCGGTCGTGATCTTCCCATGCGAGCAGGACCTGTGCCGCGGAACCGGCCTTCATGGACAGCTGGGTTCCCACGGGAATGGTGTCCCGCAGGCCGATGGGGCGTTCTGCGGAGGCAACGCATACGCGCCAGTCGCCCTGCCTGCGAAAGATCTGGGCGCTTTCGCCGGTGGCGTCCCGCAACTGGATCAGCACGGGCCCCGCCGAGGCAATCAACCTGTCCTCGCCGGCCGCCGAGGCGAGCTCCACGAGGCGGCTGCCCAGCACGAAGCGTCCTTGGATATCCCTGCTGACCAGACGGTGGTGGACCAGTGCCAGGGCGAGCCTGTGCACAGTGGGCCGGGCGAGTCCGGTTGCCGCTACGAGCTGCGCCAGGGTGGTAGGCCCGGCTTCCAGTGCATCAAGCACCTGGGCCGCTTTATCGATAACGCCGACTCCACTAGAATTGTCCATGTACTGATATTGCCGTCTCAATATCTGAGATGCAAGTTGTTTCACTAGCGTACTCCGCGGCCCTGCTGGTTCAGTGGAGGAGTAGAGCAATCCGTTGAAGGGAGCTGGCCGTGGGAAAGACACTGGCCGAGAAGGTCTGGGATGCGCACGTGGTGCGCAAGGGCGAGGGCGAAGGAGCCAACGCACAGCCCGATCTTCTTTTCATTGACCTGCACCTCGTCCACGAAGTGACTTCTCCCCAGGCTTTTGAGGGCCTCCGTCTCGCGGGGCGTCCGCTGCGCCGGCCCGACCTCACCATCGCCACCGAGGACCACAACACCCCGACGCTCGATATCGACAAGCCCATTGCAGACCTCACCAGCCGGACGCAGATCGAAACGCTGCGCGCCAACTGCAGGGAGTTCGGGGTACGCCTTCACTCCCTGGGCGACGCCGAGCAGGGCATTGTGCACGTTGTCGGGCCGCAGCTTGGCCTGACCCAGCCCGGGATGACCATTGTCTGCGGCGACTCCCACACTTCCACTCACGGTGCATTCGGTGCACTGGCGATGGGCATTGGCACTTCAGAAGTAGAGCACGTCATGGCCACCCAGACGTTGTCACTGAAGCCGTTCAAGACCATGGCCATCAATGTCGAGGGAACCCTTCGTCCGGGGGTCACCGCCAAGGACATCATCCTGGCCGTCATTGCCAAGATCGGCACTGGCGGAGGCCAGGGGTACGTGCTGGAGTATCGCGGTTCGGCCATCCGGGCATTGTCCATGGAGGCCCGCATGACTATCTGCAACATGTCCATTGAGGCAGGGGCCCGCGCCGGACTCGTGGCTCCGGACGAGACCACTTACGCCTATATGCATGGCCGCCCGCACGCCCCCGAAGGCTCCGAGTGGGATGCAGCGGTGGAGTACTGGAACACCCTGCACACGGACGAGGATGCAGTGTTCGACGCCGAGGTGGACCTGGACGCCGACACCCTGGAACCTTTCGTAACCTGGGGAACAAACCCGGGCCAGGGCGTCTCCCTGTCCCAGTCCGTGCCGTCCCCCGAAGATTTTGGCGACGAGAACGCCAAGCTGGCCGCTGAGCGTGCCCTGCAGTACATGGGACTCGAGGCGGGGACCCCCATGAAGGACATCCGTGTGGACACAGTCTTCCTCGGTTCCTGCACCAATTCCCGGATCGAGGACCTCCGCGCCGCGGCCGACATCATCCGCGGCCGGGCCAAGGACCCCAATATTCGCATGCTCGTGGTTCCCGGTTCCGCCCGGGTAAGGCTTGAGGCTGAGGCAGAGGGACTGGACAGGGTCTTCAAGGATTTCGGTGCCGAATGGCGTTTCGCCGGCTGCTCAATGTGCCTGGGCATGAACCCGGACCAGCTGGAACCTGGCGAACGCTGCGCGTCCACGTCCAACCGCAACTTCGAAGGCCGGCAGGGCAAGGGCGGGCGCACGCACCTCGTCTCACCGGTGGTGGCAGCCGCTACGGCAGTCCGCGGAACGCTCAGTTCGCCGTCGGACCTGGACTTTGTTCCCGCCGCCCTCAACACCGACGCCGCCTAGGAGGTCCCCATGGAAAAGTTCACCACCCACACCGGCATCGGCGCGCCCCTGCGGCAGAGCAACGTTGATACGGACCAGATCATCCCTGCCGTGTACCTCAAGCGCATCACCCGGACAGGCTTTGAAGACGCGCTCTTCGCAGGATGGCGCAAGGACAGCTCCTTCATCCTGAACCAGGAGCCCTTCAAGAACGCCTCTGTCCTCGTGGCAGGTCCGGATTTTGGAACAGGATCCTCCCGGGAGCACGCGGTCTGGGCCCTGAAGGACTACGGCTTCAAGGCCGTCCTGTCTTCCCGTTTTGCCGACATCTTCCGCGGCAACTCGGGAAAGCAGGGCCTGTTGGCGGCCCAAGTCGCGCAGGACGATATCGAACTGATCTGGAAGGTGCTGGAGAATGCTCCGGGCACCGAGATTAAGGTCGACCTTGTTTCCAAGACCGTTGAATGCGGGAACGTCGTAGCCCCTTTTGACATCGACGACTACACCCGCTGGCGGCTCCTGGAAGGCCTGGACGACATCGGACTGACCCTCCAGCACGAGGAAGACATCACTGCCTACGAGGCCACAAGGCCTTCCTTCAAGCCCAAGACGCTGCCGGCGCGAAGCTAGCCTCGGCAGAAAAGAACGCGGGTCACTTAAGGCCCATTCCCGACGCGGGATGGGCCCTAAGTGACCCCGCGTCGCTTAAGGTGCATTTCGGTTCGGTAGAGCCAGCTTTTATGCTTAGCTGGAGCCTTTGTAAGTGTGGGGGCCAAATCTCGTGAGGAAACCGGTATAGATGAGTAGTGTCCTGACAATCCGCGGCGGAGTCCCGCTGACCGGTCGCGTAACCGTACGCGGCGCCAAGAACCTTGTCCCCAAAGCCATGGTTGCGGCACTGCTTGGAAACGAGCCCTCCGTCCTGCGCAACGTCCCGGAAATCAAGGATGTTGAGGTTGTCAGAAGCCTGCTCGAACTCCATGGTGTGACGGTGGACAAGGATCCCGTCAGCGGTGACCTGACCATGGATCCCAAGGACGCCAAGACGGCTCCCAGCACCGCAATCGACGCCCACGCAGGGGATTCGCGTATCCCGATCCTCCTGTGCGGCCCGCTCATCCATGCCATTGGAGAAGCCTTCATCCCTGATCTCGGCGGCTGCAAGATCGGCGACCGCCCCATCGATTACCACCTGAACGTCCTGCGGCAGTTTGGGGCCGTCGTCGAGAAGCGGCCCGGTGGCATCCACATCTCCGCGCCGCGGGGGCTTCACGGTGCCAAGATATCCCTGCCCTATCCGTCCGTCGGCGCGACGGAACAGGTGCTGCTGAGTGCAACGCGGGCAGAGGGCATTACGGAACTGAGCGGCGCAGCTACTGAACCTGAGGTGATCGACCTCATTTCGGTCCTGCAGAAGATGGGCGCCATCATCAGCGTGCAGACCGATCGCACTATCAGGATCGAGGGTGTCAAGGATCTCGGCGGGTACAACCACCGTGCGCTTGCGGACCGCAATGAGGCCGCCTCATGGGCGTCTGCGGCACTCGTCACCCGTGGCGACATCTTTGTCGAGGGCGCTTCCCAGCGCGACATGATGACGTTCCTGAACACCTACCGCAAGGTCGGCGGAGGAATGGATATCGGCGACGACGGCATTCGCTTCTATCACCCGGGTGGCAAGCTGTCGCCGCTGGTGCTGGAGACTGACGTGCACCCCGGGTTCATGACGGACTGGCAGCAGCCACTGGTGGTCGCCCTCACACAGGCTGAGGGCGTGTCGATCGTGCACGAAACCGTGTATGAAAACCGTTTCGGCTTCACCGACGCCCTGGCACGCATGGGGGCAACCATCCAGGTTCACCGCGAGTGCCTGGGTAGCGTCCCTTGCCGCTTTGGCCAGCGGAACTTCCTGCATTCAGCCGTGATTTCCGGCCCCACTCCGCTGTCCGGGACCGACATCGACATCCCGGACCTTAGGGGCGGGTTCAGCCACCTGATTGCCGCACTGGCGGCCACCGGCACCTCCAAGGTCACCGGGATCGACATCATCAACCGCGGCTACGAGCGCTTCACCGAAAAGCTTGCCGGCCTGGGCGCAGATTTCGACATAACCACAGCAAAGTAACGGGGGACCCCTTTGAAGGAGACGGCCAAGAGCCGCGCCACTTTTGTGATCCTTGCCGGGATTGCACGTCCGCTGCTGAACCTCCTGATGGACAAGAAGTGGGAGGGCACCGGGAAGCTGCCCGCCGGAGGCTTCATCGCAGCCCCGAACCATTGCACCGAAATCGATCCGCTCGTCG
Organism: Arthrobacter sp. ISL-30; assembly: GCF_018613855.1. Taxonomy (GTDB): domain Bacteria; phylum Actinomycetota; class Actinomycetes; order Actinomycetales; family Micrococcaceae; genus Arthrobacter. The sequence continues at coordinate 19,613 of NZ_JAGGPK010000013.1, forward strand.
TCGGACACATGCTGTACAACCAGAAGCGGCCGCCGCATTTCCTTGCCAAAGCCGGACTCTTCAAGGCACCGGTCCTGGGGTCGCTGCTGCACGCGACCAGACAGATTCCGGTGGAACGTTCGACGGCGGGAGCGAACCGCTCGCTGCAGGTCGCCCAGGAGGTGGTGGACGCCGGTGGGGCCATCATCATCTATCCGGAAGGCACGCTGACCCGGGACCCCGACTTGTGGCCTATGAAGGGGCACACTGGGGCGGCCCGGCTTGCGCTGCTGACTGGCGCACCCGTGGTGCCCATGGCGCATTGGGGTTCCCACGAAGTGTTTCCGCGCTACGCCAAGCGGCTGCATATCTTTCCCAGGAAGACCTCCCGCATCCTTATTGGCGATCCCGTGGACCTCAGCGAGTTCGCCGACCGGCCTCTCGACCGTGCGACCCTCCTGGCCGCAACCGACGTGATCATGGATTCGATCACCGCGTTGCTGGCAACACTCAGGGGGGAAGAACCGCCCGCCGAACGCTGGGACCCGAGCGCCCACAACCAGGCAAAACACGGCCGTTTCCACCACCGGGGCCATGGTGGAGCGCCAGCGCCGTCAGGGTCTGCCGAACCGTCGGATTCGGCTGCACCGTCAGGTCAGGCCGGGCCGTCGGGTCAGGCTGAACCGTCAGGTCAGGCCGGACCGTCGGGTCAGGCTGAACCGTCTGGCGAGGCCGCGCCGTCGGATTCTGTAATCGGGGACGGCAGTAAATGACAGCCGACGAACGTGGGTCATCGTCGCCGTCGTCAGTGGCGGTCCTCGGGGCCGGTTCCTGGGGAACCACGTTTGCGAAGGTCCTTGCGGATGCGGCCCGTGCCTCCGGCGTCGAACGAAGCATCAGGATTTGGGGCCGGCGGAGCGACGTCGTTGATGAAATCAACATCAGGCACCGCAACGACCAGTACCTCAAGGACATCGTCCTGCCGCCCAACATTACGGCGTCTACCGACGTCTCTGAGGTGCTGGACGGGGCGGAACTCGTAGTCCTGGCCGTGCCTGCCCAATCCCTGAGGCCTCAGCTAAGCGACTGGAAGCCCTACCTGGCACCCGACGCCATTGTTGTATCCCTTATGAAGGGCCTGGAGCTCGGCACCGACTCCCGTATGAGCGAAGTCATTGCCGAAGAGCTTGGCCTTCCGCCGGAACGGGTCGCAGTGGTCTCCGGTCCGAACCTGGCGATGGAAATTGCCCGGCAGGAGCCGACGGCGTCAGTGGTTGCCTGCCGGGATGAGGCTACGGCAAGCTGGATCGCGCACTGCTGCACGGCCCCGTATTTCCGCCCGTACACCAGCACTGACGTTGTCGGCGTGGAAATCGGCGGAATCGTCAAGAACGTCATTGCCTTGGCGGTGGGCATCTGCGAAGGAAAGCAGATGGGCGATAACACCAAGGCCTCGGTCATCACGCGCGGGCTTGCCGAAACGTCGCGGCTGGCTCTGGCCTTGGGCGGGGAAGCCCACACCATGGCGGGCCTTGCGGGCCTGGGTGACCTTGTGGCTACATGCTCCTCCCCGCTGTCCCGCAACCACACTGCCGGCAGGCTCCTGGGAGAGGGGCTTACCCTCGAACAGGTCACGGCCCGCATGACGCAAACCGCCGAAGGCATCAAATCCGGCCATGCCGTGCATGAACTGGCCGGCAAAGTAGGCGTTGAAATGCCCATTACGGCGGCAGTCGTTGCAGTGCTGGAAGGCAAAATGTCCGTTGATGAACTGGGACCACGACTCCTGTCCCGCGAACTGAAGTCCGAAGGCGATAACTGACTGTGACTGAATCCTTGACCTCCCAGAACACTGTCGCAGGCAGACGTCCGCGCGTCGCAATCCTTTTCGGGGGACGCTCAAGTGAACATGCAGTCAGCTGCGTCACCGCAGCCGGCGTCATGGGTGCCATAGACACCAGCAAATACGACGTCATCCCCATTGGAATTGCGAAGTCCGGCCAATGGGTGCTCGCCTCGGGGGACACCAGCAAGTGGTCCCTCAGTGCCAAGGCGCTGCCCGAAGTTTCACCGTCCGGGCAGACCGTTACCCTGGCCGAAGTGGGCGGGGAACACCAGCTGGTGGTGACGGCTCCCAACGAACTTCCACGCGAATTGGGCGCAGTGGACGTCGTCTTCCCGCTCCTGCATGGACCATGGGGAGAGGACGGAACCATTCAGGGCCTGCTGGAGCTCTCCGATACCCGTTACGTCGGCGCCGGTGTGCTGGCTTCCGCCGTCGGCATGGACAAGCACTACATGAAGGTGGTCTTCGAGTCCGCCGGCCTGAGGGTGGGACCCTACATTGCCGTCACGGACAGGCAATGGACTACCGACCCTGAGGCCGTCCGCAAGCGCGTTGACAGGCTCGGCTACCCGGTCTTCGTCAAACCTGCACGCGCCGGTTCATCCATGGGCATCTCCAAGGTCGATTCGCTTGAGGGCCTGGACGAAGCCATTGAGGAAGCGCGCCGCCATGACTTGAAGCTTGTCATAGAGGCCGGAATTACCGGGCGTGAAATTGAATGTGCGGTGCTGGAAGGCCGCGGAACCGAGCCCCCCAGGACGTCCATGCCGGGCGAAATCGTCGTGGCCTCCGGAGAGCACGAGTTCTATGACTTCAATGCAAAGTATGTAGAGGATGATGCAGCAGCCCTGAGTTGCCCTGCCGATATTCCGGATGAGGCAATAGCACGCGTTCGCGAGCTTTCGGCAATGGCTTTCGACTCCGTCGGGGCAGAGGGACTGAGCCGGGTGGATTTCTTCTACACTCCGGATGGCGAATTGATCATCAATGAAATCAACACCATGCCCGGCTTCACGCCCAAGAGCATGTATCCGCAAATGTGGGCAGCTTCGGGGTTGGGCTACGCGGAGCTGATCGACGAGCTCATTTCCCTTGCCCTCAATCGCAAAACCGGGTTGCGGTAAGGCGCTCTTGCACGGGAGCTAGCCAGTCGGCAGGTCCTGAAGTTCTTCCTGTCCAACGCAGCCCCGGCTGGCGGGGATCTTCCCCGCCGCCGCCGCCAGTTCAGCCAGCACGGTTGCGGAACTTATTTGGTCCGGATCCATCAGGATTTCGGTTGCAGGCTCCCTGCCAAAAGTAGTCAGGGTCCACACGGGATCGCCTTCCTTGATCACCCAGTCGATTCCGTTGACGCTGACGCACCGGTCCGTCGTCGGGCCTGGAACGTTGACGCCGCACCGCAGGATCACCTTCGAAGGCTCGCCCCACGCCGCCGTCGCCTGGCTGTTGGTCTTGCGCAGGGCTGCGTCCCCCAGGGCATCGGGAAGTGCCACCATCATTGGGGCGCATGCCGGATTTGCGGAGTCTTGTGCAGGTTCAACGTCGACGGCGGGGGAGCAGGCGGTAAGTGCCATGGCCGAAAAGACCAGGGGTGCGGCGACATGTCGCTTCCTGGTGTCCCGGCGGGAGTGGTTCTTTGGCATCATCCCAGCCTATCCCGGTCCTTGAAGCTCCCGTTTCCACAAGTGCTTCGGGGTCGTGAGCGGCCCGGCTGCGCCGGCAGCCTGCGTCTTGTTGTCACCGCTTCGCGATAGCGTAGAGCTGTGCCCGATGAACAACCCCTCGATGAAAAACCACTCGATGAACAACCCTTGGACGAGCCAGCACTGACCGTAGCTGCCCTGTCCGAAGCCGAACTGCTGGAGCGGATCTTTCCCCGGCTCACGGACGGCGACCACGTCCTTCTTGGCCCCGGCGACGACGCCGCTGTCGTCGCTGCGCCGGACGGGCGGGCGCTCATTTCCATCGATACCCAAACCCAGGACCAGGACTTCCGGCTGGAGTGGCGGAACGGTTACCGCACCACAGGTTTCGACGTCGGGTGGAAGGCGGTGGCCCAGAACCTGAGTGACATCAACGCCATGGGAGGCCGGGCAACATCCCTGGTAGTCAGCCTGACCATGCCTGGCAGCACTCCCGTGGACTGGGTTGAGGATTTTGCCGATGGACTGATCGCCGGCATTCACGAGCTGGGGGCCGACGGGTGCTCCGTCGCCGGAGGAGACCTCGGCCGGGGCCGTGAGATTGCCGTGACCGTTGCCGTGATCGGCACCCTTGACGGTCGTCGGCCGGTCCTGCGCTCCGGCGCAGTTGCGGGGGACACCCTTGCCCTCGCCGGATCCCTCGGACGTGCCGCGGCAGGCCTGGCGCTGTTGGAAAGCACTGTGGTGCTGGATTCCCTGTCACCGCTGCAGCGCGCACTCGTGGACACCCAATGCCGGCCCGTTCCACCCCTTCCGGCCGGACCGGAGGCGGCTCGGGCGGGAGCCACGGCCATGATGGACGTCTCAGATGGCCTGCTGCGTGACGGTGGCCGCCTTGCGAAGGCCAGTGCCGTGGTCCTCGATCTCGACCCTGTTGCCCTCAAGACCCTGGCCGACCAACTCGTCCCGGCGTCGTCCCTCGTGGACGCAGATCCCCTGGACTGGGTGCTCGGTGGCGGCGAGGACCATGGCCTCCTCGCCACATTCCCGGCGGATGTTCAGTTGCCGTCCGGCTTCACTGCGATAGGCTCAGTCCAGGCCGTTGGCGCGGGAGAGCGCAGCGGCGTCCGGATAGCGGGACAGCCCGCTGACACCGTGGGATGGGATCATTTTGCAGACTAAGATTGCCGCCAACGCGCAGGCGATGAAACGGTGGTTGGGCAAGGCCGAAACCACTCTCGGCAATCACAGCGACCGCCTGAACGCCATCAATATCTTCCCGGTGGCTGACGGTGACACAGGAACCAACCTCTACCTCACCGTGCGGGCTGCGAAACTTGCTGTCGAGGAGGCCCCGAACGACGTCGGCGCCCTTTTAGCCCAGGCGGGCCAGGCAGCCATGGAACAGGCCCGCGGCAACTCCGGCACTCTGTTCGCCGTCTTTCTTTGTGCTGCCGCTGAGCCTCTGGTCGGTAAGCAGCGGCTCAGTGCGCCGTTGCTTGCCACTGCGTTGAACCGGGCACAGATCCGGGCTTGGTCTGCTCTGAGCGAGCCCGTTCCGGGAACGATGCTTTCGGTACTGGAAGCGGCCGCCATTGCCGCCGGAGCTGTGGATTCCGCCCAGAACGGGGACGACAGCAATCACTCCTTGGCCCAGGCGCTGGATGCCACTGTTGGCGCAGCCTTCGAAGCCGTGGTCCGAACGGAGGACCAGCTCGCGCCCCTGCATGAAGCCCATGTTGTGGATGCGGGCGGGGTGGGGATGCTGCTGATCCTCGATTGCCTTCGTTCGGCGGTGCTGGGGGAGGAGATCGGCGAGGACCTCCTGGACGGGCTGCACGGCTACAGGCTGCAAGACCCCCACATCCACACCGATATGCCGGATGACGACGGCGTAGAGGTCATGTGCACGATCTCGCTGTCGCCGCTTGACGCGGCCATGCTCCGTCAACGGCTCGACGAAATCGGAGACTCCGTCATCATGAGCCAGGTTGGAGGACAGCCCGGCGAGGAGCCCGACGAGCAAAGCTATCGTTGGCGCGTTCACGTCCATGTGCCCGACGCCGGACCTGCCGTCGCCCTGATCCGCTCACTGGGGGAACCCGCTGACATCAGTGTCAGCCAGCTGGCCCTGCCCCGTGATCCGGCGGCCCTGGACCCGGTAGCCCTGGACTCCGTAGCCATGGACCAGCAAAGACATGACGCCTGAGCACCTCAACAAGGCCGGGCGTCCGAACGAGGAACCACGGCTGCCGCTTGAGCGGAGGATCGGCAAGCGTTCGGCCGCTGTTATCGAAAAGAACCTCGGCTTGCACACCGTGGGCGAACTGCTGAACTATTTCCCGCGGCGATACCTCAGCCGCGGCGAACTAACCCCGATCAGCCAGCTCCCCCTCGACGAGGAAGTGACACTCGTCGCCCGCGTTTTGTCCAACTCCACCCGCCAGATGCGCGCCAGGCGGGGATCCCTGACTGATGTGGTTGTCACGGACGACACCGGAGGGGGCGGCCGTCCGGGCATGCTGAAGATCAGTTTCTTCAACGGCTTCCGCGCCAGGAGCGAACTCCAGCCCGGACGCCGTGCCATGTTCTCGGCGAAAGTCACCCGTTACGGCGGATCGCTCGGGCTCACTAATCCCGACTTCATGCTGCTTGACGACGACCCCGAACTCGCCGGGTCAATGGACCCGGAGAAGCTCGCCGCCATGCCGATCCCGGTCTACCCGGCCACGGCCAAACTCACCAGTTGGTCCATCCACAAAGTCATTTCGACGCTCCTGGACACCGTGGACCTCGACGCCCTGGAAGATCCCCTGCCGGACGGGATCGTCCGCCGTGAGGGTTTCCTGAACATTGCACGGTCCTACCGCCTGATCCACTCGCCGGAAACGGCAGTTGACTGGCAGCTCGCGAGGGATCGGTTCCGTTACCAGGAGGCGCTGGTCCTGCAAGCCGCCCTGGCCCGTCGTCGGGCACAATTGGCGGCCGAGGAGGCGACAGCGAGGCGTCCCCGGCCGGACGGATTGCTTTACGCCTTCGATGCCCAGCTTCCCTTCACCCTGACAGCCGGCCAGTCCGCCGTCGGGAAGACCCTCTCGGAGGAACTGGCGAGGGACACTCCCATGAACCGCCTCCTCCAAGGCGAGGTTGGCTCGGGCAAGACCATCGTGGCCCTGCGTGCCATGCTGCAGGTGGTGGACGCCGGGGGACAAGCCGCGCTGCTGGCCCCCACCGAGGTACTCGCCGCCCAGCACTACGAGTCGATCAGGCGAACGCTTGGTTCGCTGGCGCGCGACGGACTTTTCGGCGGCGCCGGAATGCTCGGGGCCAGTGGCGGCTCGGATGGCGTGCAGGTCACGCTCCTCACCGGTTCCATGCCGACGGCGGCCAGGAAGCAGGCGATGCTGGACGCGGCTTCAGGCAATGCCGGCATCATCATCGGAACCCATGCCCTGTTAAGTGACAAAACCTCCTTCCAGGATCTAGGCCTGATCGTCGTCGACGAGCAGCACCGCTTCGGAGTGGAACAGCGCGATGCCTTAAGGGCCAAAGCCAGCAGGCCTCCGCACCTGCTCGTCATGACAGCCACCCCGATCCCGCGGACTGTGGCCATGACAGTCTTCGGCGACCTGGAGACCTCCATCCTCGATGAACTGCCTGCGGGCAGGGCGTCAATTTCCACGCACGTTGTCGGGCTCGCCGAGAACCCCGCCTGGGCGGACCGGATCTGGACCCGCTCCCGGGAAGAGATCGACGCCAGCCATCAGGTCTATGTCGTCTGCCCCAAGATCGGAGATGACGACGACGGCGACTTCAGTCCGGGCGAAGAAGAACTGGATGCAGAACCGGGCGATGTGGAACTGGGCGAGTCGGACCTCGAAGGCGAAGCCGCGTCCCGGGTGCTCGCCTCAGTGAACGGCGTCGTGGAGCTCCTGCGGGAAGAACCGGCGCTGCGCGGTATCCGGATCGAACCACTGCACGGCAGGCAGGACCCGGCAGTGAAGACCACAACGATGGCCTCGTTTACGGCCAACGAAACGTCCGTACTGGTTTCGACGACGGTCATCGAAGTGGGGGTGGACGTCCACAACGCCACCCTCATGGTGATCCTGGATGCGGACCGCTTCGGCATCTCACAGTTGCACCAGCTGCGTGGCCGCGTAGGCCGCGGTGGCCTGCCGGGGACGTGCCTGCTTGTCACGACGCTTGAACCAGGCCATCCCAGCCGGCGTCGCCTTGACGCCGTGGCCGCAACAACCGATGGCTTTGAGCTGTCCCAGGAGGACCTCAAGCTCAGGCGTGAGGGCGACATCCTGGGCGCGTCCCAGTCCGGAGGGCGATCAACGCTGCGGCTGTTGCGAGTCCTGGAACACGAAGAGGTCATTTCAAGGGCTCGGGAGGATGCCCAGGCGATCGTTGCAGCAGATCCGGACCTCGCCGGCCACTCCACCCTGGCAGCCGCCATCGATGAGTACTTGAACCCCGAAAAGGAGGCGTTCCTTGAACGCGGCTAGGAACAGCGGATGAGCCGGATTATTGCCGGAGTTGCCGGAGGTACGCCCCTTGCCAACGTGCCCGGTTCCGCCACGCGACCCACCACAGATCGCGTGAAGGAGGCACTCTTTTCCCGGCTGGAAGCCTTGGACGCCATTGTGGATGCCCGAGTCCTCGATCTCTTCGCGGGGTCGGGTTCGCTGGGCGTGGAGAGCGCCAGCCGGGGTGCTGCTTCAGTAGACCTGGTGGAGTTCGATGCCCGCGCCAGCGATATCTGCCAGCGGAATGCCGACCTGATCAACCAAGTGCTTGGCGGCAAGACCGTGACCGTCCACCGCTCCAAGGTCGAGTCATTCCTTGACCGGACCCAGGACGGCATTCGGTGGGATCTCGTGTTCCTGGATCCGCCGTACCCCCTGGATGAATCCGCGCTGGGGTCAGTGTTGTCCAAGCTCGCCCCGTTCCTGGACGCGGCCGCCGTCGTGGTGGTTGAGCGTTCTTCCCGAACGCCGGAGCCGGATTGGCCGGAGACCCTGGAGCGGTTCGCGGAAAAGAAATACGGCGAAACCCGGCTCTGGCTCGCAGAACCAGCCTAGCCAGCGATCCTGTCCAGTTCGACGCCGGCCAGCACGGTTGCCGGGTGGGGGCCGCGCGCGGTGAGCTCCTCTGACCAGCCGGATGGCCAGCGTGCCTGGGTCCCGATGAGGATAATGTTGCCGGGGTAGCGGCCGTCAAACATCCCGCTCTCGGCGAAGGCCGCAACGTCAGGCATGGCCTCCCGCAGCGCGGCGACCTGGCTTCGGACCAGCGTCAGTCCGGGTTCGTCGCCGACATTGACGATCAGAACGCCATCCGGTTGGAGCCTGGCGGCCACCTCACGATAGAACTCGGCGCTGGCCAGATGTGCGGGCGCCTCCGGCCCGGAGAAGATGTCCAGGATCACGACGTCGAACCGGGATTCGGAGGGGAAGCGGTTGAGGACGTCCCTCGCGTCACCGATGTAGGTCTGCAGCTTGGTACCGTCCGGCAGCGGCAGGCGCTGAAGCACGAAATCGAGGAGTTCGCGCTCTAGCTCCACGGCAAACTGCTCCGACCCCGGTCGGGTCGCCTGGATGTACCTTGCCAATGTAAGGGCGCCCGCACCGAGGTGCATAGCTGTTATCGGCTGCCCTGCCGGCGCGGCAAGGTCGACCACATGGCCTATCCGACGGAGGTATTCGTAGAGGATCTCCGCGGGAGAGGCGAGATTGACGTGCGACTGTTCGGCGCCGCCGATACTCAGCACGTAGGCACCGTCCGTGAAGGTGTCCGGCTCAATCACGGCATGCTGGCCGGAAGCGCGCAGGAAACGTGTTCCAAGCGGGGACTCTGGATCGCTACGTTTTGGACCCGGGCGATCCCTGTGAGATCTGCCCACCCCGATCAGAGCCTGTCCCGTAGCGTGGCCAGCCTGGCTGCGGCTTCCTCCAGGACCTCGGTCTTCTTGCAAAAGGCGAAACGCAGGAGGCTGCGAGTTCTGGCCTGGCCCTCCGGGTGGCAGAACACGGGCACGGGGATAGCTGCGACGCCCACCAGCGACGGAAGCCGCCGTGCCAGCTCAACTGAATCGGCGGTGCCCAGGGGCGCCGTATCGACGTTGATGAAATATGTTCCCTGGGGGAGGAAAACGTCCAGCCCCGCGGCCGAGAGGCCCGCCGCAAGGATATCGCGCTTGTGCTGGAGGGCGGCCGCGATGCCTGAGTAGAACTCATCCGGCAGGCCAAGGCCCACCGCGATGGCAGGTTGGAATGGCGTCCCCGAGCTATAAGTAAGGAACTGCTTGACAGTACGGACGGCCGCGACCAGTGACGCCGGGCCGCTCAGCCAACCGACTTTCCAGCCAGTGAACGAGAACGTCTTGCCGCCCGAGGAAATCGTAATGGTGCGGTCCGCTGCCCCTGGCAGGCTGGCCACAGGGACATGCCCGACGCCGAAGGTGAGGTGCTCGTACACCTCATCGCTGACGATGATGGCCCCATATTCGCCGGCCATTTGCACCACGCGTTCCAGTACCTCGCGGGGGAATACCGCACCGGTCGGGTTGTGCGGGTTGTTGAGGAGCACCACCTTCGTCTTTGCTGAGAGGGCGGCTTCCAAGGCATCCAGGTCGGGCATGAAATCCGGCGCCAGCAGGGGGACTGTGCGATGTGTTGCTCCCGCCAGTCCAATCATTGCGCCGTAGGAATCGTAGAAGGGTTCAAAGGTGAGGACTTCGTCCCCGGGCCGGATGAACGCCATGAGGGATGCCGCGATGCCCTCGGTCGCGCCGGTGGTGATGATGACTTCGGTCTCCGGATCAGGGGTGAGCCCGTAGAAGCGCTCCTGGTGGGCGGCCACGGCTTCGCGAAGTTGGGCGATGCCCTTGCCCGGCGCGTACTGGTTGGCTCCGGCGGCGATCGCCTCCTGCGCCGCAGCCTTGATTTCTGCGGGGCCGTCCTCGTCGGGAAACCCCTGCCCAAGATTGATGGCACCGGTAGCGACGGCGAGGGCGGTCATCTCCTCGAAAATGGTTATGCCCAGGGCGCCGTCGGGGGAAAGGAGGTTCGCTCCCATAGCCGCGCGCTGCCACGGCGCTGGCGTCTCCAGTCGGGATGAGGCCGGGCTTGTCACTGGCTGCTGCCTTCCTGCGGGCACGGGTCTCGGCTGGTCCGGACCTGGCGCTTCAGTCATGGTATCCCGGAGGCTGCATGGGGTAGGTTCGAAGCATGAGACGCGCAGTGTGCCCTGGCTCCTTCGACCCCATCCACAACGGCCACCTTGAGGTCATTGCGCGGGCCGCAGGTCTCTTTGATGAAGTCATCGTCGCGGTATCCACTAACTACACCAAGAAGTACCGCTTCACCCTTGACGAGCGTATGGACATGGCCAGGGAGACTCTCGCGTCGTTGCGTGGAATCATCGTCGAGCCTATGGGTGAGGGGCTGCTCGCGGAGTACTGCAGGCACCGTGGCGTCTCCGCCATAGTCAAAGGCCTCCGCTCCTCCTCGGACTTCGACTACGAACTGCCGATGGCTACCATGAACCGTCAGCTCACGGGCGTGGAGACGGTCTTCCTCCCGGCGGAAGCCCACTACGTTCACCTGTCGTCCACCCTGATCAAGGAGGTCTCGCTCCTCGGCGGAGACATTTCTGACTTTGTGCCTCGATCAGTGCTGAAAAGGCTTCTCGCGGGCGAGTCCCGCCCCTGACCGGAACTTCAACAGGTAAGCTGTTTCGGTACCTTAGGAGCCCGGACCCATCTGCTTTCGGGGACGATGGTTTCTATGGGGCCCGATCGGCCTGGGGAGAGCACGCCGGACCCTGTCCGGTTTGAGTCCCTTGGCGGGATCAGGCTAAGATAGTACGTCGGTCATATGTTCTACAGGAGTTCTCATCAAACGTGATGCTGGTTCGCCCCTGACGCTCGACGTCAGGGATCTCGGACGCAGTCCGGGAACCATGCGGACACTCAAGGAACATGTACCTGCACCAAGTGACCTTGGTGTAGCGCTCATTGGCGTTCAGGAAGGCTCGGATATCGAGCTCGACCTGAGGCTTGAGGCCGTACACGAAGGAATTCTGGTATCAGGAACCGCGCTAGCCGAAGTTGTGGGCGAGTGCGGTCGATGCCTGGATCCCCTTGCGTATGACCTTGAGGTCAATGTGCAAGAGCTTTTCTTCTACGAAGGCATTCAGCTTTCCGACGGAGAAGACGATGAAGAGCAACGTCGAGTCGAGCACGATCTAATCGATCTTGAGCCGGTGTTGCGGGACGCAGTGGTGACCATGCTGCCGTTCCAGCCGGTGTGCCGGGAAGACTGCCAGGGTCTTTGCTCCGAATGTGGAGTTCGCCTGGAAGATGAACCGGGGCACCACCACGAGGTCTTGGATCCTCGCTGGGCTGCCCTGGCTGACCTGGCTAAGCCTGACCGGCAAAATTGATTAACAAGTGTTGGACTAAGAGAGAAATGAGTTAGCCGTGGCTGTTCCCAAGCGGAAAATGTCTCGCGCAAATACCCGCGCACGCCGCTCCCAGTGGAAGGCAACTGCCCCCCACCTGGTAAAGACCATCGAAAACGGCCAGGTTACCTACAGCCTGCCGCACCAGGCAAAGGTCGTTACCGACTCCGCCGGCACCGCGCTGTTCCTTGAGTACAAGGGCCGCAAGGTCGCTGACGTCTGATCTGCCAGCAGGTCTGATGCCTTCAACTGAAGAGCTTCTGAAGCGTCTCGGCGTCGATATCGACGCCGAGACGCTTCGTCTTGCTCTAACTCATCGTTCATACGCCTACGAGAACGGTGGCATTCCCACTAACGAACGGCTTGAGTTCCTCGGGGACTCCATTCTGGGTTTCTCCGTCACGGACGCCCTCTACCGTGACAACCCGGACCTGCCCGAAGGCGAACTCGCCAAGCGGCGCTCCGCCGTCGTGAGCACGCGGGCACTGGCCGCTATTGGCCGTGAGCTGGGCATCGGGGAATACATTTACCTTGGCCAGGGCGAAAAGCTCACGGACGGCAAGAACAAAGCGTCCATCCTGGCGGACACCATGGAGGCCCTCATTGGCGCCACCTACCTCTCCAACGACATTGAGACTGCCCGCCAACTGGTCATGCGGATGGTCGGTCCGCTCCTTCGCGACGCCGCCGCCCTCGGCGCGGGTACTGACTGGAAGACCAGCATCCAGGAGCTGACGGCCAGCCGCCAGCTCGGCGCCATCTTCTACGCGGTGGAGGGTTCCGGCCCCGACCACGCCAGGACCTTCGAGGCGATATTGCAGATCGGCGGCGTCGCGTACGGCAAGGGCTTTGGCCATTCGAAAAAGGAAGCCGAACAGGAAGCAGCGGCCGATGCCTGGCGCTCCCTGAGCCAGCAAGGCGCCGCGACTCGCTCTTCCGGAGGCCACAGCCGCTCCACAGGCACCCCCGGCACCCTAAGCAACTAATCCACTGCGCCTGAGTAGTCCACTGTGCCCGAGCTTCCTGAAGTCGAAGTAGTACGACGCGGCCTGGCGCGCTGGGTTCGCGGCCGGACTGTCACGAGTGTCGAGGTAATTGATCCGCGATCCATTCGGCGGCATGCCCTGGGTGTTGAAGACTTCATCGGCAATCTCGAGGGCGCAACCGTGACGGACGTCGTCCGTCGTGGAAAATTCCTGTGGTTGCCACTAGAAGCGCCTGGATCCGATGACGGCCAGGAACTTCCCGGCGTGGCCCTCATGGCGCACCTGGGCATGAGCGGGCAGCTGCTCGTGCAGGATCCCGCTGTGCCGGATGAGAAGCACCTGAAGGTGAGGCTCCGGCTGAGCGATTCCGAAGGCATGCCTGAGGAACTGCGTTTTGTCGACCAGCGGATCTTCGGCGGTCTTTTCATAACGTCCCTGGTGCCCACTCCCGACGGCGGTCCCGGCGGCCTCGGGGAGACCCCCCTTCCCGAAATTGCCGAGGAAGCATCGCACATCGCGCGGGATCCGCTGGACCCCTATTTCGACTTTGAAGCTTTCTTCCGACGGCTTCATGCTCGCAAGACCGGCCTGAAACGCGCTCTCCTGGACCAAGGGCTGGTGTCAGGCATTGGCAACATCTATGCGGATGAGGCGTTGTGGCGGGCACAGCTTCACTATGCGAGACCGACCGACACGATGCGGCGCAAGGACGCCCTCAGGATCGTGCAAGCGGCGACGGATGTCATGAGGGATTCCCTGGCGGCAGGAGGCACGAGTTTCGACTCGCTGTATGTAAACGTCAACGGGGACTCGGGGTACTTCTCCCGGTCCCTCAACGTCTATGGCAGGGAAGGCCAGCCGTGCCGCCGCTGCAGCGCTTCGGGTTTGCCCGGCATCATCAAGCGGGAACAGTTCATGAACCGGTCCTCCTATACTTGCCCGGTGTGCCAGCCACGTCCGCGGAACGCCCGCCTCTAAGCCGTCAATTCCAGGCAATTCCAGCGGGGCGCAGTAGATTTGGGTGGAAACAAGCACCTGCCGCGCCATCCGGGAGTACCGAACCACCTTGCATTTGAAAAGCCTGACTGTACGAGGATTCAAGTCGTTTGCGTCAGCCACGACGTTCGACTTTGAGCCCGGCGTGACCGCGGTGGTTGGCCCTAACGGTTCCGGAAAGTCCAATGTCGTTGACGCCCTGTCCTGGGTCATGGGCGAACAGGGCGCCAAGACACTGCGCGGCGGCAAGATGGAGGACGTCATTTTCGCCGGCACATCGGGGCGGCCGCCCCTTGGCCGCGCCCATGTTTCCTTGACCATCGACAACACCGACGGCGCCCTTCCCATCGAATACAGCGAGGTGACCATCTCGCGCACCCTCTTCCGTACTGGAGGGTCGGAATACGCCATCAACGGCTCTTCGTGCCGGCTCCTGGACATCCAGGAGCTCCTGTCGGACTCGGGCCTCGGCCGAGAGATGCACGTAATCGTGGGCCAGGGCCAGTTGGACAAGGTCCTTCACGCGACCCCGGAGGACCGCCGCGGCTTTATCGAGGAAGCCGCCGGCATTCTCAAGCACCGCCGCCGCAAGGAAAAGACGGTCCGTAAGCTCGAAGCCATGCAGGCCAACCTCCAGCGCCTCAGCGACCTCACCGCCGAGATCCGGCGTCAACTGACTCCCCTTGGCAAGCAGGCGGAAATCGCCCGCCGCGCCCAGGGCGTCCAATTCGACGTACGGGACGCGAAGGCCAGGCTGCTCGCGGATGACCTGGTGCAGTTGCAGACGGCCTTGGAACAGGAAGTGGCCGACGAGGCCGCCCTCAAGGAACGCCGGACGCAAGTAGAGGCCGGGCTCCGCGAAGGAAGGCAACAGCAGGCGCGCCTTGAGCAACTGGCGGCCGAAGCTACTCCGCGGCTCAATGCCGCCCGCGACAACTGGTACCAGCTCTCGACAACACGGGAGCGGCTGCGTTCCCTGGGCTCCCTCGCCGAGGAGAGACGACGCCTTCTCGGATCGTCTGACGCAGTCCCCGATTCCGGCCGCGACCCTGAACAACTCGAACAGCAGGCAGCCCGCGTCCGCCAGGAACAAGCCGGCCTTGAAGCTGAAATCGTGGAGCGGCGGGAGGCCCTGGAGGATGCAACAACGGCGCGGGCAGAAGCCGAACTCGCAGCCGCAGACGAAGATAAGAGACTCACCGCCCTGCTCCGGGCCGCGGCGGACCGACGCGAAGGGCTCGCCAAACTTGCTGGTCAGGTCGGGGCAGCCCGTTCCCGGGTGGAAGCGGCCGAGGCCGAACGGGGGAGGCTTCGCGACTCGCTGGCTGCGGGGGAGGAGCGCAGGCGCCATGCCCAGCAAGAATTCGTCGCCCTCGAATCCCAAGTTGCGGGGGCCGAAGACGGCGAGGAGGGCCTCGATGCCGATTACGAAGAAGCCTGCGAGGCAGTGGATGCTGCCGTGGCCGATATCGAGGCACTCAGGGCTGAAGGACGCGATGCTTTACGGGAAAGGGATTCCCTGGCCGCACGCCGGGATGCCCTGCAGCTCGGCCTGAACCGCAAGGACGGCTCCGGTGCGCTTTTGGCCGCTGGCGGGAAATCAGTCAGGGGATCCCTTGCGCAACTGCTTGCTGTTGAGCCAGGCTACGAAGCTGCCGTCGCCGCCGCTCTTGCGGATTCTTCTGAAGCTGTTGTTGTTGACAGCATGCAGGCTGCGGTCGATTCCCTCCGACTGCTGAAAGATGACGACGCCGGCCGTGCCTCCCTCCTGCTGGCGGCGCAGGCTCCGCCTGCTGATCCTCGCGACGGCGACCTTCCCCCGGTCGAACTACCAGAGACCGAACTTCCAGAGACCGAACTTCCGGTTGGCGCCCGCTGGGCCGCCGGACTAGTGAGCTTCCTGGAAACCCAGGCGGGCCACGCCGATGCCGGGGGCGTGCTCAGGCTCCTGCGGCAGGCCGTCGTCGTCGACGACCTTGATGCGGCGGCGCGCCTCATTACTCAGCACCCCAACCTGAAGGCCGTCACCCTCGCCGGTGATGTCTTCACAGCTTTGACCGTCACGGGCGGCTCGGCGGGCGCGCTATCCCTCCTGGAAATCCAGGCGGCGGTGGAGGACGCCACCACCAGGCTGCAAACGGTCACGGCGACAATTGAGCGCAACCGCTTCGCCCTCGCGGACGCCGAACGCCGGCGAGCCGAGGCGCAGCAGCGGGCCGACGCCGCGCTGGAGAAGCTCCACGACTCCGACGCACGGCTTGCCGCCGTATCCGAACGGCTCGGTCACCTCAACTCCATGCTCCGCAGCGCAGTGGGGGAAAGCGAACGGCTCGCGGCCTCCCTTGCACAGGCCGAAGCGAACATCCAGGCCGAGGAGATGGCCCTCGAGGTAGCCCTGGAGCGGCTTAGCGCAGCGCAGGACACACCCGACGACGGCGAGCCGTCCACGGCGCATCGGGATGCCTTGGCCCAAGCTGCCACGGCGGCACGATCTGCCGAAATGGAGGCCAGATTGTCCCTCCGAAGCGCCGAGGAGCAGCTCGGGGCCATCATCAATAGGGCTGCTTCACTGCAACGTGCGGCAGCCACCGAACGCCGCGCGAGGGAGGAGGCCGCCCGCAGGGCAAAGCAGCGCCGGGCCCAGGCAAGGCGTGCGGGAAGCGTGGCGGTCGCCGTCGAACAGGCGTTGCGGTTCATCGACACCTCGCTGGCGCAGGCAGGGCACGAGCGCGACCTCGCCGAGGAAAACCGTGAACTCCGGGAAGCGGAACTGTCCCGCCTTCGCAGCGAAAATGACACATTGGCCCGCGAGCTGGCTGAACTGACCGATTCTGTGCACCGGGATGAGCTGGCACGGGCGCAGCAGCGACTCAGGATCGAGGCTCTTGAAACGCGCTCCGTCGAGGAGCTGGGCCTTGCAGCTGGGCAGCTGGTGGAGGAATACGGTCCCCATCGTCCTGTCCCCGTCCGTCCCGCGGCAGGCCAGGACAAATGGGCCGAACTCAGGACACCGGTGGATGAGGAAGGCAACTCCCTGATCGAGGGCATTCCTTTCGACCGCGTCGAGCAGGAGAAGCGGCTCAGGAAGGCTGAACGGGAGCTCTCTGCCCTGGGCAAGGTCAACCCCCTTGCCCTCGAAGAGTTCGCCGCACTGGAAGAACGGCACCAGTTCCTCAGCACGCAGCTTGAGGACCTGAAGTCCAGCCGGAAGGACCTCCTGGACATCATCAAGGAAGTGGATAACCGGGTCCAGCAAGTTTTTGCCGAGGCGTTCGCAGACACCGCAGCCCAGTTCGACAGGGTCTTCGCCCGTCTCTTTCCCGGCGGAGAAGGCCGGCTGGTTTTGACTGAGCCGGGCGATATGTTGTCCACCGGGATCGAAGTCGAGGCCCGGCCGGCGGGAAAGAAGATCAAGCGGCTCTCGCTCCTATCCGGCGGCGAAAGGTCCCTGACTGCCGTGGCGCTTCTCGTGGCAATTTTCAAGGCCCGTCCATCGCCTTTCTATGTGATGGACGAAGTGGAGGCGGCCCTGGACGACACCAACCTGGGGCGGCTCATCACCATCTTCGAGGAGCTGCGGGAGTCCAGTCAGCTGATCGTCATCACCCACCAGAAACGAACCATGGAGGTTGCTGACGCCCTCTACGGCGTGACAATGCGTGGCGATGGGGTGTCCACAGTCATCAGCCAACGGCTCGCAGCCGAGGTCTAGCTTTATGAGAAGCTAGGGGTGTGAATGAACTCCTCCCCGTGATTCTGTCCGTTCTCGCTGCCCTCGTGGTTCTTGGTGGGCTCATCCCGGTCCTGATGAAGGCCCGGAAATCGGTGTCGAAATACCCGGAGCAGCGTGATGCCAATGACCCGACCCCAACTGCAGGCGGTACCGGGACGCTCGTGGAGGCACCTCCGGCTGAAGCCGGACAGGGAACCCGGACTGAACCTGGGCTGGCCGAGGAACCCACGGTTGAGGTTCCGGACGACGCCGCCGGCCTTGAAACCATCCCCGTCGAGACTCCGGCCCCCGTGGAAGGGCGGCTGAACCGCCTGCGAGCGAGGCTCGTGAAGTCGAACAACATCCTCGGCAAGGGCCTCCTGGCGCTCCTGTCCAGCGACAACATCGACGAAAACGTCTGGGACGAAGTTGAGGAAACACTGCTGCTGGCGGACCTCGGCACGGAACCCACCATGCAACTGGTCGATGCCCTTCGCGAGCGGGTCAAGGTCCTCGGCACGCGATCGCCTGAGGACGTCAAGGCACTCCTGCGCGAAGAGCTCATCAAGCTTGTCGATCCCACCATGGACCGGGCCCTGAATGTCCAGCGCCCCGCCGACCGTCCTGCCGTGATGATGGTGGTGGGAGTCAACGGCGTCGGCAAGACCACTACTGTGGGCAAGCTGGCA
Organism: Arthrobacter sp. ISL-30; assembly: GCF_018613855.1. Lineage (GTDB taxonomy): Bacteria > Actinomycetota > Actinomycetes > Actinomycetales > Micrococcaceae > Arthrobacter. The sequence goes on from NZ_JAGGPK010000013.1 coordinate 37,936, forward strand.
CGTGTCCTCGTAGCCGAAGACAAGGACGTCCTTCTCGGCGCGGCAGATACCTTCCGTGCCGCTGCCGCCGAACAGCTCGCCACGTGGGGGCAGCGCGTCGGCGTGCCCACAGTGAAGTCGGACATCGACGGCGCGGACCCGGCATCTGTCGCTTATGAAGCGGTGAAGGCCGGAATTGAGCAGGAAGTCGACGTCGTCATGATCGACACCGCTGGCCGCCTGCAGAACAAGGTCGGCCTCATGGACGAACTTAGCAAGGTCAAGCGGGTCATCGGAAAGCTTGCGGAAGTGGATGAAGTCCTGCTTGTCCTTGATGCCACCACAGGGCAGAACGGGCTCAACCAGGCGCGCGTGTTCTCGGAGGTCGTGAACATCACCGGCATCGTCCTGACCAAGCTCGACGGCACCGCCAAGGGCGGCATCGTCGTCGCGATCCAGAGGGCCCTCGGGGTACCAGTCAAGCTGATAGGACTGGGGGAAGGACCTGACGACCTCGCCCCATTCGAGGCAGAGGCCTTCGTGGACGCGCTGCTGAACTAAAGCCCTTCAAAAGAGGGGGACTGCTGTACGAACAGTTCTGCCTGATGATTTTCGACGGCGGCCGGCTAGCCCGGCCGCCGTTCCAGTGTCTCCCGTGACCACAGCCAGAATGCCGCGGACAGCAGCAGGATGCCTCCGGTCACCCCAAACGCCCAGCCATAGCCGAAGCTGTCTGCGACAAGGCCCGCCAGGACGGGACCCACGATCGCACCCGTGTCGGCCGCCATCTGGAAGACGGCCAGGACACGTCCGCCGGAGCGCCCCCTGCCGATGACGTCCGCCACCGCTGCCTGCTGGGCAGGGCCGAGAAGGCCGGAGCCAAACCCCGAGACTGCCGAGGCAAGCAGGAACGTGAGGAGGTCGCCCGTGAAGCCGATAGCTGCTGTCGACAGGCCCGTGACCACAAGCCCGGTGAGCATCATCGGCTTGCGGCCGAATCCATCGGCCAGACGACCGGAGAAAGTCAGTGCAAGGGCATTGCCGGCCGCGAACACAGCGAGGGCCCAGCCAGCCGCTTCAGGCCCCGCGCCAAGGGCAGCCACGGCGAACAGCGGGACGGTGGCCATTCGTACCCCGAAAGTCGCCCAGCCGTTGGTAAAGCTTGAGGCGAGCGAGGCACGGTAGGCGGAGTTGGCGAGGGCCTCCCGGAGTGGCATGGGCGCCATCGCTGTCCCCTGGGGGTCTGCGGTTCCGCCGACCCTGTGTAACTGCGTGGCTACTACGGCAGCGGCGACCACAAGTGCGGCGGCATAGGCAAGGAAGGGAACACGGAGCCCGTACCCGGCCAGGAAGCCGCCAACGACAGGTCCGCAGACGCTTCCCAGTAGAAACGCCGAGGCATAGGCTCCGGAGACCCTGCCACGGCTTTCCGCTGGAGCCAGCCGCACCAGCAGGGCCATCGCAGCCACTGTAAACATGACGGAGCCGGCCCCTCCCAGCCCTCGGAAGACGAGGAGTTGCCAGTAATTCTGGGCGAAGGCGCAGGCCGCCGTAGAGGCCGCGACGATGAGCAGTCCTGTGACATAGACACTGCGCTCGCCCAGCCGGCCGATCAGGGCTCCACCTGCCGGCGCGAAGAGAAGCCGCATGAACGCGAAAATGCTCACGATCACTGCGGCGGCGGTTGCTCCGACGTCGAAGGTGGTTGCGAATTGTGGCAACACGGGGGCAACGAGCCCGAAGCCAAGGGCAATAAGGAAGGCTGCGACCAACATCACCTTGATGTCTCGGGGCAACGCCGTCTTTTGGGGCCGTAGCCCCCGTGTTCTAGCGGCTGTGGAACCTTCGGTCATTCCTGGTGGTCCTTTGGCATGAGCGGCTCAGGGAGAGCTCGGTGGATCGGGTGAAACATGTCTGTAACAAGAAGGATATGCACCATTTACTTCGGCGAGGTTCTTGTAACAATCCAGCAATCTAAATCCTTCGCGGGCGAAACACTACGCCGCAAAAATCTTGTGTAGAACGCAAAACGGCGTTGGGACAGGCGGAGAACTCCGCAGGATTAGCAAGAGAGGACGTGCACCATGGAACTTACCGCAGGTCACGTATGGGTCATGGTGGCGGCAGCGCTTGTGCTGTTCATGACACCTGGTCTGGCATTTTTCTACGGCGGCATGACGCGCGCCAAGGCAGCACTGAACATGATGATGATGAGCTTCATCTCGATTGGCATCGTGGGTGTTGTCTGGGTTCTCTGGGGCGCTTCCATGAGCTCCGGCGAAGGCTTCATGCAAATGGTCGGCAACCCCTTTGCAACGTTTGGGCTGGAGGGTATCACCGACCCTGACGGGCTGATCATGGTCGGCTATGGAGCAACCTTCGCTATCATCACGGTTGCCCTCATTAGCGGTGCTATCGCGGACCGCGCCAAGTTTGGAGCCTGGAGCCTGTTTGTTCCGGTCTGGGTCACCCTCGTCTATGCACCTCTTGCCTACATGGTCTGGGGCGGCGGACTCTTCAGCGCCGAGGGTGCAATCGGACAGGCCCTCGGCCCGGCCATCGACTTCGCAGGCGGCACCGTTGTCCATATCAATGCTGGTGTGGCGGCCCTGGTACTCGTCTTCATCATTGGTAACCGCCGCGGCTTCGGCAAGGACCCCAACCACCGCCCGCACAACGTCCCCTTCGTCATGCTCGGCGCAGCTATCCTCTGGTTCGGCTGGTTCGGCTTCAACGGCGGCCTCGCAGCAACCGCCGAGCAGGGCGGCCTGATCTGGGTCAACACCCTGGCAGCCCCGGCAGCGGCCATGCTCGGCTGGCTCATCACCGAACGCATCCGCGATGGACACCCGACTTCCCTCGGTGCCGCTTCCGGTGTGGTTGCCGGCCTGGTTGCAATCACCCCCGCCTGCGCCAACGTCAGCCCCGTCGGTGCCCTCGGACTCGGCCTCGTGGCCGGCGTTGCCTCAGCCCTGGCGGTAGGGCTCAAGTTCCGGTTCGGCTTCGATGACTCCCTGGATGTTGTTGGCGTCCACTTGGTCTCCGGCATCATCGGCACCGTTGCCCTGGGCTTCATTGCCCTCCCGACGGACGGTGTGGGCGGCGGCCTCTTCTACGGCGGCGGCCCGGCCCAGCTCTGGGCACAGCTCGCAGCCGCTGGTATCGCCATCGCTTACTCGGCTGTGCTGACCGCCATCATCGGTCTCGCCATTCACAAGACCATGGGCTTCCGGGTCTCCCAGGAGCAGGAAGCCGTGGGTGTGGACCTCAGCCTGCACGCTGAGACTGCCTATGAATTCGGCGTCGGCGGACACGGCGGCAGCTTCCAGCCGCTGCATGAGATCGTCACCGGCAAGTCCAGCGAAGAGGCCAAGGAATCTGCTACAGCATCGGGTAAGGAGAGCGTTCAGGCATGAAACTCATCACAGCCATAGTCCGTCCGGAGAAGCTCGATTCGATCAGGGAAGGCCTCGAAGCATACGGAGTGCAGGGCCTGACGGTCAGCGCGGCCAGCGGTTATGGCCGGCAGCGCGGCTACACCGAGGTGTACCGCGGCGCCGAATACAACGTGGATCTCCTTCCCAAGATTCGCATCGAAGTTCTGGCCACTGATGAGCAGGCAGATGACATCCTGGACGTCATCATCGCCAGCTCCAATACGGGCCGCGCCGGAGACGGCAAGGTCTGGACTGTGGAAGTGTACGAGGCCGTTCGGGTTCGCACAGGCGAACGCGGAGCCGCAGCCATCTGATCCGAAGCCAGGCAAAGCAGGGCGGGCCGGGTACCTGACAAGGTACCCGGCCCGCCTTTTCTGTCAGTTCTGCCAGCCCTCTGGGCCGGAACTGCCGGCGTCGTACTCCTCCAGGGGAACATCTCCGCGGCCCCAGGCCTCAAGGACGGGCTCAACGATGCGCCAGCAGTCCTCGGCGGTGTCTCCACGGACTGACAGGAGCGGATCGTCCGTGATGACGCCTTCGAGTACTTCCCCGTAGGGAAGCAGTTCGGAGGCGCTGAGCTCGGCATTGAGGGTCACGCGATCCAGGGTGAAGATATCTCCGGGTCCATTGACGTCGACGTCGAACTGGAGGGTGTCCGGGCCGAAGCCGATGCGGAGCTGGTTCGGAGCATCCTGGCCCAAGAACCCGGTCGGGAGGTGCGGCACAGGCCGGAACGTCACCACGGCTTCCTTCCGCTTGCGTCCGAGGGCCTTGCCGGATCGCAGAATGAACGGCACGCCCTTCCACCGCCAGTTATCGATGGCAACCCGCACCTCCGTGAGCGTTTCCGTATTCCGCAGGGGATCCACGCCTTGTTCCTTGACATAGTCGGGTACCTCGCGTTCACCGAGGCGCCCGGCTGTGTATCTCGCCCTTCGGGCGGTTTCAGGATAGGGGCCCGGGATGCTGCTGGCCCGCAGGAGTGTTGCGACGGCGTCGCGCAGGTCGCGTTCGCCGATGCTCGCCGGCGGTTCCAATGCGATGAACGCCATCACCTGCAGCAAGTGGCTTTGAACCATGTCCCGGAGCGCTCCGGCGCCGTCGTAGTACCTCGCGCGGCCCTCAAGCGCCAGGTCCTCATCGAAGATGATCTCCACCTTCTCGATGTGGTCGCGATTCCAGACGGGCTCCAGGAAATTGTTGGCGAAGCGCAGCCCGAGGATGTTCAGGACCGTGGCCTTGCCCAGGAAGTGGTCCACGCGGTGGATCCGCTCCTCAGGAACGAGGGAAGAGAGCGTCTCATTGAGTTCCCGGGCCGACGCCGCGCTGGAACCGAAAGGCTTTTCCATTACCAAACGTGTGCCTGCAGGCAGGTCCTGCGGCGTGAGTACTTCACAGGCCTTCTGGCTGACTTGCGGCGGCAGGGCAAAGTAAACGGCAATGGGTTCATCGAGTTGTGCCAGGAGCGCTGCCAGCTGACCGGGGGAGGTGACGTCCAGCTGGTGGTAGGCGGACCCGTCCGCCAGCTCCTTCAGGGCAGTACGGCCCGCCGAATCGGCGGTCTCCGCCGCCGTTGAGAAGGATGATGAGACCCGCTCTGTCCACTGCGCAGGCGTCCAGGGGTCAGAGCCGGCCCCCAGGAGGCGCAGCCCCTCGGCGCGGCCGGTGGCCACGAGCCTTGCCAGCCCGGGAAGGAGCAGGCGGCCCGTGAGGTCTCCGGAAGCACCAAGGATTAGCAACGTTTTTACAGTTGTTTTGCTGGTCACTGTGCCAGCATGCCATCTTGCCGGCCTGTCTTGGTACCCTAGATAGTCGAGTCCCGTTGTTGAGACACACCCGTAGTTGAGACAAAACAGTCCGGGCAAGATCCGTCAAAGTGATGGAGGGCCGGACCGGCCACCATCCGCAGACCCACCGAAAGAAGTGCACGGCGCGTGTTCAATTCACTCTCTGACCGGTTGACAGCAACCTTCAAGAATCTCCGTGGCAAAGGCCGCCTCCCCGAGGCCGATGTCGATGCCACAGTTCGCGAGATTCGTCGTGCCCTTCTGGACGCGGACGTTGCCGTGCCCGTGGTCCGTGAATTTACCGGCCGGATCCGGGAGCGTGCGCTGGGGGCCGAGGTCTCCGGAGCGTTGAACCCAAGCCAGCAGATCGTGAAGATCGTCAATGAGGAACTCGTTGAGATCCTCGGTGGCGAAACACGTCGTATCCGGCTTGCCAAGCAGGGTCCAACGGTGATCATGCTCGCCGGCCTCCAGGGTGCCGGAAAGACCACCCTCGCCGGAAAGCTGTCCAAGTGGCTGAAGGCCCAGGGACACAGCCCCATGCTTGTTGCCTGCGACCTGCAGCGGCCCAACGCAGTCACGCAGCTTCAGGTTGTCGGCCAGCGTGCCGGCGCGCCGGTTTTCGCACCGCATCCGGGCACGACGTCCGAAGTTGACGTCCCCACCGGCGACCCCGTCGCAGTGGCCCGGGCCGGCGTCGACGAGGCGCGGCAGAAACTGCACGACGTCGTCATTGTGGACACCGCCGGACGTCTCGGCGTCGACGCCGAAATGATGGACCAGGCCCGCCGCATCCGGCAGGCCATCATCCCCAATGAAGTCCTGTTCGTCATCGACTCCATGATTGGCCAGGATGCCGTCAACACGGCCATGGCCTTCGATGAGGGCGTCAACTTCACGGGCATCGTGCTGTCCAAGCTCGACGGCGATGCCCGCGGCGGTGCCGCTCTTTCGGTGGCGTCGGTCACCGGCAAGCCGGTCATGTTCGCGTCCACAGGCGAAGGCCTGGACGACTTCGAGCTGTTCCACCCCGACCGCATGGCCTCGCGCATCCTGGACATGGGCGACGTCCTGACCTTGATCGAACAGGCAGAGAAGGCCTGGGACAAGGATGAAGCAGCCAGGATGGCGAAGAAGTTCGCCGACCAGGAAGACTTCACCCTGGATGACTTCCTCGCCCAGATGCAGCAGATCCGCAACATGGGCTCCATGAAGAAGATGCTCATGATGATGCCCGGTGCCCAGAACATCAGGCAGCAGCTGGAGCAGTTCGACGAGCGGGAAATCGATCGCGTCGAGGCCATCGTCCGCTCCATGACCCCGCACGAGCGCGTCGCGCCGAAGATCATCAACGGATCCCGCCGCGCACGTATTGCCCGGGGTTCCGGTGTTCACGTGTCGGAAGTCAACGGCCTCCTTGAGCGCTTTGCCCAGGCCCAGAAGATGATGAAGAAAATGGCCCAAGGCGGCGGAATTCCTGGCATGCCGGGCATGCCTGGCCAGGGCGGTTTCTCCGGCGGTGGCAAGAAGGGCGCCAAAAACACCCCAAAGAAGAAGGCCCGTTCCGGCAACCCGGCAAAGGCCGCACAGCAGCTGCGCGAAGCCGAGCAGAAGCGGGCCAGCTCCGTTCCCACCGGTTCGTCGTTCGGGGCCCAGCCCGGCGGTGACTTCGATCCCTCCCAGCTGAACCTGCCCAAGGGCTTCGACAAGTTCCTTGGCGGCAAGTAACCTCCGCCCACCCAACTAGTCCGCACTTAACGTCGTTTTGAGCCTTCATAACGACCATTACTGCCAGCCAGTTAGGATGTCAGGGCCGTGGAATAGGGTGGATGCATGCACAAGCAGCGCGTAGTCTTCGTCCACGGGGCGGGCGCCTACGGGGCTGCTGCCTGGCCAAAGCAGCACGGCATGGCACTGGACTATGACGCGCTGTTCCTGCGCCGTCACGGTTATGATCCGGTGGCCGAACCACTGGCCTCGGATTTCGACGCCGACGTCGGGATCGTCCTGACGTCGCTCGGTGCCGGCGGCCACGTCGTGGCCCATGCCCAAGGGGCCGTGTCAGCCACGATGGCCGCCGTCGAGCAGCCTGACCTTGTGCATTCCCTAACCCTGGTCGAGCCCGCCTGCCTGTCCCTGACTGCGGAACTCCCGGCCACCGCGGCACACAAGGCCCTCATGCAGCCGCTTTTCGACGTTCGGGACCGGCTCAGCGATGAGGATTATGAGCGTGAATTCGTGCGCCGGGCATTCTCGAGCGGCTCACCCGCGCCCGACTCACCAGAGGCACTGCGGACTGCGCGTCGCCTGCGGCTTCAGGCTCCGGCCTGGGAAGCGCCACTGCATATCGTCCCGGGTGTTCCTACCCTGGTGCTCACGGGCGGCTGGGAACCGCTCTATGAAGAAATCGCCGGCTACCTGAGGGAAACCGGCGCCCTCCACCGCCATGCGGCAGGAGGGCACCGGCCCCAGGACTCAGTCGAAGGAGACAGGATCATCCGCTCCTTCATCGCCGGCGTCACGCGCAGCGAGTCAGCCCGGGCTTCCTAAGGCCTGCTTCAGGAAGCCAAGCTATCGTCACGAGGTTTGTCCGGCAGGCGCCGGGACCTGCAGTTCCGGCAGGTAGACCTTCCCGCCGGCCGCGAGGAACTCTTCGCTCTTTTCGCGCATCCCGCTGTACATCTCCGCGATCGCTGCCTGGGATTCGGCGGACCCGTATTCGTTCCGGATATCCTGGCTGATCTTCATGGAGCAGAACTTCGGGCCGCACATGGAGCAGAAATGGGCTGTCTTGGCAGGTTCTGCCGGCAGCGTTTCATCATGGAACGCCTCCGCTGTCACCGGATCCAGGGAGAGGGCGAACTGATCCCGCCAACGGAACTCAAAGCGGGCCTTGGACAGGGCATCGTCCCGTTCGTTGGCACCGGGGTGGCCCTTTGCGAGGTCTGCCGCATGGGCGGCAATCTTGTAGGTGATGACTCCGGTCTTGACGTCATCCTTGTTGGGCAGCCCTAGGTGCTCCTTCGGAGTCACATAGCAGAGCATGGCAGTGCCGTAGCGCGCGATCTCCGTGGCACCGATGGCCGAGGTGATGTGGTCATAGCCGGGGGCAACGTCCGTGACCAGCGGGCCCAGTGTGTAGAACGGGGCACCCTTGCACAGCTCCTGCTGCCGCTCGACGTTCTCGCGGACAAGGTGGAAGGGGACGTGCCCCGGTCCTTCCACCATGACCTGGACGTCGTACTCCCAGGCCCGCTGGGTCAGCTCGGCCAGGGTATCCAGTTCGGCGAATTGGGCAGCGTCGTTGGCGTCCGCCGTCGCGCCCGGACGCAGACCGTCGCCGAGCGAAAACGCGACGTCGTACTTGGCGAAGATCTCGCAGAGTTCATCAAAGTGCGTATAGAGGAAGTTCTCCTCGTGATGGGCCAGGCACCAGCCGGCCATGATGGATCCGCCGCGGGAAACGATCCCGGTGACCCGGTTGGCGGTCAGCGGGACATACCGCAGCAGGACCCCGGCGTGGATGGTCATGTAGTCCACGCCCTGCTCGCACTGTTCGATCACGGTGTCGCGGAAGATCTCCCATGTGAGCTTGTTGGCCTCGCCATTGACCTTCTCCAGTGCCTGGTAGATCGGCACGGTCCCGATCGGGACGGGGGAGTTGCGGATGATCCATTCGCGTGTGGTGTGGATGTCGTCGCCGGTGGACAGGTCCATGACGGTGTCCGCGCCCCATTGCGTGGCCCACTGCAGCTTGTCGACTTCCTCCGCGATGGAACTGGTGACGGCCGAGTTGCCGATGTTGGCGTTGATCTTCACCAGGAAGGCCTTGCCGATGATCATCGGCTCAGATTCCGGGTGGTTGATGTTGTTGGGGATGATGGCCCGCCCGGCGGCGACTTCGCTGCGAACCAGTTCCACGTCGCAGTTCTCCCTCAGCGCCACGAAACGCATTTCGGGAGTGATGACGCCCTGCTTCGCGTAGTGCATCTGGGTTACGGTCCTGCCTTCGACGGCGCGGCGGGGCACCGGCTGAGCGCCCTTCCATTCAGCCGACGCTGCGCCGCGTCGCACGGCCGACTTGCCGTCGTCGAGCAGGTTCCGTTCGCGGCCGCTGTACGGCTCTGTGTCTCCCCGGGCTTCGATCCATTCCGAACGGAAGGGGGCGAGCCCCACCACGGGATCACTTCCGGGACCGGCCGTGCGGTAGACCCGCAGTGGGGCGTTCTCCTCGCCGTTCGGCGATGGCTCCAGGGCGATCTCGGTTACGGGAACCCGCAGGCCGTCAGCCTCCAGATATGCCAGGGAGTGCGACTTCAGGGACTGGGTTTCATTGCTGGCCTGGGTTTTGTTCTCGGCCGTTTCATTTTGGATAGGGCTGTGCTGTGTTACTTGGGTATTCAAGGAATACTCACTTCCTTCGCCGGCATTACCCGGACAGGTTCGACGGTCCGGGCTGCATCAGCCCGATCTCAGCCCCTGCAGGGGCACCCGTGTGGTCGTAGACGAAGCTATCACAAGGGTTCCGTGCCCCCGGTAATAACCCGCTCGGTCGCCCCGTTGTTACTTGCTCCGTTGCTGACCGCACGGTGCCCCGGACTACGCTGTGGACATGGCCGGAATCATCAAATTCAGCGGGATTGCCTTGGTGGCTGCGGACCAGGAGAGATCCGGTCTGTGGTCGGTGGATGGTCACCTGACCTTCCAGGCGCCGCGCGAAGAGCCCGACGTCGTCCTCGAGGGCTGGGTCCTGCCCGGCTTCGTGGACGCACACTGCCACATCGGGCTCGGCAAGGGAGGAGCAGTCCCAGATACGACGGCGGCCGTGCAGGCAATCGCCGATCGGGACGCCGGAACGCTTCTGGTCCGGGACGCCGGCTCGGCGAGTGACACCCGTTGGCTCCAACAGCGCCCTGATATGCCGCGCATCATCAGGGCAGGGCGCCACATCGCTCGCGCCCGCCGCTACCTCCGCGGGCTGGCGGAGGAAGTCGAACCCGATGGACTCGTCGAGGCGGTGCGTAAACAGGCGCGGCATGGCGATGGCTGGGTAAAGCTCGTGGGCGACTGGATTGACCGCGACGCCGGGGACCTCGCCCCGTGCTTTCCCGCGTCCGTGGTCCGCGATGCCGTCCAGGCGGCCCATGATGAAGGTGCGCGGGTGACGGCCCACTGCTTCGCCGAGGAGACGCTCGACGACATGCTGGACGCGGGGATCGACTGCATTGAACATGCAACGGGACTGCTCCCGCGGCACGTGCCAAGGCTCGTGGATCAGGGGGTCCCAATCGTGCCGACCCTCATCAACATCGCCACCTTTCCCGGGATCGCCGACCAGGCGGAGGGCAAATTCCCGCAGTACGCACGGCACATGCGGAGCCTGTGGGAACGCCGGAACGAGCGCGTTCTCGAGGCCTTCGAAGCCGGAGTGAAGATCTTTGCCGGTACCGACGCCGGCAGCGTGATCCATCATGGGCGCATCGCCGATGAGATCATGGCGTTGCATCAAGCGGGACTTCCGGCTGCCGACGCCCTCGATTCGGCCTGCTGGTCGGCACGGGAGTGGCTGGGGGAGCCTGGAGTCAGCGAAGGCGCCAGCGCCGACGTCGTGGTCTGCGCGGAAGATCCCCGCGCCAACCTGGCCTCGGTGCGCAAGCTCAGCCATGTTCTTTTGCGTGGCGTCCTCGTCCACTGAATAAAGTGGATCAGTAGGAATAAATTGAAGCTTCAAGTAATTTAGATAGGTAGAAGGTTGTCGAAGGTCGGCAGCCACCAACCGGGAGCATTCAGTGACCACAAAACCCAGCAGCCAGGACCTGCTACCCGCCGATCTCGCGATGGGCACCGTGATGTTGAAGGTCGGCGACATGAAACTCATGACCGACTACTACCAGCGCGCCCTCGGCCTCGAAGTCGTTGCCGAGCAGGACGCCGGACTATACTTGGGGCGCCTCGGCAGGCCGATTGTCCATTTGTCGCCGGCCCCTGGACTCTCCATCCCGGGCCGCGGCGAGGCGGGCCTGTTCCACACCGCAATCCTCTTTGAAGACCAGGCCTCGCTTGCGGCCACCATCGCTACCGCCGCGCAGTACGAGCCGCGGGCCTTTGTCGGCAGCGCCGACCACCTCGTCAGCGAGGCGTTCTACTTCACCGACCCTGAAGGCAATGGCATCGAGCTGTACTACGACCGCCCCCGCACACAGTGGGCGTGGGAGGGCAACAACGTGGTCATGGACAGCCTCCCCTTGCCGCCCCAGCGCTACCTCCAACAGCACCTCAGCGAGGAGGCGGTGGCCGGGCAGCACGCCACGGCAGCCGGCGTCGGCCATGTCCACCTCCAAGTCGGTGACGTCAAAACCGCCCAGGACTTCTATGTCGGAACCCTCGGCTTTGAGAAGACTGCCGGCTGGCATGGCCAGGCTTTGTTCGTCTCCGCTGGCGGTTATCACCACCACATGGCCATGAACGTATGGAACAGCCGCGGAGCCGGCCCCCGCCGGGACACACTCGGACTCGGTGAGGTCCTGATCGAGGTCCCCTCCGGAGACGACGTCGGGGCACTCGCCGATCGCCTCAAAGTCGCCGGAGTCCAGTCCCACCACACAGGACTCGAACTGCGGTTCGAGGACCCGTGGAGGAACCGACTCCGGGTGGCTGTCCGCTGACGTGGCGGGTCGCTGGGCTAGGCTGGGCACGGGTCAATCGCGATCGCGCGACCGGCCCGCTGCTCCGCCACATCGACCGAATGAGAGTGATTCCCATGGGTTTTGCAGAAGTCTTCGTAGCCACCCACGACGAAGCGCTCAAGAGGGCCGGAGCCCTCGAGCGTGGAGCAGGCGTCTCCGGCGACGCCGTCCGAATTCCCGGGATCACCGACTTCGAAGTTGAACAGCTCGGCGACCTCGCAGGCACGGCCGTCCACGCGGCCGGTGCGGACTATGAACTCGCTATGGTGGATGTCACCTCCGACTCCCTGCTGGGAGTCCCCGCCGCAATGGTCAGGGCGCTCGCTGAACTCCTCACCTATGAGAGCGAAGGAGAGGCCAACGTCCTTGAAGAAGTGGCGGACAGTTGGGCCAAACAGGAGGACATGCCCTTTGGCTCTGAGGAGTCCAGGGAGTATGTCCATCGGCTGGCGGAGCTTGCCACCCGTGCCGAAGGGGAAGATCGCGCCGGACTGTACGTGTGGTCCATTTAGCTGCGTGTGGTCGATTTATCCGCTGCCCGCTGATGTCGCCCGCCGCGCGTGCGCCCAGCTCGAAATAAAGTCCCGCATCTGGCACAATGGACAGGTACTCGATCGGCACGGCCCCTCTCTCCGTGTGCGCATCTTGTCCTACGAACCCCCTAGTATGGCCCGCCCCACGGGTGCAGAACGCCGGGTTCACCCCGTTTCAGAACCAGGAGTGACCACAACAGTGGCCGTAAAGATTCGCCTTAAGCGCTTCGGTAAGATGCGCGCACCGTACTACCGCATCGTCGTTGCAGACTCCCGCACCAAGCGTGATGGCCGTGCAATCGAGGAAATCGGCAAGTACCACCCCACCGAGGAGCCTTCGTTCATCGAGGTCAACTCCGAGCGTGCCCAGTACTGGCTGTCCGTCGGCGCCCAGCCGTCCGAGCAGGTTGCCGCGATCCTCAAGATCACCGGTGACTGGCAGAAGTTCAAGGGCCTGCCGGGCCAGGAAGGCACCTTGAAGACCAAGGGTGCCAAGGAAGCCTTCGTGACCCCGGAGAAGGGCTCGGTCATCATTCCGGAAGCCATCACCAAGAAGGCCAAGCAGTCAGAGGAAGCCGGCGCTTCCGCTGAGGCCGAAGCAGAGACCACCGAGGCTGAGTAGATTGCTGGCAGAAGCGCTCGAGCACCTGGTCCGCGGCATCGTTGACAGTCCTGAAGATGTCAAGGTCAGTGCCAAGAACAACCGCCGTGGGGAAACCCTCGAGGTACGTGTTCATCAGGACGACCTCGGTCGGGTGATCGGTCGCCAGGGCCGTACGGCGCGTGCATTGCGTACCGTCGTGGCTGCACTGGCTGGCGGCGAGCAGGTCAGGGTCGACGTCGTCGACACCGACCGCCGCCGGTAACGCGCTCAGCAATACTTGTCTTAGATCCGGCCCCTCCACCAGCTTATGGTGGAGGGGCCGGATTGTTTTCGAAGCCATTTCTCCGGCATTACTTATTGCCCGGCAGATTCACGATGCAGAACATCACTACATAGAGGAACCCATGCAGCTTCAGGTGGCCCGAGTCGGCAAGCCCCACGGAATCCGCGGCGAGGTGACCGTACAGGTCCTCACCGATGCCCCCGAGGACCGGTTCGTGCCGGGGACTGCGTTCGTCGTTGAACCGGCAAAGGCGGGGCCTCTGACGATTAAGAGCGCCAGGTGGAACAAGGACATCCTGTTGCTTGGCTTTGAGGAAGTGGCGGACCGCAATCGGGCCGAGGAACTCCGCGGTGCCCGGCTCTTCGTCGAAACCGAGGAACTTGAGGACAATGATGAAGAGGGCTGGTACGAGCACGAGCTCGTCGGCCTCGAAGCGCGGGTCGGAACGCAGGTGGTTGGCCGGGTCAAGGCACTGAACACCATGCCCGCACAGGACCTGCTGGTCATCGAAGACCAGGATGGCAAGGAAATCCTCATTCCTTTCGTCGAGGAAATTGTGCCGGAAGTCAACACTGAAGAGGGCTACATTGTCCTGACGCCGCCCACTGGACTCTTTGAACTGAACACCGACGAGGGTGTGGCCGGAGACGCCGAGTGAGAATCGACGTCGTCAGTATCTTTCCCGAGTACCTTGCTCCGCTTGAGCTGTCACTGATCGGAAAAGCGCGGCAGGACGGACTGCTGCAGCTGAACGTGCATGACCTCCGTTCATTCACCACGGACAGGCACCGTACGGTAGATGACACTCCTTATGGCGGCGGCGCGGGCATGGTCATGAAGCCCGAACCCTGGGCCAAGGCGCTTGAAGAAATTGTTGGAGCCCGGGCTGGCGAGGGCGGGGCAGCGAAGCCGATCCTTATCGTTCCGTCGCCTGCCGGGGAACGCTTCACGCAATCTATTGCCCACGAACTCGCCGAAGAGGAGCAGCTTGTCTTCGCGTGCGGACGCTACGAGGGCATCGATGAGCGCGTGATCGAGTGGGCTTCGGAGCACTTCACCGTTCGCCCTATGAGCCTAGGCGACTACGTGCTCAACGGCGGCGAGGTCGCGGTGCTGGCCATGGTGGAGGCCATCGGGCGGCTCCTTCCCGGCGTGGTGGGCAACCCCGAGTCCCTTGTTGAGGAGTCCCACTCCGACGGCCTGCTGGAATACCCCGTCTACACCAAGCCATCCTCCTGGCGGGAAAGGGAGGTGCCGGCGGTGCTCCTGAGCGGCAACCACGGCAAGATCGCCCAGTGGCGTCGCCACGAGCAGTTTCGCCGCACTGCCGAACGCCGCCCCGACCTCCTGGCCGATTTCGATGCTTCGACGTTGACCCGGGCGGATCGGGAGGTTTTCGCGGAACTCGGATACGACGTCGTCGACGGTCGCCTTGAGCGGCGAGTGCTTGACGGCGACGCCTGACCCAAGCCGTGACCTGCGTGGTTGGTTGGTGGGCAGTTGGCCCGCAGCGGCCGGATGTGGCAAAATTAGACCTTGTGTCTACTGGGTTCACGCCTGCCACAGGGGGAGTGTAGCCAACAGCATGACAACCCGGCGCCGCCAATCACGGCCAAGCCGGGCTCTAACAATCTTCGGCGGTAATTTCCGGTTGGCTTCGTGCCTTGGGCTTGCCCGTCGTGACCCAAAGTGGATGACCTGTGGCGTTCACCAGGAGTGGATTAATGCATATCCTCGATAGCGTAGATGCAGCTTCGCTGCGCAACGATGTTCCCGAATTCCGTGCGGGTGACACCCTCAAGGTTCACGTGAACATCATTGAAGGCAAGAACACCCGTATCCAGGTCTTCCAGGGCTTCGTCTTGGGCCGCCAGGGTGAGGGCGTCCGCGAGACCTTCACCGTCCGCAAGGTTTCCTTCGGTGTCGGTGTTGAGCGTACCTTCCCGGTTCACTCGCCGATCATCGACAAGATCGAGGTCGTCACCAAGGGTGACGTTCGCCGCGCCAAGCTCTACTACATGCGTGCATTGCGCGGTAAGGCTGCGAAGATCAAGGAAAAGCGCGACTTCAACACCGCCAAGTAAGTCCTCGGACTTAGGTAACGGGTCCAGGATCCACGCCCGGGCAGCCGGAGCAATCCGTAACCCATCAGGGACAAGCATCATGGACCAGACGAAACGCCGGCCCCGGAAACAGGGCTGGCGTTTTGTCTTGCTGGCCCTCGCCCTGGCAGTAGCCATCAGTGGCCTGGTTCGGTCGCTGTGGATCGATGTCTACTTCATTCCCTCGGAATCCATGGAACCCCTGTTCGGAACCGGGGACCGGATCCTGGTCTCAAGGATCGACTTCGATGCCGAACCTATACGCCGCGGCGATGTGGTGGTCTTTGACGGCCGGGGGACCTACGCGCCCCTGAACAGCGGCAAGGGGCCAGTACTGGATGCGGCTTCCGCCGTTGCTCAGTGGCTCGGCGTCGCCGGCAGCGAGACCACCTATGTGAAAAGGGTCATCGGCCTCCCCGGGGACCAGGTAGTCTGCTGCGACGAACAGGGCAGGCTCACAGTAAATGGCCAGATTCTTGAGGAACCATATCTATACCCCGGGGACGCGGCCAGCGCTCAGAAGTTCAACGTGGTGGTGCCCGCGGATCGGTTGTGGCTCCTGGGCGACCACCGCTCACAGTCAGCGGATTCGCGCAGCCTCCTGGGGGCACCCGGCGGCGGAATGGTTCCCCTGGATCGGATTATCGGAAGACCGGTCCAGATTATTTGGCCGCTTGATAGATTTGCAGCAGTGCCACGTCCGGCCGAGGCCGGAACAACCGGGGCCGGAACAACAACGAAGAACGGACAGTAGATGCCGGACGAAACTCCACAGATTCCTGGGCGGCGCAGTGCCGCAGGACGGCACTCGGCTCCTGTGTCCGGATCCAGGGAAATCCCTGGGCCTGAAATGAACGGGGATCAGGAGGAGGAGCGAACCGGTGTCGCAAGGAGAGCCAGGGCCCGCAGGAAAGCTGGAAACCCGTTCCTGCTCTGGCTGAAGGAAATCGCTACTGTAGTTGCCATTGCCATCGTCCTTTCCTTCTTGATCAAGACCTTCCTGTTCCGGGCCTTCTACATTCCGTCTGAATCCATGGTGAATACCCTGGACATCAATGACCGGATTTTCATCAACCTTCTCGTGCCCGAACCCATCGCCCTCGAACGCGGAGACGTCGTCGTCTTCAAGGACTCCCAGGGCTGGCTCGAGGCAACCCCCAAACAGCCACCCGGTCCCTTCAAATGGGTCCAGGACGGCCTCGTTTTCGTGGGCCTCCTGCCGGATGACAACGAACAGCACCTGGTCAAGCGGGTGATTGGACTTCCTGGCGACAGGGTTGCCTGTTGCGACGCCCAGGGCAGGATCAGCATCAATGGGACACCACTGGACGAGACCTACATCAACCCGGCGGAGATTCCCGCCCCGCAGGCCTTCGACATCGTCGTTCCTGATGGAAAAATTTGGGTTATGGGCGACAATCGCAACCATTCTGCAGACTCCCGCAAACATCAGGAAGCCAACGGCGGATTCATCAACCTGGAGGATGTTGAGGGCAAGGCGACCGTCATAGCCTGGCCGCTCAATCGCTGGCAGGTGCTCGACAACCATTCAGAGGTCTTCCGCAACGTTCCGGAGCCCTCCAGCGCAGGCCAGTAATGTCCGATCATCCAGTTCCGGAAGCCGTTGTTGTTGACGCGCTGACGACGCCGATACAGCGCGGTGTGCGCAAGGCGACAAAAGCCGGGGCGGCGAAGCCCGGCGCGGCAAAGCCCCGCAAGCGGACAGATCCGGCTCCAACGCTCAAAGTCGAGCGTGGATTCCTGGCACCAGGCGTCCGGCTGCTTGCAGGGGTAGACGAGGTGGGCAGGGGAGCCCTGGCCGGTCCCGTCAGCGTGGGAATCACTGTTGTGGACCTTGAAAAACCACGCAGAATCGCAGGCGTTCGGGACAGCAAACTGCTCAAGCCCGAGGATAGGGAGCGGCTGGAACCACTTGTCCGGGCTTGGGCCGTGGCCTCGGCGGTCGGCCACGCCACGTCCCGGGAAATCGACCTGCTGGGCCTGACGGCAGCTTTGCGGCTTGCCGGTACACGAGCCTGGGAGCAGGTGCTCGACGCCGGCGTCGTTCCCGACGTCGTCCTCCTGGACGGCAGCCACAACTGGCTGTCACCCAATCCGCAAGGATCGCTCTTCGACGAAACAGACCTGTTCGATGACTCCGATGTGTTCGATGAAGCAGGAGCGTTGGCCGGTTCCGAACTTCTAGTAGTTCCCAGGGCGTCTGGAACGCTTGAGGGAGCGCCGGAAAATGTTGAAGCCCCGGAAATGCCCGCGGGAATACCCTGCGATGCGCCCGTTCATACGCGCGTGAAAGCGGATCTCAGCTGCCTGAGCGTTGCCGCTGCAAGCGTGCTGGCCAAGGTGGCGCGGGATCGCATGATGAAGGGATTCCACATCCAGTATCCGGGTTTCGGCTGGGACGAGAACAAAGGCTATGCCACTCCGGCACATCGTGAAGCCCTCCGTGCACTGGGGCCTTCCCCCTACCATCGGATCAGCTGGAACATTCTCTAACGGCTGTAAGTGCCAACGGCTAGGAGGCGGCACCAAAGCGTGGTTGTTGCCGTAGATAGGGCAAGATGGAGCTATGAGCGCCGAGGACCTTGAGAACTATGAAACCGACATGGAGCTGCAGCTCTACCGCGAGTACCGGGACGTCGTCGGTCTTTTCAGCTACGTCGTCGAGACCGAGCGCCGCTTCTACCTGGCAAACCACGTGGACCTGCAGGCGCGCAGCGCAGACGGTGAAGTCTACTTCGACCTTACGCTGCAGGATGCCTGGGTATGGGATGTCTACCGTTCAGCCCGTTTCGTGAAGAATGTCCGGGTCATTACCTTCAAGGACGTCAACGTCGAGGAGCTGCCTCGCAATGAGGATCTGGCCCTTCCCAAGGACGGCGACCTCGGCGATATCGGAGACCTCGGCACCTAACCATTTAGGGTTCCCCCGTCATCACTCCAATCGGCTGGCTCCAATGGCAGGCGTCTTGGACCGCTGGACCTCAGCCGGCCATGCCGAGCTGAGCGGCGAAGGCTGCAGTGTCGTAATACTCACGGCAGGCCATACTGAGCCCGGTATCAGACAGCTCGCACACGGCGACGAGAGGCGCCTCGCACGACTTGCCGCTCGGCGGGACCTCTTCGTCGGCCGTCATCATCGGCCCCGTGAAGGTCCCCTTGGTCGCGCCTTCCAAGACCACGACGTTGCCACCCCGGGCAGTGCCCTCGGCGGATGGTGCAGCCGCAGTGCCGACCTGGTACGCCCTGCAGGTAATGCGTACCAAGCAGAGTTGGCCCTGAACTGGACGAACTCTTCAACGCCCTCCTCCCACTTCTCCTCAACATCCCTGCGCTGACGCTGTTATCCACATAGCGCGGTATGCCCCTGCCCCTGTCCCGGCAGCTCCGTCAGGCTAGTGGCGGAGGTGGAGATATGAAAGCAAAGGACGTACTCGGACGGCATGGGGAAACGCTCGCAGCGGATTTTCTTGCATTGCAAGGGATGCGGATCATCGACCGTAATTGGCGATGCTCCGAAGGTGAGATCGACATCGTCGCCATCGACGGAGACACGTTGGTGGTTGCAGAAGTCAAGACCCGCCGGAGCCTGAACTACGGGCATCCGTTTGAAGCGGTGGGCATCGCCAAGCTGGCGCGCCTCCACCGGCTCGCTGGGTCCTGGTGCCGGGAACATGAGGTGCGTGCCCGGCGGCGTCGGGTGGACGTAGTGGCCATTGTGGACGACGGCATCGGTGAGCCTCTCCTGGAACATCTCAGGGGTGTCGGCTGATGGGGGTCGGACGCAGCTACTCTATAGCCCTGCTGGGCCTGAACGGCTACGTCGTCGAGGTAGAGGCGGACATCGGCCAGACTCTGCCGAATTTCGTGATCCTGGGCCTGCCGGACGCGTCGCTGAATGAGGCCAAGGAGCGCATACGCTCCGCGGCACAGAATTCCGGAATCCCGCTGAGCCGCCGCAAGATCACCGCCAACCTGATTCCCGCGTCGCTTCCAAAAAGAGGATCCGGATTCGATCTTGCCATCGCGATGGCAGTTCTGCGGGCAGCAGGAGACATCAAAACCACCGAGGGCACGGTCTTTATCGCCGAACTCGGCCTCGACGGCAGGCTGCGTCCGGTGCGTGGAATACTTCCGGCAGTAATGGCCGCGGTCCGTGCAGGCTATCCCGAAATCATCGTGGCTCAGGCCAATGCCGCGGAAGCCTGCCTTGTCCCGGGGGCGCGAGTGCGCGGATACAGGACACTGGCGCGCCTGGCCTTCGACTTCGGGGCTGATCCTATGGAGCTCGCACTTGACTACGAGCCGGAGGACGACGTTCCGGTGGACGAGGAAGGTGTCGGACAACTTGCCGTCCCCGATCTCTGCGACGTCTCCGGCCAGGCAGAAGCACGACGAGCATTGGAGGTTGCCGCGGCGGGAGCACACCACGTCCTGCTGACCGGTCCTCCGGGAGTGTGTCCTTAAGTGTTCTGGTGATGTGTTCCCTGCAATGACGTGAATTTGACCTGTTGGGAAGCAGGGCTGACCACAAAACGCAGCGCGTCCCGAGACAACTCGAAAGGCTGTCGGCACCCGCCATGGGCGAGGAGGGTATGCACATTCTGCAGTTTCGCCTCAGGAGCCGCGACACGCGCACACATATGACGATGAGTACAAACCGTTTACGCGTTTCGTGACTATCGATCATGTATCTACGGAACTGGACAAAGGCCGATCTTTGGTTCGCAGCCCGCTGAATAGCGGCAACTTCGCGCCTTTAGGTTGGCTGGAACGTACACGCGTCGGTGCCAGCGACTCGCCCTTGCTATGGCGAACCTGTCACCCTGATGGCCCGCTTCGAGGGTGTGGCAATTGCGTGTGGGCGTGACCCTTGCCGTCATGATTGAGGACTCGTCAAAGTGCGGCCGGAAAGGTGTATTACGCTGGGCTCGACATGTCATCCCGTGAGGACTGACACCTGCATGGTTCCGGAGAAGCGGCCGCTTAGATCGCTTTGGCAGGATCTCACAAAGATGTGGAGAAACTTTTTGTGGATGACTTTGAGCGCGGCGTGAGCGCGTGGGATGAATTCGAACTGACCGGTGAGGTTGCCCTGCTTGTCGAGGCTGTGGGCTTGCTGCGTCGTGCGGTCGGCGCCGCCACGGCTGACCGGGTCCAAGAGCGAACGGGCCAGCTGGGCTTGGCCCTGGGGCGGCTGTATGACCAGACCTACGACCTCGGGGCACTTCGGGAGTCCGTGGCGTTGCTTGAGACGCGAACGGGACCCTTCGTGCCCGACGAGTGCGAATACGGCTACGCCTGCGCGCTGCAGAAACTCGCCGCCGAGACTGAAGATCTGGAGGTTCTTGACCGGGCGATCGGCCGGCTTCGATCCCTTTCGTTGCATCTGGACACGGATCAGCCTTTGCGGGCCAGGGCGCTGTCGGCCCTCAGCACGGCCTTGCAGGACCGTTATGAATACGCCTCGGACGAAGAAGCGCTGGTGCTGGCGGTGGAGCGGGCACGTGAAGCGGTGGAGATAACACCACCTGATTCCCCTCGCCAGGGCCCGCATTTGTCCCATCTGGGTCTTGCCTTGCGGATGACGTTTGAGAGCACGGGCAGCATCGACGCCTTGGATGAAGCCATAAGCGTCAGCCATGCCGCGGTTGATGCCATCGAAGACGAAGTGCCAAGCAAAGACATCGAGATGAGCATGCTGGCGCTGGCGCTTCGGTTCCGCTATGAAGCCTTGGGAGATCTGGAGGCACTTGAGGATTCTTTTGTATGGCAGCGCCGGGCCATAGACCATCTTCCCGTAGGTCACGGACGACTCGCCCCGCATCAATCAAATCTTGCCCTTGCCCTCTGGACCCGCGCTGAACGAACCGGCGACATGGCAACAGTCGACGAAGCGATCCAGGTCGCGAAGAAGGCGGTGGCATCAACCTCCCTAGAGTCATCCGATCGACAGCTCTATGCCAACAACCTTGGCCTGGCGCTCATGACCGCTGCGCGGGTTCGGACCGAATCCAACGAGCTCGATGAAGCGATCCGGATCTTTGAGGGAATCATCTCGAGCACCACCACTGACCGGGCCTTGGTGCACGAAGCTGCATCCAACCTCGCTGTTGCCCTGCGCCAGCGTGGACGCGACACCCAGGACCTGCGTGAAGCGCTCGTCGCAGCAGAAGCGGCCGACCAGGCGGCACCTGAGGGGCATGTAGCGCGGGTACGCTACCGGACGTTGGCAGGAATTCTCCACCGGGAAACAGCCGCGCACGAACCTGACCCCGGGGCCGGGCTAGCAGCTTCTGTCACGGCACTGCGCAACGCAGTTGCGGCAGCGGGCATGGAAAACCCGGACAGGGCCACGGCGCAATTCGAGCTTGCCACCTCGCTGCTGGCGGGCCCGGACACTCCGGCGGTCCAGGCCGAGGCCCTGCGACTTGTCACCGAAGCGTCCGCGATGGCCACGGCCGCGCCCCGCACAACCATCGACGCAGCACGGACCGCCGCACGGCTTCTGGCCCAAGAGGGCAGGCTTGAGGAGGCTGTGGAGTTCTATGAACAGGCCATCCACGGGCTCTCCCGTGTAGCCCCGCAAACCGCGGACCTGGTCGATCGCGGCAATCAACTGGAAAGCTTCCTTGGCATCGCCTCGGAGGCGGCCTCAGCTGCCGTTGAACTGGGGGACCCCGTGCGAGCCTTGAGGCTGCTCGAACGTGGGCGGACGCTCCTGTTCGGTGCCTTGCTCGATGATGTGTCCCTGTTCGCCGAGCTCAAACTGAAGCACCCGGAACTCGCAGATGAATTCCAGGGCCTGCGGCGGTTGATCGACATCGGCGGGGTGGACACCTTGTCCGTCCCTGACGTTGAGGACCGGCAACGGCACCGACGGAAATGGGACGACGTCATTGCACGCATCCGCGCGCACGAAGGCTTCGAGGACTTTCTGGTGCCAATTGTGGAGGTGGAGAAGGTCCCCGGTGAGGACCCTGTCGTGGTTCTGCTGGTCGGGCCGGAGCGCTGCGACGCGCTCGTCCTGATCCGGGGAACGGTGACCCCGGTCCGGTTGGCCGGCATCGACCCGGACGAAGTGCGAGCTCGGGCCCATTCCTTGCGGGACTGCATGGATGACGTCGCTGACGCGACCAGCGCCGGACGGACAGCGGCCGAACGACGGTTCACGGACTTGTTCACCCAGACTTCAGCATGGATTCGTGATGAGATCATCGGCCCGGTCCTTCCTCACATCCCGGGCGAAACCAGGATCACCTGGGTCCCTACCGGCCCGTTCTCCGGGATTCCTCTGCACGCCGCCGGAGACGGCAGGGCAGGGGAGGGCTTCGTGTCCAACTACGCGGCAACCCTTGCTTCCCTTTCACATCCCGATTGGAACTCCGCCCGCACCTCAGTGGCCGTCATCGGCGGGGAAGACCTGTCCCTGCAAGGGGCTGACCGCGAAGCAGTCCACGTGGCCGAACGCCTCGGCGCTGAGGCCCGGCTGAGCTCGGTCGAGGCAACGGCAGAGGCTGTGCTGGCGAAGTTCCGGTGCAACAGCGTCGTCCATGTCGCAGTGCATGGCTTCACCAACCCCCGGAAGCGCTTTGAGGGCGGCCTCGCCCTGGCTGACCGTGACGCGCACACCATCGAGGTTGCACGCGCAGGGGCCGGGCTGAAACTGGCGTACCTCTCGGCCTGCGACACAGCCTCCGCAGACGACCAGCTCAGCGATGAACCGCTCCACCTGGCCGCGGCCTTGCGGGCTGCCGGTTGCGCCCGTGTGGTCGCGGCGCTCTGGCCACTTGACGACAGGGCCGGGGCACTTCTCGCCGAGGAATTCTACGCCGAGGGGGTTGTCCCCTCCGACACCGCAGCAGCCCTGCATCGGGCGCAGCAACGCCTGCGGGATCTCCACCCCGACCGTCCTTCGACTTGGGCAGCACTGACGCACTGGGGACCGGTCAGGTGAAGATTCGACGCATTGTCCTGGACAATGACACCCCCGCAGTCGGCGAGCCTGGCGGGCCGGCTGCAATTGGCTCGGACGCTGCTGGGGCACCGACTTCGACCGGTGAGCATGAAGCAGCACCGGTGTCGGTACTGCATGTCGTGGGGGAGGACACCGAATTGCGCGCACTCGAAGGATTGCGGGCCGATGAATGCGAACGCCTCATACAGCAGCTGGACGAGTTCCCCATCGAGACGATCGTGCTGGATTCATGCTGGACCCCGGCCGTTGGGAAGCTGTTGGCCACCCGGTTCCAAACCGTGATTGGTATTCCTGCCAGGATCGGCAGTTCCGACGCCGAAGAGTTCATCTCAAACTGGTCCGACGCAATAGCTGCCGGCGCCGCGGGCGTTGAGGCTTTCGAACGTGCCTTCTCGGCCATCGCGGCCGAGGAGCTTCCCGAGGACATCCAACCAGTCTTCATCCATGACGAAGCCGAGGTTCTTGGCTTCCGGGCACCGCGCCGCAGCAGCACCGTGGAAGTGGCATTCGGTACCAACCGCACAATCGATACCGGGAGCGGGAGGTTCACCTCCGGCACCGGCAAGACACTGACAGGGACCTGCGAGGTCACCGTTTTCTCCGACGCGCCGGTCGGCCGGCGCCGAAGAACCCTGGGCCGGGACGACGCACCCGTGCTCATGAACCATACGATGCTGGACGGCCGGGCCTTCGCTGCGGCCATGACATCAGCTCTGGATGCCGACACGTCAAACCGGCGCGCCGTCCTGGTCTACGTTCACGGCTTCAATACCAGTTTCCGTGAGGCTGCCCAGCATGCCGCGCAGTTCCACGTTGACCTGAACATACCCGGGGCAACCCTGCTATTCAGCTGGCCCTCCCGCGGAAGCGGCCACCAACTCGCCTATCATGCCGACGAAGACTCCATCATCGCCGCCGAACGCCCCCTCTACGACTTCCTGACCACCCTGCACGACCTACCAGATGTCGGACCGGTTCATGTGTTGGCACACAGCATGGGCTGCAGAGCTGCTCTCCGGGCCGTGGTGAGGGCAGCCGACAACGGCACGGCACCGTTCGAACTGGGTGAGCTGATCCTCGCTGCGCCCGATGTCTCCGAGACTTATTTCGCTCAAATCGCACCGGCCCTACCGGGCATCGCCCGGCGCACCACCATCTACACGTCCCGACGCGACCGTGCCCTGCGCGTCTCCGAACTCCTGCACAGCACCGCACGCATAGGAAGCGGCAAACCCGTCGTGCGCATTCCGGAGGTTCCTGACCGGATGACGTTCGTCGACGCCGGAAAGGTTGACATTTCATTCCTCGGCCACGGTTACTACGCGGCGGCAGCCCCGGTGCTCCGGGACATCCACTGGCTGGTGTACGGGCTGCCGGCCGGATCGCGTTTCGGCATGGAACGCCACAATGATCCGGGAAGGCTCACGCTGCGCGCCAGCACCTGACCCCGAAGCCACAAGATGCCGATCGGGCTTATGCATGCAATTGTCCCCAAATTCAGGGCTGTGAGATGTCCGCCCTTGGCCAATCCTGCGCGGATTACTATCCCTGTTGCTTAGCTTCGCTGCTCGACATCGAACAGCCGTGATGTTGGGTCGGATGCGGAACGCGGCCGGCGGTGACGGCCCCAGAGCGTGGGCGGGCTTGGCTGTGTTCGCAGTCAATAATGGGCGCTGCCTGCTCTTGGGACGCTTCGGGCATGAGGTGCGGGGCGATTTGCCGGATCTGCCCGGCGGCCACGTGTTGGCAGACCGCGATTTTCCAGTTTTGGCCGGGCGCTTCCTTGCCCAGGATGGCCATCAGAGGCTCCGGGCAGCGCGCAGGGGAGTAAGCAGCTATCACTCCGAGGGTTTCCAGGTCGCGGAAGCTTGGAATTGGTTGAGCGGTAGGATGCGTGTGCCAATCTCCCAAATAGGACACACGGCGGTCCCGCTCGGCATAGATTCTGGCGAGCTCGGTTGCTTGCCAGGCCGTATCAGGTTCAAAAGAAACCCGGGACCTGGTGGCCGCAGGTCCGGGCCCTATGACGTCTGTGATGACAGCATCGCGCGTTCCGTTGCTCTTGGTCACCGTGTAATGGCCAACAAGGATCCCTCCGGTCTCCTCGGGCTCGTGCAACCGCCCTTCGTCTGCCAGAGCAGAAAGCAGGGACCTGGGAAACCAGACGAATTCGGTTAGGGGTGCGCCGTGCATTCGGCGTGCCGGGTGAGGTTGTAGCCGTTCCATGTTGGTAATGTCCGTTCACCTGCTTCGTTCCGGAGTTCCATAACAGCGACATCAAAACCGGGCGTAGCAGCGGAACCGTCACCGGCTGACAGCTGCGTCGCAGCTGTTCTTACTGCCTGAAGGCTGACCTCTTCGAGGTCGAACGACGCGCCGGTGAAAGTCGGTTGGGCGCATCCCACTGGCTGCGTGTAGGCCACTGGTGAATTGGCGGGATCGGGAATGGTTTTATCAAAACGGAACCATTCAAGACACGAATGACACCACGATGAGTCCTGGCCGATATAGGCAACCATTCCTCCCCAGGCTCCATTCGTGGCTTCAAGAGACAGGTACGGGATGCCTATCTCCCTGGCGATCGTGGCCAAGATCCGTTGGGTGCCCCGGTCGGCGCTGGCATCGATCAGCAAATGGTAGGAACGAAGCTCTTCGCTGATCTGCCGAAGGGGATCCGGTTCTCCTTGTGGACGGGATCCCCCGACATAAGCCGGGTTGAATACGACCTGGGTGTAGGGAGCAACGGATCGGACCAGCCTGGCAACGGCAGCTGCCTTGAGCAGTCCGACACCATCAAAGGAAGCAGAGTGTCGGACAAGGTTTCCGGGTTCCAGAACGTCTGCGTCAATAACAAATAAATGACCTACGCCGGCCCGGCCAAGATGGACGGCGACAGCACTTCCGATGGCCCCCGCACCGATTATCGCCACTTTCTTCGTTGCCAAGGGCAGGTGCTCCGGGACTCGGGCACGGATGTCGGATCGGCCCGCTCGGCCTGTTCGAAGCAGATGATACTGATCTGCGCCACCGGAAACAGACACGGGCCGCGGGGCGCCGCCGCGGCGGTTCTTGTTCTTGTTGTTTTGCTGTTGTGCGCCCCGGACTTTCAGGACAAAAGCCCACCCGTCAGAGACCTTCCTTGGACCGGTCTCTTCTGGGAAGAGCACCGCACGGACTTGTATCCGACACCCCTGGTAGGACTCCTCTCGGGTGCTGCCGCTGCTGTCTGCTTTTTGTCCTGCGTCCCATATGGCCCGGGCGTCATCGACGTTCACCGCGGACGTCAACCTCGACCAGCGGCCGTGAACCAACTGGCCCTCCAGGAGCTCTTGCAGCTGGTTGTCCAGGGTCGCATACGTTTGGCCCGTATCAGACCCGACGGCAACGACACCGCCCAACGTCCTCGCGGCGGTCACATCAGGGCCGGGCAGCGGCCCGGCCAACCGAATTTCGATTGGTCCGTGGACAGCGTCCTCTGGAATGGACCAGGAGCCGTCGACAAGGACCATAGCTGCACTGGCGTAGGTGGTGTAGTAAGCACCGTATGGTTCCGCCTGCGGCTTCTCGTTCCACTCCGCGCCCTCATGGTCGTCGGATAAGCCTGCCCTGATGGCTTCCGGTAGCTGGTCCCGTAGAAGCTGCGCCAGTGAGCCATTTGTGCCCCACTCTTCCGAGGGAGTGCCCAGGAGGCACACCTCCTTGCTGAACGGATTCAGGTGATGCGGCATCTCAAGGTCCGCGGCGAAGACCTTCGGGGGAACGAGCGGATAATAATCCGGAAAGACCGCTGTCATGTTCAGCTCGGCCGTTCCGGTCAGCACTCCTGGTACAGAGAGTTCCATGACCACGGTCTGGTTTTCCGTACGTTTTTCTTCGTCGACACGGCAGACCACTCCGAGCGCCTGCAGCTCGGAAATCTCCCACTGCAGGCGCTCGGGGTAGCGTTGCCACCAGGGCAGGAATGACATTGACTCAGCCGACCGGCCGAGGACCGGGAGGAACCGGCGGGTTAGGGGGACCTTGTGGGGTGTTCGGGTGTTCGGGATGCTCCGGGTGTTCCGGGTGTTCCGGGTGTTCGGGATGTTCCGGCTTTTCAGGCTTAGGCGCCATTTCTGCCTCCTTGTTGTTAAGCGGCCGCGATTTTCACGTCCTCGGAAAGTGTGCCATGACGGTCGGACACTTTTAGGGATGGCTAGCTGGATGCCTTCTGCGTCGCTGCATCCATCGGCGTTAGTCAGCAGCCTGACCGTAGGATGTGGAGAGCGCTTAGGTCGCCCGCACAATCCAATGCGATTGGACGTGCGAAATGTTTTGGCCCGGAGCCGCTGAATGCCTGGGCTCGCCGCACCAGTACCGACCCTCCTTCTGGAACCGGCACGCGTTCTGTTGCTCACCGAGCAAAGTGATGTCTTTGTCTTCGAAGCTGAGAATGGACCGTTGCATCATCAGCGCCGGGAATCTTCTCCGAGAGAGACATCATCGGGCAGATTTCAATCGGGGAGTACATTCAAACCATGGATGGATCTACGTGTGACCCTTCGCCGACGCATCAACGACCTGGGTCATTCTCTCCGGATACGCCGGGGCAGAGGTTGGAGATGTTCCTGGCCCTGTCCGGTCAGTTCATCGAGTCTGTAGATCTATTTGGGCCTATGCCAACCATTCCTAGAGGCGCGCACGGAACTCCAGATTATCGGCGGCATCTATGGTTGACTCGATTCAAATTAATTTTGCTGAGGAAGTTTTTTGCACCGCAGGATCAGGTTCACATCCCTCGAGTGGTCAAGGCCCTGCGAGAACTCAATCAGGATTATCAGTTCGAATCTGTTGAGACCGTGGCCCGGTACATTGAGGAAGCTTGGAACTCACGAAACCCGGAAGATCTTTGGAAGGACCTTCAGTCGGTCCTCCCCAGAATAGATGGAAAGGATCCCTTGGAAGTTCTGTTGTACGGGGAGCTGGTTCACGCTGACGCCGACAAATTTTATGCGCTCAAGGAACTCGATGACCGTGACTGGTTCATCCTCCAGCTCATCTCCGGCGCGCAGCTTGAACAAGTCGTCAGGCTGGCTCGCCTGAACATCTCGGGTTGCTTCGATCCGGTCACCCACGAACTTCACGGAAGCATTGATTTTCCCTCGGCGTAGGTCGGCTCTTGCTGAACTCCGACCGGCAAGCGCGTCGCATATCGGCGTGCCGCGTTCAGAGCGGCCGGAGCGTCTACGTGGCCACTGACTCACACGAGTCCGCACGGCGGCGGCACGTTGTTCGTCAAGTGCGGTGCCTTGGAAGGCTTCGTAGCCGGCACGAAACAGCCCCTACTCAAAGGTACGACGCTTCTACCTCATCCCATGGGGGCCGTGGGGGCTCCAGCCGTCGAGAAACGGCACAAGGTCTTCGTCGCGATAGTCTGCCAGGACGGGAACCTCGATGGCGCGAAGCAGTGGATCCTTGGCGTTGATGTAGTCGCGAGCCCATGTCAGCCAGTCCAGCCCGCGATTGACCAGTGCTGCGTCGCGTTCTGAGGACAGTCTTGCCTCGAGGGCGTCCACGTACTGGCGCAGCATGGTGGCTTCCGCCCATGCATCTGCCTGGCTCTTTAGCTGCTGGGCCTTGTGGTGGTCCTGGATTCGTACCCGGGCGCGCTCCATGGCCTCTTCCCATCGTCGCTGGGTTTCCTCCTCCTTGAGGCATGCTTGCTCGCGCTTCCACTCGTTTTCCAGATGCTGAATTTCGATCTCGCGAAGTATGGCGGGCAGGGCGGTGTCGAGTTGCTGTCGCTTGCCGTCGCGGAACCGCTCCTGGCGCCCGTTGGGTGAGTATTTTTGTGTCAACTCCAGTTGGAGTCGCCCTGTTGATACGAAAGCGGTGTTGTTGACAAGTGTCCAGGACTGGTTGCGGGAGTTGTATTTGGGGATGTATGGCCTTGCGGCGCCCCCGTTCGGCGGGAGCTCCCGAATTTCCAATGCAACGGTGGTTGTGCCAATCGTGATGGCGATGTCGCCGTCGAGAGTTGTGGGTCTCCGAGTGTCGGTGCGTTTGTGGCTCGACGGCAGCGTGACCTCA
Source organism: Arthrobacter sp. ISL-30 (assembly GCF_018613855.1). Taxonomy (GTDB): domain Bacteria; phylum Actinomycetota; class Actinomycetes; order Actinomycetales; family Micrococcaceae; genus Arthrobacter. The sequence goes on from NZ_JAGGPK010000013.1 coordinate 67,409, forward strand.
TAGCCGCGGGCTGTAGCTTCCGTGGCCAGTGCGTGGAGCAGTTTGGCTGCACGCGCGACGTGCTCATTCGACACGCCCTTTGTACTGTCTCGGAACACTTTGGCGATCGGGTGATATTTGCCCACCGAGTCTGGTACCGGGACCGGCCGCTCGTCGACATCATCGGGGAAATGACGGGCCCAACGTGCCTCGTATCGTGGCCGCTGCCACGACCCAACGCTCGCTATTTCAAGCTTGTAGCCCCTCGGGCGCAGAGCTGACTTCATGACGCCACGGACCAGGGCATCGTTGGCAGCGGCGTGCGAATATCCGCCCTCGACCTCAAGGACTCCACCAGCGGCAGTGAGCCTCTGTATAAAGTTGTCCGCTTCAGATTCGTGGGTGTCGTTGTTGGTATCGAAGCCATCGATACCCTCGAGGAGCTCCTTACCCTGCTTGGTGATCCTGGCAGTCCAGCTCGGACCTTTGCCTGTGATGGTGATGTAGCGATCGTCTGCCAAGGCTCTTGCGGCTATCCGATGTGAGTAGCCTTCGAAGGTGTCGCCCGGGCAGCCGTCGTTGACCCATTTCAAGACTTTGGACTGTAAATCGCTGAGTGGCTTAGGTTGCTGTGGCAAAGGATTGTCCAATCCGAGTCCGTCCATGGCGCATAGTAACGTCCAGAACCAATGATCGACTCAGTCTTCAATGCGTGCGACTGCCGGCTTTTGAGAATAGCCGGCTCTGGCAGCGTCGTCTTCGTCGCGCCGCCAGAGATAGTACGGATGAAGCCGCATCTGGCGGTTGCGGCGGTCGTCTATCAGCCAAGTACCCAGGCAATTCCTTGCGTGTTCCAGATACGTGGTGCCGATGTCCCACCAATATCTGTCGAAAGGACGCACCGGCTTTTCTGCAGCAGTCGGGTCGATGGCTCCGCATGCAGGAGGACCGAAAAAATGGGCCATCGCTTGCCGCACACTGACTCGGAGGTGCCTCGCACCGGTGGGGAGCATGGGTTCCCAACGTAGGCATTCACGCTCGAAGTTCTGCATGACAGCGCTAATCTCGGGGCTCGGCGGCATCTTGGTGTCAGCATGCTCGATGAGGGCCACGACGGCACCTAGGGCTTCCGCCGCGTTCTCCACGGCACGTCGCCGGGCAGCCTCAGGCCCTCCACGGCGCTGGAGAATCTCCCCGCGGATCAACGCAACTACCGACATGACGACAGCGGCCACCGCAACCCAGAACCCAGCATCCATGAGGCGACTGTAATGTACGAAGGGCTACGGGCCGTGGACGCGCCCAGAAATCCGCGCAGAGCTTTAGGTAGCGATAGATTCGAGGACATCAGGAACTTTGCGATCCGTTCCGCCGAATCCTTGATTGGAATCGGCGCGAGTTCATAGCTGCCAGTGTCAGGTCAGGGCGCACTTCTGACTAGCCACGGGTGGGCCAACCTACTGGAACTGTGAACGCTTCCCCATGACGCGAGCAATCGGGATAATCTGCTGATAGAGATCGCTCTGTTCCATGTCAGTCGCAAGCTTGTAGGCGTTATGGTCCAAAAGCGCCGCGACAAGGAGCGCTTCCGGTTGACCCGCCAAAAGGTGCACTCGGACATCAAAAGATGCCGCCTTTGGGCCAATTTTGCCTTGAAGCGCATCGAGGTGAGCTTTGCTATTGGAGATGAAGCTTGCAGTCATTTGCTCAAGATCTTCAGGAGGAATTGACGTGCGGCGGCATATCTCCTCGACGTTCTGCAGCGATAGATGATGGCTGCCGCGCCCCCAATTCAGGTCGTGAGCTGACTTGGATAGAAACCTGGTTAGCCGCAATATGGAATATGATTCGAGTTCAGACACGCTTTTCACGCCCCTATCGAGTTCGATATCCATCAGTTCAACTAAGGCGAGAACTCTTGCAAACTGCCTTTGGGTTTCTTTGGGTATGAGTCCTGGGCCTTTATATATGTACTCATGCTCGGTTTCGGCCCAAGTATGCTCAGCAACAGTTCGAATCTGAACTTCACATCGTAGCGACTCGGAGAGCGATGTTGAGAGTTCGCCACAGTGAAGGTCGAGATGCAGTCCTGCATATGCGAGCTCGCGATAGTCCCGCTCAAGCTCTTTGTCATCGATTTCTAAGATGTCAAAGTGTTTTGATCGTTCGATGGCGTGGAGAACCTTGGTCTTTTCTGAAGCAAGTTGAACTATTACTCTCACGCCCAACAGGTCGGAACAATCAGCCCAGGGTAGGGGATACTTCTTCTTTTCCTGTTTTACGAAAAGGCTTAGTGGATCCTTGCATCGGGTTTCAATCTTGTGCGGCTTTATCCCGCATTCCGCGAGAGCCGCCTCGATTCGTTTCTGAATCTCTCGAATTGCTGATTCATATTCCTCCTGCGCAGCCAGATATGAAGTGAACGTTCGTTCGGGAGTCCATGTCCCGGTCTCTGGAGCACTCATCGCGGGCGGGAGTTGGTGACGGACTCCAAGGGAACACCTTTAATGGTTACGTCGTATAGTTCGCCATTTGATGAAGATGGATCACGTTCCACGCGAACTTGGCCTTGGCTTCCGATCTGGTGAGGTGGTGCAACCAGCGAGATTTCTGTGCCCAGGTTAATGCGCAAGTTGTTAAGCCGGGCGCTGATTCGCTTAGGATCCTTGGTGAAGCTCATCATGGGCACGCCGCGAGCAGAGGCCGCAGAGCGGATGTCCTGCTGGTGGCTGGGCGGAATATGAGTGCGAATGAAGGCTTCGGCATCTACGAACGATGAATTACTCTTGATGTCGACGGCAAGTGCCGCTTGGGCCTCGATCTTTTCGTCAGCACCAAGGCTGCTCTGATGAATGGCTTCTGTCATCTTGTCCAGGAAGCGCTCTGTAAGTACCTCCGGCTCGTCCGCCAATTTCAGCCCCAAGAATTCACCCAAAAAGTAGTTGGCGAAGCCACCTCCGTTCTGAATATCAGCCAAGAATCCTTGAATGCCTACTGGATTCTTATCAGTCGCCTGCAGCACGGCGATCTTATAAATCCTGGTTTGCTCCCCGAAGACGAGGTCAGGAATTCGCTTTATCGAGATGCTCCTGAGGCCACCTTCGAGAGTTGTCGCTTCGGCCTGCATGGCTTCCTGGTGTTCCACTTTGGCGATAAGCACCCCTGGCGTGCCGTCCAGGACCGCGTCGGCCACGACGAGCAGACCGGTCTTGGCATTCAGTCGTTGGGATTCCACCAGACGTCCAGCGAGAAGTTGACTTAGGGTCTTGAGATCGGCTGTCCGGAGGTGGGAGACAACTGCACCCGGGGAAGGGCTGTCAACGTGCTCGCTGGGAACGACGTTGAGCGCCCGCTTTTCGAGGGCATCACTGAACCTGTCCGTCAGGAATCCCAGATCACGGGCATCCAACTCAACCGGGATATCTGTCAGCAACGCATTGAACTTCTTTTCACCGTTGTGTTCATGGAGCGCAATTTGATGCATGAACACAGATGCCAAACTGAGCGTGCTGTAGTTAGGCAACGCAGTAACCCCCAGAGATGAAGTTGTTTCTGCCTATCTTCACCTACTGTTGACAAGTATCCAACTTGAAGACGGGCTCGTCTCGTAGTACTCGAGACGGGCCCGATGACCAAGGTGCCCTCAAAATTGATGCCGTGCTGCTTATCGCCGCGGCGTCCACATCGCTGGACACATTGCACACGTCGAGCAGGCTCAGGTACAAACATGGTGGCTACAAGAAGATCCTCCGGAAATCTTCGAACCGATCCGGTAGCAACGCCGCATTCGGATGAGATCGCCCACCAGGTTCGCACGCAGGCCGTCCCGCGTCTCATCACGGGCACTAAGCCGCCGAAGCCTGCACTTCCGACGCGCTACGATCCCCGTCGGACATGAGTTCGCACGGCAAGCTATCTCGGGCGGGCTCGACGACGTCGGCCTCGGTACTCGAAACGCAGTGGCACACCCGCCGCTGTCGTCTCCACCAGTACCATTTCCACTCATCTCTTTTACGGCTCTGCCGCGGCAGCCCCGACGGAGTCTCGTCTCTAGCTGAACCTCGAATCCAGCTTGTACAGCACGGCCGTGTAGGCCCCATCTTCCGTCTCTTGCCAACTCCCAGAGCCCCCGTATGCGTAGCCCCTCGGGATCCAAGAAACCACGGAGTTCAGTCCATGACTGTAGAAGGTACCGTCACCCTTCCAAGAGATTGGCCCTCGGTTCTCTACGTTGCCCTGATCGTCAGTGAGACGCACCCACCAGGTTCCGTCTGGTTTCCGGTAGACGGTCATGCTGATTGGTTCGGTTTCATTGTTCATGTCCCCAAGCTACACAGCCGGACTATGCGAAGGTGAGTGAACCATCTACCTGGGGGAGATCACCATGCCAGCTGTGCCCGATGAACTGCAGATGAGATTCGAGAAGTGGAGCGCGAATGGCCGCCCGCCACAGGCCTCGTTTGAGTGGAACAGACAGAATTGGCAAAGGTATCTCGGCGGCCGGAGCGTCCTGGATGCGCTGCCTAACCCTATCGACCGCGCCGGAGTCCTGGAATCGTTCAAGCTCATCCATGACCCCGCCACGACCCTCGACGCCTACATCGCCAGCTACCTCTGGGGCTACGCCAGGACTGGCTTCGGCCCCTACCGCGCCGAAAGAGTCATTCGGCTGAACACGGACCCCGAGAGCGGCAAGGACTTCGCCGCTGATCTGTACAGGCTCGCGCGTATCGCGATGAACGACGGCGGGAACGCTGCGTTCGAGCACATCGTCATCAAGCGCAGCAGCGACCGTCACTTCTTCAAGCAATGGGGACCGGCCTTCGCGACGAAGTTCATCAGCTTCGCCACCAAGGCCTCGGACCAGGTGGCCACGACGCCGATCCTGGACAGCATCGTCGCAACATGGTTCCGCAACCAATGCAAAGAGACCGGCCCGCTCTGGCTGAACTGGAACAGCGCCGGCAGTTACCGCAGGTAAACCGACTGCTTGACCGAATGGGGTGAAGAGCTGGGCAGCGAACCCGAGCAGGTCGAGCAGCTTATCTTCGGAGCAGACTGAGTGCCTGGGCCCGCGCGTCTAGCCCGAGATCACTTCGGACTCCACTTCCTTGTCGCGAGGTCCGGGAAGCTCATCCGGAACCAGAGCTGCGTCATCGGGATGATGGAAGACCCAGTCACGCGCGTTGTTGATCGTCGTAGCGTTGAAGAACCGGACGACCTTCGTCGACGCGTTCAACGTCTGATCCTCCCTGCCGCTGAGAACTTCCTCCAGAAGACTTTCCATGGACCCCTGACCGGAGCCGTCCTCTTTGTACAGCGACATCGGATCGCTCAGAAGAAGACCGATCTCTCTAGTGAGCGGAACCGAGATTCCCCAAGCATTCATTACTCCGACGCCGGCGTAGAATCCCTCCAGTTTCGGATCCCGAATAAGCGCAACCGGGGTATCGCATGTTAGAAGCTTCTGACGGCTGAACCTGACAAGATTCCAGGGGCGCCCGACGAAGAAGCGCACTACGACCGGAACAAGTTCAAGCAGATGATCTATATGTTCTGCCGAAGAAGCATGTGTGGCGATCCCATCCGGCTTTGTGGCCTGTTCCACGAGCTGCAACAGCTTCTCGTCGCTGACCTGTTTCCCGGACGTCGCAAGCATGGATTGAAGACCATCCATCCCCATTTGTCTCACTGCCTTAGACAACACAGTGCTCTGCATTTGGCTCATCATTGCCCTGGTATCAGGGCCCCTGAGGAATTGAAGAGCCAGGAAGGTCCCGAGGATCTCCCTGTCATCACCGGACAGAGGCCAGGTACCTTCCACGATCTTCCTGACTACTGTCGCTGCATCACCTTCAAGATTGGACAGCTCCTTTTCAAAGACATCGTCTCCATCAGGATGGCCAGGCAGCGCATAGAAATTCGTCTGGACCGTCGCATCTTTCGTCGGCAGGACAAAGCGCTTCCCGTCACTGAGACTGACTACGCCTATCTGAGGCTTGCTGTTATCGGAGGCGAAGCCTTTCAGATAGAAGTTCGGAACTGTGTGGTGCCGCTTGCTGACTTCCCCCATGCTTATTGTGTCCTTTCATTCCGTGGTTTGCCGCTCGATGCCTATTCTCCCTCTCCAGAGGGATCAGATTGTCCGTAGCGTCGGCGGGGACTGTGTGTTCTCGTGAGCGAGGGTGATGCACTGAACGCTCCCAGCACGGTCCTGGTCCGGCCTAAACGAAGTAGTCCGGCGCCAGGAAGCATCGGTGTGCAGCGGGACTGGTGCCGGTCAATCCCAGGTCTGGCCGCACCAGCAGCGGCTGTCCTGGTGTTCCTGGCTGACGAGGACTCGTTCCTCTCCGAGCAGGATGACGTCTTCTTAGCTGAGCATGGCTCCAGTGCAGCATCAGCGGCCGGCTGCCGATAGGGGAGTCGTGGTGTCTGTGGAAAACCGATGGGCTCGCAGTTCCTGCGGGCGGGCGCTGGCGATGGAAGCGTGCTATCGACTGTACAGCAGGGACTTCGGCTGTCCTTGTTCCATGTCGTGGTCGCGCGGCCGCCGCAGGTAGGTGCGGTGCCGTAAGTCTGGCCATGCCATCGGGGCCCCTTTGCGTGAGAGCGGGGATCGCAAGACGCGTCAGGCGCGCCCCTCTCTTTTCCATCGCGGGAACTGAGCTCGCCAACCAGTGTGTATGTGGTAATCGCACCGGAATGGGCCTGTTTGTGCTGATTTAGCAGGGATCTTTTGGCCTCATAAACGAGCACATCACGTCTATGATTCGCATTCCCCCGGGGGTATGTCCTAAAGTATGCTGGTGATGCGTTCCTTGTGAGGACGGGATTTCCTTCCGACTCAGCCACGTCGCCATGCTCTTCAGAGGAGCCAGACGACGGTGCGGCGAAACCGCCCACTGCGATTCCTAATCCTCAGCGTCTGCATCGTCGCCCGATGCCAGCTTCTGCCGCAGATAGTCGATGTAGTCGGCACGGAGCACATGCCGGGCTCGCGGGCGCTTCCCGCTGTTGATGTCCCGGACGTACTGCGCGAGCCGCTCCGGGTTCTTGCCGGCCCACCCGTGAGCAAGGGCCCAACCCTGCATGGCGTCGGCGTCTATCGGGATTCTGGCGTCGCGCAACGCCAGGAGGACGCCGACGACCCGATCCTTCTCATAGCCTGCCGATATCGTGTTGTTGTGGTTCACCGTAAGCGTCAGGCTCCTCAGAGCCTCTATGACGATCGGGTCGAGATCGGGGGAGAAAGTTTCCCAGTCCGACCCGTCGCCAAGAATGTCCGGTTTCATCGCCGTGACCCACGGGCGGATCTGGTCGGCATTCCCGGTGATGAGGCAGATGGCCCGGATCCCGCGGCCGTAGCGCACCAGCTTCCCGATGTCTTCCATGTCCGGCCAGGCCATCAACACCGGACCATTACCTCGTGGAGTCCCACCACCGCGACCGGTGATGTGTACCACATTGCTGTGCCGCTGCACGAGGCGCTCCAAGGCGTCGCAGTTGCTGAGGTTCGACTTGAGTGACGTCCAGACCGAGAATGTATCGCCCGTCTGCATTTGTTCGACGCACCAGTCGATCGCTGCGCCGACGCCCTCGTCGTCGTAGCTGGCGACGGCTGTTGGGTAGTGGCTGTCTCGGTCGAACATGTGTCCCCCTATGAATTGTGTCGTCGGGCTTAACGCTAACTTGGAACTCCGACACGAACCGGGCCACCAGTTCGGGAAAGTCGGCGCAAGTCCGGCAGACTTGTGGCAGGTGACTTATGGGCCACGGGAGACGACTTGAGGCGTGACCGCCACAACGAAATCTGGGGGAGAGATGGACGTCCGGACGGACGGCGAGTACTTGGACTTTCTTGCGAAGCGTCTCGACGAGTTCTCGAGGACGTTCGAGGAGTTCATGACGCACCACGTAGAGAACTCCGGGTTCGGGGCTATGGCCGTTGGGATGGCTCCTGCTGTCCTACCGAAGGACAGCGCTGACAAGGCACGCGTCCGGGTGCTCACTGATGAGCTGAACCGCCTCGCCGGCGCGCTCATGGATCTCAGCGGCGTCACCGGCGTCCGACTCGCAGTCCAGGGAGCCGGGGTACTCGACCCCTTCGTGAACTGGCAGAGGATGCTCGAACCGAAGCCGCTGCTCGACGCCCCTGTCGTCCGAGGCTGCTGCCTCCAAGCCGCAGGTCGGCTGGAGGGTCTCAAGGCGAAGGCCGAGGCGCTCTCATCGCCGACGATCGAGCCTTCGCTCTTGCATCCTCTGGTGTGGGCCGCAGCCCAACGTCTCTGGAACGATGGCCACCTCCGGCAAGGAGTTGCGGCTGCCGCGGAAGCCCTCAGCGGCCAAATGAAGCAGCTCACGGGTCGGAACGACGCAAGTGACACTTCTCTGTGGCAGCAGGCGTTCGCCGCCGCCGAGCCACAGGAGGGCAAGCCCCGGCTGCGCTGGCCTGGCGACCCAAACGACCAAGACGTCAAAACTATGCAGGCCGGACTGCTGAGCTTCGCCCCCGGTGTCAACATGGTGATCCGGAACCCGGCGACACACGTCGCAGAAGACTTCACCGAGCAGGATGGACTCGAACAGCTCGCGACACTGAGCATCCTCGCCAAGTTCCTGGACCGGTGTGTAGTTGTGTCCGTCGACGGCGCGACCACCTCTCCGGCCGAGCACGTATTCCCGGAGCCTGCAGGCGAAGCCAAGGTTTTGACCAGGGAAAACGGCTAGATCGACATGGCTGCAAAAGAAGACCTCTCCGCTTCCGCGCGAGGGATGCTGAAGAAGGTGAAGCGGCGCTACATGGAGTCGCGGGACTTCAACGGGCTGCATGTAAGCACCACCCGAAACTCACGCGACGAGATCGAGGCAGCGGTCGAACTGGCAAATGCCGGTCTGATCGAAGTCGTTGGCCCAAGCGACTACATGAACATCCACATCCGTCCCTGGCCTTCGCGGAGGACCATAGCCGAGCAGATCAAAGAGCTTCGCGAGCTCTCCGATGACGATTACGGGGTCTGTCTCTACCCCAAGGTGAAAGCATTGAAGCGGATGAAGCTGCCCGTGAAGTTCGAGGACGCCCCATTCGCCAGGGCCATGGCGCGCGGCAGGTCCACGCTGGAGCTCGCGTTCTTCAGCTCGGACGTGCTCGAGGGCTACCGCAACGATGCCCGCTACCGGTTCGGCATGGGCGACTTCGGAATCAACTTCGGGCTGTCCGACGAGGCGTACGACGACAAGGACCAACCGAAGAAGGACAGAGTCGGGCTTATGCACCTGGGCTTCGCTTACGACATGCGCCAGTACGACCCGGAGGTCTCGGACTCCCCAATAGTCCGACGCGTCGCCGCCTTCTACGGCGACTTGGACGACCTGACGCCCGAGCACCAGCAGCGCTGGGCGAGCTTCCAGGTCCACGAAGAGGGCAACACGCCTCACCCTGTTTGGTACGCCTCGCAGATGGGCCACTGGCCGGACGGCATCGGACCCTTCGCCCGGCTCGCCCAGGAGCTCAAGGCCATCAGTGACCTCTTCGAGAACGTGTGGGCCACGCGTCTATTCCGGTCCCACGAGCTGCCCGACGACTTCGGGTGGATCCTCCGGGCCGACCAGCGGGAGTGGGACCACTTCATTCACTCGTTCGACAAGCTCCTGTCGGACAACATCGACGGCGCGGCACTCGACAAGGCCAAGGTTCCACGGGTCAACGAGAAAAAGGAGCGTCTCGGAACCCTAAGCCGGCTTGAGCTGTTCATGACGATGAACCATGTGAAAGCGGATGCTGCGAAATGGGCGCTGAAGCCTCTACGGGAGGTTCGCATGGCGCGGCAGAAACCCGCCCACGCGCTGCGCACCAACGTGACAGACCGCACCTTCATCCGCAAGCAACGGGACCTTCTACACGAGGTCAACGAAGTCCTGATCAACATCCGCCAATGGCTATCCAGCCACCCGGAGAACCGAGACTGGAAAGAGCCCTGGCCCGACGCCAGGGACTACCCGCTCTGATGGTGACGACTTCGTTCCCCGGTGTCGGCGAGCTGAATTCAAACGCTCCGCTGCATCCAAGATGATTTCTCGGATCGCGGCTTCCGTTAGGCAGTCTTCGACATAAGCGTGCCCCACCGGGCCGCCCATTTTTGCATGCGCGTCATGGGCGACTGCTGTTCCGCCGTTATGTAGCCTTAACAGGAGCCAAATGGCCAAGGACCTAGGGGAGAAATGCGCGCCGGTAAGACTGAAGTAATCGGGACGCCGGGCCAGTCCGCCGTCAAGGGTCAGTTCGAAAAGCTTCGCTGGGGTGCCAACCCTAATCCCGATCACGATCTGGGTACGGACCTTTGGTTGCAGCCGCGAGACGAACGAAGGTTTGAACTCAACACGGTCGCAGGAGCACAGGTCAAGACCAGCGAAACCAAGGGTCCAAACACTTATTTCGGCAGCCCGGAGAGGGACGCCGACGGGAAAATCCTTGGGTGGTGGTACTACGAGTCGGCCAAGAAAGACCACTTCGACTACTGGACTCGGCACACCGCTCCCCATTTCCTGATTCTTCATGACCTGGAAACAGCGGAATCGTACTGGGTGCATGTAACGAGTGAAAGATTGGTAGCGGCAGGCTCAGGCAAGAAGATCCTTATCCCTGTGCATCAGCTTGTTGACGAAGCGCATAACAGGGAACTGATCGAGGTCGCTACGAGCGGAAGGCCGCACATTCCATGGGAGGGGAGCGCCTGGGGTGGTGCGCAAACGCTCGCTGCCGGCGATCTTCTCCGGCACGCACTGATAGTGCCCAGGCTGGTGGCACCGCACCGAAATGACCTCCCGAAGGCCTTCCAGCCAGAGCAGGCGGTTGCTGCCCTTGTGCTACTCAGACAGACAGATCTTGAGAACAAAATGCCCGATGCCAGCGCGCGCAATAAGTCGAAGTTGTGGGGTTGGGCGTTCGTCACGGCTCTCGAATCGTACCTGAGGACCGATGAGCCGGCAGTGTTCAAAGATGCGTTGGACTCGGCCGAAAAGGCTTCTGACAAGGTGGCTGCGGTCTGCACATGGGCCTCAGCTCTTTTGGAACGTGCAGAAGCGTCTACTGCCCTTGCCTTGCTGAACAAGGTCCTCGCCGACGACGACGCCTCACCGCAGGACCATGTTTGGCTGTTAGTCCAACGTGCAAGGTGCTTGAACGAACTGGGTCGGCGCGACGAAGCCAAAAAGGTCGCACTGGAAGCACTCCAGGGCAGGAATTCCGCGCCCGATGACCCAACCTTGACTGCGCTGTGTGGGGCAGCTTCCTGGATCGTCTTCTCGTCTTCGCCGTTTGGCGCTAGGAGCTTCTCAGACGTCATAACAGGAAGCGATAACATCGCATCTTGGTGGAGGACACAGGTTACGGCTTGGGGGCTGTCCTCGAACTTTGAGGAGCAGTTCAGCACATGGTCCCGAGACTCAACCCGTAGAGTCGGCTTCGAAGACGCAGCCTGGAGTCACTTGCGCGCCAGCTCTCTCATCGCGGGCCTGATCGGCGACCAATCAAGCTGGACCCATTCATACGCCAGACTTGCGAAGCTTCAGTTAATGCGCACGGGCAACAAATCAGAGGTATCTGAGGTGGCCCAATCACTGACGATGCTCCGCTGGGCAGGCGATCACAAAGCCCTCACGGATGCAATTCATCGAGTCGTCCTTGAAGGTCCCGCGGAAGCGGCCCGGTCAGCCAGTGAGGCCGTGAAACTGGCAGAATCAACAAAGACGACCATACGGTCCAACATAGCTCTGCTGAAGTCAGCCGCAGACGTCCTGACGCCTGATACTGCAGACTCGACCGCTAAATGGTGTATGAAGTTCCTTTCGGACTTGCCTGCCTTTGGCGAGTTGTATTCGCCGGGATACCACGTCCCCATCGAGCTTCTCGGACTTTTAGCTCCAGTGGTCCCCGCCCTAAGTGAAACCGGGCGAAATGAGCTCCTGGAGTGGCTTGCTGCATTGCCGGAGCAGCCCGACCATTTGATTGCCCAGACTTATGGGTCAGTTTTTCGCGCTGTTGCCGACAGAGTCGCGGGTACAGCAGACATCGAAAAGCTCGTTGCACGGCCGGCCGGCGACCACGCAGCCCTCACTCAGGTGGTCGACAAGCTTCGTGCACGAGATGACACTAACTACCGCCTAAGCCTACTGAAGGACATCGAGAAGGGTGATCACACCGCACTCAACAGGTTTGGCGACGTGGAGTCACTAACCGAACCCGCTGTCCGAGGAATGCTCGAAACTTTGGCCAGCGAGGTCAGGCACGTTACTGCTATGGCCGGCGGGCTGGCGTACGCCGATGGCGGGAACTCCGTCCGCACGCTCGTTCTACTCAACCTCTGGCACCCCGAGCTTGCCCTGTGGGAACCATTCTTGGAGTTCCTCGAAGAGTCCCGTGTGTCCAAGGACGATCTCGTGGGCTGTTTGTCCGTGCTAGGCCGTGCACCACTCAAGATCACGGCAGACAGCGAACGGCTCGCCGCGTCCCTTCGCCGCCTCATGACGGAAAAAGGCGGGGAGGGTGAATGGCTCTTTGGAGAGTGGGCGGATGTTCGTGGTCTGGCCGCTGAAGCCCTGTTTGCGGTTGATCCAGATTCTGTGACTGAAGAAGACATATGGGCGCTCATGCGCGGCAGCTCCGGGCAGCAGCACTCCGCCGCACGCATCATCGCTCGGCGGGAAAAGGCCGAAGAATTTGGACTGCTCGTAGCGCTATCCGCATCGGATGACACAAGTATTAGGGCTATTGTGGCAAACAGACTTGCCGGCTGGGTTTCTCGTGGCATCGCAGGGGCCAGGGCTTCTGCTTTGTTGAATACAATGCTGGACAGCCGTGGGACCGAGTTGCCCCGGGCCGTGGTCGCGCACGCTCAAGGGGCTCCGAAGGATGAAGGCATGACGCAGATCATCGATCGCTATAAGGACCATCTCTCGGCGACGGTGCGAAATTCGATTCGTAGTATTCAGGAGCGGGCCGAACCGGAAGTGAGCTAGGGCCTGGCGAGAGTGCCGTCGGCCCTTATGTCCGTATCCGGGAATTCACGAAGTGCAGCCGCTACGGCTCTGACGGCTGCCGGATCTTCTGTCCAGGGCCGGCCTGTCCGTGTGCAGGCGTGGAAGTTTGTCACTTTTGAGGCCTTGGCGGGCTCAGTAAGTTCTGCCCACACGCTACCCGCAGATCCTCCAAGAGCTCCGGTGACATCGGCGCGTCCGCGACAGGGACTGCCGCCCCAACTGGACTCACGCGTGCCGCGGTTACGGCTTTTCGCTGAAGAAAACTTCTAAGGCCCATTTCTTTGTTCCCCCTTTCCCCCTGCACGGAGTATCAAGGCCCCCTTAACGCGTCTGGGACCTTCAGCTCGGAAGACGGCAGCCATGGCCCCCGGCCAGCCATATAGTTCAGCCTTGCTGCATAGCACGCAGAGTCCGCGTCGTTGGCTTGGAAAAGGTCTCGTAGATCCGCGATGCAGTAAGGCTTACCATTTCCGCCCGGTTCTGAGACACCGGAGCGTCACAGATCTCTTCTCTCCTTCCATCACGGAATGGGATCGCCAATTAGTGAACATGTGGTGATCGCATTGGGATAGGCCTTTTCTGCTGATTTCGCAGGCAATTTCTTGTCTCGCAGATGAGCGCACCACCGCACCGATACACATTCCACCGGGGGTAGTCCTTAACCATGTATGTGTGAAGGCATTCGAGCGGTGGCTGGCTTACCGTCAAACATGTGCGCGGAAGCAGCGCCTGCCCCACGCCGAATGGCTGCCCAAGCTCGTCGTTGGTGCGGACTCTGACGATCTTCAGGTTATGCCTATGCACCGCGGGGTGAGATGGGTTCACGACTCAGGTCCAGGCGGGTCACGAGGTCGAGGCCATACCAGGTGTCCGTCTACGACGTCGCGCTTACAGTCGGCCCCCTACCGGTACAGCGACACTGGCGTCGCCCGAAGTCCGCCCGAAGGCCGGAACGCGCTGTCGGAGGAGTACGCGCAGGCGTTGGCTGTCTGGCTGACGGTCCTGCCCTCGGCGAGCAACGCTAGACCGCAAGATGGCAGTGATGGTTCTCTTCCTGCTCCATGATTGGTGCAGCGGGTTGCCGTGGCAGGTCGGCCAGCAGCCTTGCTGCGTGCAAGGCCCGCTGCGTCGAAGAGTTCATGCAGCCGAATGCGAAGACTCTCCGGGGCCTGGGCCTGCCGCGCTGGAAGGCCGGGAGGAGTTGGTGTGTCGGTAGTGGCGGTTCCTGGGCAGCAGGACTGCACCAGCCAGCAGTGAGGCGATGAGGGACGCCGCCAGGATCCCTGTCGTCGCCTGGTCACCGTAGCTGTTGCCGTGGCCGAAGCTGAGTTCCGCGACCAGCAGGGAAACGGTGAAGCCGATCCCGCCGAGGAGCGAAACGCCGATAATATCGATCCACTTGATGGAGCGGTCCAGTTTTGCCCTGGTGGCCTTGGTAAGGAGCCAGACCGTTCCGAGAATTCCGGCTGGTTTGCCCATGACCAAGGCGATGATGATCCCGAGTGTCACCGGGTTCGCGAACAGGGATCCGACCCCGTCCCGGCCGCCCACCTGTACACCTGCTGCAAAGAAGGCAAACACCGGCACGGCGATACCAGCTGAAACGGGACGGAGCCGGTGCTCCAGGATCTCGGCCAACCCCCCGCCCGGCTGCGGTCCGCCCTTGGAGTGAGCGAGCGGGACAGCGAAGCCCAGCATGACTCCTGCTACAGTCGCGTGGATCCCTGAATTGTGGACCAGAACCCAGGCGGCAGCGCTCAGGGGAAGCAGGATCAGCCAGGCCGCTGCCCGTGTAGAGAAGAACCGCCGGTACCGGTGTGCAAGAAAGGTGTAGGAACCCAAGGCGAGCAACACCAGCAGCAGCGGTTCCGCACGAATGTCCTGCGAATAGAAGAACGCGATGATGCCAATTGCGATCAGGTCATCAACCACGGCTAGTGTCAGGAGGAAAATCCGCAACGCACCCGGCAGGTGCGAACCGATCAGGGCCAGAACAGCGACGGCGAAGGCGATGTCCGTCGCTGTCGGAATCGCCCACCCCCTCAGCGTTTCGGGACTGGCCAGGTTGACCACGGAGTAAATGATGGCGGGAACAGCGACCCCACCGGCGGCAGCGGCAACCGGCACGACCGACTTGCTGGGCTCGCGCAGATCCCCGATCAGGAACTCCCGCTTAAGTTCAAGGCCGACGAGGAAAAAGAAGATGGCCAGCAGACCGTCCGATGCCCACTCGCCCAGGCTGAGTTCCAGATGCCACGGCCCGTATCCGACCCGGATATCCCTCAGCTGGAAGTAGCCGGCAGACAGCGGGGAGTTTGCCCAGATCAGCGCGATGATCGCAGCTGCTACGAGCAGCGCGCCGCCGACAGTCTCTTTGCGCAGGATGGAGCCGATGCGCAGTAACTCAGAAGGACTTTCCCCTCCGAGCAGGAAGGAGCGGGGGCGGGCATCCGGTGAGTTCTGGTCGTCCATTCGGTGAGTCCTCGAGCAGTCCCGACAAGACAATGTCACCTGCCAACGTAGTGGTCAGCGGAGCGGGTGAATGTCACGTTAGTTCCTCCATGAGCCGGGCGAGGATGTCATTCATTGCGAGAAGTCCGACGAGCTGATTGCCTTCCACCACGACGAGCCGGCTGAGGTGATAGCGGCTCATCAAAGCGGCGGCCTGGCGGACGGACAACTGTTCGTTCACGGTGATGGCCGGAATCGTGGCTGCGTCATAGACGTTCAGGAGGTCTACATCGCCCTCCTGTGCAACGACGGTGTCCAGGAGTTCTCTGTAGCTCAGCATGCCGTAGGCGTCGTGGGCGTGCTGCCGCTCCACCACCAGACTCTTCACCTGGCGCTCTTTCATCATCGACAGCGCCTCCCGCAGGGTGCTGTAAGGGGAGATCGTGACGACCTCGGGGACCATGACATCTTTGACAGTGAGCATCTCTTTCCTCCTTGTAAAGTGCTGGACCGGCTCAGGTGTCCTCGCGGCGCAGGTGTTCCTCGAATCTGACGACCTGGCGCATGTCGATCCCGGTCAGGTGCTCGATGGGGATCGCGAAGGCCAGGCCGCGGGATTCCGTTCCTTGAACCAATGTCGAGTGCAGTTCCTTTAGGATCGGCGCGGTCAGGTGTGCCCCCACGACCATCAGCAGCACGGACTGGGTCCCTTCGAAGGTGAGCCCGAAAAACGTCTTCCTGGCCTTGCCCCCGATGCCCTTGCCCGGCAGGATGGTCACACCGGTGGCCCCGGCCCGTTGGGCGTGTTCGATCACCTTGTCTTCAAGCTCGTCCGGGGCGATCACGATGACTGCTGTGAATTTCATGCCGGCTCCCTCCTTAGGCGGGGAAATCTTTCCATCACCATGGCATACACGATGACGGAGATGACAGGGAAGATGGAGGCATACGCGATCAGGCCAAACCCGTCGATCAGTACGTTCCGGCCCTCCACGGCGGCCGCAAGGCCGATCCCGAGGGCGGTTACCAGCGGCACGGTGACCTCTGACGTCGTCACCCCGCCGAGGTCGAAGGCCAGCGCGATGATGTACTTCGGCGCGAAGAACACCAGCACGAGCGCGACCGCGTAGGCGGCCATGATGAAGTAGTGGAAGGGCCCTCCCACCAGAATGCGGTAGACGCCGAAGCCAATCCCGAGGGCGACGCCAACGGCGACAATCACCCGGACGGCGAACGCGCTGATCTTGCCCGGAGACGCGTCCTGCGCCTGTTCTCCGATGGCCACCAGGGCAGGTTCGGCCATCGTGACCGCAAAGCCGATGAGCAGCGCGAAGAGCAGGATCAGCGCCGGGACGCCCTGCTCGATCAGTTGCTCCGCCATCAGGGTCCCGAGCGGGAACAGCCCGAGCTTGAGCCCCACCACGAACGCATACAGCCCCACCAGGACCATGATGAAGCCTGTGACGACCCGCAGGGGGTGGGGCAGCCTGCGCCGCAGGGCGACCCATTGGAAGAAGAGAACAACGGCCACAATAGGCAGGACTTCCCGGACCATTGAGGCGAGGCCAAGGATCATGCCGACCACCCAACCCGTTGGCTCCTCCCCGGCGTCGGTGACCGGCGGGGCCGGCCCGGCCTCGCCGAAGGTGTAGACCCAGATGCCGTAGAGCTGGACCCCGATCATGGGCACCATCACGCACAGCGCGACCAGGCCAAAGCCGTCGGCGAGCAGGCTGCGTCCCCTGATGGAATTGGCCAGGCCGAGACCGATCGCCGCGATCAGTGGGACACTGACGATGTTGGTAGTGACCCCGCCCGAATCGTAGGCAAGACCAATGATCTCCGGCGGGGCGATATACGTCAGTCCCAGCGCCATCGCGTAGCCCGCAATCAACAATTTGTACACCGCCCAGCCCCGTAGGACCCGCAGGATGCCCAGGATCAAGACCAGCCCCACCGACACAGCGATGACGAAGCGCAGCACCAGTGCATTGATCCGGCCCTCGCTGACCAGCTGGGCCTGTTCCGCCACCGCGATCACGGCCGGCTCCGCGATGGAGGCGGCGAAGCCAATGGCAAACCCAAAGGGCAGCAACAACCCCAGTGCCCCGCTCCGGACGAACTGATTTGCCAGGTTCTTGCCGACTGGGAAGATACTCAGATCCAGGCCATACAGGAACAGGGCAATGCCCACAGCCACGATCAGGAGCCCCGCCACCAGCTCCAGTGGGTCATCGGGCATGGAGCGGAACACCAGCAGTTGGAACAGGACAACGACGAGAACGATGGGCAGAAGGTTCCTGAGCGCCTTGAGGAATTCGCGGGCGAATCGGCTGAGGTGCTCCATCGGGTCCTCTCCCGGAATGATCCTGCGAGTACCTGGCTTTTCAGTTCGCCGATCCAGCCAAGTCGCGTCTACCAACCGAGCCTCCGGTATGAATGGACGACACGGGCGGGTCCGCGATCGTCATTGCCCGCTCCCTGCGAGTCGGGCGACCCGGCGTTCGAGTTCGGCTATGCGATCGGTGATCGGCTGGCTGTGCAGGAGCTCGGCGACCTGATCGGCTTCGTCCTCCTCGAGCACGATCCGTGCCACGGCCCGATCGGGCTCCGCCGGGTCGTAAACGAAGATTTCGCGTCTGCCGGGACGCGTGACGAGGATGCGGAATTGCTGGCCGTCGCGGGTCTGGCAGTCGTGCAGCAAGCCGGAGCCGGGAACGGTGGAGTGGGTGGTCTCCATTGGGCCTCCGTTCCGTCGGTTCTAGGTGTAGATCCAGTCTCTACTTGCGGTCAGGGAAGGTGCCATTGGGCCTGACACCCATTTCTGATGCGCCGCGCGCATGGGTTTCAGCCGCCCGTGGGTGCGAGCCCTCATGGACAAAGGACGCGGGCCGCGCAAGGCTAGTACGCATGCGGACCGCGCTCGAAACCAGGGCCGCCGGAAAGGCACGCGGCGTGCCTTTGAAGGGACCGGCACAGTTGCTGTTCTGGCGACTGTTCATCATCAACGGATTGCTCTTCGCGGTGGGCACGCTCGTGTTGGCGCTTTCGCCGGCGACGGTGTCGTCGCCCGTCCTGCTCACCGAGGTACCGGTCCTGCTCATCGGGCTGGCGCTCATCCTCGCGGCGAACGCCGCACTGGTGCGGGCGAGCCTGGCACCGCTTGACGCGTTGACGACCGTGATGCGCCGGGTGGGCCTGTTGCGGCGCGGTGGCGACCGGGCGATCGAAGCCGGAAACGGCGACCTCGAGCATCTCATCCGCACGTTCAATGAGATGCTGGATCGGCTGGAGGCGGAGAACAGCGCGAGCAGCGCCCTCGCGCTGGCCGCGCAGGAGGGGGAACGTCAACGGATTTCGCGGGAACTGCACGACGAGATCGGCCAGAGTCTGACCGTCGCCCTCCTCAGTCTCAAGCGGGTCGTCGACCGGTCTCCCGACGATCTGCGCGAGGAGAGCCTCGTCGCCCAGGAGGCGGTCCGCGCGAGCCTGGAGGAGGTCCGCCAGATAGCGCAGCGTCTTCGCCCGGGCGTTCTCGCGGACCTTGGCCTGCGGAGCGCGCTGAGTTCGCTGGGCTCGGAGTTCTCCCGCTCGAGCGGGATCCCGGTGACCTGGGAGCTCGATGACGAGTTCCCCGAGCTCAGCGGGGAGGTCGAGCTGGTGCTTTACCGCATCGCGCAGGAAGCGTTCACTAATGTTGCCCGGCACGCGCACGCGACACGGGTCAATTTCGCGCTCATCTCGACGACGGAAGGGCTGACGCTGCGGATTCTCGACGACGGGAAGGGTGGCGACCTCCGGGAGGGCGCGGGCATCCGCGGGATGCGCGAACGCGCCCTGCTCATCGGTGCCGAGCTGACGATCGCCGCACGGCGTAGCGGGGGGACCGACGTTCGCCTCGTCGTTCCCGGCGTCGAGGCGGGGAGCTGAACTGATGGGCGAACCTATCCGCATCCTGCTTGCCGATGACCACGCCCTGGTCCGCCGCGGCCTTCGCCTGATCCTTGACGCGGAACCGGACCTCACCGTCGTCGCCGAGGCCGCCAACGGCACAGAGGCCGTCGCCGCCGCGACCGCGGGCGGGGTGGACCTCGCAGTTCTCGACATCGCAATGCCCCAGATGACCGGGATCCAGGCGGCACGACAGATATCGCGGAGCGCACCCGACGTGCGGATCCTCATCCTGTCCATGTACGACAACGAGCAGTACTTCTTCGAATCGCTCCGCGCAGGGGCCTCGGGCTATGTGCTCAAGTCAGTCGCAGACCGCGACCTCATCGAAGCATGCCGCGCAGCAATGCGCGGGGAGTCCTTCCTCTACCCCGGCGCTGTCACCGCGCTCATCCGCGACTATCTGGAACGCGACCGCCGTGGTGACCGTATGCCCGACAGCCTCCTCACTCCCCGCGAGGAGGAGATAACGAAGCTCATCGCAGAGGGAAACTCCACCAAGGAGATCGCCGAGATCCTCATGATCAGCATGAAAACCGTCGATCGCCACCGGGCCAATGTCCTCCAAAAGCTGGGGTTGCGCGACCGGCTGGACCTCACAAGGTTCGCCATCCGCACCGGACTCATCGAGCCGTAAACGGTCCCTCCAACATCAGGGAAGGCATTATGGAAATGGCAGGGCCGCCCGCGTTTCACCGAAACAGTCATAATGCGCTGGCGACTTCAACTCAAGCCGCCGGAATGCAGGTAGGCGTCAAAATGCGACAAATCCTCGGATGGTGCAACTCTGGTCGAACACTGATATCTAACGACATGCCTTCGGTCGAGGCCATGGCCTGACAGCACAACCGATTCATGAATAGTGTTTGCAACACGCACGAAAGGAGAGAGTTGCAGTTCAGTCCTGCAGCCTCACCGGGAAGGACCTGAAGATCGCCCCAGCACGATCATCCCCTGCACCTCAACCCAAGGATGCTGTTTGTTCCAAGGAGGCTGGAGCTCGCGACGAGACGGACGTGCCCTCACCGATATCTGATGGCGACAGCCCCATTGGGTCCAACAGAAGCCGGCGTTCCTGCATGTGCCGGAGCGATTAGCAGACCCGAGTACTGGCTCGGCCGGGCAGGTGGGAGATGATCACCGTATGGAACCCGGTGAGTCATGGGCCTACCGCGCCCGAGGTGTCGACCCCTTGGTGGAAGTGCGAGTCGTGCGACAGGGAGCACAGAAGCCAGCGCGGGTCCTGGTGTCCTTCCTTGCTGACAGGTTCGAGGGCAAGGAGGAATGGGTCCCGCCGGCCCGCCTCAAGGTGCTGTGGAGCCAAGCTGCAGAATTCGAGGCGCGTGAAGAGCGCTGGGCGCGAGTGAGCGCCGTCGGCCCGGACCAAGAGGACCCTCGGGAATACGCCGCCAGCGAGATCTTGGAGGCGTACGTGGACGCAGAGCTCGCCACGATCAACTACCGGGACGGGGCTTCGATCACGATCAGGCAGCCAGAGGTGCTGGCTGCTCGACTCGGCCTTCGGGCAAAACAACTGACCGACCACCCGGAGGCGTTCATTGAGGACGGAGCTGTGATCGCGCCCTGGCCGGCTACCGAGCTCGTCGCCCGCACCGTCGCCGAACAGAACGCGGAGAAGATCCTCCAGCGGGTGCAGACCGAGGAGAAGAAGGCGAGATACGCCGCGATCCACGGTGAGTATCAGTCTGGGGGACGAGGGGACGACTATATCTCACCCGAGATCTCTGAGGAGGTAGACCGCGAATTTTCCGCGCCGATCCGTGAAGTGCTGAGAGGTTGGTGCGGTGCTGAGAACGTCGAGCGATTCGATGAGCTGGTCGAGCTACGCAAGGAGATCAAGCGAGTCGGTGAAGTCGCCCAGAGCGCGATCAACGCCTTGCGCGCTCACGGTCACCCGGCGCTCGCCTCCCAGTTTGAGAGCGAGCTCGGCACGCCCGTCGAAATGCTGCGCGCCGACCAACCACCCAGATGAGCTCAGCGCCTGGATCCCTCTACCGGGGAGGAGGACGCCAAACGCTCATCCCGCGCGGCATGAAGGCCTCCAGATCGCTGTCTTTGATGTCCTCCGCCGGCTTGACGTAGACGAGATCCGCCGGGCGGTGCAGAGGATCGGTGCGGTCGGCCTCCGACTTGGTCCATGCTGCCCAATGATGGGCCTGGAGCGAAGCCTCGGCATCGTCCATGGCATCGGCTTGGCGGTCGATCCTGTCTGCGTAGCGGCGGAGGTCTTCGGCCCGGCGGGAGGCGGCGAGTTGATCGTCGAGCCGGCGGCGGTTCAGGTCGGTCACGTAGAGCTGTTTCGCCCGGTCGAGTGCCTGTTCCCATGCCTGTCGGCGTTCGATGCGTTCGCGCTCGTCACGTGCGCGCTTTTCGATGGTCTCGATCGTGGACTGCTCGACGTAGGCAAAGAGGTCCGGCAGACGATCGGCGAGGCTCCAGCGCTTCCTATCCGCCCATGAGACGGGGGAGTTGCGCGAACCGGTTTGGATGGCCAGTCTTCCTGAGCGGACCTTCTGTACAGTCGACCGAACCCGCTGCCAGGGGTACTTCGCCTCTTTGAGCTCGTCCTCGCTTACTACGGGGCGGTTCTCGTATTCCTCGAACATGAAGAAGCCTGTGGAGACGCCGTCCACGCTGATCTGGAAGGTCGGTGCGTTGTCAGGACGCAGGTTGAACTCGTAGCCTCGTCGGCCGCACTCGTCCGCGATGGCCTGCAGCACCAGCAGGGCCCGTTGGCGAGACGAGTCCGCAACGTCGAGGAGCTCGGGGCGCTCGTCCCGCAGCGTCCGCACCGTCTCGTCTACGGTCTCTAGGGTGGTGGGGGCAGGTATGGGCGGAAGCTTCTCCTCGCTCTGACCGGCGTCATAACGCGAGATCAGGCGAATCACGAGGTCGCCGCGATCACGGCCTGTATGGCGCAGCAAGTAGCCCTCGGGCGCTGCGCCCGCGGAGATCACTTTGCTGATCGCCGAGCGGTACAGAGCGCGCGTGTTCGGCGCAGGATCGGGGATGGTGAGGACGCCGTCGCGGGCTTGAAGCTCGGCAATGAGATCAACCGAGGAGAGCTCGACAGCGACACGGCTATTCTTGCGCTGCTCCGCAGCCGCGGAACGTGGGCCCCCTCCTTCGGGATTCGGCCGGTACTGACGATGCTCTAGGTAGTAGCGGCCGTCGTCGGTCACCTGCGCCGACCACGAGTTTCGGCGACGGTCCACGGTGACTAGGCCCCGATCGTCCAACGCGTAGGTCGTGCGTTTGTAGGAGTAGTCCTCCCACCACCCGTCCGGGCACCCGTCCACCACCCACTTCAGGACTCTCATCTGGCGCTCCGACAATGGTTGATAGCGGTTGACCATGCGCATCATTGTCTCTTGGGAGGTGTGCAAGAGCTAGGTACGTTGAGGACAACGGGACGACGGAGGAACAGCTGATCCCATCGGCCCGGACATTCCTGAGGCGGGTTAAGCAGGACCTGAATTTCGTGGGTAACGGCCACAAGTGGTGTGGAAACCTAAGTGGTCAAGCACCGTCGTCTCATGCTTCGGCCGTAGCCCCGTATCCCCTCGACTTGACCGGAGCTTTGGACAAAGATCGAGGAATGCACGCCGCCGAGAACCGCGATCCAGCCGACCAGAAACCTGCGCCAGGGAGCCTGCTGACACGAGTACCGGGGCGGGCGCGGCCTCAGAAGGAGGCGCTCCAGGAGTTCGAGAAGGCTGTGGCCGAGCTTCGGCAGCAGTACGAGCCAGTGTTCTGGCCACTCTTCGTCCCGGAAGCCAAGGAAATGTTTCGCTGGCGCGTCGAGTTGGAGTGCGGCTGCACGCATGAGGTCTTCACGCACGGGGAGGACAAGTACCCGGACGATCGCAGCAACCTCGACCCCATCACCCGACGCCGGCTTCCCGTCGGCGAGTACTGGTGCCCGACCGAACACGGCCCTATCCAGAAGCCGTATCGCGACATCGTCGAATGGGTCGATCGGAAGATTATGGAGTTCCCGGCGGACCCTGAGGAGCCGGAGTACGACTGGATGGACGTCGAGATTTGGGCGAAGATCCGGAAGCCCGGGCCACACTTGTCGGCGTTCTGGCGGGTCAAGCTCGCCTGCGGGCACTATGACCAGGTCTGCACTGACGTTGATTGGAAGCCCGAGGACGGGCCCAAGATAGTGTCCGAAGAGCGCATCTCGGAGATCCGGCGAGACTTCGAGGAAAGTTGGGCAGCAGCGGATAACACTGGATGGCCTGAAAAGGGCTCCGAGCGAGACCACATCCGGAAGATGATCGACCTGCGCTGGCCGCGCCCCGAGCCAGAGAGGGACTGCTTCGCGTGTACGCAGGTAGGGCGGATCACCGGCTACCAGCGGATCGGCTGGCTGGTTTCGAAGACGAGTCCGGCACCGGCCTCGTCGCCGGGCATCGACCGGAAGAAGATTGAGGCCCGGCTTGCCGCGGCAGAGGCAGAGGTCCAGCGGCTGCGCAAGCAACTCGACAACCCCAACGACGCCTGACTCCGCATTCGTTTTGCTTTGGCTGGACCCATCTCCTAAGTCATCGATCTCTGGCGAAAGTTATGCCATGGGCGTCGTTGACCTACCGCGCCGCGTTCCCGATATCGATTGTCGAGGCGACCAGCTGGCCGGAAAGATGAATCTAGCTCTTGGCCTTGATCTGCACCCCATATGTAAAGAGCTCCCCTTCCAGTTGCAAGGGGAGCTCTTGAGGATCACGG
Organism: Arthrobacter sp. ISL-30; assembly: GCF_018613855.1. Classification (GTDB taxonomy): domain Bacteria; phylum Actinomycetota; class Actinomycetes; order Actinomycetales; family Micrococcaceae; genus Arthrobacter. The sequence continues at coordinate 91,577 of NZ_JAGGPK010000013.1, forward strand.
GTTGGTTCAGTGTCCGCCGCCGAGTTTGCCGCCGAGGCGTTCGCGCATGAGCACACTGGCGTCGTTGAGGCCGATGATCTTCACATCTTTGCCGTGGCGGTGGTACTTCTCGGTGATGGCGTCCAGCGCTGCGATGGTGGAGGCGTCCCAGAGGTGGGAGGCGTGCATGTCGATGATGACGTTTTCGGGGTCGAGTGCGTATTCGAACTGGGTGTAGAGGTCGTTGGAGGAGGCGAAGAATAGCTCGCCGTCCACGACGTAGGTGGCAGTTTCGTGGCCGCCAATGGTCTTGACGGTCCGTTCGACGGTGACGAAGTGTGCGACCCGGCGGGCAAACAGCACCATGGCAACAATGACGCCAACCCCGACGCCGATTGCCAGGTTGTGGGTGGCGACTGTGCCGACAACGGTAGCGACCATGACGAAGGTTTCGCTCTTGGGCATCATTTTCAGGGTGCGGGGGTGGATGCTGTGCCAGTCAAACGTGGCCCAGGAAACAAAGATCATCACTGCAACGAGCGCCGCCATAGGGATCACGGAGACAACGCCGCCGAGGACGACGACGAGGATCAGCAGGAAGACGCCGGCAAGGAAGGTCGAGATCCTGGTGCGTGCGCCGGAGGCTTTGACGTTGATCATGGTCTGGCCGATCATCGCGCAGCCACCCATGCCGCCGGTGAACCCGGTGACGATATTCGCCACGCCCTGACCCCAGGCCTCACGGGTCTTGTAGGAGCGGGTGTCGGTGACGTCGTCAACGAGCTTGGCCGTCATCAGAGATTCGAGCAGTCCCACGAAGGCCATTGCCAGGGCGAACGGAAAGATAATCTGCAGCGTTTCGAGGCTGAACGGCACATTCGGGATGAACAGTGTCGGCAGGGAATCGGGCAGGTCGCCCTTGTCGCCCACGGTCGGAACCGCGACGGCGGCGAACACGGTGATCAGTGTCAGGACCACGATGGCCACCAACGGGGCAGGCACTGCCTTGGTGAGCTTTGGCAGGCCGAACACGATCGCCAGGCCCAAAGCGACGAGGGGGTAGACGAGCCAAGGGACTCCGAGGAGTTCCGGGACCTGGGACATGAAGATCAGAATGGCCAGGGCATTGACGAATCCCACCATCACCGAGCGGGGAATGAACCGCATCAGTTTCGCAACGCCGGACAATCCCAGGATTACCTGGAAAATGCCCGCAAGGATCACCGCGGCAACGAAGTAGTCCACGCCGTGGGACTTCACCAGCGGGGCGATAACCAAGGCGATCGCACCGGTAGCAGCGGAGATCATGGCAGGGCGGCCACCAACAAAGGCGATGGTGACGGCCATGGTGAAGGAGGCGAACAGCCCGATCCGAGGGTCGACGCCGGCGATGATCGAGAAGGCGATGGCCTCCGGGATCAGGGCCAGGGCAACGACGAGCCCGGCGAGCACTTCGGTCTTGAGCCGGCGCGGTGACATCATGGTGCCCCGGACCGACTGCAACTGTTCGGGTGTGTAGGCCGGGGCTTCCCCGGCGGTTTTGACGGCCATTGCTGGCTCCGTTCGTGGTCAAGAAGACACGCTGATGCGGCTTCGTTTTTGCGAATGCATGTGGGGGCGCAGCGCCGCGCCGGGAAGTGGAGGAAGTAGTCTGCAAGGTCTCACCCACTATCAAAACTCTACCCTAACGTGATGGTAGAGTTGCAATCAGAACAGGACGGAGGCACTGATGACTGCCAAGATCAGCAGCACCAACACCATGCACATCGGCGAGCTGGCGGAGCGGACAGGTCTGTCACTGCGTACCATCCGGCACTATGACGACGTGGGGCTGCTGCCTGCTACTGCCCGGACGGAGGGCGGGTTCAGGGTGTTCTCGGAGGACGACTTCGAGCGCCTCATGGTCATCAAGCAGATGAAGCCTTTGGGATTCTCGCTGGAAGAAATGGCTGAAATCCTTGCCCTCCTTGGAGCGCCGGACAGCGCGTCGCCGGACGGATCCGTGGCGCTGGCGGAATTTCTGGAGAGGGCTGTGCATCAGCGGGCCAAGATGGCGCGGAACCTGGCTCAGGCCGATGAGTTCATTCAAAGGCTCAGCGCCCGGTCCTGAATAGTCGTCCAGGCAGTGGGCCTAGCCGCCTCCCGGCGGTGTCTGGCGAAAAGTTGTGAGGTAGGTGTTGCAGCCCTGCCGCGCCCCACGCCTAAGCAAAGCAGCCGTTCAGGTGGAAGTTTCGCGACCCATCCCGGACTTGAGAGTTGGTGCGGATTCTGGCGATCCTCCAGGCTGTCCCTATGCATAACGGGGCGAGATGGGTTCACGACTCCAGGCCCAGCGGGCCCCCAGGTCGAGGCTATTCCGGATGTCCGTCTACGACGTCGCGCTGGCCGCCGCCCCTACTGGTGCGGGTCAATCCCAGGTCTGGCCGCACCAGCAGCGGCCTTCCTTGTGATCCTGGATGACGAGGACCCGTTCCTCCGAGCATGATGATGTCTTCGTGGCTGAGCATGGCTCCAGTGCAGCATCAGCGGCCGGCTGCCGGGTAGGGGAGTCGTTGAGTATGTGGAAAACCGATGGGATTGCAGTCTCTGCGGGCGGGCGCTGCGATGCAAGCGCGCCATCGAGTGCGCGGCAGACTCTTCGGCGTGTCCCGTGTTCAAGTCGTGAGTGCCGCCGCCGCATGTGGGCGCGGTGCGGTAAGTCTGGCCATCTCCGCTCGGGTTCTTTACGTGAGCGGGAGATACCAAGGCGTCAGCATCTCCTCTCTTTTTCCTTCGCGGGGTCAGAACTCGAGAGTTGGTGAACATGTGGTGATCGCAGTGGGATGGGCCTGTTTGTGCTGATTTAGCAGGGATCTGTTCACCCCGTCTTATCACCGCAAAACATACCCCTTACATAGACCCCCGGGTCCCTGTCCTTAACCATGGGGATGACGATGCACTCGTATACGAGGCATTTCGGGCGTCGACACGGTTGCCGCGGACGTCCTGGAACCGGGTGATCAGCCGTCGAGTCTGGGGGCCCATGAATGGTCTTAGGAGCGGCCGCCACGCAGCCTAAGTTCTCGAAGACGAGCGTCGCACTCGGCTGCGTGTACCGGACAGGCACTCCGGTAGGCGGCTTCTGCGCGGTAACCCGTTGCCTTCGGCACTAACGGGCCCCAGCTGGCCGTCGGCGGCTTCAAGGTCATTTTCTGGCCCGCCGCCGTGGCAAAGGGCCAGCGTGAGCTCAGGTCAGTAGCGTAGGCAGCAGGGACAACGTGGATGGTCTGCCGCATTCGAGAGCTTGGGGAGAAATGGGAAGCGACACGGGGCATATGGGGGACCTGCGAGTCCTGATGGACACAAACATTGTTCTCGCCATCGAGGGTGATGAGGATGCAGATCACGTCAACCACCGGTCGGCGTCGAACGTTTATCGCCTAGTTCTGGACGCTGGGGGCAAGATCTCCATCGTGGAGAATCAATTTGACGACATCTCGCGGATTCAAGATCGCCAGCTAAGGGACCGCCGGCGCCGTCAGTTGGAGAAGTATCCGCGGTTGGGACGTGTTGAACTCACCACAGGATTCCTGAATGAGGCACGTTATGCACCGTATCTGGGGGCCCGCAGTAACGACGGTGTGGACGCCGCGCTGCTTCTTACACTGCAACGTAACGCCGCCACCTGGCTGATAACTGAGGACCGAAAGCTCCACGCGCATGCTCGTCATGCGGGACTTCAAGAGCGCGTGATGATGCTCGATGACGCCCAAGGGGTGTTGACGGCACTGTCGGGGCAGCTGCCAGTTCATTATTCGGTCGATGACGTCCAGCCTCACACCATAGATCCCGTCCAACCGTTCTTTGATTCACTCCGAGCTGATTATGGTGACTTTTCCAGCTGGTGGGAGAAGGTGGTTGCCGAAAGACGGAGCTGTTTGGTCATAGGGGGCGGTAGGGACATCCGTGGCCTGGCGGTCCTCGATCGTCAGGAACCGGAAGTGTCCGGATTGACCGGGAACAGCGTGAAGATCTGCACGTTCAAGATTGCCGAAGCCAACCAGGGCAAGAAACTGGGAGAGACACTGCTGGAAGCCGTCATAGCCCGTATCCGGTCGATGCGGGCTGACACCTGCTTCATCGAGGCTTCCTTGGACAAAGAGCCCTTGCTCGCGATGCTGAGGGAGTTCGGCTTCTTCGATTTGGGGCCCAAACCCGGGGCGTCAGGACAAATTGTGCTTGGCAAGATCCTGGAGCCCAGCGTCGACCAAGAGCCGCCTGAGCACCCACTCGAGTACAACAGGCGCTACGGCCCTGGAAAGCGACGTGTGAACAGGGCATTCCTCGTCCCTATCATTCCGGTATTCCATAGCATGCTCTTCCCTGCGTCCGAGCCACAGCAGTCCTTCTTCGATTCGACCTATGGAAACGCGATCCGTAAGGTATACATCTGCCACTCGGGTATAAAAACGTTGGAGCCGGGCGACACCCTTTTCTTTCTCCGGACGCACGAAAGGCGGGCTGTGCACGCTGTCGGCGTCGTTGAAGAAACACGACGCACCAGCGTCCTGGCCGACGTGCTGAGCTTCGCCGGAGCACGCACCGTATACCGTGCCGAGGAACTCCAGAAGATGTGCGCAAAGGAAGTACTGGCGGTCAAATTCAGGCTTGACCAAGTGCTCGACGCGCCAGTGTCGCGCGAAAACCTCAAAATGCTGGGAGTCATGGAAGAGTCCCCGCAATCCATCGCCCAAATCAAATCAGAGGAAGGAATTCAGTGGGCAAGAACGCTCCAGGAAGGGTAGCCCTGATGTCTATCAGGCCGGAGTTTGCCAATGCGATTCTCTCCGGCGAGAAGGTTGTGGAGTTCCGCAAGCGGCCCGTCGCCGATGACGTCAGCCACGTTCTGATCTATGCCACGATGCCTGTTGGCTCACTTCTTGGGTGGTTCGCTGTCCGCGGGCAGAAGACCATGTCCCCGAAGAGGCTCTGGTCCACATTCCGTGCAGTTGGTGGGATCTCAAAGAGCAGGTTCTTTGACTACTACGACCAGCGGGAGCACGGAACAGGCATCCTGGTCGAGACCGTCGGCCGATTCCCTAAACCGGTTCCCCTGTCTGAACTCGGCACGACCCTTCGTCCCCCACAGAGCTTCCAGTATCTGACCGCAGCGCAGACAGAGACATTCTTCAAGATGGTGCAGCCCCAGCCCAATGTTGAGTTGGACTCCGAGCTGCATCCGCTGGCTCGCGTTGGCTGATGTTCCCGGCGAAGCGTGAGCGCCCAACGCCATAACGCACCATAGGCTCAGGGCATGAGGAAGAATGAGCCGGCACTGGTTTGGCACTATACCGATGGTGCCGCTTTGATGAATATCCTTGCGAAGAACGAGCTGTGGGCGGGTTCGGCGGCGTTCATGAACGATACGAACGAACTACTGAGTGGCAGCATCCAGCTTCGAAAGCATTTTGAGGATCAGCGGGCAGCGCTGCCGGCGGACGTCATCGAGGGGTTGGAAAGATACATTCCCGAAGTGAGGGAGAGATCGCGGCATTCTTTTGTGCTTTCCGCCTCCTCTGACGGCGACAGCCTGACCATGTGGCGCTACTACGGCCGCGATCAAGTCCGCTTCGCAGTCGGGCTCGACCGAAACGAGCCCCTGGTTCCGCTGGCACGTCTGAAAGAGGACACCCACCCGAATCCGCCGGTGGGCTACTGGGACGATATGTATGACAAGGAAGCCGATGGGCAGATCGCGACCCACCCTGACGGAACCCCCGTGGTCATTTTTGACCCGGATTCCTTAATGATTGAGGGCGGTGACTGGAAGCCCGTGGTCTACGATCCGGCGCAACAGACAAAGATCATCGCCGAGATATTCGAAAACCTTCGTAAAGGCGTTGAGAGGCGCATTTCGCCTCTCGAACCTGGCCGTCTCCGGTGTGGCTCTTTCCCTACCTCATGAATGAGTCCTTAGACCTAATCAAAAACGCAGGCTTTCTCGATGAACGGGAAGAACGGATCATTATGTGGCCCAACCCCGATTGGAAGTTTGTCTTCCACCGCCCTGGGCCCTTTGGGCTAGTTCCCTACGTGAAGCTCACGTCTCTGGGCGGCGACAACGATGACATGCATGAAAATCGCTTCGCCACCGAACCGGGACGGCTGCCGATACGGGAAGTTCGTATAGGCCCAACTCCATATAGTTCCGAGGCCACCGCCAGCCTGAAGCAGCTGCTGGACTTCCACGGCCTACATGACGTCAAGGTCTCCTGCAGCGAGATCCCCTTTCGCCAGTAGGAAGGCCTTAGTTGGCTCGGGCACGCCGCCGCCGCAGACGGAGCAAAGCCGGTGATCCTAGCCCCGGCGGTGTGGCACGTGCGGAAACTCGAGTCCTCATTGGTCTGCTAGCCCCGCCTGAAGGCGCTTCCCAGGGGAAGCTGGTTGAGCGCGGCGAGGACCGGACGCCATTCTGCGGTGAGGCGGCTATAGGTAGTGATTCCACCGAGCGTTGGCCATCCGTGCTCGTCTCGGGTGAATTCACGGAGCATCATCAGCCTTCGGCCATCGCGGGTGGCTGCAACAACTGCGAGGGCTTCGTCACGTTCGGGCTTGAGATCGTAGAAGGTTCCGTCGTGTTGGTGGATCTTTCTGGTTCTGCCGGCCCGGCGGGCGGTCCAAAGCTCTGACGTGAAGATGAACCCGTCGGCCTGAGTCACCCGGATGCGCTCGGCCATTTGCTGGAACAGCGCAATCTTCATGGTGCCGCCGCCAGCCGCCGCAATCTGAAAGGCGCCGATGTACTGGCTGCCCTTGTACAGCATCATCCAGGGGAGCGCTTCGCTGTCGACGGTGAGGAACAGCGAAGCGCGTCGTAGCTGTCGGGGCGCCACGTGGATGGGGTCGCCTTTGAGCTCGAAGTAGTCTCCGTAATGCTGACCCAGTTTGTCCGGCGTCATATCCGGGTCTCGTTCGATTGAGGCCACCTTTATGGCAAGGCCTTGACGGGTTTCTATGTCAGCGCTTTGCATCAGTGGTGCCTGGGGCATCCACGCCATGCAGTCCGGAAGGCTAAATCCGCGGGCGTCGCGATGGCAGCTCCTTTCGGGCAGCCCCAAACCGCTGCAGTCGTGGTCTTCGTCAGAATGGAAGGACCGCACCAGTTGCGCAACGTTGCGGTACAGATGGGTTCCGGCTTCCAGGAGCTCGGTGTCCGGAAGGGTGTTGGCGACCCACTTCCTGGAGATCCTGATCAGCCCCGTTCGGATTCCTTCGGGGGTGCCCATAAGGAAGGCGGTAAGCAGGTCTTCGTTGCTTGTCTCGGGATTCGCGTCTATGCGGCGGGTCACTGTGTCATGGCGCGAGCTGGTGTATTCCATCCAGGCGACGCTGTGAAGTGAAAGGTCTGCCTCATGGATGACCAGGTTCCGAGACTTATCACCCCACCGGTGGTACCGGTCGGCGGCTAAGGACGCTTTCCACTCGTTGATCTTTTCTTCCGCTCCGGGGATGACCCGTTTCTTCCTGCTGATCGTGTCGATGGTGCTTTGGACTGCGGTGAGGAAGGAGTTATAAGTGCGTCGGAACTTATGCACGTCGAAGTAGGCATCGAGTGCGTCATGCCACTCGGCATGGACGTCATCCAGGCGCCGGTGGCTGTCAGGAACGGGACAATGCATGCGTTCAGGTTACGGCCCGCCCGGGTTGGGGTGCGTACAGAGGGTGGAAAAGCGCCTCCGTCGGCAGTCCGGATGACGAGGACTCGTTCCTCTCAGAGCAGGATGATGTCTTCGTAGCTGAGCAGGGGTCCAGCGCAGCATCAGCGGCCGGCTGCCGGTACGGGAGGCGTGGCGTCTGCAGAAAACGCCTGCGATTGCAGCCTGCGGGCGGGCGCTAACGATGGAAGCGTGCCATCGACTCCGCGGCAGCCTCTTTAGCGTGTCCGCTGGTCAAGCCGTGGTTGCGCGTCCGCCGCAGGTGGGCGCGGTGCGGTAAGTCCTGGTGATAACCATCGGGCCCCTTTGCGTGAGGGGAGATGCCAAGGCGCCAGGCGTCTCCTCAGCTTTCCATCGCGGGAACTGAGCCTCGCCAACCAGTGTGTATGTGGTGATCGCACTGGGATGGGTCCGTTTGTGCTGATTTCGCAGGGATCCTTTCTCCTCGTTTGGTGAGCACAAAACCTACCCTTCACATGGCCCCCGGGGGCCGGCAAAACGATGCTGGCGGAGCGACTGCCAGGACTCTTGCCCGACCTTGGCGACCACGAGGCCATGGAAGTCACCGCGATACATTCTCTGAGCGCCGTGCCATCCTCGGCTGTGTCCCTGCGACGACGGCCTCCCTTTGAAAGCCCACACCACAGCGCCACTGCCGCTGCCATCATCGGCGGCGGTTCCGGCCTTCCCCGCCCCGGCGCGGCATCGCGGGCACATAGGGGCGTACTGTTCCTCGACGAGGCTCCCGAATACGAGCGACGTGTCCTGGATGCGCTGCGACAGCCCTTGGAAAGCGGAGAGCTGGTGATCCACCGCTCCGGTGGAACGGCGGCCTATCCCGCACGGTTCCAGCTCGTCCTGGCAGCCAATCCGTGCCCCTGCGGAAAGGCTTCCGGCAAGGGAGTTGACTGCACCTGCACGCCAACCATGCGTCGGCGCTATTACGGCAGAATGTCCGGCCCACTGCTGGACCGCGTTGACATACAACTCCAGGTGGAGCGGGTGTCACTGTCTGCGTTCGGCCAGGGCGGGACCGAGGAGGATACGGGAACCGTGGCGCGCAGGGTCGCGGCGGCGCGTGCTCGTCAATTGGAGAGGCTGGGTCCGTTGGGCATGGAGACCAACTCCCAGGTCCCGGGACGTGTCCTTCGGGGGCAATTGAAACTGCCTCCGGCCACCACCCGGATTCTGGATGCCTCCTTGGAACGGGGAATCCTCACAGCACGCGGCTATGACCGCGTCCTCCGTCTCGCCTGGACTTTGGCTGACCTCGACAGCCACGAACGGCCCGATGGGAATCATGTTGGACAGGCCCTGGGCCTGAGGCAGGCCGCTGCGGCGGCGTGAAAGGACCATCAATGATGGAATTAGCAGATTCTCCCCAAACGCCAGCAATGAGCAAACAGGCGTTCAATAAACAGGCGTTCAACAAACAGGAACAGGAACGGTTTGCGCGGGCTGCCCTTTCCCGGCTGCTGGAGCCGCAGGATTCCATAGGACTCGCGCTGGTTCGTGCCGCCGGCGCGATCGATGCACTAAAGATCGCGACAGGTCGGCTCAAAGCGGGTCCTCAACTCGAGCAGGAAATGACGGCCCTTCTCAGCAACGGCGGGGCTGCCTCTTCCTGGGGAGGGATTTCCGCCTCATTGAAACGATGGGCACCCCGGGTTGACGACCTGGCTCCAGAACGGGACCTTGCCACCATGAAGCGTCTTGGGGGACGCATGATCGTACCGGGCGACCCACTCTGGCCCCGACAGTTGGAGGACCTTGGCCTGCAGGAACCGCTTTGCCTCTGGTGGCGGGGGCATGAGGACGAGTTCCCGGCCGCAAGCTCCACTGTCGCGCTAGTGGGCTCCCGTGACAGCACCAGCTATGGGGCGTCCGTCACCGGTGACTTGGCCCATGGCCTTGGCCAGCGGGGCTACACCATAGTCTCGGGTGGCGCCTATGGCATCGACGCCCACGCCCACCGCGGAGGCCTGAGCGGAGGGGCAGGGACCATGCCTACCATCGCTGTCATGGCCGGGGGAGTGGACCGCTACTATCCTTCAGGGAACGAGGACCTGCTTCGGGCGGTGGCCAACCAGGGTGCTGTCATAGCGGAGGTGCCACCGGGATCAGCACCCACCCGATACCGCTTCCTCCAACGCAATCGAATAATCGCCGCTCTTGCCGCCGTTACTGTTGTTGTCGAGGCCCGATGGCGTTCCGGGGCCCTGAACACGGCGCATCATGCAGAAAGTATCGGGCGGACAGTCGCCGCGGTGCCCGGTTCAATCCATAGCGCGAACTCTGCGGGCTGCCATCGCCTCCTGAGAGACGGCGGAGCAGTGTGCGTCACCGACGTGGGCGAGATCGCTGAACTTGCGGGCCCGAGCGGAACAGCACTCGTCTCCGAGCGGAGCACCGACGGCGCTGACCACGACGGCCTAACTTTGGAAGATCTGATTCTCCTCGACGCACTGCCGCTTCGGTCTGCCAGTTCCGTGGAGAAGTTGTCGGTGGTTGCGGGGCTCAGCCCTGAGGCCGTCAGGGCAGGCCTGGGCCGTCTGGGACTACTGGGACTCGCCGTGACAGTTGGCGGAAGCTGGAAGAGGGCACGCAAGGGAGCCTGAAACCAGTGCTGACTATGTTGCTGACGTACTATCTTGCCCGTCACTGGCAAAGTTGGACTGTGGAACAAAAAAACACGGAAGCAAGCGTTGAGTCGACGGAGCTGCACGGCAAGGTCGACGGCTTCCGCAGGCATCTTGAGGGCGAGCGGGCAAGGTCGGCGCATACTGTCCGGGCCTATCTCTCCGACGTGAACAGTCTTCTGGAATTTGCGGCAGCCGAAGGAGCAGGCCGCTTGGAAGATGTGGACCTCGGCACGCTGAGGCGTTGGCTTGGTGCACAGAGTGAGGCAGGACTTTCCAGAGCAACGTTGGCCCGCAGGGCTGCGACCGTCAGGTCCTTCATGGCATGGGCTGTCCGCGAAGAGTTGCTGGCCACAGACCCTGCGCTCCGCCTTCAAGCCCCCAAACGCACAAAGTCGCTTCCGGGAGTGCTCCAGCAGCAGCAGGTGACAACAGTTTTCGACCGGCTGGCGCAGGCCGCCAAAGAAGGCGATCCGGTCAGTCTCCGGAATCGAGCCATGGTTGAACTCCTCTATGCCACGGGCATTCGCGTGGGCGAACTGTCCGGACTGGACGTGGATGACCTGGATGCCGACCGGCGCTCACTGAGGGTCATCGGCAAGGGCAACAAGGAACGGACGGTTCCGTATGGGCTTCCCGCCGCTCTCGCCGTCGACGATTGGCTCAGGCGTGGCCGAGGCCATCTGGCCCGCTCGTTCAGCGGTCCTGCACTTTTCCTGGGGCTGCGTGGGAAGAGGGTGGATCAGCGGCAAGTGCGCAGCGTCGTCAAGGAGCTGCTCCTCGCGCTTGGCGATACTTCAGCAACCGGGCCGCACGCCTTGCGGCACTCAGCGGCCACACACCTGCTGGATGGTGGTGCCGATCTTCGCGCAGTGCAGGAGATCCTGGGCCACAGCAGCCTGGCCACCACGCAGATCTACACTCACGTTTCTGTGGACAGGCTGCGGAAGAGCTATCAGCAGGCCCATCCGCGTGCTTAGTTACGTCACTGACGCTTGATTCGATCTCCTGTAGAAATTGCACTGGCGTAATTTCGCAGGGTGGGGCAAAATAAGACAAAAGTTCGGGAACATTCAAGCTGTGCTTGAAGCCGACCCTTTCCGGAGAGTGTTCCGGATCAACTGAATAACTGGTGGTTAGCCGGACAAGCGGAAAACGCAGGCAACTAATTTCATCCAGAGGTAGAGGTCGTTGGGGAAGACGTACCTACAGCTATGGAGGATGGAATGTCTGTTGCAATGACTCGCGGTGTCCTGTTTGTTCACTCGGCCCCCACCGCGTTGTGCCCTCATGTTGAGTGGGCCATCGGATCGGTCGTGGACAAGCGAACCGATCTTGAGTGGACCGCTCAACCCGCTGCGCCCGGAATGTATCGCGCCGAGCTGTCCTGGACCGGTGCGCCGGGCACCGGCGCACAGCTTGCCTCCGCGCTCCGGGGCTGGACGCATCTTCGCTATGAGGTCACAGAGGAGCCGAGCCAGGGCGTCGATGGCGCACGCTGGTCCCACACCCCTGAACTGGGGATATTCCATGCCGTTACCGATGTACACGGCAACATCATGGTTTCGGAGGACCGCATCAGGTACGCCTACGAAGCCGGCGCCGGGGACCCGGCAGCCGTATACCACGAATTGTCCCTCGCCCTTGGTGAGGCCTGGGACGAAGAGCTGGAACCTTTCCGGCACGCAGCCGAGGGTGCACCGGTGCGCTGGCTGCACCAAGTGGGGTAGCGAGCGCCAGGAACCCGGGCGCAATTCCATAGCAAGTGCCCGACAAAACAGCCAGCCACTGCGCAAACAACAGGAGGGCCTCCACCATGTGGTGGAGGCCCTCCTGTTACCCACTCTCTTTGCCGTGTTCAGTGGCGTAAGGGAGTTCGAGCCTAGACGTTGCGAACCGCGATGACTGCGTTGTGTCCGCCGAAGCCGAACGAGTTGCTGAGCGCCACGATGTCGCCGCCCGGCAGCTGACGCGGTGCTGTGACGACGTCCAGCGGAATCTCGGGATCCTGGTTTTCAAGGTTGATAGTGACAGGTGCCTGGCGCTCGTAGACTGCGAGAACCGTCAGCACGGCTTCTACGGCGCCCGAAGCGCCCAGCAGATGGCCCATCTGGGACTTGGTGGCCGATACCGCCACACTGTCCACATGGGTCCCCAGGGCGGCGCGGAGAGCCGTGTATTCCGGCTTGTCACCTACGGGAGTGGAAGTAGCGTGGGCATTCACGTGCACCACGTCCTCCGCCTGGATCCGCCCGTCAAACATGGCGGCCTTGAGGGCACGCGTCGCGCCAAGGCCCTCCGGATCGGGAGCCGTGATGTGGTACGCATCGGCGGTCACGGACGTGCCCGCGAGTTCGGCGTAAATGCGGGCGCCGCGGGCCAGGGCATGTTCCTCGGCCTCGAGTACCAGCGCACCGGCGCCTTCACCCATGACGAAGCCGTCACGGTCCACGTCATAGGGCCGGGAGGCGCGCTCGGGTTCGTCGTTGCGCCGCGACAAGGCCTGCATCGACGAGAACGCTGCCAGGGGCATCGGATGGATTGCCGCTTCTGCGCCGCCGCACATGACGACGTCGGCCTTGCCCGAGCGGATGAGCTCAAGGCCCTGGTGCAGCGCCTCAGTGCCGGAGGCACAGGCGGAGACAGGGGTGTGGGCGCCGGCGCGGGCGCCCAGGTCCAGGCTGACCGCGGCGGCGACACCATTGGGCATCAGCATGGGAACTGTCATTGGCAGCACTCGGCGGGGGCCCTTGTCGCGCAGGGTGTCCCAGGCGTCCAGGAGGGTCCACACGCCACCGATGCCTGTTGCAAAGGCGACGGCCAGCCGGTCGTGGTCGATTTCGGTAATTCCGGAGTCGGCCCATGCCTCGCGGGAAGCAATGACGCCGAATTGCGTGGACGGGTCCATGCGCTTGGCCTCAACGCGGCTGAGGACATCCAGCGCCGGAGTCGAGCAGCGTGCAGCAAAGGTGACCGGAAGTTCGAATCGGGCCACCCACTCGTCCTCGAGCGTGTGGGCACCGGAAACCCCTTGCAGCGCGTTCTTCCACATCGTGGGTACGTCGCCGCCAATGGGCGTTGTGGCGCCCAGGCCGGTAATGACTACTTTGCGTGCCATGCGATCACTCTCTGTCGGATCAGCCGTCTCCGCTGCGGTTCCTCGCAGGGATCGGCCGTGAAAACTTTGGGTGTTTTTGCGGCTGTGCCGGGCCGGGATGCGTTTGCACATCCCGGCCCGGCACAGCGGGAGCCAGGATTAGGCCTGGGCGTTCGAGATGAAGCTGACAGCATCGCCGACGGTCTTGAGGTTCTTGACCTCTTCGTCCGGGATACGGACGCCGAACTTCTCTTCGGCATTGACCACAATGGTCATCATGGAGATCGAGTCGATGTCCAGGTCCTCGGTGAAGGACTTGTCCAATTCCACGGCCTCGGGGGCAAGGCCGGTTTCCTCGTTGACGATTTCAGCCAGGCCGGCCAGGATTTCTTCGTTGCTAGCCATTGTTGGCTCCTTTTCTTGTTGTTCCGGCACCAGGACCGGAAAGGGGGCAAACCGTGATTACGGCTTGGATTTTGAAAAGACTTGTTTCATATGTAGTTGTCTCTGGCTGAAACGCCAGTCCCGCCTTCAACGCCACGCCACGGCTTCAGCGCCAGGTCCCGCCTGCCTACGGCAGGACGACGACCTGAGCCCCGAACACCAGTCCGGCGCCGAATCCGATCTGCAGCGCCAGTCCGCCGCTGAGCTCGGGGTTCTCCTCCAGAAGGCGATGGGTAGCCAGCGGAATCGAAGCGGCCGATGTGTTGCCGGCTTCCGCAATGTCGCGGCCCACCATCACCGTTTCCGGTAGCTTGAGCTGCTTGACCATCTCGTCAATGATCCGCATGTTCGCCTGGTGCGGGACGAAGGCTGCGAGGTCGTCGACCGTGATGCCCGCAGCATCCAACGCCCGCTGGGCCACCTTGGCCATTTCCCAGACTGCCCAACGGAATACCGTCTGGCCGTCCTGGCGGAGGGTGGGCCAAACCGCGGCGGCCGCCGCTACGGCACCCTCCTCGTTGGCGTGCGTGGCCGCAGCATGATCGCGGACATCCAGGAGCGAGTGCGTCATCCCGATCGCATCCCACTTGCTGCCGTCGGAACCCCAAACCGAAGGACCGATGCCGGGAGTGTCCGAGGGACCGATGACAACGGCTCCAGCTCCGTCACCAAGAAGGAAGGAAATGGTGCGCTCGGAGTTGTCGATGACGTCGGAGAGCTTTTCGGCGCCAACCACGAGGACGTAGTCTGCGGCGCCGGAGCGGACCAGGGCATCACCCTGGGCTATTCCATAGCAATAGCCCGCACAGGCCGCCGAGATGTCGAAGGCAGGGGCCGGAGTAGCTCCCAGCCGGTCCGCCAGGTTTGCTGCAGCCGATGGTGTGGCGAAAGGATGCGTCACCGTGGAAACAATGACGGCTCCAAGCTGCGAGGCGTCGATCCCGGCCTTGTCCAGTGCTTCGCGTGCTGCGCCCTCCGCCATGTCGATGACGCTGATCTCGGCGGGAGCGCGGTGACGCGTGACGATGCCGGTCCGTTGGCGGATCCACTCATCCGAGGAATCGATCCACTGGCAGACGTCGTCATTGGTGACGATCACGTCCGGGCGGTAGGCGCCCAGACCGACGATGCGGGAGTGTTCGTGAACGTTTGACTGCTTCAGGGACGGGACGCTCATGCCTGTCCCTCCAGCTCAGCGAAGAGGGCAAGCGCCGCCGACAGGTCCTCGGGTGTCTTCACCGCGACAGTCTTGACGCCAGGCATGCCACGTTTGGCCAGTCCGGCCAGTGTGCCGGCTGGCGCCAGCTCGATCAGGCCGGTCACGCCGCGCTGCACGAGGGATTCCATGCAGAGGTCCCAGCGAACGGGACGGGATACCTGGGCAATCAGGCTGTCGACGACGGCGGCGCCCTCGGTGACTTCTCCGCCGTCGTAGTTCGACAGCAGCGGAACCGACGGGTTCTTGGGGTTCAGGGAAGGCCGCAGGGCCTCGAGCGCACTCACTGCCGGAGACATATGGGATGTGTGGAACGCGCCTGCAACCTTCAGCGGAATGACGCGAGCCTTGGCAGGCGGGTTCTCGGCGAGCGACTTCAACTGCTCGAATGTCCCGGCGGCCACAGTCTGGCCGGCACTGTTGACATTGGCAGGTGTCGCGCCGGCGGCTTCGATCGCAGCCAGAACCTCCGCAGGCTCTCCACCAACGACGGCGCTCATCCCGGTGGGCGTAACGGCAGCGGCGGCAGCCATGCTGTTGGCGCGTTCCCGGACGAAGGTCATGGCGTCGTCCTCACTTAGGACGCCTGCCAGCGACGAGGCCGTAATCTCGCCAACCGAGTGGCCCGCCAGGATGACGGGAAGGGTGCTGAGTTCGACGTCGAACAGTGACTTTGCGGCAACCAGGCCGGCGGCGACGATCAGGGGCTGTGCGACAGCCGTGTCCTTGATGGTCTCCTCATCGGAGGTAGTGCCGTGGGCCTTGAGGTCGATGCCCGCTATTTCGCTCAGGGCGGCCAGATGGCCTTCTACGGAAGGAAGTTCCAGCCACGGGGCGAGAAATCCAGGGGTCTGGGAGCCCTGTCCAGGGCAGACGATTGCGAGCACGTATCCAGCTTTCCAAATGCGCGAGTAATCCAACGGTGTTTTCGTACACCAAGCTCGCCGGGTCAGTTTGTAGGAAGTCTACAACGGTTCAGGGCTGTGACCGGGTCGGTTGACGTTCGGGCGGGGCCTTGGGCTGGGCCGAGAGACGGCCCACCACCAAGGCAGTTTGCAGGACAAAAGCCTCCCGCGGAAGGAGCGGATCCCACCCGGTGACGTCGCAGACACGCTTGAGCCGGTACCGGACAGTGTTCGCGTGCACGAAGAGCTCCCTGGCCGTGGCTTCCAGGGAATGGCCCAGCTCCAGGTAGGTCCCAAGCGTCTCCACCAGGCCATTTGAAGCGGCGAGCAGTGGCCGGTAGATGTTCTTGATCAGGGAACGCCGCGCCGCGTCATCGCCTGAGACCACCCGCTCAGGAAGCAGGTCGTCGGCCGCGACTGGTCTGGGTGCCGACGGCCAGGCCTTTGCGGCGGTCAGGCCCGCGAACGCCGCTTGGGCAGAGCTGCTCGCTTCCAGCAGCGAGCCGGCCTCCGGGCCGTAGACCACCGCTCCGGGCGCAAAGAGCTCGCTGAGCTTCAAGTAGGCCGTGTCACGGTCCTGGACTCCGCCAAGGATCAGGATGAGCCGATCGCCCTGGATTCCCACCAGCGCATCCTCGGCATAGCGGCCAGCGGTCCTGCGCAGCTCGCTGACATAGCTGGCGCTGGGTTCCGACGGCGAATTGCCCACCATCACCGTGAAACGCTCCTGGGCCTTCCAGCCAAGTGCCGCAATCCGCGATCGCAGGGCGTCAGTGTTTTCCCCGCGGAGGATGGCGTCCACGATGAGGGCCTCAAGCCGCGTATCCCAGGAGCCACGGGATTCCGCAGCCCGTGCATACACATCTGCGGCCGCGAAGGCTACTTCCCGCGAATAACGCAGGACAGCCTCCCTCAACGACGGCTGGTCAGACTCCGGGGCAATGACGGGAACCTGGTCTTCTACCACCTCCACCACGATGCGGATGAGCTGAAGTGCCTTCTGCAGGCTGATGGACCGGGTCAATTCAGTGGGGGCGTTGCCGAAGACATCAGTGAGGATCCACGATGGAGAGCTGGGACGCTCATACCAGGTAACGAAAGCGGCGATGCCGTTCTGGGCTACCAGCCCAAGGGCAGAGCGTTCATCAGAGCTCAACCGGCTGTACCACGGCAGGGACTTTTCCAGCTGGCGCATGGTGGATGTGGACAATTGCCCCACGTTGGCGCGAAGCTGCCTGAGGGTTTCCGCTTTCTCAGGCGAGAGCGCACGCGATGCTGCCTTGCGCTTGGTTGGGGTGCTTGTCGGCTCTGCCATGCTTTGAGCATACGGGTCATCTCCCAGGACCTCCATTTGTGCGAAGGCTACAACTGGCCTTGTCGCCGGTCACAGGGTCCGAACCGCCGCCTGACAGGGGAATCTTCTGGTGGTTGAGCAACCGCCTGGGATGTTAACGGCCGACGGCGGTCCCGCCTGTTGTGCGGAACCGCCGTCGCTTATTGCCTCATGCTTTAGGTTCGGGACGTGCTGTAGGTTCGGGACCTATGATTCGCCACCCGCGTTGCCGGTGGTACCGGCATTGACGTTGAGGAGCCGATACTTCTCGATTGCCTGCGCCGGTGCCTGGACATCGACTTCGCCGCGGCGGG
>NZ_JAGGPK010000014.1 GCF_018613855.1 Arthrobacter sp. ISL-30
CCGTGGCCCTGCTCCGCTGCCCGGACACCGGCGTCGGCCTGGGCGCGGCGCTGGGCGGCGTCGAAGGCGACGGCGATCCGGGCCTGCAACCCGGCAACCGCTGATTTGAGGTCCTCAAGCCCACGCAGCTGATCGATCAGCCCGGCACTGTCAGATGCCAACCGCAGGCCACGCACCGCGGCAATCAGCTCCTGAACACCGCCGGCCGGCACCGCGGCGCTGGGAAGTTCCCCGCCGCGGGGCGCAGCCGCCAGCGTCAGCTGCGATTCCTCAATGCCGTCCATAGCCAAAGCTTCCCAGAACCCTCCGACATTTTAGGGGGATGGACTCTTGCTGAACGGTCCGATGGGCCGGGCGCACCTGGGCCAGGCCGTTTGGTCGTCCAAAGGCCGGCACCGCTGGCGCCCGCCCCCGTTACACCCCCCGCGTATTAGCCTCGATTCACGATTCATGAGCCCGCCGCAAGCGGTCAACGAAACTTCTTCGCCGCGACCCGACTAGACCGGGGAACTGAACCGAACGCTGCGGCCGCCGGGAGACCGGCGGCCGCAGCAGCATTGTCCGTGGCTAAACCATTGTCAGCACCATCGCGGGATCCGACATGATCGATCCGACGTCGGCCAGGAAACGGGAGCCCTGTTCGCCATCCACCAGCCTGTGGTCGAACGACAGGCTCAGCGTCATCACCTGCCGCAATGCAACACCGCCGTTGAATTCCCAGGGTGCCTTCCGGACAGCACCCATCGCCAGGATGGCAGCCTCCCCGGGATTAAGGATTGGTGTTCCGGCATCGATCCCGAAGACACCAATGTTTGTAATGGAAATGGTTCCGCCAGAGAGGTCCGAGGGGGTGCTCTTTCCGGCACGGGCAGCCTCAGTAAGGGTGGACAGCGCTTCCGACAGCTCCAGCAGCGGCATGGCGTCGGCATCCTTGATGTTGGGCACGGTGAGCCCTCGAGGAGTAGCGGCAGCAATGCCCAGGTTCACATAGTTGAACTGCACTATCTCCTGGTTTTCCTCATCCCACCGGGAATTGAGCGTCGGATTGCGGCGAAGCGCCACCAGCAGCGCCTTGGCGACCAGCGTCAACGGAGTGAGTTTATGACCCGCGAACAGCCTGCTGGCCTTGAGCCTGTCCAGGAGGTCCATGGCTGCCGTGACGTCGATCGTCAGGAACTCCGTGACATGCGGCGCTGTGAAGGCACTGGCCACCATGGCCGCGGCAGTATGCTTGCGCACCCCTTTGATGGGTACCCTTTGTTCCCGTTCCACCGTCCGTTCCCGCGCAGCCGCACCGTCGGGGACAAGAGGTTGGCCGACCCCGGTTTCGCCTTCGGTGGCCCCCCCGACGTCCTTGCCTACATAGCCCTGAACGTCCTCCCTGGTAATAAGCCCCTGCGGCCCCGTTCCCGGCACGGAGGCCAGATCGACGCCGAGATCGCGCGCCAGTTTCCTGACAGGCGGCGTAGAACGCGGGCGCGTGGAAGGCTGGGCGGGAAGTGTTGCCGTAGACGTCTCCATAAGCCTGCGAGCGCGGCGCACCGGACGCCCCGTCTCTTCAACGAAGGCTCCGTACCCCACCAGGTTCGGCTCGCGCCTTACGGCAGGCTTTGCTTCACCTGGAGAGCCCGACGTCGGCTCGGTGGCTTCCGTCCGGGCCGTTAGTGAGGCTGCAGTCAGTTCCGCAGCGGGCGGTGGTGCAGGCTCTGAGGCGGGCGGTGGTGCAGGCTCTGAGGCGGGCGGTAGTGGAGCCTCGGCCGCGGTGGCGGCCGGGGCGTCGTCGCTCACCTCAAAGGACACGATTGGTTTACCGACTTCGACGACGGCTCCCGGCTGTTCGTGCAGCGCGGCGACCTTTCCGGCGAAAGGCGACGGCAGCTCCACAACGGCCTTGGCCGTCTCCACTTCGGCGATCACCTGGTTCAGCTCCACCGTGTCGCCCACGGCAATCTTCCAGCTAAGGATCTCTGATTCCGTCAGGCCTTCGCCGAGGTCCGGAAGCCTGAATTCCTTGATCATGGTGACGCTCACCCTTCCAGCCCGCTCAACGAGTTGGGGCGGCCGAGGGTCCTGTCGACGCCGTCGAGGATCCTGTCCAGATCGGGCAGATGGTGCATCTCCAGTTTGGAGTAGGGGTAGGGAACATCGAATCCGGTGACACGGACCGGCGATGCTTCCAGGTAGTTGAAGCAGCGCTCCGTGATGCTCGCGGCGATCTCGGCGCCCAGTCCGCCGGACTGGGAAGC
This sequence comes from Arthrobacter sp. ISL-30, assembly GCF_018613855.1. GTDB lineage: Bacteria > Actinomycetota > Actinomycetes > Actinomycetales > Micrococcaceae > Arthrobacter. The sequence goes on from NZ_JAGGPK010000014.1 coordinate 2,247, forward strand.
CTCATGCGTGATCACCAGGCGGCCGGTCTTGCGGACGGACGCTTCCAGGACGGGGAAATCGATCGGCGCCAGGGAGCGGAGATCAATGACCTCGATGGCAACACCCTCGTCTGCGGCAGCAATCGCCGCGTCCTTGGCCGTCTTCACCAGGGGGCCGTAGGCCACGAGAGTCACGTCCTTGCCTTCGGTGACCACCCGGGCCTTCTCCATCGACAGCGCCTGCGCCAGGTCCTTCGCCTCGTCCACGTCGCCCTTGTCGTGATAGCGGCGCTTGGGCTCAAAGAAAAGGACCGGATCATCGGACGCGATGGCCTGCTGGATCATGGTGTAGGCGTCCTGTGGGTTGGAGACGCTGACGACGCGCAGCCCGGAGGTGTGGGTGAAGTACGCTTCGGGCGATTCCGAATGGTGTTCGGGGGAACCGATGCCGCCGCCGAAGGGGACACGGATGGTGATGGGCATCTTGACCCGGCCCATGGTGCGGTAGTGAAGCTTGGCCATCTGGCTGACGATCTGGTCGAAAGCCGGATAGATGAAACCGTCGAACTGGATTTCGCAGACGGGCCGGTAGCCACGATAGGCAAGCCCGACGGCAGTTCCGATAATTCCCGATTCGGCCAGGGGCGTATCCACTACACGGTGCTTGCCGAAGTCCTTTTGAAGCCCGTCGGTTATGCGGAAGACCCCGCCCAGGGTTCCGATGTCCTCCCCCATCAGGATTACCTTGGGATCGTTTTCGAGGGATTTGCGAAGGCCTGCATTGAGTGCGCGGGCAAAAGTCAGCTGGCTCATCAGAGTGCACCTTCCTGGGAGGAGCCACCGAAGCTCGCCAGGTAACGCGAGTAGTGGTCTTTTTGGTGGTCGATCCATGAATGTGGCGTGCTATAGACGTGGTTGAAAACGTCCAGGGGTGCAGGATCCGGCATAGTAGCGCAGGCGTCGCGCAATTCGCGGGCCACCGAGTCCGCCTTGGCCTGCACACTTGCCTGGGCTTCCTCACCCAGCAGGCCCTTGACAGACAGTAGGGACTTCAGCCGGACGATTGGATCCTTCGCGGCCCAATCCTCCAGTTCATTCGCGTCACGGTATCTGGTGGGGTCATCCGCCGTCGTATGCGGTCCCATACGGTAGGTAACGGCCTCGATGAAGGTTGGCCCTCCACCTTTCCTTGCCCTGTCCAGGCCAATACGCGAGGCCGCCATCACGGCCAGGACATCATTGCCGTCCACGCGCATGCTCGGAATGCCAAAACCCGTGGCGCGGTCCGCCAGCTGCACGCGGGACTGCAGGCGGACGGGCTCGGAAATGGCCCAGTGGTTGTTCTGGCAGAAGAAGACCAGCGGTACCTGGTAGCTGGCCGCGAACACCATGGCCTCGTTGACGTCGCCTTCGCTGGTTGCCCCGTCGCCTAGATAGGAGAAGGCAACGATGTCGGCGCCATCGTTCTGGATACCCATGGCGTAGCCGGTGGCATGGAGCGTCTGCGAGCCGATGACGATCTGGGGAGTCGCCATATTAATGCGGTGCGGGTCCCAGCCGTAGAGGGCGTTGCCGCGCCAGGGACGAATGATCTCGCCAAGCTCCGCGCCGCGGCAGTAAGCCACTCCGCTCTCCCGGTAGCTGGGAAATATGAAATCGTCACTGCGGATGGCCCTTACGGAGCCGATCTGGGATGCTTCCTGGCCCAGGAGGGGCGGCCACAGGGCAAGCTCCCCTTGCCGTTGCAACGCCGTTGCCTCCGTGTCGATGCGTCGGATGACCACCATGTCCTCGTAGAGCGAGAGCAGTTGATAGTCACTAACGTCCTTGATCCAGACGTCAAATTCTGGATGGTTGATGCGTTCCCCCGCCGGGGAAATCAGCTGGACCAGGTTCCCTCCGGTCCGTAGGGGATTCGTTGTTCCGTTCCCTTGGCCGCCGGGGCTGTTTGCGCCGGGGCCCACCTCATCCGTCAACACGTTGATCGCACCTTCCAGCATCGGATTACCGGCCCGTTCAAGACTCGTGATCCCGCCGTTGGCCGGCACCCGGGCACCGTTGCCCCGGGTTAATTGTGACCATACTCACAACGCTCAACGGGTACAACTGCTGCCAAATATTCTGAGCATTATGCCCCGCTTGGGGGTCGAGAACCGTGCTAACGTTGCGCAGTATGCAAGCTTTGGATGGCACTGACGCAAGGCTCCTTTCGGCCATGGCCCGTGATCCGCGGGGCACAGTGGTTGCTCTGGCCCAAAAGCTCGGCTTATCTCGAAATACAGTGCAGGCCCGAATGGCCCTCCTTGAGAAAAAGCACGCCTTCCTCTCCTTCGAACGACGAATTAATCCTGCTGCCCTCGGTTATCCCCTGATGGCGTTCATCTCTGTGCACGTGCAGCAGCAAAAGCTCGGTCAACTGGCCGCCGAGCTCTCCGGAATTCCCGAAATCCTGGAAGGCCACGGACTGACCGGCTCGGCGGACCTGCTGCTCCGGGTGGTGGCCCTCGACGCCGAAGACCTCTTCCGGATTAACGGAAAGATCCTTGCGTGCGACGGCGTAGACCGGACCGATACGGCATTGGCCATGAGCGAGCTGATCCCCTTCCGTGTCCAGCCGCTGCTTGACCGCGGCTCCCAGGCCAGCTGAACCCCTCGGCGGCATCACCCATGTATGGCACCCCTCCCCCTCCGGCCAGGAAGCGGAAGTGGCTCGGGATTGTCCTGGGGATCCTGGGTGGAGTCGTCATACTGGCGATCGTGGGGGTTGCGATCCTGATGAATCTTGTGGGCAATGCGAGCAACAAGGCCCGGACCCTGGCAGACGATTTCACCAATCTCCTGATCCGCGGCGAGACACACCACGCGTACGACCAATACCTGGATGCCTCGCTCATGGAACAACTGAGCAGGGATCAATTCACCAGCGGGGTTGAAAGCCTCGAATTGGATGACACCTGCAGGCCCAGCTACAGCACCGTAGACGTCAGCTCCAGGAACGGAACCAACGCCGCCGACGTCGCCGGTAAGCTCGACTGCTCCGGAAAGAGCATTGAGCTGGCTTACCGGTTCGAGGGCACCGACGAACTGAAGATCGTCACGCTTCGCCTGCTCCCGCAGAACTAGGTTTCCGCAGAACTGAGCTCACGCAGAAGGGCTCCCGCGCCACTGGCGCGGGAGCCCTTCTCTCATCGACGAAGCCTGGTGAAGTTCGCTTTCCCTTTAGTGGTCGACGGCCTTTTCAGCGCCGATGCCGGTGAGGGACCGGACTTCCATCTCAGCCTGCTTGGCGGCGTCTTCACGGCGCTTGTCCAGCACCGTTCCCAGCCATCCGAGGAAGAAGGCCAGCGGAATGGACACGATGCCCGGGTTACTCAGCGGGAAGAAGGCAAAGTTCGCTCCCTGGATCATCGAGGTCTTTGCTCCGGAAACCACCGGCGAGAAGGCGATCAGCACAATGGCCGCCCCCAGTCCGCCGTACATGCTCCAGACCGCGCCCTGGGTGGTGAACCTGCGCCAGAACAGGGAGTAGACAATCGTGGGCAGGTTGGCCGAGGCCGCTACCGCGAAGGCGAGCGCCACCAGGAAGGCGACGTTCTGGCCGTTGGCGAAGATGCCGCCCAGGATCGCCAGGACGCCGATCACTACGACAGTCCGGCGGGCCACCTTCACTTCAGCATCCGGCTTGGTTTTGCCCTTGGAGATGACGTTCGCATAGATGTCATGGGCGAACGATGCCGCTGCGGTAATGGTCAGCCCGGCCACCACCGCGAGGATGGTTGCGAAGGCGACCGCCGAGATGAAGCCCAGGAGCAGCGGCCCGCCGAGGTGGAAGGCCAGAAGCGGTGCAGCGGAGTTGACGCCGCCCGGTGCCGATTTGATGGTTTCCGCACCCACCAGCGCCGCTGCGCCATAACCGAGGACCAGCGTGAACAGGTAGAAGAGTCCGATCAGCCAGATGGACCACACCACGGACTTGCGGGCTTCCTTCGCGGTCGGAACTGTGTAGAAGCGCATGAGCACATGGGGCAGCGCCGCGGTGCCGAGGACCAGGGCAAGTCCAAGTGACATGAAGTCCAGCTTGGAGGTATCGCTCTTGCCGTACTGCAGGCCGGGGTTCAGGACGTTGGGGTTGTTCGCCGCCTCGGCGGCAGAGCCGAGAAGGTTGGAGAGGTTGAAGCCATAGATGGAGAGGACCCAGAGCGTCATGACTCCAGCACCGACGATCAGCAGGATTGCCTTGATGATCTGGACCCACGTGGTTCCCTTCATGCCGCCGATCAGCACGTACATGATCATGAGGGCGCCGACGACGATGATCACCAGGGCTTGGCCGCCCCAGTCGCTGATGCCCAGCAGCAGCGAGATCAGGCTACCCGCTCCGGCCATCTGGGCCAGGAGGTAGAAGAAGCACACGGCCAGGGTGGACAGCGCAGCGGCGATTCGCACCGGCCGCTGGCGGAGCCGGAAGGACAGGACGTCGGCCATAGTGAACTTGCCTGTGTTGCGCAGCAGTTCCGCAACGAGGAGCAGGGCAACCAACCAGGCGACCAGGAAGCCGATGGAGTAAAGGAACCCGTCGTAGCCGTTGATGGCGATAGCTCCAGTGATGCCGAGGAACGACGCCGCAGAAAGGTAGTCTCCCGCGATGGCCGTACCGTTCTGCGAACCGGTGAATGACCGCCCTGCCGCATAGTAGTCAGCCGCCGTCTTGTTGTTCCGGCTTGCCCGGAACACGATCACCATCGTGACGAGGACGAACAGGGCGAAAATGCCCATGTTCAGGAGCGTGGTGTCTTTCAGAGCCGCGACGTTGACTGCTGGGACCATTCCGTTCATGGCAATACTGTTCACTTGGCGACCCCGCTTACGGCGCTGGTGTGCTTGTCGTGCTCGTGGCCCTCAATTTCGCCTCGGATTTCCAGCGCAATGGGATCGAGCCGCCGGTTGGAGTAGCTCACGTACCAGGCCGTGATTCCAAACGTCGAGACGAATTGCAGCAGTCCCAGGATCAGGCCAACGTTGATGTTCCCCCAGACCTTTATGGACATGAAGCCCACCGCGTAGTCGGCCAACAGTACATATGCGAAGTACCACAGCAGGAACGCTATGGCCATGGGAAAGACAAAGCTGCGGTGGCGTTTGCGCAGTTCCTTGAACCGCTCCGTCTGTTGGACTTCCTGGAAATCCACGTCCACTGCCGCTTCCGGGGTTTGGGCGTCGTTACCCATAATTCCTCCTGATTGTGACTGGTTCACATCAGCCGCACGCGCCTGCCAATGTGATTGCAATCACTATCAATCGCGCTCCGACCCACATTCCAGAGCTTTGCCGCCGGGCGTCGCCCAGCGGTTGCCAGAGTGCGACAAACGGCGGTTCGACAACCGCGATGCGACAAGGGCAGACGCTCCTGGCCACTGTCTTCGCTACGCTTGCGGTATGCCCGAGTCCCCGCTTTTTACCGCCGCCGCAATAGCGGTCATCATCATGGCCGTCATCGTCGTCGCGGCCGTGGGTTTGCGGGTGATGAAGTCCTACCGGGAGCTCGGCACGGATGCCGAGCGGGCCACCTACAACACCCTCCACGCGGCCTCACGGGCTGGACAGCACCTGCGCAATGGCCTGCAGCCAGCCGGAGCTGCCAAGGCAAGCAAGCAACTACGCACGCTCCTGGGCTGCGATGCCCTCGCCATCACCAACACCATGGAAATCCTGGCTTGGGATGGCGGCGCGGAAGAACTGAAGCCGCATCTCATGAACCTTGCCGCGGATGTGCTCTCCGACGGGCACACCGCTGTGATACCTGCATCCTCGTTGCCGCATCCGCACCTCGGAAACGACCACGATTCCCACGGCAGGAACCATTCCCAGGTGCACAGCGCGGTGATCGCCCCGATTCGCGCGGGATCGCGGGTGGTGGGGGTTGTGGCGGCCTTTGCGCCGTCGGCAGGGGCTGGACTGGTGCGGGCCACGGACGAGGTCGCCGGCTGGGTCGCCGCCCAGGTGGAGCTGGCTGAACTGGATGCCTCCCGGACCCTGTTGATGGAGGCGGAGGTGAGGTCGCTGCGGGCGCAGATCAGCCCCCATTTCATCTACAACTCGCTGAACGCCATCGCCTCCTTCATAAATACAGATCCCGCCCGTGCGCGGGAGCTTGTGGTGGAATTCGCCGATTTCACCCGCTATTCCTTCCGGCGCCATGGCGACTTCACCACCCTTGCGGAAGAGCTTCGCTGCATTGACCGCTACCTGTTGCTCGAAAGGGCGCGCTTCGGCGACCGCGTCCAGGTGAGCCTGCGAATCGCGCCCGAAGTCCTCAGTACCGTCATACCGTTCCTGAGCCTCCAGCCGCTTGTGGAGAATGCCGTTCGGCATGGCCTTGAAGCCAAGGAAGGCCCTGGTCACATCACCATCTGTGCCAATGATTCCGGCGCCTTTGCGGAAGTCACCATTGAAGACGACGGGGTCGGCATGGACCCGGAACACCTCCGCTCGGTCCTCGCCGGGCACTCCGACGGCGACCATGTGGGTCTGCGCAATGTCGACGCCCGCCTGCGCCAAGTCTACGGAGACGACCATGGCCTGGTCATCGAAACCGCGCCGAACGAGGGCACCCTCATCACGATGCGGGTGCCCAAGTCGCAGCCAGGGCACGACGCCTGAAGCGCTACGGGGCTGGGGCTAGTCTTTTAATCATGATCAACGTCCTCGTCGCCGACGACGAGCTGCCCGCTGTGGAGGAACTTGCCTTCCTCCTCGGCAGGGATGAGCGCATCGGTGCCATCTATCGCGCTTCATCGGGTGCAGAAGCCTTGCACGCCCTGGAGTCCCGGGAAGTCGATGCCGTGTTCCTCGACATCCACATGCCGGCCGTTTCGGGGCTCGACATCGCCCGGGCCATCGCACGCAGCAGCAGCCCACCGGCCGTTGTCTTCGTCACCGCGGACGAGGACTGTGCGCTTGAGGCGTTCGAACTTGCCGCCGTCGACTATTTGCTCAAGCCGGTGAGGGCGGAGCGTCTCGCCCGTTCGGTCGGGCGGATCAGCGAGCTGATGAAGGACGGTGACTCAAGTCCGGAAATGATCACCGTCGACCAGGGCGGCACCACCCGCATGATCCGGCGCGACGACGTTAGCTATGTCCAGGCCCAGGGCGATTACGCCCGGCTGCACACGGCCGAAGCGAGCTACCTGATCCGGGTACCGCTCAGTGACCTTGAACAGCAATGGGCGGAGGCCGGGTTCCTCCGGATCCACCGTTCCTACCTGATCGCCCTGAATCACGTCAGCCGCCTGAAACTCGCGGCCGCCGGCCCCAGTGTGACAGTGGCCGGAGCCGAACTGCCCATAAGCCGCCGCCACCTTCCCTCCGTCCGGGAAAAGCTTGAGGCCACAAGGATCCGGCCGCAGGCATGACGCGCGTCCGTGTCACCGGGCCGCGCTCCACAGCGGCATCAGCCTCCGGCAGGCTTGCCCGACCCCTTGAAATCGGGGAGGACTCCGACGTCGGACGGGTCTTTGTCCGTTCGCTCATCCGTTCCCAGCTGCGACTGGCAGTTGTGATTGCCTCGGGCTTCCTGCTCATCCTCGTGTCCTTTGCCCTGCTGCTGGCGCTTGTCCCCGGACTAGCCGACTCGAGGCTCTTCGGCATCCCGTTTGACTGGGTGCTCCTGGGTGTCGGGATCTATCCGGTCATCGGCCTGAGCGCGTGGCTCTACAACCGGGCCGCCGCCCGCAACGAGGCACGCTACCGGGACCTTGTGGAGGACAAGTGAGGCGGGCATGAATCCGGCGGTCGGCTTTGCCGCCTTCATCGCCGTCTCCCTCGCGACGGCGGCCATCGGCTTCTATGGGCTGCGCATCTCGCGAACCACAGGGGACTTCTACGTGGCCTCCCGCACCGTCAAGCCCTGGTGGAATGCCTCGGCAATCGGCGGCGAATACCTGTCAGCGGCGAGCTTCCTCGGAGTGGCCGGCCTGATCCTCCTCTCCGGAACTGACGCACTCTGGTTTCCCGTGGGCTACACAGCGGGGTACCTCATGCTGCTGCTGTTTGTCGCCGCTCCCCTGCGCCGCTCGGGCGCCTATACGATTCCGGACTTCACGGAGGCCCGGCTGGATTCGAAAGCGGTTCGTCGTGTCACCAGCTTTGTTGTGGTTGCCGTGGGCTGGCTCTACATCGTTCCCCAGCTCCATGGGGCGGCATTGACTATCCGCATCACCACGGGACTTCCCTCCTGGCTGGGTTCCGTCGCCGTCGTAGTGGTGGTGTGCCTGACCGTGGTGGCCGGCGGCATGCGTTCCATCACGTTCGTCCAGGCCTTCCAGTACTGGCTTAAGCTCACAGCCCTGGCCGTTCCCGTGGTGTTCGTGCTGCTGGCCCTCGCCGGAAATGGGGTTCCCGCGGTGTCCCAACCCGGGACCAATCCGACGTCCCTTCCCGCCGCCGGGGCCTACCAGAACATCTCGCTGATGGTCGCTCTGCTCTTCGGAACCCTGGGGCTCCCCCATGTCCTGGTCCGCTTCTACACCAACCCTGACGGGCGCTCCGCCCGCCGCACTACCTTGATCGTGCTGGGCCTGTTGTCCGTCTTCTACCTCTTTCCCACAGCGTCCGGTCTGGTGGGCCGCGTGTTCGCTCCCGAACTCGCCCGCAATGGCCAGGCCGATGCCCTGGTGCTGCTCCTGCCCGGCAGGCTGGTCGGCGGAACCGCGGGTGAACTCTTGTCTGCGCTCGTGGTTGCCGGGGCTTTCGCTGCTTTCCTATCGACGACGTCAGGCCTGGTCGTCTCCCTCGCGGGGGTTATCAGCCAGGACCTCCTGGGCAGCAGCGTGCGCGGCTTCCGGCTGGCTGCGCTCCTTGCCGCCGTCGTCCCCCTCGGCTTCGCCTTCCTGACCGACTCGTTTGCCCTGGCGGGAAGCGTCGGCCTGGTGTTTGCCTTCACTGCGTCGACGATCTGCCCGGTCCTGCTGCTGGGGATATGGTGGCGGGGCCTGACCGACGCCGGCGCCATCACCGGCATGGTCACCGGCGCCTTGTTATGCGGTGGTGCGATGGTGACGGGGACGGTGCTCGGTGCAGCCAGCGCGCCGGGATGGCTCGCGCAGCCGGCAGCGTGGACAGTGCCGACGGCCTTTGCCGTGATGGTGCTGGTATCGCTGGCCACGAAGAACCGGGTTTCCCCCTCCGCGGGCCGGATCATGTCACGCCTGCACATTCCGGAACGGCCTGTGGCTACTGAGCGCTCCCCCCGCTAGATGCAACGCGGGGTCAGATACGGCCCATCCTGGATGCCCTGATGGGCCGTATCCGACCCCGAGTTGCTTGTTTCAGTCGATGGCCGCCATCAGTTCGACCACCCGGTCCAGGAAGGCATCCACCTGGGTTTCCTCGTAGCCGTCCTGGCCCTTTGCCTGGCGGAAGACCGCTCGACGAACGCTGTCGACACTTAGCGGCTGGTCTTCTTCCAGGTAACCGATGAGTTCGTGGCAGAGGCCGTCGACGTCGTCAATGTTGTAAGCCCGCGCCTTCTTCCCTGCAGGGCGGCGGAACCGCTCGCCGTCGGGCCGGTGGAGGCGTCCGCGAAGGATGCTGGACAGCCTGCCGATCTGCCGGAGCCAGGCCTCCTCGCCTTGGGCTTCGATCAGCTCATCGCGCTCGCGCCGGGCAAAAGCATCTTCCAGCCGGTCCAACGCTGCGTCAACGTCCGAGGCGTCATAGCCACCCTTGACGGGGTCAAAGGACACAGCCCGGACATCGATGCTGCCGATCTTGTGCGGCTCCGTGGAGGGTGCCTCAAAGGAGACCCGGGCACGCTTGAGGAACTGGTCCACCTGCTTGGCGTTGTAGCCGTATTTGCCGCGCTCGACGCGCTGAAATGACGCGGGAATTTGGCGTCGGATGTCCACTTCCACTACCTATCCTTCAAATCCTTCAATGCTTGCGCTCCTGCTGCTCCGGAACATTCTATGGCTCCGCCCGTGTCCGCAGGCGTCCGCATCGCCGGAACGGAACGCCGGAACGGAAGAAGTCGGAACGGAAATCTCAGGCACCGGCCAGCAGCGCAAACAGGACGAAGGCCACCGGTGAGGCGAAAACGATGGAGTCGAGCCTGTCCATCACACCGCCATGTCCGGGAAGGACGCTGCTCATGTCCTTAACGCCGAGTTCGCGCTTGATCATGGATTCGGCGAGGTCCCCTGCCGTGGCTGCCGCCACCATGCCGACGGCCAGCACTACGCCCGCCCACCAGGGCTTATCAAGGAAGAGGATGCAGGCAAGGATGCCAATGAGCATGGCTCCGCCGACTGATCCGGCGAACCCTTCCCAGGACTTCTTGGGGCTGATCTTGGGCGCCATGGGATGCTTGCCGAAGATCGAACCCACAAGATAACCGAAGGTGTCGTTGGAAACTACCAGCAGCAGCATGGTGGCGATCTGCCATGCCCCTTCCGGCGCGACACCCCCGGGCCAGAGGCCTATCGGCGTTTGTCCTGCCGTAGCGTGCAAGGGAAGAATGGCAAAGCTGATCAGGAACGGCACCCAGGCCAACGTGAAGACACCCGCAAAAATACTGCGTGGCGCACCCGCGGCGCTTTCGATCGACCGCCACAGCATTACTGCAGCCGAGCTCAGCAGCATCGTAAACAGCAGGCTCTCGACGCCGCCGAAGTAGGCGGCCAACGGCAAGGCAATGGTGCCCGTCATCACGGGAATGATGGGCAGGGTAGTGCCTCGCGCTTCAAGCGCGCGGAAGATTTCCCAGACCCCCATGACGACAAAGCCCGTGGTCACCAGGACGAACCCAAGGGGCAGGAACATTAGCCCGCCAAGCACTGCGAACAGCATTGCAAGGCCGACGCCGATGGCCGCCGGAAGATTCCGGCCGGCCTTGGGCGTCGGGTTGCTTCCCCTGACCTTGTACCTGAACCGCGCCCGCTGCCGCGGCGAAGGTTGGCCGGGCGCCGCCTCTGCCTGGTCCATCAGACCTCGAGCAGCTCGGCTTCCTTGCGCTTGAGGAGCTCGTCGATGCTCTCGACATGCTGCTTGGTGAGGGCATCCAGTTCCTTCTCAGCCCGGGCGCCCTCATCTTCGCCGGCTTCCCCGTCCTTGACGAATTTGTCCAGGGCGTCCTTGGCCTTACGGCGGATGCTGCGGATGGAAACCTTGGCGTCCTCACCCTTGCCCTTGACGATCTTGACATACTCCTTGCGGCGTTCCTGGGTAAGTTCAGGAATGGTCACGCGGATGACGTTGCCGTCGTTGGACGGGTTGGCGCCGACCTCGGAGTCACTCAGTGCCTTCTCGATGTCGCGAAGGGCGGTCTTGTCATAGGGAGTGATCAGGATGGTGCGGGCATCCGGCACTGCGAAGGAGGCCAGCTGCTGCAGCGGCGTCGGCGTGCCGTAGTACTCCACGATCACCTTGCTGTAGAGCCCGGGGTTCGCCCGGCCCGTACGGATTGAGGCGAAGTCCTCCTTGGCTACCTCGACGGCCTTGTCCATCTTCTCCCCGGCTTCGAGCAAGGTCTCTTCGATCACGGTTTCTCCTCAGAATCAGTCGCCTCCGGCAGCCCGGGGCGTTGCACAGTAAAAATCCGCCGCTGGGGCGGAATAGGTCCTCAAATCATCCTAGCCGCTGCTAGGGGGTGACCAGCGTGCCCAGCCGTTCGCCGAGGATCGCGCGCGTGACGTTACCTTCGCCTTCCATGCCAAACACCACCATGGAGAGATCGTTGTCCTTGCACATAGTCATGGCGGTCTGGTCCATGACGCGGATGTCACGCCGCAGTGCCTCGTCATAGCTGAGCACTTCAAGCTTTTCGGCAGCCGGATCCTTCTTGGGGTCCGCAGTGTAGACGCCGTCCACTCCACTCTTGGCCATCAGCACAACATCTGCATGGACTTCCAGCGCCCGCTGGGCTGCCACCGTATCCGTTGAGAAGTACGGGAGTCCTGCGCCGGCGCCGAAGATGACTACGCGGTCTTTTTCCATGTGGCGGATGGCCCTGCGCGGGATGTAGGCCTCAGCCACCTGGCCCATGGTGATGGCGCTCTGGACGCGGGTTTCCACCCCTGCCTGTTCCAGGAAGTCCTGCAAGGCGAGGCAGTTCATGACCGTGCCGAGCATGCCCATGTAATCGGCGCGAGAGCGGTCCATGCCGCTCTGCGATAGTTCGGCACCACGGAAAAAGTTGCCGCCGCCGACCACGATTGCTATCTCGACCTGAGGCACGGCCGCAGCGATCTGCTTGGCGATCGCCCGGACGGTTTCCGGGTCCACGCCCAGCTTGCCCCCGCCGATAACCTCGCCGGACAGCTTTAGGAGGACACGACGCCTGCTCTTCTCGGGTTGGATTGAAGTATTGACGGTTTCCATGGTGCCTTCCCGTTTGTGGACTCTGAGCTAGATTATCGTGCCGAGGGCACGGCCGGACATTGCTTCCGGCAGGATGCGTGCGGATCGCCGCATGCAAAAGGGGTGGTCACCGTAGTGACCACCCCCTTTCACGCTTTACTAGTTTCCGACCCGGAAACGAGCTACTGCAGTTGCCTTGACACCGGCCTCTTCGAGAACCTGTGCCACGGTCTTCTTGGAATCCTTCGCGAAAGCCTGGTCGAGCAGGACCTCACCCTTGTAGAAGCCCGTCACGCGGCCTTCGACGATCTTGGGGAGGGCAGCCTCGGGCTTGCCTTCTGCCTTGGCGGTTTCCTCGGCGATACGGCGCTCGGACTCAACGAGTTCGGCAGGGACGTCCTCGCGGGTCAGGTAGTTCGGGGCCATTGCTGCAACATGGACTGCGACGTCGTGGGCAGCCGTAGTGGCAGCCTCGCCTTCACCGTCTACCGCGAACAGGACGCCGACCTGGGCCGGGAGGTCCTTGGAGGTCTTGTGCAGGTAAGCGTCAACGGTGGTGCCCTCGATGCGCGCGATGCGGCGGACAACAACCTTCTCGCCGAGCACCGCGCCCTCTTCGATGACGACGTCGGACAGCGGCTTGCCGTCGACCTCGGTGGCAAGAAGTGTCTCGAGGTCGGCAGCGCCGGACTCAACAGCCACGGCGAGGACCTTGTCAGCCAGCTGGATGAACTTGTCAGCCTTGGCGACGAAGTCGGTCTCGCAGTTGACCTCGATCATTACGCCGACGCCGTCCTGGACCTTGGCGGTAACCAGGCCCTCAGCGGTGGAACGGCCTTCGCGCTTGGTCGCGCCCTTCAGGCCCTTGATACGGATGATCTCGATAGCCTTCTCGGCGTCGCCGTTGGCCTCGTCAAGAGCCTTCTTAACGTCCATCATGCCGGCGCCGGTGCGCTCGCGCAGGGCCTTGATGTCAGCAGCAGTGTAGTTCGCCATGTGAACCCCTCTGTCTAGGAATATTTGTGTTTACGTGCTGACAGGACGGCAACCCACTCATGTGGGCGGCCATCCTGTCAGTTGCTCCCTATGCCATGGAACAGCATCGGGGAAGGTCCAGATTTACTTGGCAGCTTCGGCTTCGCCGGCAGCGGCGTCGGCTTCAGTGGCCTCGGCAGCAGGGGCTTCGGCAGCAGGGGCTTCCGGAGCTTCTGCGGCCTTGTTGCCTTCGAGGAGTTCGCGCTCCCACTCAGCAAGCGGCTCTTCAGTGGTCTCGGTACCGGTTGCGCGCTGGTTGCGGGCGATGAGGCCCTCGGCGACGGCGTCGGCAACAACACGGGTGAGCAGGTTGACGGAGCGAATAGCGTCATCGTTGCCCGGGATCGGGAAGTCGACCTCGTCGGGATCGCAGTTGGTGTCCAGGATGGCGACAACCGGGATGTTCAGCTTCTTGGCCTCGTCAACGGCGAGGTGCTCCTTCTTGGTGTCGACAACCCACAGCACGGAAGGTGCCTTGGTGAGGTTGCGGATACCGCCGAGGTTGGCCTCGAGCTTGGTGAGTTCACGCTTGAGGAGCAGGAGTTCCTTCTTGGTGTAACCGGAGCCGGCGACGTCCTCGAAGTTGATCTCTTCGAGTTCCTTCATGCGCTGGATGCGCTTGGCAACGGTGGAGAAGTTGGTCAGCATACCGCCGAGCCAACGCTGGTTCACGTAAGGCTGGCCCACGCGGGTTGCCTGCTCGGCAATGGCTTCCTGTGCCTGCTTCTTCGTGCCGACGAACAGGACGGTGCCGCCGTGGGCGACAGTGGCCTTGACGAACTCGTAGGCGCGGTCGATGTAGGACAGCGACTGCTGGAGGTCGATGATGTAGATGCCGTTGCGCTCCGTGAAGATGAAGCGCTTCATCTTCGGGTTCCAACGACGGGTCTGGTGTCCAAAGTGGACGCCGCTGTCAAGCAGCTGGCGCATAGTTACGACGGGCATGCCGACGCTCCTTCCGGCAGGTCATTCATGAGAGAGCCTTGACGGCTGCTCTTACCCTGCCAATAGTTGACGGTTGTTTAGCGTGGCCCAAGACGGGCCATACTCCTGGCATCCCTTGCGCTTCTCCTCCGGCAGGAGATCCGGCCGGACCGAAAGAGGCACAATCCTCCGCAGCCTGAAGCCAGGTGGCTTTGACGGTTGGAGGTCTGGATACGCGTAGTCAGCTTGGGGCCCCCGCAAATCTGAATGAGATGTTGCTTCTAAACCAGCCTGAGGGCACAGCAAACTGCTCCACCAAGTGTACTACAAGCGGCCCAGCCCCCAGACCGCTGGCCAGTCCCTGGCAGCAGCCGGTTTTCCACATACACACTCCCACGGATTCCCGGGATAAGGGGCGCCCGAGAGGGTTAAGCCATGAGGATTTTCCATGTCATTGCCGCCGCTGCGCTGGTCATAACTCCGGCCCTTGCCCCGACGCTCCCGACCCTCCCCGCGCGCGCAGCCGCTCCCGCCCCGGCGTTCGGTTCCATCCCTGCGGCCAATTTTGCGGCCGATCCACCCTCTGCAGAAGCAGGCTGGACGTGGCCGCTCTCACCCCGGCCGCGGGTCGCCAGATTCTTCGATCCGCCGGCCAAGCCCTGGCTGAGCGGCCATCGTGGCGTAGACCTTGCCGCCGATTCAAGCAATGCCCGCGTACTGTCTCCGGAAGCGGGCACCGTCAGCTTCGTCGGCATGGTGGTGGATCGTCCGGTGATCACCGTGGACCACGGGAATGGGTTGAGGAGCAGCTTCGAACCCGTACGCAGCCATCTTGCCTTGGGCTCCCCGGTCAGGAAGGGGGAAATCCTCGGCCTCCTGGAAGCTGGTCATTGCGATACCAGGCCCTGCCTGCATTGGGGCGTGCGCCGGGGCGAGGAGTACCTGAATCCGCTCGCATTCGTGACAGACCTGAGGCCTTCGATCCTCCTGCCACTTGGGTAGCCGGAAGGGACCGAAGGCCTCTGTCGATTTGGTCGTGCCTGTGTGTGGATTTGGTCCTGCCTGTCTAGGTTTGATCCTGTCAGGCCGGGTTTCCTGTCAGGCCGGGTTTCCTGCCAGGCTGGGTTTCCTGCCAGGCTGGGTTTCCTGTCAGACGATGGCGGAAATGCCCGTGATAGCCCGCCCCGTCACAAGCGCATTGACTTCATACGTTCCCTCGTACGAGTAGACGGCCTCGGCATCGGCGAAGATCTTGGCCATTTCATAGTCCGTGACTATGCCGTTGCCACCCAGGATGCTGCGGCCGAGTGAGACGCTTTCACGCATCCGGGCAGTGGTGAATGCCTTGGCGAGGGCCGACTGTTCGTCCTTGGCCGCGCCGGCATCCTCCAACTGGGACAGGCGGACCATCATCCCCATCGAGCTGACGGCATTGCCGAGGATCTGCACGAGCTGCTCCTGGACAAGCTGGAAGGAGGCCAACGGGCGGCCGAACTGTGTACGCTCCACTGCGTAGCGCCGGGCAACATCGAAGGCGGCAAGCTGCTGGCCCACCGCCTGCCAGGCGACGCCTAGGCGGGTGACCTTCAGGACCTTGTTTGTATCACGGAAGCTGTTGGCTCCGGCCAGCTTGAAGAAGTCCGGCACTACAACATTGTCCAAGGTGATGTCGGCGTTCTGGACGGTGCGAAGCGAGATCTTGTTTTCGATCTTCGTAGCCGAGTAGCCCGGAAGAGAGGTGTCCACGAGGAAGCCCTTGACCTGGTTGTCCGCCACGTCCCTGGCGTAGATCACCAGCCAGTCGGAGAAGGTGGCGTTGCCGATCCAGCGCTTCGCTCCATTGATGGTCCAGTTACCGCCCTCCTTTCGGGCGGTTGTGCGGGTTCCGCCTGCTACGTCGGAGCCGCCCAAGGGTTCGGTGAGGCCGAACGCCCCGATTTTCCTCAAGGAGTAGATCTCCGGAAGCCAGGCCTCCTTCTGCTCCTCGGATGCCAAGGCCTCGATCGATCCAGTGAACAGTCCGTCATGAACGCCCATGAATGTGGAGATCGAGGTATCCGCCCGGGTCACTTCTGCATGGACGAGCCCGGCGAACACATTGGAGTATCCCTGGCGCCGGACCGGGCTCACCAGGTCGATCTCGGCCAGCTTGGGGATCAGCTCCATAGGGAATTCGCCGCGGTTCCAGCAATCGACGGCTATAGGCCGGACTTCACGCTCCAGGAAGGAACGGATTTCGGCGAGGCGGTCACGCTCCTTGGCAGTGAGAAGCTGCTCGAAGCCGTAGAAGTCGCCGTCTGCATAGGGAAGGTTGTCGAGGTCGATCCCAGCCTTGGACATAGTGCTCCTTTGCGTAAGTTACTGACGGGTAACTTACCGCAGATTTTGACGGTGCGCAACGTTGGCGGATCCTCCCCTGGAACCAGCCAGGCAGCTAGCGAGGGCACAAAAAAGAGCCGTGGCAGGCTGCAACGCCTGCCACGGCTCCAAGGGGTAGGGCTACTCGGACTTGAACCGAGGACCTATGATTTGGCGTTTTTCATCAGTTGCCGGTGGATGCCAAAAATGCCTACATTCCGCGGCAGAATGGCCCAAATCGCGCCGCGCGTGCTCATCATTTTTCATTACGCGCCGTTGTTTCCGGTGGGTAAACGGTGGGCGAATTCGCCATCCGAGGGCCGTATCGAAGGACTTCCAGCTACCTTTTGCGTCACCTAATTTCTGCTGTTGAGCCTTCGTATGGCCACCGTCATGCCGCCAGCCTCTTCAGGTTCCATGAACAGCTATACAGCTGGCGCTACCGCCGGCGATCAAGCTCGGAGACAACGGAGACACTGATGACAACAGGCCAGAAGCCAGCAGCACGGCGGAAGCTGCCGACGAACAATGGCTGACCCCGAAGGACATCTGCGCGCAATTGCAGATTCCTGAACAGACGTTCTACCAATGGCGGGCGAAGCACGTCGGCCCCCGTGCTTACCGAATCGGCCGACATCTACGGATCAGCCGGAGCGAGTTCAATTCATGGTTATCCTCACGCCTGGAAACCTAGAGGACACCGCTCTCCAGATGCGGGAATTGAAACCGTCAGTGAGCCACAGGGGTGCGCCGACGGGGCCCGAAATCCCCGGGCAATTCAAGATCCTGCAACCGAAGTGCTGCCTGAAAACCGGTCCGCACGGCCAAAGCGTTGGCAGTAACACGGACTTCGGCCGTTGAAGGTCGATCCGGCGCCCACGAACCCGCACCTACACGCCTTGGCAAGAGGACCACCATCAGAAACGGCACCCTCGCGGTCCACACCTCCGATGGTAGCGCCGGGTGAACGCAGCCTCGCTAGGGGGACATCGCATCCCGGCCTCATATATTCGCCGTCCCCGGCGCACTGTCAAGGGCGCACTCGCGTCACTGCGTGATGGGCCTGCGGCCCGCCCTTGACGGTGCACCAAGGACGGACGCGACGGCCTTTAACGGGATGCGGGCAAGACCGGGATGGCTCTGACAGATTCGCTAGGATTCCCATCGACTGGCTGGAGCTTCTAAGGAGTCTGAGTGCTGTTATGAGCATCACTGGCGCGCACGCATCTGCTTTCTTCGAGGAAATTTTCCGCGAGGGGCAGGTTTGGACAATACGTGATGCTGGGGCATTCCGGCCCCGTTTGGGAGCGGAGGTGTTCGTAGCCTGCCAGTTCTGGTCTTTGGGCTCGCGCGCGCAGAACATCATCTCTTCGGTTGACGCATACGCCGGATTTGAGAAAGTCGTGATCCCTCTACCGAGGGGCGATCCAAGTGGTTGCCGGGCTTTGAGCGTGATGCGCTGAGGGTGGGCCTGAACTGGTCAGGAGATCGCGCAACGGGTTACGAAGTCGGATCAAATGCCGCCCTGGCCTCTGCGTTTATTCAACTGAATAAAAGGGTTTTACCGCGTGTTCTAGGGATTTCTTGGTTGATTCTTGTATGATTCTGCGGCCACGGTTTCGGTACTTGCGGAGAAGTTGTCATTTTCAGGAGTCGTCTGCACGGAATGTCAGAAGTCGTCTGCACTGAGTATCCGAAGTCGAGTGCACAACTTCAGCTGGGTTGTGGCCCGGCTTCGGGATAGTCCCGCTACTTGGCGGCGCCGGTCACTACGGGGAAAGCTAGGGACGGCGAAGGCGGTCAGGGCCACGAACGCGGACACCGCCAAGGCCATCAGCCCGAAAGGGTGCGGTGCGCCGATCACGCTGGTCCCACCGGCCGTGGTAGCTACTGCTCGAGGCGGATGTCGATCTCGCGCTCGACGAAAGTCCATTCCTCGGTCGCTCGGAGCATGGCGACCAGTTCGTCGAACCCCGCTTCCTCTGCAGGGGCGAACTCGAACCACGTCAGGAAATCGAACGGCTCACCGAGGTCCCGGCTGTGGTGGAGCCGGCGTGCCACGGCTGGCAGGTACTTCAAGCCGATGGCGATGTGGCGGGAGTGTTCCTCGACGATCGCCCGCCGCTCGTCTTGTGAAAGTGCCCACCACGCCTGCGATTTCTTGATCGGGATGAGGGCAGCGCGGGTCGCCTCGCGCCGCCCGAGGCGCGGCGAACGGGACACCAGTTCGTCGTGCTCCCGCTTCGTGACGTACCTCTCGTGACTGACCACGCCGCGCAGCGCCCAGGTAGCTGCTTCAGGAGCGGCCCGCTCGCCCTCGAGGACTGCGACACGCTCGACCGTCGGAAGAGGCGCCCCCTGCACTGCGGAGATACCACTCACGCGCCAGGCGCCCTCGTGGCCTCCTGCGAACACAACCGGGAGAATTGGCATGCCTCATAGTAGGGGCAAGCGGCCGCCGACACCCAAACAGCTGCGGCGAACGGTGGTGCACGCCCTCTTAGAAACGCTTATTTTCCGCGAATGATCAAGCAACCCGGAAGCGTGTCCGATTCACCCCTGGTCCACTCCGCTAACGTTCAGCCTCGCGTCGTCCACAGGCGGCGGTGTGTGTTCTTACAAACGAAGGATTTCAAGAACAGGTTGATTCGAGAATGGCGGTGATTGCGGCGAGCGGCCGCACAGGGGCGTCATTCTGCCGGAATCCGCCGTTGTGACGAAAAGCCGCCCCCAAGGCCCGTGGTCCTCATAAATAGTTCTCGAAACTGTACAGTCGAGCGAGGAGCCCGAATCGAGTTTTGAGAAGAGAAACCCATATGGCCGCACACCGTATCGGCTACGCCAGAGTGTCCACGCGCGACCAGAACCTTGACCTCCAGCGCGATGCGCTGCGGGCTGCAGGATGCGATCGAATCTTTGAAGACACAATGAGCGGCACCAAAGCCCGGCGCCCCGGTCTCGCCAAGGCACTGGAAGCACTCCGTGAGGGAGACACTCTCATTGTCTGGAAGCTGGACCGTCTTGGCCGCAGCTTGAAGGACCTCCTGGATTTCGCCGGAGGCCTAAACGAGCGCGGCATAGGCTTTGTCAGCCCCACCGACTCGATAGACACCACCACCGCCTCCGGACGCTTCTTCTTTAACGTGATGGCATCCCTGGCGCAGATGGAACGCGAACTCATGGTCGAGCGCACCCAAGCCGGCCTCCGGGCAGCCCGCGAACAGGGCAGAGTAGGGGGACGCAAACGCGTCGTGACCGAGGCCAAGATCCGCTCAGCCCGGAAGCTCCTCAGCCAGGGAACACCGCCGAAGGAGGTTGCCACCAGCCTCGGGATCTCGGTGCCCACCCTGTACCGCTGGGTCCCAGCAAAGGACACCTCAGCAGCTGCAGTCCCGTAGTCGCTTTTTGTGCAGACGACTATTGAACAAATGCATGACGGTGCATGGGACTTCTGACAACCCGAGGTCAACAGTCCTCTGCACTCGCCCCGTACTTCCGCGGGATCCAGTGCAGTCGACTTCTGAAACTGACAAATGGCTGGTGGGTCTTGGGTGAACGCGTGAAGCACCCCGGACGGAAATCCCCCTGCGCAGTAGAAGCAATCCCACGCCCTGGTTCCTGTGCCTGCCGTTCCCTGCCCCGAGCCTGCAACTGGCGTCGTCCCTGCTAAAAGAAACCTGGCCATAACGGACATGCCGCCACACTTCACTGGTTGGCCATTGGCTTAGCAATATGCCCTAGCGTTCAGTCGATGAGATCCCCGCCAGGCTTCGAAGCACCGGGGCCGTTTACCTTGCTTTCACTAGACTCCCCGTCATAGCTTCGACCTGATTCATGGTTGCGCCTACGGATTTCAACGCTTGGCGGTCAGCTAATTCGTCGTTGCCTGCTGTACCAGCCCATAGGAACTTGCGGCCGGGCTGGCTTCGTAGATAGATGGCGATTCGGTACACTCCGGGACGCATATTCTTATGGGGCCTGCGCACAGGACGCCAACCAAGCTCATGCCGTTCTATATCCCGATAGACGTCACCCATAGCTGCCATTATCCGACTTGTCTCGCCGCGGTCAGAATCGGGAAGCAGTTCCTTGTGTTGCGGTAGTGGAGAGGCCGTTTCCGGCGATGTCCGTCAGACCCGATACTGGCGTGAAGCTGGCTGCCGCGGTCTGCATAGTCCCCGATGATGGGCTGCCTGTGGCCAATGCGCCGAGGGTAACGGTGAGCGTCTTGGCCGTTGGGTTCCACTGGAGGACCGATGCGTTGGGACCGGTTCCCTTGTAGGTGAGCGTTCCGGATGAGTAGTAATTGTTGCCGAGGGCCACGTTGCCGATCCTCAGGACCGGGCAGCCCGTGCTGGTAACAGTCAGGACGTTGGTGGAGCTGATGGCCACCGTGACCTGGTTGTCGCCGTTCTGCGTCTGGGTTGTCGCGTTGTCCGTCCAGGCGCTGCAGATGGTGTTGGCACTCAAGGCTTCAGAGAACGTCAGCGTGACGAAGTCCGCGGGCTCGATCTTGCCGGCCTTATTGCTTCCGGGCCCGTTGTTCAGCGTGACTCCGCTAACCGTGGGCACCGAGACGTCCTTGGTTGAGGTTGCTGTGCCGGCGGGTCCTGTATTGCCGAAGCCGTCAGTGGCCCTGGCCGAGTACGTGATGGTTCCGGCTGCGAAGGCCGACAGGTTCAGGGGCGAAGCCGTCCAGTTGCCGCTTCCGTTTGCCGTGACAGTCTGCGTCAGGGTGTGTGCGGCTCCGGTGTCGGTCACGGTCAGTGCCACGGAAGATCCTGCTTCGGCTGTGCCGCTGACAGGAACGCTGGTCACATTATTGGAGTTCACATAAGCCGGTGCTGTGACCACGGGGGCCACGGGTGGAGTCGTATCCACGGCGGTGGCTGCGCTTCGACTGCCCTCGGTGCCCTGCCATAGGGACAGCGACGGAGTGACGGAGTAGTACCAGGTGCCGGTGGGAACGTTGGTGTCCGTGCAGGTGACCCCGCTGACGGTACCGGCGCAGCTTCCGGCGGCCTGGACCTTGGTTCCACCCACGGCGGCGGTTGAGCGGGCAATGCTGTACCCGGTCACCGGACGGCCCGCGGACGTCGTAGTTGCGGCCCAGCTGACGGTGACGCTGCCCCCCGAGACGGCTGTGGTGGGCGTGGCGCCGCCGGCCACGGTGTCCGCCTTGGCAGCTGCGTAGTTGCCGCTGCTCATGGTGCTCCAGAAAGCACTGGCCGCCGGGCCGGCCCAGGAGACCAGAGCCACGCCGACGACGACCACCAGCGCGCGGTTCCACGCACTGAAGGACGCGGCGTCGAAGGACGCACGGCTAAAGGACCAACGACTAAAGGACGCGGCCCGGAGAACCTCACGGCGTGGCGTGGTCTTGCGATGCCGGCTCATTTCCGCACCTCCAGCGTCACGGGAACCTGGAACTGGGCACCCTGGCAAACGGACGGCGATGTCGGGGACATACTGGCCGCATTAGGAAGGGACAGCAGCACTGACGAATTTGCCTGAATTGTCACGGCAGGCGTCAGTGGGGCCGCGGGTGGCCTGAACGTCACTCCGCTGGGCGAACAGGCCGGGTGGGAGGCGTCCGCGGTGACTGTACCGTTGGCACCGATGGAGTAGACGGTGACCGCGTACGGGTTGGGATTGGTGGCGCGGAGGACGACCTCGGCGCTGCCGCCCGGGACCAGCGTGGTCTGCGGCGCGTCCCCTGCAATGAAAGCGTCCACCGTGACGGTCTGCATGGAGGTGTTGGCGGCGGATCCGCTGCCTGCACCGGTGCTCGACCAGTAGGCGTAAGCGGTGCCGACTCCGCCCAGGATACAAAGGGCGGCAGTGGCTGCGGCCGTGCGTGCCAGCAGCCCTGCGACGGGGGTACGCGTGCCGCGGATGCGGGCTCGTTTGCTCATGTCAGTTCCCCTGCCCTGTCCCGGAGTAAGTAAGTTGAAGGGTGGCTCCCTTGCAGCCGTCCTGGAGGAGCGGCGTGTCCAGCATCCTGATCTGGGGCCACTTGGCCTGCGCGATGCCCAAGGCTGAGAGCGAGGTATTGCCTGCAGGTACGGTGAGGGGGTACGTCCCCGAGAACTGGCTGATGCTGTAGTCCGAAGCCGTACATGGGAGGTTCGCCGCCACGGCAGCCGGTGTGCGGACCACCTGGGTCAACGCGACGGTGAGGTTGCTGACGGTGATGGTCTTGCCGCTCGGGTTGGAGATCTGAAGGTCCAGCGGCCTGGCAATGCCCGGTGCCAGCAGTCCGTAGACCGATCCGGAGATCGCGAACTGCCGCTTCACCTCCTGAACCTGCAGTTGGCCCGGCGCCGCGTTGGACTTCGTTGTCCCGCTGGCGCCTGTCACCGTGAAGTCTGTCTTGTTTGCCGGTGTCGTGGTTGCCGTTGAGACGGTAAGCGTCGTCAGTGCGGTACCCCCCGAGGTCAGTACAACCCACGACGGCGACCACGCACCTGCAGCTCCGGCCGGCAAGCCCGCAACGGCGAACGTGACGGTGCCGGCGAAGCCACCTGTGGAGGTGGCGGCCACGGTGTACGTGACGGACTGCCCCTGGTCCACGCTGCGGCTGGACGGGGACAGCGTAACGGTGATCCCCGCCGCGGCTTTGGCGGCGTTGCCTTGCTGGCTGGCGGCGGCGAGCCCAGCTACGGAGGCAAGGACAACCACCAACGACAGCAACAGCACGCGAGCGGAGACGCCCGCTCGGCGGAACGGCGTCATGGTTTCTGGTTGGTCGTTCATCTGGAGCCTCCTTTCAGGCCGGACAGGGGGAAACGCCGGAAGCCGGGGGCCCGCAGTGTGCGGGCCCCCGGCGGAGGATGGCCTATTCGCTGGTGACGTTGACGGTCACCACGGCGCTCTTGCAGGCGTCCTGGTTGGCCGTGCTGTTGTTGAACGTCAGCGTGCCGCTGCCCACAGAGGTGCCGGCTGAGTTGGCGGCCACGGGCGAGTTGCTGGTAACCGCGGTGACGTCGAACCACGCCGGATCGCAGCCTGCGACGTTGGTGGTCACGGTCGCGGTCAGGGCGCCGACCACGGTGCCGGTGTTGCTGGCGTTGTCCGCCGTGTAGGCGACGCTCGTGAAATTGCCCGGTGCCAGGCCCGCGGCGAAGGTTGCGTGAAGGGTGACGGTGCCGCCGCCTGCCGAGTTGGCTGCGTTGCCGCTGCCGGAACCAGTGGTGGTCCAGTAGGCGTATGCCGCCCCGCCGCCGACCGCTACCAGTGCCACGGCTGCCCCAGCAGCTGCCAGACGGCTCTTCTTGGAAAGGTTGCGCATGATGAGACTCCTTAGTTGTTGAATGCACAGCACAAGGGAGCCGAATCGCAACCCCCAGGACCCCGCCGCTGACCGGCGGATAAAGCGATGCCCTCATGTTTCAGCCCGGAACCAACCATGGGCAACGAATCCGGGTACTCGTCTTTTTCACAGACCGAGGGGTCGGAAATACTTGGCTCAAGGTACCGAGTACTCGCGTAGCAAGACCTCTAACCGGGCGAAATGGTGACCCGGGAGCCTCCCGCCCCCTTGCTCCACAGACCTCGGAGGGGGCGAGGATGGAGCGAGGGATAAAGCGTGAGTGAATCGATTGAAGGGGGCAGCCCCACTACTCC
Source organism: Arthrobacter sp. ISL-30 (assembly GCF_018613855.1). Classification (GTDB taxonomy): domain Bacteria; phylum Actinomycetota; class Actinomycetes; order Actinomycetales; family Micrococcaceae; genus Arthrobacter. The sequence goes on from NZ_JAGGPK010000014.1 coordinate 26,523, forward strand.
GCGTGGGTTGGGTCAGGTCGAAGGAGGCTGGAAATACCCGTCATTCCAAGATTTTTCCGGCAGCGTACAGCATCCTGCCTTGGACTTCCGGTCCAGGCTGATGACCTGGACCCAACGCAGGATGGAGCCTGAGGCAGTACTGTCTGCTGTCAGGCAAACCCACTCAGACAGGGCCGGTCCGGCTGTCCAGTGAGGTACTTGGTTCGACACACTCTCGATCCGAACACCGGACACTCCGGCCGTCCACGGATGAAGCACCCTGTGCCAATATTGAGCGTTTCTTGATCCAAAAACAGGCTGGCGACCGGGCCAATTACGGAAACGAATTTCCTGTGACAGCACCCCACCTCCAACGAATCGGCGCGCGTCCGAGGTTCCGGGATTGGTGGCAGCTTGGAAGTCGGGCGGTCCGCCGTCCACAGGCGGGCCACAGCGGCCACTCACCAGCGGCGGAGCGCCATTCCGGCCCCGCCCAAGACAGCAGCCAAAAAACGGTAGACATAACAGGGCCAGGGGGTCCGGAGCTCTGCGACGGCACGCCCTGGACCCCACAGCCGGCCGCGCCAGCGGACGCCCGATCACTGGTTGGAGCGCAGCGGAGACCAAATGCCTTGATACCGTGGAAGAACGGCCTGTCACGTCGCCAATCATGGCCGGGGCACCAGAAGGGGGACTGGAATGGTCTAGGAAGTTTCTTCACGAAGAGCAGGGACAGGGCTGGCAGGATCCTTCCTGCTGCCCTTCCGGCGAACCAAGTGCCGGAGGTCAGCGAGCCGCTGACTCCGGAGCAGCTTGCGGAGCTGCAGGATGCTTGGGCCGAACTCTCCCAGGCGGCAGAAGCGGCAGGCGTGACCAGCTTTCACGCCTGTGGACGTGACGGGAAATCCTGGGAGGGCGATGTCGCCACCGTGCGGGGTCTTGCGGCCACGCTCAGGAAGTTAGGCGCCGAAGGGCAACCAGGGGATACCCCGGACCCGGCGGGCAGGTAACCCTTTCAAGGACTGCCCCGCGACCACCGCCCAGACACTCTAGGGGTTATGCCCATTGTGGGCAGGTGGAGCCCCCGTGGATTAGCTCAAAGCTGTCCACACTGTGCATAACCCGCCGCCACTGTTCCTCGGGGGCGGCACGCCCGGGTGCTGCGGCACGCCCGGGTGCTGCGGCACGCCATGAATTTTGTGTGGACGGTCGCAGCCCGTTACTCCACAGGGAGCAGCTGCCACATGCCCGGCCTCTGTGGGGATTCCTGTGCACGGCCGAATCCGGAGCCCCCAGAGCCTCCCCCGCTGTCAGACTTGGCCCCCTACGATGGTTCTCCCACATGGAACGGAAGGCAGGAGAGCCATGGACGAACAACCGCGGCCGCGCGCGAACAGTTGGCAGATCGCCGGCGTCTGGATCGCCGCTGCTGCCCTGCTGATCGCGGCCGCCCGGGCAGCGGTCGACCTGTGGCTGCTGTTTGGGCCATGAGGGCCGGGCTGCCGCTGCCGCGAGAGTGCGGGCATAGAGTTCCGGAGGCGCGGAACAACAGACTGGGGCTCGCGCGTATGCAGCTCCCGGCAGCGGAGCTGCTAGGCCGGGACAAGAACGACTTCGACGTGAAAATCCGCTAGTAGGTCAGGAGGCTGTTCGTGTGCGGCTGAGTGTCCAGTAGTTGTCGTTGTTGTGGCGGTGGTAGGTCAGGACGTCGACGGCTGCCTTGGCCATGGCCAGGCCGCGGCCGCTTTCGGCGAAGTCGTCGGGCATCGCAGCGGCGTCGAGGTCGACTTGGGCGATTCGGCCGTCGTCCTTGAAGCGGGCGTCCAGGCGGTCGGGGTAGACCTCGAGGATGAGGTTGCAGAGGATGCTGCCCTCTTGGGAGCCATGCTCGACGATGTTGGCAGCGATTTCGATAACGGCGGTTTCGAACATGGCGCGGTCCAGCTCCGAGACTTCCGGGGAGGTCTCCCACATCCGGGCAAGGAGATCATGGACCTTGCCAAGGCATTCGGGGTCGGCGCACGCGTGGAGTTCATGAACCTGGAGACGACTGTGCCTCATTCGAAGCACTCCTCGACGGTGTCGTGCGGTTCCAGGATCCGGTCAAGGCTGGTCAGCTGCAGCACCATCTTGATCTGCTTGCCGGGACGGGCGATGCGCAGGTCTCCGCCGGCGGCCCGGGCGGTCTTCAGGCCGAAGACCAGCGCTCCGAGGCCGGTGGAGTCCACAAAGTCGATCTCTGCCAGGTCAACGACCACGTTAGGGCGGCCGTCACCCTGCACGATGCCGGTCACCAGGTGCTTCAGGTCAGGGGCGGACATCAGGTTCAGGCGCCCGTTGGCGCGGATCACGGCGCTGTCTTCGCCGGACAGTTCAACATCAAATTTCATTGTTTTCGTCTCTATCGTCCGTAGGGGTGAAGCCTTTGTAGAGGGCGGCCCGGATGATCACGCTGAGGATGACCAGGTCATAGGCAACCCATGCCACGTTGACCAGGGTGCCGGCGGGGGCGCCTACGCCGATAAGCATGCGCACGAGGCCGGTCACTGCGGCCACGATCAGGGCTGCGATGGCAATTAACTGGGGTCGGATCAGGAACCAGGGTGGGCCGCCGTCCTGCCTGGTTTTCGGGGTGACCGCGAAGCCGAGGCTCCGGCCGAACAGGACGTTGGCGGCCGCCGTCGTGCAGGCTTTGATCCATACGGGGAAGAGCGCGAGGCTGTACTGCTGTCCGCGCCAGGTTTTCCGGCCCCGGGCGGCGACAAAGAACAGGAGCTGGTTCACGACGAGGAACGGGATGAGGCGGGCGAAGAAGTCGAGACTGAACGCGGCCACGGGCAGGACTCCGAAGCACAGGAACAGGATCGGGGCGACGAGGTAGACGACGGCGGCGAAGCCGGAGAGGTAGCTCCACATGGTGGAGAAGTACATCAGCCGCTGTCCGGCGCTGAGTCCTTTTTGCAGGAGCGGGTTCTCGCGCAGGAAGACCTGCATGGTGCCCTGTGCCCAGCGAAGCCGCTGGGTGATCATGGTCTTCAGGTCCTCCGGGGCGAGGCCCTTGGCAAGGATTTCGTGGTGGTAGACGCTCTCCCAGCCGTGGCTGTGCAGGCGCATGCAGGTGGCCATGTCCTCCGTGACGGAGTTGGTGGCCATCGGCATGACCGGGATGGCTTCATCGGCGCGGTCCACGTCCAGGGCGCGTATCATCCTGCGCACTGGGCCGATGGCGGCCATGGGTGACCAGTCGCGCCGGGCCAGCCGTTCAACGACGTCACGGGTGATCAGCGCTTCTGTTGGGGACGTCAGGCCGGTGAGCTGCTGGATTTCGTCCAGGTCGGCGTGGATGGATTTGAGGTCAGCGGTCACGATGGTTTGTGCTGCCGCGTCGACTTTTCGCTGGAAGTTGTAGGTGACGGCCCCCACCGGCCGGTCTTCCCGCAGTTCCTTCCGGGCCGTGCGCACGGCAAGGCGGACGTCCTCCAGCGCCCGGGTCACATGCTGCCCTGTTGCGGCATGTTCGGCACGGGCCCTGGCGATGATCCTGTCCCCGCCTTTCAGGGTCTGCCCCACCGTTGTCCTGACACCGTGGACGTACCAGGTGATCCCGACCTGCATGAGCGCTTCGCGCCGGATGAGGGCATTGGAGCCGCAGAAGAAGGCCGCGTTCCAGCCGTCCTTGCCTTGCTGGATGGGGCCGTAGAACAGCGGGGCCTGGCTGCCGAGGATGTCAGTGTCGTTGACGTTGTAGAACCATTGCGGAGTCTGGACGAGTGCGACTTTTTCGTTGTTGAAGTGGCCCAGCAAACGGTCCAGGATTTCCGGTTCCGGGATCTGGTCCGCGTCCAGGATGAGCAGGAACTGACCGTGGGTCGCGGCCAGGGCGTTATTCAGATTCCCTGCCTTGGCGTGCCGGGGCCGGTTTTCCCACTCCGAAGAGCGGGTGATGTACCCGATACCGGCTTTCTCGGCGGCCTGCTGCACGGCGGGACGGCCGCCGTCATCAAGGATCCAGGTGTTATGCGGATACCGGATGCGGGAGGCAGCCAGCGCCGTGGTCATGACCAGGTCGATGGGTTCGTTGTAGGTGGTGATGAACACGTCCACGCTGAGCCCCTCCGGCGGTGCCGGGGGCGCGGGGCGTTCCCGCAGCCGCCACATCGTGACGCCAAAGAGGAAGCAATCGATGAGGCTGTACGTCTCGACCAGCACAAGCGGCACGCTGATCCAGGCATTGGACCAGTTCACCGAGAACAGCCACCGCCAGACCATGTAGTTCACGCCCAGGATGATGGTCAGGGTCGTGAGGACCCGGACCAGCAGCTGATGGTCAAAGAAGCGTCGCATTGGAGCCTCGTCTTCGGTTCGTCGTGCCGCACCCGCTCAGACGCTGAACCTGAGCGGGTGCGAGACGGCGGATTGCGTCAGGTTAGGAGTTCCTGGCCGACAGGGCTGCTTTGAGGGCCTTGGTTGAGCTGGTGGAGCTGTTGATCCGCCAGTCGACTTCCTTGTTGTGGTGGAACCAGACAAACCCGGTGACGTCGGATTGCGCGGCCAGGTAGGAGACAAGGTCGGTGTTCCAGGTGGCCTTTGACCCTCCGGCCTCCGCTGAGGCTGTCTCGGAGATGATGATCTGCTTGCCCGGTGCCAGGCTGCGGAGTGCAGCCAGCCCTTCTCCGAAGAGCGCCGAGGGTGAGGTCCAGGAACTCCACGATTGCGAGGTGCCCCAGTTGTAGCCGTCCAGGGCGACGACATCGACGTAACCGGCGCCCGGGTAGAGTCCGGTCAGGGGCGTGGAACCCCAGTACGGAACATTGGGAGCCCAGACCCACTGCACGTTCGTCGCGCCGGTGGAGGCCACGACGTCGTGGACGTGCCGCCAGGCAGCTACGTAATCGCCGGCGCCGTTTCCGTTGGCAGCCTCGGCCCAGGGGTACCAGTTGCCGTTCATCTCATGGGCGAACCGGAGCATCACGGGCTTGCCCCAAGAGGCCAGCGCGGTGCCCCACTGCCGGATGTAGGTGTCGAAGTCTCCTGCGGTAATCCGGTCCAGGGCGTAGGCAGGCTGGTTGGCACCGTTACCGCTCCACAGCCACGGCTCCCAGGTGATCAGGCTCATCGCGCCGCGCGCATCGACAGCGTTCAAGTCAGCGATCGGAGCGGCCTGACTGAAGTCCTTGTACGACATCACGATTGACGGGCTTTCGTTGACCATCGTGGCCACCGCATCGAGCTCACTAGAGGCCAGAGGGCCGCCCGGGGTGGAGACGCCGAAGCGGAGGGTGTCCGTGCTCTTTGGCGGCAGCGTAGTCGTGGTTGTCGTCCCGGTCTTGGCTGCCATGGTCATGGGGGAAGCACTCGTGGCCGCAGCGTCCTGGCCGGCCCTGAGTGAAGCCGGGCTGTAGGTCACGGCATAATCCGCGGACGCTGAGCGCTTTCCGACCATGGCAGTCACGGTGACCGTCGCGGACGACGTCGACGGGATGGTGATGTCAGCGGTGAAGGAGCCAGCGGCATCCGTGGCGAAGGGAACGGCTGAAGATCCGGCTGTCACCGTTCCCGCAGCCTGCTTGGCAAAGCCGGAACCGGTCACCGTGACCGATGCACCCGCCGGACCACTGGAAGCGCTGAGCGTGATGCCGGCCCGACCGGCAGCCTCGGCGGGCACGCTGATCCCGAACAACACGGCCAGCGACATAGCAAGGCCGGTCACAACCAGCCTGATTAATCGATTCTTATGCACAGCGCTCCCAGCGTCATTTGAATTTTCGTGGTCTCAGTCACGAAGGGCCGGAAAGGGTCCCAGACAATGATGGCAAGGAGCGGAGCCGGCGGACGGACTTGAGCGAAATCCTCGGCAAATCCTGTACAGATCTTGCGCAAAAACTTCCGCTCTCAACGGTGAGGGGGCGTAGCCATTGGTCAAGAGATCCCAAGCGGGCACGTGAGGGCCCGGGCACGTTAGGGCGCAACGTGGGCACGACTAACAATCTATAAAGGCGCATAACAGAATCTGTTGGACTCGCAGGTTTGGCTATCCGAGCGGCTGGCTCCAGGGAGCAAGATCTCCAGTTTCCAGAGTCGGTCATGGAATCATCGTAGGTCTCTGAAGCCGTGGATCAGCAGGGCCAGCGACTTGGACCTCAAGGAAGACGGTCCGCAGATTTCGTTGCGGAGGAGCGAGGCAAATTCGGTCGGTGACACGCTCACCTGCCGCTGGCTCCTGCTCCTTGGATTCTGTCTCGTGTCAATCCCTTGCGGATGTGCCGGCAGACCCATAACGGAATTGTGTTCGGCTGTCGGCGGTCATGTGAAAGTGCCCATAGACGGCCAACTCGCCACCCATGGGCAACCGCCTGGCCGCTCGTGGGCAATTCTTGATGGCCGCTGACATTCGGCGCGGCATTGATCAAATCTTGAGTTTAAATGACCTGGTTTCATGATGGTCTGCTGCCAATATTGGTTCTGCGCAGTACAGCAGCGTGCGGCAATACTCCACCCAAGCGGCTTCTGAAATGACAATGGAAACCCACATGAAACGAGGAAACGAGCGCCAGGGGCCGGCCGATGCAGGATCTCAGCCTGTCGCGAATAGAACTCCACCCGACATTGCCACGGTGGCGCCGCAGCGAGTTCAGGAGGCGAGAATGACAGATAGTGCACGACCTGTTCTGGACTCCCGCGTGCTTCTGAGACTTGCTGAGCAGGCAGGCCAGGAAACCGCCCAAAGCTTCCTCGAGACCTATCTCGGCCTTCTGCCGTTCCGGAGGAAAAGAACCGCCTATTTACTGTCCACAGGCGATATGGATGCGGTGATGGATGCCGTACAGAGTCTGAGAACCACCTCATCAATGATTGGCGCGCGTCATTTGGAGCACTACTGTCGCTATCTCGAATTTCAGCTCCGCTCCGGGTCCTTTCCAGACCCGGAGACCGTACTCTCGGCGCTGGCCACGCACGCAGAAATGCTTATCGCCGAGGTTCCACGCACGCATTGACTTTGCGGCACAGGGAGCTTGGCCCTGTTACGGGCGGTCCCGAACAGTTCGGCTCGTTTGTCGCAGGCACCCGCTTGCAGGGCCGCAAGTGGGCTGGCTTGTCGTCCGGCACCATGGTTACGGGGTCACTGACAAAGGCGAACCCTCTTAGGCCACCGTCCTGGATTTTCGGGTCAGAATCCAGATGTTCGTTGCCGCCTGGCGTTCAAACGTAACGGTCGTGACCAGCGCTTCGATCAGGGCGAGGCCCCGGCCGGCCTCGGAGTCGTCGTCCGGCAGTCCTGTCTCGGGTGGGGAAGCGAAGGGCTCCTTGGCGTTGAAGGCGCTCACCTTGGCCACCAGCCGGGTGGGCCACACACTGATGTCTACGCCCAGCTCGACGGGAATCTGGCCAACGGGTTCGGCGTGCTGGATGATGTTGGAGGCTACCTCGATCACTGCGGTGGTGAAGGTCATGCGGTCCATCTCGGGGACGAAATCGGCGTCCTCCCACAGCGAATCCAGTTCAGTGTGGACGGCCTCAATTGATTCCGGGATCGACTCACCCCGGAATCTCCGGCGGGCCAGTACCTCAGTCATCGCTGAACGCCGCCTCAGCTGTGGGGTAGGGCGTGAGCGCCCGGTCCATGTTGGTCAGTTCAAGGACCATCTTCACCTGGGGCTGCACGCCTGAGATGCGGAGGTCGCCGCCAGCCTGCCGTGCAGCCTTCAGGCAACCGATCAGGGCGCCAAGGCCGGAGGAATCCATGAACACCGTCTCCTCTAGGTTGACCGCCACCCTACTGGAACCGGCGGCCACCACCTCGGCCACCACTTCGCGCAGCTTGGACGCGGCCACCAGGTTCAGGCGGCCGGAGCCTTTCACCTCCGTGTAGGAGTCCTTCACCTCATAACTAAACTGCATCACCGTTCCTCTTCTCCGGGCTAACCCTTGTACCTGACAGCCCTGAACAGGACGCTCATGATGACAAGATCGAAAGCCATCCACACTACGTTCACCAGCGTAACCACCGGCTCCGATAAGCCGGCAGCAAGGCGCGCCACTCCAATAATCAGGGCCATCACCGGAAGCGCTGCCAAGGCCTCGGTGGAGGACGTCCTGTCTCGCTGTACTGGGGCTTCCGGTGTGTCTCCTGTTATCCTCCGGCGGGTTGCCTTGCATCGGTGCCCAGGCGTCGCACGATCAGCGCCGTGACATCGTCACCGGCGCTGTCTGCCGGAGCAAGGTCGAGCACCGCCTGGCAGGCAAGGTCCGCGGTCGGCTGGGCTCGGACCGCGATCTCCACGTGCTTCATAAAGTCCTCGAGCGTTTCGAACGAGTCCAGGACGCCGTCGCTGACCACCACCAGGCTGTCGCCCGGGGCCAGATCCACCTCCGCCGCCGGCCACTGCTGTCCGTCCCACACCCCCACCGGCGGTCCTGCCGCAGGGAGCCGATGGACGCTGCCGCCCGTGGCGAGGTGCAGCGCGAGCCCGTGCCCGGCGTCGATGTAGCTGACCCTCCCCGTGGCCGCAGTGAGGCGTGCATGGAAGAGGGTGACGAAGGAACCGGACTGCTCAAGGTCCGCGGCGATGCTGGCGCTTGCGGCCCGGAAGGCGCTGTCAATCCCGGCCCTGCCGGCCACCGAGCGCATAACTACGCGTACCGTTGCCGCAATCAGGGCCGCACCCATACCTTTACCCATGGCATCAGCAAACGTTATCTGCAGGCCTTCCGGGGTCTGATACCAGTCGTAGAAATCCCCGCCGACACTGCGCGACGGCCGGAAGCTGCCAGCGACGTCGTAGTCGTCCAACATCACCGCCTCCTTCGGGAGGAGGCTCTGCTGGACCTCGGCTGCGCGGAACAGCTCGTCGCTGGCCACAGTAGGCGTGGCGCGTGACCTGCGGAGCATTGCCCTGATCCGGGCCTGGATTTCTTTGAGACTAAACGGCTTGTTGACATAGTCGTCGGCGCCAGTGTCCAGGCCCGTCAGCCTGGTTATTTCATCCACCCGCGCCGTGAGCATCATGATGTACGCGTCGGAGAACTCACGCAGCCGGCGGCAGACCTCCAGACCATCGATGTCGGGCAGGCCGAGGTCCAAGGTGACAAGCGCTGCATGACTCTCCCGGACGGCCTGGATGCCGTCGAGCCCGTTCGTCGCCTCGACCACGTCGAAGTCCAGCTGCTTCAGCATCAAAACGAGCAGGCCCCGGACATCGGGATCATCCTCGATAACTACGGCACAGCGCGTCCCGGGGCTGGCAGGCATAGGCCTAATCAACTATCGCCATGACCAGGATTTGTCACTCGCCCCGCGGGAACGACGACAACTCAACCAGAAGAGCCAAGACATTGACGCCTCCAATTCCGGCGCGAACATAACATGTCGTCGCTTTCCTATGACGGATAAGTTTATTTCTTTACAGGTCAGTGATATCACGGTTCGACCCCGTGTCAGGGAGCTGCCGGCCAGTTTTGCCGGCTTCGACGTCCTATGCGTCGCAGGCCGTGACATCAGAGACCTGCCACTCCGGGACCGCCGGGCGCTGCTCGAGGAGCTGGCTACAGCATGGTCCCCTCCCCTGTCCCTCTCCCCCATGACGATGGACCGAAAGACGGCAGAACAATGGCTTGAGGATCTACCCGCGGCAGGACTGGAAGGCCTGATGATTAAGGGCCCAGAACAACCGTACGAGTCGGGTAAAAGAGCCTGGCTCAAGTTGAAACGAAGATCGGCCGTGGACATCGTGTGAACTCTCGCCATGTCGTGCGTGTTGCAAAGAGGATTCATGGGATCGGTCGTACTGTCGGGGCCATGGTCGAATCTGGTGGTGGGACGTGGTGGCTGCACTTCGCACAGGATTCCGGCGCAGCACGGGATGACGGTCTCCTGGCCCGTGTTGGCCGGCAGGGTGTGCGCCTCGATGCAGGTCGCCCATTCTTCCTGAATCGAGAGGGCGTGCCGCATGACGCGGGCAACAGGTTCTTTGCCAGCGGACGGATGCGGAATCTGGCGGCGGGGACGAACCGAAAGTACGCGTATTCCCTTCGGACCTGGTTCAACTTCCTCCAGCTGCGGGGCAAGGAGTGGGTAGGGGCATCCGAGAGCGATCTTTTCGACTATCGCTTCTGGAGGACCTCGGCTTTGGATAATCCGCGTCGTGTTTCTGGTGCGACGTGGCAAGGGGACCTTGCAGCAATCCTTGCCTTCCACGACTGGGCCGCAGAACGACTGGGCGCCAGCCGGCTCCTTCCTACGGCTCGGAAGCAGGCGTGGGCCAGGAACCGGGCTGCGGTGCGGGACCCCCGCGCCAGAGCCTCAGCGATCCGTGCAGCGGACGTTAAATGGCTCTCTCCGGGAGCGTTCCGCCTGTGGCGCGACGTCGGGATCCACGGAAGGGAGCCGAGCGGGGCGGAGAAGACGCGCTGGAGGCCGCGGTCCCAGACTCGGGATGCGGCGTTCGTTGACGGCCTGTACGGGACCGGGTTGCGCTTGCAAGAGCTCTCCTCGATATGCCTCTTCGAGCTCCCGGCCGATGGTGCCGCGAAAGCCTACGCTACCGCGCGTCTGGCGGGCAGCTGCGCCAAGGGTGGCCGGGGCCGACGGTACTGGATGGGCCGCGAGGCGCTCGATGGCATGTGGAACTATGTCCAGACGGACCGGGCTGCCGCGATTCGCCGCGGCCTCGAGAGCGGGCTGTACCAAAGCTGGGCCGGCCGACGGATTGTCCAACGGATAACCGACCGTGGCCTGGTGCGGGTTGCGGAACCGCGCGGAAGTATCGTGCACGCGAATCTGAACAACCTGTCCCCCGCGGACCGGAGTATGCTGTTCGTCGAAGGGCCGGACGGTCTTGAACCTCTGGCACTGTGGCTTAACGAGGATGGCTCGCCGCGGGCGAAGGGCGCTTGGTACAAGTCGTTCGCCTTGGCCAACAAGCGTGTACGCAAGGCCGGAATCGGCCGGCTCGAATGCCATCCCCACATGCTCCGGCACAGCTTCGCGCTGAGGTGGTACGCCGTCGGACGGCTGGTCTGGGAGCGTCGGCGGGCAGGGACGGGATCGGACCGGCTGGAGGACTTCCGGGAGCAATTCGGCGACACGTGGTCGCTGGTTCAGACGATGCTCGGCCATTCAGATGTGAATACGACGAGGAACATCTATCTTGAGCCCTTCATCGGGTTGGATGTGGAGTTCCTCCTGGCACACAGCGGCGATGACCTCAGCCGGGACGGGGTCCTTGCATTCCTACGCTCTGATCCCCGAGTTCGTCTTTTAGACCCGGCGGACGGGACGTGACGGGGCGGGCGGCGTCCCTGCCGCCATCTGGCTACTCACCCCCGCAGACGCTCTTCCTCGACGGCGACGCTCCGGTGGTTCGGGTCTATCCGGAGCGGGGTCGGAGTCCTCGTGACTTCCATTTCGGCAGGCTTGGGCTCTCTCCGGTTCTAACTGGGGAACTCGCCGCCGGTTTCGCGCGAGCGACGGGTCCTGCAGGGACGAGACGGACGATTCCGTCCGCCGAGGGGCTCTTCGAAAAGCTGCGTTCCTTTGCGAACCTCATCCGGGCCAGACCAAGACAGGCCTCATGCGTGGGCGAGCTGCGGGCCGGCTATGTCCTCGAGCTGCGGCTGCTGGGGACAAGGGAAGGGCTCGGCGTCGTGCATGCCCTCAGGGTGGTGCTTCGTGGCGTCGAAGGGGTCCCGAACGAGTTCCGCGATGCCCTCTACACCCCGGTCGTGGCGGTGCGCCCCCGTGCCGCCATCGAGGCTTATACCGAGGCTGAGTTCCGCCAGATCCGCCGGGCGGCCAGGCGCATTGTCCGAGCGGCGGTGACGCGTATCCGTGTTGCCCGGGCCGAGGCGGACCGATACTTGTCCGGGGACCCGCGGCCGGGCGAGGCCTGTTTCCGGGAGGGAACGAGGGCAGCGAGGCTGGCGTATGTCGCAGTTCATGGGGGTGTCCCACGACGCGCGAGCGGCAAGGTGCGGTACGTGTCTTGCTCGGACCTGGTCTCCGAGCTGCACCCTCTGAGGAACGAAGCGGAGGCCATGGCCATCCTGATTATGTGCCTGACGGGCCTGAATGCATCGACGGTGCTGGGAATGAGTGCCGAGCATTCTGCGGCGACCGCCCCCGGGGAGCTACCTGCCCTGGTTACACGTGGCAGCAAACCGCGGCGCGGACCTCTTCGGTCCGAGATGGACCTGACCCTTTCTGCCGAGCGGAGGCCGATGGTGGACAGAGACGATTACGGCTCTGCCCACGGCGTTTACGAGATTGCCCTCGAGCTCGGCCGCGAGGCCAGACGGTATCTCGACTATCCCGATCTAATCGTCTACCACTCGTTCAGTTATCGGTTGGGAACCCCCAGGAATCTGGGCTACCGCACGCCGGCTGTGGGCCTGTTCGGACCGCTGGAGGGCTTTTCAGACGGGGAGGGCATGCCCCAGCGGGTGGATTCCCGTCGGCTCCGGCGGACCTTCCTCGAACTTCACCAGCGCCCGGTGGCCCAGGCCAGCGCCACGCTTGCCTCTGTCTACCTCGTTCGCGACAGGACGTCGCTCAGTACGTACCAGAATGTCGTAGCAGGGGCGCTCAAAGGCGAGGTGGAGAGGATCCGCGCCGAGAACCTGGGCCTCACCCTCAGCGAGGAAGACTGCCACGCTGCCCGTGAGAACCCGACAAGGGTAGCGGACAGGTTTGGAGTCACCGAGGAGATCCTTGGGAAAGTGCTCGCCGGGAAACTGGACACGGTCGGATCCGCCTGCGTGGACAACGAGCACAGCCCCTACAGCGAGCAGGGGCGGCCGTGCACGGCATCGTTTCTGCTTTGCCTCACGTGCCCGTGCTCGCGTTCCGAGCCCAGGCACGTACCGGTCCAGGCCCTTATGCTCACCGAGCTCAGACGACGAAACACCGAGATGACCCCGGCCGAGTGGGACCGGCGTTTCGCCGCGGCGGCCGCTCGGCTCGAAGACGTCCTTCATCTCCAGCGCGCAGATGTCCCGGCGGAGGCCGAGCGAGCCTCCGCCGAAGATGCCCGCCTGGTCCGAGCCCTCCTTGAAAATGAGTTGGAGATCCCATGAGCATCAACACCATCGACACTGCCCGGTCAGCACCGATGCCCGGCACCCCGGTCCTGCTCGGCCGACCGGTCCGGCCGGAGATCGCACCGGAGAGGCTCTCACGGTTCGGCGATGACCGTTGGGACCTCACGCCCGGGATCTTCGAGGACCACAGCGACTCCACAAGCATCAACTTCAAACGACTTCCGCCGCCGTGGCGGGACGCGGTCAAAGGGTACCTGTGGCAGCTGATCAACGAGGACCATCCGCGCACCCTGCCATCCGCCCGCGCCGGAGTCCGCTGCTCCCTGCGATCGGTGTCGTTCGTGAAGGGCCCTATCGAGCGGCTCATCATCTGGGCCCTCGGACGCGGTCTGGAATCCTTCGCGGATTTGGACGCGGTGCGCCTGGATGAGTACCTGGCACACCTGGGCGACTCCGGAGTCTCCTACGGTTCCAGACAGCACTCTGTCGCGGAAATGCGGCGGCTGTGGGCCTATCGGGACGTGGTCCCGCCGCGCCTGGCAATGCCGGACGCTCCGCCTTGGGATGATGCGCCCGCCAGGGAGCTGCTGGGCGCCCGATCCGACTTCCAGCCCAACAACCGCACACCCCGGATCGGCGATGCAACGCTCGTCCCCCTGCTGACATGGGCGATCCGGTTCGTCGAAGAGATCTCGGCGGACATCCTCCCCAACTTCGACGAATACCGCAGGACCACCATGGGAGGACGCCAATACCGGCAGGCAGGCCGAAGGCTGTATGAGGCGGACCGACAGCAGAAGCTGACGCAAGTCCTGGCGCAGTTTCGCGCGGCAGGACTTGGGCTTCCCGGCCGCGTACTGGCGGACGGTTCACGCGAGGTCAGATGGGCGCACCTCGCACGGTTGACCGGCACGCTGGGAGCGACCCACGCCAAGTACGACCGGTCGATGATCGAAGCCTCGGGTCTGCGAATGGACGACTACGCCTACCTGACCCCCGGCTATGCCGTGACCGTCGACGGAATCCCGTGGCATCCCGGGCCCATGAAGTACGACGACGCGCTCGGCTACGCCCGCCTGCTCCTTGCCGCCTGCTACATCGTAATCGCCTACCTCTCGGGCATGCGGCCGGGAGAGGTCTTAACCCTCACAACGGGATGCCTCCACCACGATCCAGAGCGGGACCTGTGGACATTCACCGGCACGCGGTGGAAGGGAGCAACCGGCTCCCACGGCGGAAAGGCAGAAGAAGGCGCACCGCGTGAGAACCCATGGGTCGTCGACGCCCTCGTCGCCCAAGCCGTCAATGTCGCCGAGAAACTCGGTGGCGGACGCTTCCTCTTCCCCAAGAGCATCCGGCCCAAAGCAAACCACCCGAGAACCCGCCCGCTAAGGCAACGGCCAGGCCAGGCCCGGACAGCCACGCGAGTCGCAGAAGACATCGCCTCGTTCGCGGAATGGGTCAACGCCTTCTGCCGCCAGAACAGCCGTCCCGACACCATCCCGAACGACCCCGACGGGCGCATCACCCCCAGCCGCTTCCGCCGAACCCTTGCCTGGCACATCGTGCGCCGACCCCGCGGCCTGGTCGCCGCCGCCATCCAATACGGCCACATCAACGTCCACGTCACCCAGGGCTACGCCGGAAACTACGCCTCGGGCTTCCCGGACGACCTCGCCTTCGAACAATGGCTCGAACGGATCGACCAAGCCACAGACCTCGAAGCGTACCTCGACGCCGGAGGACACATCAGTGGACCGGCCGCCGGCGAACTGGAACAACGAGTCCGGGGAACCAGCGAGAAATTCGCCGGGAAGATCCTCCTCACTGGCCGCCAGGCCCGAAAACTGCTCCAAGATCCCCTGCTCCAGGTCTACCCCGGACGCGGCCTGCACTGCGTCTTCGACCGCACCAAAGCACGCTGCATCACGGCCACGGACGACAGCCCCGACCTGAGCGGATGCCAACCCGGCTGCGCCAACATCGCCCGCACCGGCCCCGACATCGAAGAACTCCGCACCAGGCTTGATCGCCTTCCGGACGACTCGTTGGCCCCGTCGATCCGTCACCAGCGCACGACCGCAATAAGAGAGTCCATCCAAAGCATCATCGAAACCCATCAGAAGGGCACACCATGACGAACCCGGAACAGGAACAGACCCGCCAAGCCCTCGAACGCGCCATGGACGACCTCCTGGACGGCCGCGTGCCCGGCCCCCTCACAGGCCTCCGTCTCGTCGAACTCGCCGGCGTGAAGCGCCACCGGCTCACCCACGACAACCCCAACATCAACGCAAGGTTCCAGGAGCGGGCGCGGGAGCTGAATCGGACAAAACCCGAGGTCGATAGTCTGCGAATGGCCCTAACCGACGAAAGGCAGCGGAATGCCCGGCTCACCGCGGCCAACCGTGACCTGGACAAACGGCTCAAAGCCTATGCGAACGCCCTCCTGGATGTACTCGAGGAAAGAGGCTCGCTCAGAGACAGCCTCTCCCGCCGAGAGGGTGTCATTCCCATATCCAGGTAACGCTCGGAAACACGCCGCGTCGCAGCCTGAATTGGTCGTCGGTCTCCCGGTGTCACGGCCATACAGGTACCCGCGCCGCAGAAACCGGGCGCCACCTACCGAAGCTCGGCGATTTCGGGAGTTGAAAGGTGAAGCACTTCGTAGATTGTGGCGAATGTGGAAGGGGCAGGGCGGGATGTGCTGAGGCGGAAAATGACGCCCTGCCATGCAGTCGGATCGATTGCCCAGGTGACGCTGTGAGTGTCATCGTCGGCGGAACTTGGATGAGCGAGCAACTCTCGCCATGTCGTGCGTGTTGCAAAGAGGATTCATGAGACCGGTCGTACTGTCGCCATGGTCGACGCTGGCGGTGGGACGTAGATGGGAGCCCGGTTGCTTTCTACGGCTCAAACAATCGTCAGGATCTGCGGTGCGGCGATTGCGTGCGTTGCGTCGATCCTGCGTTTGGGGGTTGCAAGTGCCTTTGAAGGCTGACTAATCTTTGTCCATGCGCCGTTACTAAATGAAACCCCCATCGCTCTCCGTGCAAAAACGGATAGAGCCATGCCCATTTTTAGTAACTTCTCCTAGGAGCGCTTTGCCTTCCCATTTTTGTGCCCGATTCAGGGCTGCACCTGGCGATGGATTCGCCGGTGACAATCTCATTCATAAGTTTCTTCGCTGGTCCTTCGTTCGTTCTGTTTTGCACAACGGTTGGTGGTTGCTCGCCAGCCTCTACATGGTTGCGAACGCAGGCCTCTCGCCATCAGAACTACTCATCATTGCAGCGGCCCAGGGCCTTGCGGCAGTTGTCTTTGAGTTACCTGCAGGAGCGTTCGCCGACACCGTGAGTCGCAAGTTGGCCATCGTTATTTCGCATGCGCTCATGGGTGTAGCAATGATCGCCACAGGACTATCGAGCTCCTTCCTACCGCTGATGCTCGCGCAGATGTTGTACGGAATCTCGTGGACGTTCTCAAGCGGGTCAGATATTGCCTGGATTACTGACGAACTCGACCAACCAGAAAAAATGGACCACGTGCTGAGCCGCCAGGCACGATGGCAACTCGCCGGATCAGGAACCGGGCTGGTCGTTCTCGGCGTCTTGGGAACGCTCATCAACCGTCCCGTCGTGATTGTTGGCGTCGGTGTCGCCATGCTCATCCTCGGCGCATTGTTCGCCTTGTTCTTTCCAGAACGAAACTTCACTCCCATTCGGACGCAGCGTTGGCGAGGATCATACAGAATACTCAAACGGGGGGTGACTCTAGCCGTGTGCGACAGAACGATCCTCGCGCTTGTCTTTGTCACCTTGCTCGTCAACGGAGCTGGTGATTCCTTCGCCCGGATTTACCCGGTGAAGCTCGTTGACGTCGGTCTACCAGATGGTTCAGAAGGAACCCTGTGGTTCACCGCCATCAGCATCATGGGCTTCATTACGGGCATCTTCGCGCTCCGAGGAATCGAGAATCGTATCCGCTCTGAATCCGGAGCCCGCAGGGCCATGGTGATTGCTGGCATTGCAGGAGCGATAAGCCTTGGCCTATTCGGCCTGGCGCCGAACCTTTCCATCGCAGTTGTTGCCCTGCTCGTCGCAAGCGGCGTAGCCGGGCCGATTGCCCGAACAGTGACAACCATCTGGGTCAACAGACGAACCAGCAGTGACGTACGCGCCACAATGCACTCATTCCTAGCCCAGGCAGAGTACGTAGGAGAAATAGCCACAGCCAGTATTCTGGCCGCATTTGCTGGTCTCAGTGGATCCGTCGGAGCGTACGCGCTTACCGCTGCCCTATTTGGAGCCAGTGCACTCGTTGTTCTTTTTGCAGTCCGCGACAACAGAACGGCGAAGGAGCGCATCATCTACACCCAGTACAAAGAAGGGCGACTAACCGCGCCGCCGGGCAGATCGGGGGGTTGAGTAGTACCACCGCGCACGGGAAGCTCGTCTTTGGCACGTTCGCTCTGATGGCCGAATACGAAGCCGCGTTGATACGAGAACGCGCAAGGCCGGACTCGCCGCAGCCGAGCCCAAGGGGCCGCAAGGGCGGACGCAAGCCAAAGATGACTCCCGAGCTCATCAACAAAGCCCAGCGCATGTACGACGCACAGCAATTCACCATGGTCGAAATCGCCCGTCCTGCGCAGTGACACCCATGACCATTTCCCGCAACATCAAAACAACAAGGTCAAGCTGTCTCTTTAACGCCAAATTCAAAGGATCGTTGCCTATGCGACGGGCGCACTGGACCAACAGCCAGCCGCGAAACGGACGCCCAACAACTGAACTCGACCCCAAGTCACAGGCCTACCGCGACCCCAAGGGCAACTAAGGCCACTTCGGAGACCTCCAACAACAGCATTGTGGTTACAGAATGTGTGCGCGGCCGTCATCGGCCCGATCGACCGGCCTATGGAGATTGTGGCCGGCTTGCCCATCGAGGGAAAACTGCCCATTGTCGGCAGGTCCGCCCCACTCACCGCTAACGCCAGCAGGACCCTGGCCCGCTGGCTACGTCCAGCAGAGTCAGGACACCCATGGCCGACAACGGTCAAAGGAACCCACTCTCGACCGCTTCAATAGAGACGCATCTCCGGTGGCCCTGACTCTGGTGGAACCAGTTGTTGTGGAGGTATCGGCTGACACCGCATGGTCCGGCCGGTCCTTCCGCCATGCACTCAGATTCCATCGGATACCTCCGGATCTGCCTCCGGACGAGGTCTCATCCCCTTTTGATGCGACCTGAGCTCGTTGCCGCTTAGACCTGCAACCCGGCGCCCCCGCCCAGCTTTGGCGCACACCTTATGGCCGCTAGCGATTGAGCAAACCAATGATCGTTTCAAAAAGGGTGCATGACGCTCTCGGCCCACGCCAACGCGAACCTACGATGATTCCATGACCGACTCTGAAAATGACGCACTCGAGCCTTACTGGCTGATGAGGATGCGGCAGGACGCCAAACAGCGGCCCAGGACCCGCTTTTCCAAGATTCGCTGGATTGAATTGCAGTACCTGATTCGCGAACGGGATGCCCTTTGGAACGCCGCCAGTCCTGCCACGCGTGAACGGCTTCTGAAGTCGCGAGAGACAGATGACTACTCCTACTTATCGCCTCAGGAACGACTGGCGCTGCAGACTTGGAAGGACAAGGAAAACGCCGCGTAGGAAATCCCAACAACCGGGGGGCCTTTGGGCTGGTTCCGTTCTGTCTCCAACGCTTCCAGCAGCCCGATTTGTCGCTCGTCCCGGAGCCCACCCGTTACGTGCTCTTACTGACACGTCCTTGCGGCTTCGTTCATGATGCGAAGGAGCTCCGCCCGTTGTTCTGGCCGGGTGTTGAGATTTGTGGCACTGGGATGCGGTGCTGCCTGCCAAGTAAGGGAGCGGATCGCGGATGAGCGCGCGCGCAATAGTTCCCATCCAGTCTTGGCATGGGTTCCCATGGCGATGACCAAGTTAAGGTGCTCGAACTTGGCCAGGACAGTTTCCAAGTCCTGCGTCGCTTCGAGCACGTCCGCCAGCCGTGTAACTTGGGTCCGAGACCCGTCGGGCAAATACCAAGGAACGATGTTCCAGCTAGCGAAGCAACAGCGGGATAGTCCTGCTTCCCGCACCAGAGCGAAGCAGTTGGCGGCCGTCCCATCGTTGTTATCGATGGAGACGAAGCCCGAGCCGCGGGAGGCGGATGCACGGCTGCCTGGGGCCTCAAGCAGGAAGAGTATCTTGGCCGCTATGCCACCACCGCTAGGATCAAACCACGGCACGAGCGACTCGCCGGGCACCGCGCGTCCGGATCGCGCCCGGTTAAGTTCCCGCACCCAGTCGTTGAGTGACTTGACGTGTGGTTCATCTAGGAGCGCCAGTTTCCGGTGGATCTGCGTCTGGTTTCGGTGCGCCCGGGGCTCAGCGGGCCACGGTCCGTGTTCGTCGCCGCTGCAACTCATGTCGGTACGTCCGTCCGTCTGGTTCCCCACGGCAGCGGACTTCTGCGCCCGATCAGAAACGAAGTAGTCAGCACGGCTGTCTAACGTCTCGCTACCTGGGCACTGCTCTTCAGCTTGAAGCGCCAGGTTCGTGAAAGGGACATGAACCAATCCTAGAAGGAGGGGGAACACGAATAAGGGAACACGAGACCTGCGTCCCACCAACCTTAGTAACTGGACGCACCCACTGCGTAGCCTGGTGTACCGCGCGGCCGGAGTAAGCGAGCGGCGTCGGTTCTCCTCTCGACGCTCTTCTCAAGCGCAGTGTTTCCCAAGGATCAGGCTGGTTTTCCTGGCTGTTCTACAGGCTTGTCCAAGGATTTCCCCGGTGAAGCTCAAATCCGATCATCGCTTCAGTGAACATTATCTATGGGGATGCCGATCAGGCTGCTTCACTGCGCCTAGTTCCACGGATAAGGGAGAAGTTGAACAGGATGCAATCAGACGTTGAACCAACGAGTGATGATGGAGCCGTAATCCGCGTGAACGGGCGGCTGAACATGGTAGCGGCACCACTATTCCGGGAAATGGTGACTCGTATGGCCGGCCAGGACGGTCGGACCCGCCTTGTCGTGGACCTGGCCGGCACAGAATTCATGGACTCTACCGGCCTGGGTGCGCTGATCTCCGGGTTGAAGATCGCCCGGCTGGCCGGTGGCGACCTGCGTATCGCCCGCGCCGGGACACAGGTCATGATGGTGCAGTTGACCGGACTGGAGCAGGTCCTGCACCCCACGACACCGTTGAAGAATGCTTCGATCCCGCCTCCGCCACCGCAGCTTCATGACGTGACCGCAATGGAGACGTCTTTAGTGACCCAGGCACCGGTGGTCATCAGCGTTCCTCCCACGTCACGGGAAGCGAAGCGGATAGTACAGACCGGCACGAGCCGCACGAATTCAGTCACCATCGAGGGCGGCAAGGGCAACATAGAGTTGCGGAACGACGGAATCGTCCACATCGCCTGGCGGCCCAAGGGCGCCATTGGATTCTCCGAAGCACATGCGGCCATGGCGGCCGTCGCCGAACTGTCGCGGGGGGTGAATCACCCACTGCTGGTCGATCTGGCCATGACGGAGACCGTCAGCCGTGACGCCCGTGCCGTGTTCTCCAGGCCCTGGGCGGTCTCGCGGGTGGCGCTGCTCGGTTCCGGCCCGGTAGACCGGGTCATCTCCACCCTTTTCCTCGGCGGCCGCCCGGCGTGTCCCGCCCGCTTCTTCACCTCCAGGAACGAGGCAATGGACTGGCTGGCACGGAACACGGCTGTCTAGGGTGTTGAGTCGAAGAACCGGTATTCCGTGTCGGCCGCGGCGCGGATGGTCCCGGCGGCTTCTGCTTTCTCCCTGATGAAATCAGGGTCCTCCCGGGAGAGCTCAATCTGGCCGTGCTGGTCACACTCAATACGTTCAGCGGCCCTCTCACAGACCCTTGCCGACATGGTGCGGGGAAGGATCAGGCAGCCCGGATTGTCCAGCAGCCACTGCCGCGTCTCAGAATCAAGATGATCCCACTCACCTTTGAGATTCACTCCGGACATGCCACTCTCACCTTTCCGCTGCCGAAATCCCGCACGGGATCCCCCGGGGATTTCCGCCCACCCTACGCCTGAAAACAAAGCCGCGACAGGGACTTTCGCCGTCCCGCTCGATAGCCAGGAAGCCCTTCCACTGGAGTGCCATTCAATGCCGGCTGCCCGGTCTCACATCCTTGAAACCAGGACACCCTTGCGGGGTACTCCCCCACCGAAAAGAAGCCTTTGATGCGTGACCCGCTCACTCCGGCCGGGGTGTGGAAATAGGGAAAGCCCCTCGGGAGGGGCTTTCCTCGGGGAATGGACAATGTTGCTTTGATTGGTCAGCGGTGATGCGCTCCTCCTCCCCGGGCCTTCTGTCGCCCATGCCGGTTTTCAATAGCAAAGACTGTAATAGTTCCTCCGGATTTCGTCCAACACCTCTGCTCGCCGGGATTCGCCGCCCACTTGAGGAGGTACTGTCTCATTTCCTTGAAAAAGGACGCCTCGGGTGGAACTTCCCCGCCTGGACCTTGTCGTAAGATAGCGCGTAACCTTGCTCTCCCGTAAGTTATCCCAAAATCCCTGTCGCAACTGCTTGTCACAGGGGCAACTTTCGATGCGTCGCGGCCCCTTAGCAGTTGGCGCCCACACCTGTCTTCAGGTGGAGCGTCTCTGGAGCTCGCGATACACCGTCGTCCGAGAGACCCGGAACAGCTCCGCCAGTTCAGCCTGCGTGTGCTCGCCGGCGTCGTGCAGCGTCAGAAACTGACAACCCTTTTCGGCAAGTCGAGAACATAGAGTCCACCGGTGACTGGCCCGATGTCTTCAGATGTCCAGGAGGCTGAAAGCACCTCTCCAGCTCGGAGCTCATAAATCCAAGCACCGAGCCGTCAATTTAGGCGTTTTCGAGATCCCCGCTTTCGCCGATCGACAGCGATCAGCCGCTTCAGTGCCAACTCATTCGGCGCGCAAAGAACACGAAGCCACCTCTGGTCAACGGGACAAGAACGTGAGAGTCGGGGCCACGGGAACCGCGCCCGACTAACGGGCATCCGCGCATCATTTATCAACGAGCGATACGCTCCCGCTTTCCTGCCCAGCTAGTAGGCTGCGACAGCACGGTCGGCTTCTTGGACGAACCATCCTGGATGATCGGAAAGGGCCAGCGCTTCGGCTTCCGCCTTGCTGGCGGCCAAGCCGAACCAGACTGCGGTGCGGTCGAGGCCATTTGTAACCACGACCCGCCACCGATACTTCCTAGCCATCATTAAGGATGTACTTGCGCTTGGCGTGGGGGCAATCAGATCCCGGGATTCCTCCCGGAGTAGTTCTGTCTCAGGGGCAAATGAGGGGCAAAACCAGCCAATGGGCGCCTTGGCCGTGGAGGCAGGCCCCCATTGCTTTCCCCAGAGGCCACGTCCGGCGGGAGAAGGCCCCGCCGGACGTGGCCTTGGAACAGGCCGACGGCGGAAGCTCCACTGGTTTGCCCCCATCTCAGTGGACGTCCAGCCCGCCGCCGGTCTCAGACTCCCTTAACTGTGCTGACTCTTGTGCCGATAGGCAGGGAACCGCTCGTTTTGGGACGAGCGGGAGAGCACTTCCGTGCCGCCGGTGCCGTAAGGCCCGTGGGTGAGATGAAAGTTCCTGAGATGAAAGTTCCAAGGGGCAGCGGGCATGGCTACAGGCATAGTGAAATGGTTCAACTCTGAAGAGGGCTTCGGTTTCATCGTCCCTGATGACGGGTCCGCGGATGTCTTTGCCCATTACTCCGCGATTGCTTCCAGCGGTTACCGCTCCCTGGAAGAGAACCAAAAAGTTCAGTTCGATGTAGCCCAGGGTCCGAAGGGTCCCCAGGCGGAGAACATCCGCCCGCTGTAAGCGTCTGGATTCTGGCTGGTTTCGGTACGCCGGGTCAGGACTGGACCGGGACGTAACCGATGACCAATGTGCCCAGCTGCGCGGCTGCATGCACGTCGAGCATGGTGTCGGTGATGACCAGCTTGTCACCGCTGATGACCAGGACGCTGCCGTTGCGAGCCGCCTGGAGCCACTCGGCATCATCCGGGTTCTCCGGGTTGAGCTGCTCGGAAAAGATGGTTTCCCCGCCGATGGTTAGGGTGAGGACGGCCCGGGTGACTGCCAAGGCGCAGCTGTCCGCCACCTCGGCGGCCTGATCCAGCATCTCGGTGTACTCCGGGCTCATCGCCAGCTGGAAGCCGTGAGACAGCAGAATCGATACCAGGGCAGAAGTCAGTTCACCGCCTGCTTCACGGAAGGAGACGACCGGGATCAATGTGTACGCCAACGCAGCCACAGTGGTGGCGGGACGGTCGGCATCGGTCTCCTGTGTGAGGACCAACCGGGCGGCAAGAGGCGTCAGATCTGCTGGCGTCCAATCAGCCCTGCGCACACTCAGCCCCGGTGCATTGCATAGCCGGTGGCACACGTAGTCACTGAACGTGACATATTCCGTACCGTCCGGTGCCGTGCTTTCGATGATGTCCACGCTCAAGGACAGCGGTTCCTCGGGCTGCAGCGGCCGACGGCACTCAGCACAGGTTGTGGCGATGGCTGCCGCCGTGGTCACGTAATGCGTCGTGTCCCTGCCCTTGAAGAACTCAAGACGCTCGTCCCAGGCGACATTGCGTGTGACAGGCATCCAGCGATTCTATCCATCGGTAACTGCGGCAGCAGCCGAAAGGGCTGCCACTGCCCAGGAGTATGCTTCCCCTGCTCAAACGCGTCAGCCAGTCCCAACCTCAGTGGATGTCGTCAGGCGCGCCTATCCTGGTGGTGTGCGGTCAGGGGGCCTACGGGGCAGAGCCGATTCACTACACCGGTTCTTCGACGCGACACAGCCTGGAGAAAACACGTAGAGCAGACACCGCCCCTTCCCGTTTGTGCGCCGCGAGATGAAGCTGGCGGATGCCAACCAGCCGAAAAGTGAAGGCGGGCGGCCGGTTGTTGCGGCGCGGGAGTCAGCCGGTAGCCCCGGCGTAGTCTGGTGCTGGCAGCCATCGGTTCGGAGGAGATGACCATGATCGGATTGAACAAGACTTCCCATGATGTTCAGCACGGCGCGGCGGGCTGGACCAGACACGCCGCCCAGGTCCCTCCGCGCCAGGTGGACGCCGCTGTGCGCTGGGCGCTGTCCCGGCTTGAGGACGCCAATATGCCCTTGGTGGTCCACGCAGTTGTCCTCACACTGACAGGGAATCAGAAGGCCGCCAAACAGGCACGGAAGGCTGCCGAACAGGCGGTACACCGCGCAGAGCGGAAACTCAGGCCCACCCGCCCCGGCCACGGCAAGGCATGGCTGGCCGCAGGCCTTCTCGTGGCGGCCGTGGCCGCAATAGTACTTGCCTGGCGGGGTCTAACCGGAAGCGGAGAGCCCGAAGCAGTCCAAGCGGGGGACCTTCCCACGGACGCCATCTGACAACAACGCCGGTGAAGGCCAGCTGCAGACACCACTCTCCACTTTGACCCCATCCGGCGTTCGGTGATTCCGAATTGATGGAATCACCGGTGAAGGTGGCTACAGCTCACGCCGGACGGGTTCCAGCCCGCCCCGCCAGCGCAGATCGGACTGTCACAAGCATGCCAGCGAGGCATGCCGCCAGGGCAAGGAAAAGGGAGGCCGCGCTGCTTGCCGTTGATCATGGTCGACCGTTCAACGAGTCCGCGCAGGTCTTGGCGCTCTTCCGGAGAGAGTTCGGCTTTCAGTGTTGCGAAGATTAGAAGGCACCTGACGTTTTTTTCACGCAGTTTTGTGCGGAGGAACTCGAGCCTCCTGAATGGAGATAGTGCCCCGGTAGAGGATCGGCCAAACGAACAGACAGTGGCGCCTCGCCACTGGAGCTAATCGCTCCGCCTTGGTAGCTTTCAACGCATGGCCATCAAATTGGAGAATATCGGTATCGCTGTTCGCGACATCGAAGCAGCAATCGCCTTTTTCACCGATCTCGGTCTTACGGTCATCGGCCGTGACACGGTCAGCGGCGAGTGGACCGATACTGCCGTTGGACTTGATGGAAACCACGCCAAGATCGCGATGCTCCAGACCCCAGACGGTCATGGTCGACTTGAGCTCTTCGAATACATCCATCCCGAGGCGATCGAGTCGAACCCGACTCGTCCCAACGACATTGGCATGCACCGCGTGGCCTTCTCAGTAGACGATATCGATAAGGCCCTTGAGGTAGCTGCAAAGCATGGATGCTATCCGCTACGCGGCGTGGCGACCTACGCCGACATCTACAAACTCACGTACCTCCGCGGTCCCAGCGGGATCCTCGTGATGCTCGCCGAGGAACTGAAGAAAGAATGACCCCGAATCGGCCCTGGCCCGTATTGTTAGGCCCAAGGGTCCGAGAGACCGTCCGGTGAAGGATCCCTTATCGTGCTTCCAAACGGCTTCGAACATCGACACCTGACGTCACGCAGACTTGAACCGCGAGACTACCGACTCACGCATAGCCGCCACATCAACGTCGCCGGCGGCGTCGGAAGTGGATCTGGCCCCCCGGAGACAGCCTCGTAGTCGTGAGCGACGGAATCCTTGACGCCCTCGGAACCCCTCGAGGACTTCACGAAGCACGTGGATGACGCGGTCCGCACCCAGCTCACCGCCGATCTCGCCTGCCAGGCGGTGCTCGACCTCGCTCCGGCAGACAGCACGGCCGATGACGTCACGGCGCTGATCGCACGGCGATTGCCCAACAGGGCGGACCGGCGGCGCTGAGCTCCCGCATTGGACAGGGCGCGCATGAAGGCGACATCGGGGACGACGCGGCCTAACCCCGTTAATGGCCGTTAAGGAGGATAGGCAAGGTCATCCAGGGTAGGGGTGCCTGTGCGCATGCTCCTCGGCAACGAAGCGACCATCGTTCGGCTGAACACCGGCTCGCACAAAGAACTGACGGCACGGCACTGGATGCACAAGGACGTGTCCTTTTCGACCTAAACGTTGCCGGATCGCCAGCGCCGGGAGGGTGCTGGTCAGGCCAGCTTCCTCACGGCCTTTTTCAGGTTCATGGCCTTGAGTTGATGTTCCCGGGCCTGCCGTTCGCTGTCCTCAACAGTGTTCTTCAAAAGTTTGAGCGCGTCCTCGTTGACGTCGTCATGGGTCCGCGCGTAGGCGATTTCGGCACGGGCGTGTTCGGCGTCCAGCTCGTGCCTGGCGGCGCGGGCATATTCTTCCTCCGCGGCCTGCTCCAACAGTTCCTTGGCCTGCTCAAACTCGTTATTCATGCGCTTCACCACCTGTACTCATCCTCGCGCGTCCGCTCTTCAATGACGACGTTAGTAGAGCTTGTTCACCACATGAAATCCTGTCAGGGCGTATTTTGCCGCTGCTGCCCTCCACACACGGTCCACTGTGCCGGGGTTGCGGTCCTTGACCTCGTCCCACTCGACCTGCTGGTCCAGCTGGATTGTCAAGCACGGTCAAAACGATGCTGGTTCTGAATTTCGTGGTCGTTCCTCTGGTGGTGTTTGGCCCGTCCCGGTTCATCGCCGGGGACCAGGCCCTGCTGGTGGGGGTCTTGCTCGTGCTTACATGACCACAAGAAGCAAGTCAAGGGCCAGCAGCAGGAACAGCAGAATCGCGGTACGGCCACCACTCGTGCTGTAAGCCGAATAATGGTTGTCCAACTCTCCAGGCCAACCGGCCTCCTGGGTTGAAGATCAGGAAGGGATTATGCCTGCCCTGGAACGTCGCCGGCGACCTGTGCTGCCCTGCGCAGTCGCAGCATGTCCCAGCATTCATCCAGGCCCCGCTGCACCTGACGCAGCCGCGCCCTGACCTCCTCCAGTTCCACGGCGCTGTTGCCGCCGGCCTCTGAGCGGGCGGCCGAGAGTTCTGCACTGAGGCAGTCCTCCTCCTCAATCAGAGACCGAATCAGCAGCGCGATGTCCTGTTGGGGCATCATGCGGTTCAGAGCGGACGGATGTTTTCGGCTTGCGGTCCTTTTTGGCCCTGCACGATGTCAAACTCGACTCGCTGGTTCTCTTCCAAGGAGCGGTAGCCACTGCTTGCAATGGCCGAATAGTGCGCGAAGACGTCCGCGGACCCGTTGTCCGGAGCGATGAAACCGAACCCCTTCTCAGCGTTGAACCACTTCACGGTACCTGTTGCCATGGAACGCGTTCCTCCCAGAATTTCCGTATGAAGCCGGCTATCTCGGAGGCCGTCTTCCGCTCCCCCAAAGCTACGATGCCGGAATTGGGTGTGCAAGGCCACCGCCACCGCCTGTCAGGACTCATCCTTACAGTGCTTTTCGCCCAGCCCGAACCGACAATCATCTGCGCTCCAATCCCTGCAACGATTCCCTGCAGACCTAGCGCCAGCGGTTCACCTCTACCCGCCAGGATGGATTCAGCGTCGGAACGGTGGGTCGGTTCGGGGCGAGCAGATTTTGTTGGCTAGGGGCTCGGCGGAGGAGCCGGCTAGCGCGCCACGCGGTAGCGGAGGTAGACAACTCTCGAGCTGAAGGTGCGGGTCTCGACGAGCTCGAGGTCCACTCGGCGCTCGTGCTGGGAAAAGAAGGGAATGCCGCCGCCGACCAGCACCGGGTAGACCATGGCCCGGTACTCGTCAATCAGACCCAAGGCGGCCGCCTCGGAGGCGAGAGTCGCGCCGCCGATCGCGATGTCCCCCTCCCCCGGCTCGGCTCGCAACCGCTCGATCTCCTCAGCCAGGCCGCCGGAAGCCATGCGGGCATTGCCCTGCACTGCCGAGAGCGAGGTAGAGAACACCACCTTTGGGAGCGGCTTCCAGAGCGCGGCCCACTCGCGCTCCGAGTCGTCGAGCGATCTATCTTGATCGGCGGTCTCCCAGTACAGCATCGTCTCGTACAGCCGTCGTCCTAAAGGTGGACGCCAATCTCTCGTATCTCGTCGATCCAGAAGCGAAAGACCTCCTTCTCAGGCATCGTCCAGTCGAAGTCGCCGTCCGGCCCCACGATGTAGCCGTCAAGGGAGACGCTCATCGAATAGGTCACGCTGCGCATCAGAAGTCCTCCTCGGTAATGGGTACGACAGTCACTTTGCCCACGCGCCTCCTACATTTGAGTAGAGGCGAGTCGAGAAATAGCACGCCTCCTGGCGGAATTGGCTGGGCTCGTTGTACATAGCCTCAATCACTAGAGTCCGCTGCCCACTACCCAGACACGCACAGGATGGGTCCACGGCGTGTCGTGGGAAAGGGTCGGGGTGGTTTCGTGGCTATGGTCGAGGTACCGGGCAACAGCCCGGGGCGGCGCTTAAGGAACTAAAGACCCGATGGCCGTCGGGTCTTCGTTCAGAGCGTTGCGCTCTT
The DNA here is from genome assembly GCF_018613855.1 of Arthrobacter sp. ISL-30. GTDB lineage: Bacteria > Actinomycetota > Actinomycetes > Actinomycetales > Micrococcaceae > Arthrobacter. Next base: position 54,858 of record NZ_JAGGPK010000014.1, read on the forward strand.
TGGTGCGATTCAAGGGCTTACTCCTTGATGGACACACCTCAAGAGTAGGCCCTTCGCAAGGACACGTCCATGATCCCGGTCACGGAAGTGCACCAGCGGTTCCACCCCATCCTTCGGGAGGAGATGCTGGCATGGCTTCCTGGCGAAAGCATAAGGAACCATGGGGCGCCATGAACCTGACGGTGAATATCATCCGCCTTGCGGTTGATCCGATCCGCTTGTTCTGGCACAACAACCCCTAAGGGGTTGGCGGCGGGTGCGGGCGACGGCCTGCCCCCACCGTTTCATCCGGAATCAGGCAACCCCAAGGATGCCGGCATTGGTCGCCCATGCCAAGACGTCAAAGAGATCCCGGAGGTCGTGACGACCGCAGCCGCGGAGCTGCTGAGCCGGGCCCAACAAGACTTCGACGTGGAAATCCGCTTCTAGACGACTTTCCGTCTGCTGCCGGACTATGGGGTCGCGTCTTGCCCTTCTCCTGCTGTTCGCGGGCGAGAGGCTCGGCGTTCCTTGGTCGGTGTTTCACGGGCTTGGGCTATTTGGGTGCGCAGTTGGTCGATTTGGCGGCCGCAGGTGTCGTGGAGGTCCTTGACGCGCTGCTCTCCATGGGAACGTTCAAGCTCCAAATTAGCTCTGGCGGCATCGCGCTCAGCGGTCAGCGTTGCCAGGTTGCCGCGCAGGTCGGCTGCCACCTCACGGGCACGGTCCAAATCGGCCCGGGCATTCGCAAGCTGGCCCTGCATCTCCTCGATCGTTGCTTCGCCGCGATCGGCCCGCTCCGCATCCGCCTGAGCGCGGCTCTCGGCCGCCCCGCCTTGCCGTTCCGAGCATTAGAGAAACCGAAACACCAACCATGTATGGGAACCATCCGCGCATCGACAGCGGAGGCCAACAGCTCTAAGTTTGCTCAGGAGATTGCTTACCGAATCGGGAGGCAAACACGCACGCTCGGGATCCTTCACTGGGACAGTTCGCAAGGTCTTTGACATGCATAACGTACGACACGTCCCGAAAAAGTTGCTGCCGTGGGTGAGGATTGAGCTATGGCAAAGCGCATCAGCGGCCCAAACGCCGTGATCTACAAGCCGACTGTCTTCCCTTCGGTCCGGACCGAAGTCTTTGATCAGCTCGCAGAGCCGAAGGCGACGGCTGATGTGTCCGTGTCGGTGATCCACCCCTCATCCTCATGAAGCAGATGAGGCTCCGGTACGCCGGAGCGTGTCGGGTGTGCGGTGCCTCTCTTCCGACCGGGACAGAAGCGATCTATGAGAGCGAGACGAGGACCGTCCGCTGCTTGGAGTGTGCCACCGAGGCTGCGGAAACGATGTCCTCCGACCTCGAACCACGTTGTGATGAGCCGTCGTCCAGTGAGTCCGGAATGGCCGGGTCGTCGGCCCGACGTGAATACGAGCGCCGCAAAGCGAAGGACGAGGAAAAGCTGCGCGAGAAGTGGGGTCGATTCGGTGGCCTCGCAGTCGCTCTCTCTGACGAGCGGCCGAGCACCAAGTCTTGGGATCGAGGCGCGATCGGTGAGGAGCGCCTCGGCGCTCGGCTAGACGCCCTGGCCGCCGATGGTCTCGCTGTCCTTCACGACTGGCGCATCCCCGGTTCCAAGGCGAACATCGACCACATCGCCATCACTCGCGGCGGAATCTGGGTTATCGACGCGAAGCGGTACAAGGGACGACCTGAGCTGAAGATCGAGGGCGGCATCTTCCGCCCACGCGCCGAGAAGCTCCTCGTCGGCCGGCGTGATTGCACGAAACTGGTCGATGGGGTGCTCAAACAGGTCGACGTCGTGCGCGACCTCGTCGGGGATGTTCCGGTCACCGGGGCGCTGTGCTTCATCGAAGCCGACTGGCCCCTGGTTAGGGGCGCGTTCTCGACTCGTGGCATTCACGTACTCTGGCCGAAACGGCTAGCCAAAGTGCTTGTAGAGGAGACAGCCGGCGACGTTGAGGTGGCGGAGATGCGTGAGTCGGTAGCCGCGCGGTTCAAGTCTGCGTGACGTCACGCGTTCGATGTTCGAAGCCGTTCGGAAGCAGCCTAAGGGATTCTCTATCGGGGCAGCGGCGGTCTCCCTTCTCAAAACTCGTTCTGGGGCTGGCCGGAACGTCCCGTTCGAGAATCATTCAGGAGAGGCAACGCCAAGAGCTCGGCTCCCCCCAGCAGGCCTCTACTCGTACCCACCACCGCAGCATGGCGAAGCCTCCGAGGAAGAAGGTCCCGCCATTCTCGATTAGGGCATATTCTCGAGATCCTTCGTTTTCGAGAGGGAGACAATTGAAGTCTCAGGACTTGCTTCCTATCCCAGCAATATCCGGCTTGGCGTAAGGCCAATACGGACGGCAGTCCATAACACTCTACCGATGCCTCTCTGTACCCTTCCTACCGCCCATATGGGTCCACAAAGGGCCTCACGCAGCAAGTGACGCCAGCTCTCCAGCTCTCACAGACCACCTCTGGCACTCGAGGTAAACCGTGAGCCATGATTCACGGCAAGTCATGTCGTAGTCGGGCTCGACGTCCATGAATCGTCGTGAATGAAAACAAGAGTATTCAATGTGGTCAGGGCTTCCAGCGAACTGATGCCGAGGACCTGGTCCGCGTCGCCAGCAGCCTGCTGGTCCCTTCCGAGACCGCAGGATTCGGACGCGGCAACAGCGCCGAGGCGCTGTTCCGCCGTCGAGGCTGGACGGCCGGCAGCCAGTCTGAGGCGCAAAAGCAATGACCATGTCCATCGCCCGGCTCTCCGCTCAGTCCGGCCTGAAATACCTGTTCAAGACCACCATGATGGACGACCGGACCGTCACCCCCGCGGATGCCACCACGTACTACATGAAGGCCGGGACACCACAGGGCCGCTGGTTCGGCTCAGGCCTGCCCGGCATCAGCCGCGCCACTGGAGACGCCGTCACCGAAACCGATGCGAAAGCCATCTTTGACCATGCGGTCCACCCGGACACCGGGACCTCCTTGGGCCGTCCGCACGGCCGACCCACAGTCGTCCAAAACAGCCACGGCCGAACCGAAACGCGCCACGCCGTCGTCGGCTTCGACCTGACCTTCAGCGTGCCCAAGTCCGTGTCCGTCCTCTGGGCACTGAGCCCCAGATCCCATCCAGGACCAAATCCTCCAGACGCACCACGACGCCATCCACGCCACCCTGCAATGGCTCGAGAAAGCGGTCATCCACACGCGCGCCGGACGCAATGGCATCGCCCGCCTCGGCACCCGTGGCGCGATCGCCGCTGCGTTCGATCACTGGGAGTCGCGTGCCGGGGATCCGCAACTGCACACCCATTTGGTCATCGCCAACCGGGTCCAGCGCATCAGCGACGGCGCCTGGGTCACCCTGGATTCGAGAACGCTTTACAACGCCGCCGTCGCTGCCAGCGAGCGCTATAACGGTCTCCTTTTCGACGCCCTCCACCGCCACCTAGCTACGGACACAGAAATTCGTGCTCCGGCCACAAACACCCACAACCCGAGTCAGCAGCTCACCGGTGTCGACGATGCGCTGATCCGCGAATTCTCCAACAGATCCCGCCTCATCGATCTGGAAACCGACCGGCTCGTGGCCAAATGGACCAAACAGCACGGCACTCCCCCGACGGCAACGACTACCCTCAAACTCCGCCAGCAGGCAACCCTCTCCACGAGAACTCCCAAAGCAGAGTCAGTTGCACCCCTTCATCAGCTCTCCGCGCAGTGGCAGGCGCGCGCAGTCGCCAAGGGCTTCGACCCCCGCCTCATCCTTGCCAACACCGTTCGACGCTCCCAAAAAGCCCCGTTCCGCGCCGGCGACTTCAGGACGAACTGGATCGAAACCGTCGCATCACTTGCCCGGCAGCGCGTCGCGGCGAAACGGGCCACCTGGAACCGATGGAACCTCCTCGCCGAAGCCGAGCGAGTGTGCGCCGCGATCCGCTGCCAAACGCCACGAGACCGCACCGCCATGATCGACGCAATCGCCACCGCCGCCGAGGCCCAATCAGTCCCACTCAACGAGCACCGTTACAGCGTCCCCACCAATGCGCTGCCCGATCTGCGCCTCGGCGCCCAAAGCGTCTTCGACTTCCATGGATCGCGTCTCTGCACCGACGCCACGACACTCGCCTGCGAGCAGGCGGTCATGGCGGCAAGGAACGACGACGGCGGCCCCGCCCTCCGCCCGACCGTCGCCATGGAGACACTCGCCGGCTACCAACACCACGGCCGGTTCGCACTGCACTCCGATCAGCGTGCCGCCGCGTCCGAGGTGGTACTCAGCGGCAACCGGCTCGACGCCGTCGTCGGCCCGGCGGGCACCGGCAAAACCACAACGCTCGGCGCAGTCAAAACCGCATGGGAAGCCCAATACGGAGCTGGTGGCGTCATCGGCCTTGCACCCGCCGCGGCGTCCGCCGACGTTCTCGGCCGGGAATTATCCATGGCCGCCGAGAACGTCGCGAAATGGCTCCACGAATCCGCCGGCGCGGGTGCCAGCCGCCGGGCTGGGCGGTTCTTCGCCGTCGAAGCACGCCTGAGCAACTCCGGGGCGGCAAATACCCGGCTGGCGCAGGAAGCAACGAGGCTTGCCGCGGAGCAGAACCGGTGGCGATTCCACCCGAATCAGCTGGTCATCATCGACGAAGCCTCCATGGTCCCCACCCTGCAGCTGTCCGCCCTCGTGCACCAGGCCCGGGACGCCGGCGCCAAAATACTCTTGGTGGGCGATCCGGGGCAACTGGATGCGATCGACGCCGGCGGCGTCCTCGGCTGGCTGGACCGGCAAGGCAAAACCGCGCGTCTGAGCACCATCTGGCGGTTCGAGCACGCTTGGGAACGGAATGCCTCGCTGAAGCTCAGGGCCGGGGACATCACAGCCATCGACGACTACGACCAGCACCAACGAATAACGAATGGCGCTTATCTCGACATGGTCGACCACGCCTACCTGGCCTGGCAATCCGACACCCGTGGCGGGAAATCGTCCATTCTCATTGCCGCGGACAATGAGACCGTCAGTATCCTCAACGAGAGAGCCCAGGGCGACCGGGTGACCCAAGGCGCCGTGGACGCCGAGCAGACAGTTCCACTAAGCGACGGGCTGCGTGCCGGGCGCGGTGACACGGTCATCGCACGCCGCAACGACCGAACTCTTTCAGACAGTACCGGTGACTTTATCCGCAACGGCACCCTCCTCGACGTCGTGCATACCGGACGGCGCGACGCCTCCCTAGTGGCGGTCCGCAGGGACACCGGAGCCACTATCATGCTGCACCGAGACTATGTCGAGAACGCGGTCGAGCTTGGATACGCGACGACGGCGCACCGCTCCCAGGGGATCACCGTGGATGCCGGACACACCGTCATCACCCAGGGCCGCCTCACCCGGGAACTACTGTACGTCAGCATGACCCGCGGGCGCGGAGACAACCACGCGTACATCAGCGAGACCGACCACGGCGATCACGAGCCCGTGGGGCCGTCACGTCATCGCAGGCCGCATGGCGGGAGATCCTCGGTGAGGTACTGGCTGCGGAAGGCTCCGAACGAACCGCCCACGAAATCCTCGCCGCCGAACAGTCGAGCGCCGACAATCTCGAACGACTCCACGCCGAATACGACTACCTCGCCCAGATCGCGGCCGCCGAGGACCTGACAACGTTCATCAAAGGGCGCGTTCCGGGGCCCGTGGAGGAACTGCATCAGTCTCCGTCATGGGGCGCGGCTGTGGCGGCCTGGCGCCGAGCCGCCGTAATCAGCCGCCCCGGTGCGGAGCGGACTATCGCCGCGGCTCTGGAAACAAGCACCGGCGCGAAAGATATCGCAGCCGTCATGCACGCCCGACTCATCAATTTCGCGTCCAGGATGCCCTCCGGCGAGTTTGCGGTCGTCCCGGATCCGATCCACACGGATCGGCCGGATCTCGCCGACCTGATTGACCAAGTAAGCAAACGGATCAAACGCAGGACGGACAGCATTATCAGAGCAGCTCTGGTGCTCGACCCCGAGTGGAAGCAAAACCTCCTCGACGCTCTGCCGCCCAACATAGGCGCAGATGCCCTCAACAGCGCGATTGGCACGGTTGCTATCTATCGGGAAAGGTGGGGCGTCGGTGACTCGTCACTCCCCCTCGGACCCGTCCCTGCGGACTACGAAAGGGAACAGCAATCTCAGACCGTGGGCGTTCAGCGACTCATTGACGCGGCCTCACGCGCAGTCGCCAATCAGGATTCTGATATCTGGCTTGGCATGCCGAGCAACCGGGAACCCAGCCTGATAAATGTCGGTTGGCAGCTCTAAACTGAGCTCGAGCAGGCAATCCATGATCTCCAATCCACTCATCACGCCGGGGTTCATCACACATAGTCTGGGGATCATCGGGCGAGAAGGGAGCGCCGGCGATGCCTAGACCGCCGCTGCAGATCGGCACTTGGGGGAAGATCAGTCGAGACGAGGTGTCGCCTGGGGTCTGGCGCGCAATGGCAAGATTCCGGGACTTCGACGGCGTCACCCGCAAAGTGGAGGCTCGAGCGGCGGCCACGTCGAAGAACGACAAAGGTGGGAAGGCCGAACGGCTGCTGATTTCTGCGCTCACGGACCGCGCCATGCCGGCAGGCGAAGACATCACGTCGGACACCCGAATCACCAAGCTGGCTCTGATTTGGTGGGCGGAATTTGAGGACGCCGATCGCGCACTCAACACTCGCCAGCGCTACAGGGACATCCTGGACAACTACGTTTCTCCCGGCGTCGGAGGTTTGCGGATTCGCGAAGCAACGGTCTCCACTTTGGATCGTTTCCTCAAGACCATACGCATCAAGCACGGCAACGCCACGGCAAAGCTCTGCAAGACCGTCCTGTCGGGCATGCTGGGCCTTGCAGCCCGCCACGGCGCGCTGGATGGAAACCCCTTGCGAGACGTGGCTACGATCCCGACAAATCATAAAGAAGTCCGGGCGCTAACCGTGACAGAGGTTGTCGCATTACGTGCGGGTCTCAGGCAATGGGAGGCCGACAAGAAGCAGGTCGGCCGATACCCGACTGTGGACATCCTCGACGTCATCGACATCATGCTCGCCACGGGCGCACGCATCGGGGAGGCGTTGGCCATACGGTGGAAGGACGTCGATCTAAAATCCGAGAAGCCAACGGTCACCGTGAACGGAACGATTGTCTACATGCCCAAGCAGGGCTTGACCATCCAGGAGCACCCTAAGAGCGCCAATTCCCGTCAAAGGTACTTCCTACCGTCTTTCGCCGTGGAAATGCTCCTGAGACGGCAAATTGGGCTTCTGGAGGCCAATCCCTGGGACGTGGTGTTCCCTTCGGCCATTGGTTCGCTGCGCGATCCGAATAACTTCCGCAGGCAATGGCGTTCTGCGAGTGACGACCTTGGATTTCAATGGGTTACCCCGCACACCTTCAGAAAGACCGTAGGAACCCTGCTGGAGGCCTCGTCAGGAGTGGCTGTCGCTTCAGCCCAGCTTGGCCACTCCAGCGAAAACGTGACAAGGAAGCACTACGTCCAGAAGACGCACGAGGCACCGGATAACACCTCGCTGCTCGAGGCTTTCGGCAACTAGCCCAAAACGTTTCCGGTGGGTTTCCGGTGGGTGATGACCTCAGAACGCAAAAACGAGAGTGCCCCTGACCTGCGTTTCCGCAAGTCAGAGGCACTTTTCATGTAGGGCTACTCGGACTTGAACCGAGGACCTTAGGATTATGAGTCCCGCGCTCTAACCAGCTGAGCTATAGCCCCATAGTGCCCCATGCCGGCAACACACTGGCCGGCAACACACTGCACGAGGCAACGTATTGCACGATCGGGGCAAAAACACTTTAGCAATAGTAATCGCTTCCGGCGTCGCAAAAGCCCCGCCCTGCGGAAATCAGCCCTGGGAAAATCAGTCCTGCTACACCACCAGGTCCTCATAGCGGGCGCCGCGGTAGAGCTCCTCGAAGGTGGCCAGCGTTCCCTCAATGCTGTGCGTCACCACCATCTTCCTGCTGGCTTCGCCCATCGCCCGCAATTCCGCGGACGGCATCTCCAGCATTGCGGTGAGCTTAGCCGCCAGTTCCTCACTGTCATTCGGTGTGAAGAGGAAGCCGTTCTGGCCGTCACGGACCAGATGAGGCAGGGCCATGGCATTTGCGAGCAGCACGGGCGTCGAGGCAGACATCGCCTCAAGGGTCACCAGGGACTGGAGCTCGGCGGTGCCGGGCATGCAGAAAATGTCTGCCTTGATATAGGCCTCGCGCAGCTCCTCATCGCTCGCCAGGCCCAGGAATTTCACGCGGTCTTGGAGCCCCAGCCTGGCGACCCTGGCTTCCAGGGCCGGACGCACCTCGCCTCCCCCGATGATCTCCAGGTGCACGTTCAGCGCTGCCGGGGTCTTCGCGACGGCGTCGATCAGCACGTCGACGTGCTTTTCCTCGGCCAGGCGGCCGACAAACAGCACAGTGGGGTGGGGGTGGGGTTCGATCCACTCCCCCGGCTGCAGTTCGTAGGCCGCTGAATCAATACCGTTGGATAGCGGAAGGACCTTGCGAAGGAAGGCGTGTTCATGCATCGCCTTGGCGGCAAGTGGCGTTGGCGTTGTAACGACGTCGGCCTTGCCCATGACCTTGCCCATGTCCTTCCACGAAATCCGTCCAATGATGTTCTTGAACCATTGCGGGAACGGAAGGAAGGGATTGAGGTTCTCAGGCATGAAGTGGTTGGTGGCAACAATGCGCACGCCACGCTTCACGGCTTCGTAGAGTACGTGTTCGCCGATCATGTAGTGGCTCTGGATGTGCACCACGTCTGGCTTGACCTTGTCAAAAAGCAGGCTGATTTCCTTCTTGATTTCCCAGGGAAAGCAAATGCGGAAGTAGTCGTGGGTGGGCACGGAGTGCGAGCGGAGCCGGTGGACGGTGGCTTCGTCGCGGAACTCCGTGAAACTCCTGCCTTTGTCCTGGCGGCAGGCCAGCACATGGACGCTGTGACCGCGCGAGGTCATGCCCTTCGCCAGCCGATACCCGAACTGCGCTGCACCGTTGACATGGGGCGGGTAGGTGTCCGCGGCAATCAGGATAGAGAGCGGTTTATTACTGTCGGGAATGGTCACGTGGAGAACTCCTGATTGTCACGGTGCGGATGGTCTAATGCGGCAGCGACGAGTTGGTCGCTGTGCTGAATCCGCGCTTCGCCGGACCGGGTTGGCGGTCGACCTTGAGATGCAGCTCCTGCCCTAAGCCTTCCGGCCTGTGGCCGCCTTCGCGTCGCGCTTGCGCGTGGTGACCTCCGGATGGTGCCGGCTCAGGGCAATAACCCCCACGATAGCAAGGGAAGCGGCCACCGCCATGGCGATTGCCATCACAGCATGGACATCGGGACGAAGCTCACCCAATATGGCAATCCCGATTGCGATACCCACGATGGGGTCGATCACGGTAAGCCCGGCAATCACGAGGTCCGGCGGGCCGGTGGAATAGGCACTCTGCACGAACCAGGACCCCAGTCCCCCAGCTGCAACGATGGCAACAACGGTGTACCACTGGACGTTCAGCAGGAACAGCCCGTTCGGGTCCAGGAGGTGTTTTCCGATAATCCGGGTCAGGACGGCGACGAAACCGAACAGCACCCCCGCGCCCAGTATGTAGACAAAGGCGTTCATCCGGTGGCGGAACATTACGGCCAACGAGCCAAAGAGGCCCACCGCGAGCGCAAGCAGCAGCACGACGGTGAGCTCGTCCTCACCGCTCACATGGTGGTTTTCCTGTGTGACGTTCACTGCCAGCAGCACGAACAGTGCCGAACCGGTAACGCAGGCCGAAATCGCGACCACCGTGGCCCGGTTGATGCTCAGCCCCTGGTCCCTGGCGTTGACCACAGTGGTGATGACTAGCGCGATAGCGCCGATAGGCTGCACCACAGTCAGCGGCGCCGAGACCAGTGCGACGGCGTTCATGGCCATACCCGCGAAGAGAAGCAACAACCCGAGCACCCAGCGCGGATTGCGAAGCAGGCGCAGGAAGCCGTTCGAGCTTAGGGCCAGGCCGCCTGTGTCTGCCTTGACCGCGCTGCCCTGGCGCTGAGCGCCGAAAGCCAGGCAGAAAGCACCAAGTACTGCGAGAAAAACCGCGAGCCAGACCATCAGGCGGATCCGCCGTCGTCGTTCCTGAGTTCGCGGCCCTTACTGCGAATGGCCCAGAAGTAGTTCCAGGCTGCCACCCAATGGCCCACCAGGCCCAGCCCGAGGAAGATCCAGGCAACCACGAAATACACGTCCGTCAGCGGGATCGGAAGCTTGGACAGCACAAGCAGCGGGGTTCCGGCAAGCAGCAGCCCCGTACGGATCTTTCCGATCCGGCTCACGGGCAGGTCAGGGTGGCCCCGGAAATAGAAAAGCGACACGGACCCAAGGATGATGTCCGGCACCACCAGGGCGGCAAGGTACCACCACTGCACGACGCCGGCGATCGCCAGCGTGACTGCGACGGCGATGAGGGCCAGCCGGTCGGCGGCGGGGTCCAGTACCCGACCGAGCTTAGAGGTCTGGTTGAAGCGCCTCGCCACGTAGCCGTCGATCCAGTCGGTGCTGCCCATGATGGCCAGGACGAGTACGGCGTAGCCATATTCGCGCTGTGCCAGGACCAGCCATACGAACAGCGGCACGCCCATAAAGCGGAGCACTGTGAGGAGGTTGGGGACGGTGAAGACCACGTCGTGGTCGATTGGCGGCTGGCCTGGCCGCTCACCGGCGCCGATGAACTTCATCTGTCCCCCTTTCCGTACTTTCGGCTGTGACGTGGCGGCTGCTTAATCCGGCCCCGGAGATCGCATTGACGGCAACCCCGTCGGGAGGAAGCGGCAATCAAGCCTACTGCCGGAAGAGCCTTCGCAGCAGCACAACCAGTACGGTGGCAGATACGGCGAACGCTGCCAGCGCTTTCCAGCGTGCCGCGAGGCGTTCCGGAAGGTCGTCCGGGAGGGATTCGCCCAGCGCGCTGAGCCGCCTCCGGGCAACGTTCCTTCCGTCATCGAGCCGACGGCCGGCGGCGTCCAGGAGAACCTTGCCTTGCGTCTTGACGTCCAGTTCCACGTCCAGTTCGTCCCGAACACTGGCGAGGTGGTCTCGTCGCTGGCCCAGCCGACGCCGGAGCTCGGCCTCGCTGACTGGTTTTTCGTCCGCATCACGGGCGGCGGCCTTCGCAGCCTTTTCGGCCTTGGCCTTCGCCGCCTCCGCTTCCTTGGCTGCCTTTTCAGCCTTGCCCTGCTCGGAGTTTGGATCAAGCTTCCGGGCATCGAAGCTGGTGCCTTCCTTCGCGATGCCAAGGTCATGCTTGATGCCACGGATGGTGTCCTCCGGCATTAGGGGCATGGCCTTCTTGAACTTGAGGAGGCCGGTTACTGCTCCAATGGCCACGATGAGCAGGAACAGTGCCGCAACCAGGAGGGCGGCAAGCCAGCCGGGCATCACGGTAGCGAGGCCAAGGATTGCGGCAACAATCAGTGCGACGACCAGGAAGGTCAGAAAGACAAGGGCTACACCGAAAAACGCGCCGGCAACGCCCACCTGGGTCGCCTTGCGCTTGATCTCCTCCTTCGCCAGTCGGATCTCGTCATTCAGCTGCCTGGGCGCCAGCATAGCCACAAGCTTCAGGGTCTTCGGCAAGGCCGTGATGCGGGGCCCCTGGATTGTCTCACTGCTGTGACGTCCACTCATCAGTTCCGCCTTACTGCTTCCCTTGACGCTTCGGTTTCGGCAAATTCTCTACGCTGGCTCGGCTTCCCGAACGCACCTGTCCACAAAACTATCATTCAGCCTCAGGCTCAACTTGCGGGTCTCCAGCGCGGTGAGTCGCCTCCAACGCTGTAAAAAGTTCGCCCGGCACCCCTAGGATGGAACTTCGTGAACACTCCCCCCAATCCGGGCGATGCCCTGAGCCGGCGCCGAAAATTCCTTTACATCCTGCTCCTGGGTGCGCTGACGGCTCTTGGCCCGTTCACTGTGGATCTCTACCTGCCAGCCTTTCCCGCCCTGGAGGAGAGCTTTGACGTAACCGCCGCGGCCATCCAGCTGACCCTGACCGGAACCACGGTAGGTTTCGCCGTCGGACAGCTGGTGGTGGGTCCCTTCAGCGACAGGTTTGGCCGCCGCGGGCCCTTGATCCTGGCCACGACACTGCATATTGCCTCCTCCCTGGGAGCGGCGCTGGCCACGGACATCACCACACTCTCCGTATTTCGGGTCCTCATGGGGGTAGGCGCCGCAGGCGGCGGGGTAGTTGCCATGGCCATGGTCCGGGACCTGTTCAGCGGCTATCCCATGGTGCGGATGTTCTCCCGCATGGCCCTTGTGAACGGCCTTGCCCCCATCCTGGCCCCGGTTATCGGCTCCCAACTGTTACTCGTGATGCCATGGCCCGGGATCTTCTATTTCCTGGCTGCCTACGGGAGCCTTGTGGTTATGGCCTCGATATTCCTGATCAGGGAGACATTCCCTCCCGAACGCCGTAGCCAGTCCGGCAATACCTTCCGCCAGCGCTACAAAGCCGTACTGTCAGACCGGATTTTCGTGGGCATGCTGTTAGTGGGTGGCTTCAACTTCGGCGGACTATTTGCCTACCTGTCTGCATCCCCGTTCCTCTTCCAGCAAGTCTATGGCTTCTCGGCCCAGGAATACGGGCTGCTCTTCGGTATCAACTCCCTGGGAATCGTGGCGGGGGTGCAGATCAGCTCCCGACTCATCAAACGCATTCCACCACAATGGATCCTTGCCTGCTCCACAGCATCCACGCTCCTCATGGGCGCTTTGATCGTGGGGCTGGACCTGCTCGGTGCCGGCCTATGGGGAATTCTGGTTCCATTGTGGTTGTACATCCTGTCGACGGGCCTTTCCTTCCCCTGCGTGCAGGTCATTGCCTTGTGGAAGCACGGGGCCCAAGCGGGTACGGCGGCGTCATTGCTCGGTGCGTCCACATTCATGATGGCCGGCATTATTTCGCCGATTGTGGGCTGGCTCGGCGTCGGTTCAGCGGTACCTATGGGCTCTGTCCAGGCCCTGTGCCTGCTCGGTGGCCTGACCGCCTTGTGGCTTGTTGTCCGCCCTCAGACCGTTCCGTCGATTCACTAGCCATGGAACGCAATTAGCAATGGAACGCAAGCAGCCTTCCCGCAAACCCTCCCGCAATGGCCGAGGTCTTTTCCTCGGCGCCGTGGTGGGCGCCATCGTTGGGTTCTTCATTGGTCGTGGGGCGGGAAACCCCGTGTTCGGCGCCCTGCTTGGTGCCGTCGTCGGGGCCGCCCTGCTTTATCGAGTCAACCCAGGCCCCTGGAAGCGCCGCTGATCTCCGACGACAGGTACCGAACGAACCAGTCCCTGGCGAGTATGGACACCTCCTCCAAAGTGCCGGGCTCCTCGAACAGGTGGGTTGCCCCTTCGACAAGCTCCAGCCGGTTGTGGCACTTCAGGAAGGCTTTTGCTTGGCGGTTGAGTTCGAGGACCCGATGATCTGCAGAGCCGACGATCAGGAGTGTCGGGGCGCGGACCAAGGCAAGCTTCTCCTCAGCCAAATCCGGACGGCCCCCTCGTGAAACAACTGCGCCGATGTGGTCCCCTTGTTCGGCCGCCGCCCACAATGCGGCACCCGCTCCGGTACTGGCGCCGAAGTATCCCACCCCGGATGAAGCCACAGCCGGCCTGCCGGCAAGCCAGTCCGTTGCAGCGCGCAGCCTGCGAGCAAGCAGTTCCACGTTGAATACGTTTGCCCGATTGAGCTCTTCCCGGGGGCTGAGCAGGTCAAGCAGCAAAGTGCCCAGGCCTGCCTCTTGGAGTACCGCGGCGACGAACTGATTTCGCGGACTGTGGCGGCCGCTGCCGCTTCCGTGGGCGAACACGACTATTCCGGCAGCCGGTCTTGGAAGGTACAGCCGTCCTTCGAGCAGCACCTCCTCAAATGGGATCTGCACATCTTCATCAAGTCCAGGTTCGGCTTCCTCAAGTCCAGGTTCGGCTTCCTCCAGTCCGGGGTCGGGGACGGCAGAAGATGCTTCGTTCAGTCGCTTGGCCGCAGTATTGAGCAGCCGCAGCACATCATCGTCAGGTACAGGTGAGAAGTCATGGTAGTGGTAGCCGATGGCCACGAGCTTCCGGGGCGTCGCAAGGCACATCACGTCGTCCGCTTCCGCCAATGACGCAATGACTTCGGCGGAAGCAACAGGAACGGCAAGGATTACTCTCGCAGCCCCCAGCTTCCGTGCGATTGTGCATGCCACCCTGGCTGTTGACCCCGTGGCGATCCCGTCATCAACAATGATGGCAATGCGGCCTTTCAGGTCTATTCGCCGACGCCCGGCGCGCAGTCGTGCCACCCGTTCATCGAGCACAGCGCGCTCGCGCCGCTCAACAGCGCGCAACTCTTCCTGCTTGACCTTTGCGGCCGAGAGGACAGCTTCATCCAGCACATACGCCCCTTCCTCCCCGATTGCTCCCATCGCAAGCTCGGGTTGGAGCGGTACGCCCAGCTTGCGCACCACGATCACATCCAAGGGTGCGTCGAGGGCCGCCGCAACCTGGAAAGCCACCGGGACGCCGCCGCGAGGCAGTCCAAGGACCACTGAATCCTGGCCGCGCAGATACGCCAGGCGCAGCCCCAACTGCCGCCCTGCATCAGGCCTGTCCTCAAAAATGGCCATCGCGACATTTCCCATCAGGGGCTTTCATCAGGACAGTGGACTCGCCCCATCGGCAACAGGGTCCGCGGGCCAGGAAAGGCCCGCGACAGGCTCCTGCTCCCACTATCCCTCACGGATTAGGACAAATCGAGGCCTTTCGTAGCAAGAAATTGCTGAGGTGCGGTCTGCGAGGTTTCGACGGCGGATAACGCCTCAGGAGGCTGACTGGCCGGAGAAAAGGAAGCGGTTCATGCTGATAGGAGAAGCCATGCACCTTGGAGGTGGAGCATGCAGATCGCGCTCCTTGGGGACGTGATGCTCGGCCGGCTGGTAAACGACCACCTAAAGACAGCCGATCCGGCCTACGTTTGGGGGGACACCCTCTCGATCCTTCGGCAGGCGGATCTCAGGTTCGCCAACCTCGAATGCGTCCTCGCGGACGATGGCATGCCTGTGGCAGGCAAGGTGTATCACTTCCGCTCGGATGTAAAGAACGTGGCGAGCCTGACGTCCGTGGCTATCGATGTTGTGTCACTCGCCAACAACCATGTGCTGGACTTCGGAGTTGAGGCGTTGCGGGAGATGTTGCCGGCGCTCGAACAGCACGGGATCCTGGCGACAGGAGCAGGATTGGACCTGGCTACAGCCCGGCGACCTGCAGTCAAGTACTTTGGCCCAACGGCGGTGGGCTTCATCGCGTTCACCGACAATGAGCCGGGTTGGGAGGCAACCAGCCACTCTCCAGGGACCCACTATGTCCCCGTGGACGACATCGACTACAGGAGAGCGGATTTGTTGGACCTGGTCCGGCGGACGAAGGGCAGGATCCAGTTGCTGATCGTTTCGGCACATTGGGGTCCCAACTGGGGAGCCGGTGTCCCGCCTGCGCATCAGCTACTGGCCCACGCGCTGATCGATGCGGGGGCCGACGTCGTGTTCGGCCATTCAGCCCACATTTTCCGCGGCGTCGAAATCCACAGGGACAGGCCCATCATCTATAGTGCCGGCGACTTTGTGGATGATTACGCCGTGGACCCGGACGAACGCAACGACCAGTCGTTCATCTTCCTCTTGGAGACCAAAGGAAGCCTGCCCAGTAGCTTGCGACTGCATCCGACGAATATCGTCCGCCTGCAAACCCGTCTGGCGCGTCGAAGCGCCGGGGCAATTGCCGAGCGGATGCAACGGCTGAGCAGCCGGCTGGGTACGCGGAGCAGCTGGATCGAGGCGGACAAAATTCTAGAGATACCGATAGCCTCCAGTGAAGCGGAGAATCCCGACTGACTCGCATTCGTTGTCGTAATACGAGAGCTAATGACGACAACAAGTGCCAGTTACTTGGGCGGCCACGCGCTTTTGTCCGCTACAGCCCGGCGATAAAGTTGGAATGTGCCCAACCGGCGGGATCGAACGCCTTTACCAGCGATGTGGCAGCGCCGTGATGACGGAATCCTGCCGCTGTGGTGGGACCGCTTGTGTTCCGTGACCAGCGAGCAGTCAGCGGCGCTCTATGCGGCCGGGCTCTTCACGGAGGACCGGCGCAGGCCAATCGCCCAATGGTTCAACCCAGCCTTCGATGCCGCGCTCCTGGTGGCGCCTGAGACCTCTCCCGAATGGCCTGTGCAGCGGTTCGGGATCTTCTACGCCCCGCCGGGCGCTGGCTTTACGAGGGTCTATTCCGCGCCGCATGAATGGCATCCGCGCGAACCCCGAAAATCGCCCACTGAGGCTGAAGCGTTCAAAGCGGCCGTTGCCGAAGCCGAACGATTCCTGCAGGTGGAAATGGATTTCGTCTAGGACTGCCTCCAGAAGCTGACGCCCTGAGCGATGGCAACAAAAAAGGGCCCCTGACCGGCTATGAAACCTGTCAGGGGCCCGCGCGCTCCTCCGACTGGACTTGAACCAGTAACCCTTCGATTAACAGTCGAATGCTCTGCCAATTGAGCTACGGAGGAATGAAGCAGGTATGACTGTAGCAAAGGTTGCATCGCAAAGTGAAATCGGAAAGCCGAGCCGCAGGGATACCCCCGGAGGGTATGAAAAAAGTCCCCGTTCCGGAAGCCGGAACGGGGACTGTGCGCTCCTCCGACTGGACTTGAACCAGTAACCCTTCGATTAACAGTCGAATGCTCTGCCAATTGAGCTACGGAGGAATGAAGCGGATATAAGCCTAACAAAGCCCCGCCGCTAAATGAAATCGAGCGCCTGTCCGGGTCTTTGCAGGAGATCAGGCGTCGGCGCGAAGTGCCCTGCGTTGCATCTCGAGCTCCATGAGTTCCCGGTTCAGGCGCTGGAACTCCTCCGGGTGGGCGGCTGCGTCCAGCCGTTGCAACTGGCCCATCTTGTCGGCCTTCACCCGGGTGATCTGCAGTTCAAAGAGCCTGGCCAGGATGTCGCGGCAGTAGCGCTGCATCGCCTCGGGGTTGCTGGCCGGAAGCGGCACCACGGCAAGCTCCGAGACGAGCGGACGCAGCGGTTCCGGAACCTCCTGGCGGATGTGCTCCACCCACGACACAGGATCCGCCGACGGGCCAAGTCCGGTGGCACGTACGGCCAGGTGCACGGCAGCGTAAGCCGGGACCGTGAAATGAACGTCCGTAAACCTCTCCCACGCCTCACCGGCGAGTACGCCGGGTTCCTGGATAACTACTTCGAGCGCCTGCCGTTCCATGGCGGCTATGGGGTCGCGAGGGTCGGGCCGAGTGAAGACTGGCTGCAGCGGCGTCGAGCCTGCCGCCGACCCGGCAACGCCAGACCCCACCGCACCAGACCCTGCCCCACCTGCCCCTGCGTCGGAGGTCTGCTGTCCGGTAGCGCCCGACGTCGGAGCTGCCGCGCCCGCCGCGGCGCGCTTGGCGGCTGCGCCAACGGCCCTGCTGACCTCCTCGATGGGCATCCCGAGCCAGCCAGCCAGTTCCCGGGTGTAGGCGGGTCGCATCCCGGAATCCCGGATCTGGGCGACCACCGGGGCCGCCTCGCGCAAAGCCGCGATGCGGCCCTCCACTGTCTCCAGGTTGTGCCGCTTGAGCGTGGCGCGGATGGCGAACTCAAACAACGGGCGCCGCATCCCGATCAGGTCCCGGACCGCGTCGTCGCCCTTGAGCTGACGCAGCTCGCAGGGGTCGGCGCCCGTGGGTTCCACCGCTACATAGGTCTGGGCGACAAAGCGCTGGTCCTCTTCGAACGCGCGCAGCGCGGCTTTCTGCCCGGCGGCGTCGCCGTCGAAGGTGAAGATGACTTCTCCCCCGGTGCCGTCGTCGGACAGCAGCCTGCGGGCGATTTTGATGTGCTCGGCGCCGAAGGCGGTGCCGCAAGTGGCCACTGCAGTGGCGACGCCGGCCAGGTGGCACGCCATCACGTCCGTGTACCCCTCCACCACCACCAACTGCCGGTCCTTGGCGATGTTCCGCTTGGCGAGGTCGATGCCGTACAGCACCTGGGATTTCTTGTAGAGGGTGGTCTCCGGAGTGTTCAGGTACTTGGGGCCCTGATCGTCCTCGTACAGTTTCCGGGCGCCGAACCCGATGGTGTCTCCGGCGATGTCGCGGATCGGCCAGATCAGGCGCCCACGGAAACGGTCGTACAGCCCTCTATTGCCTTCCGAGAACATCCCGGTCAATTTCAGCTCGGGATCAGTGAAGCCCCGCCCGCGCAGGTGCTTCAGCAGCGCATCCCAGCCCTGGGGCGCGTAGCCGACGCTAAACTGCTCCGCAGCCGCACGGTCGAAGCCACGGCCCTGGAGGAACTTGCGGCCTTCGGAGGCGCCGGGGGTAAGCAGCTGCGCCCGGAAGAATTCGTCGGCGATCTTGTGGGCGTCCAGCAGCCGCTGCCGGCGTCCTACTTCTTCCCGGCTGGGTCCCGTTCCACCGTCTTCATAGCGGAGTTCGTAACCGATTCGGGCCGCTAGTTTTTCCACTGCCTCATGGAAGGAGCTATGGTCCATTTTCTGCACGAACGAGATGACGTCGCCGTCTTCTCCGCAGCCAAAGCAGTGGTAACGGCCAACCTGGGGACGCACGTTGAACGACGGCGACCGCTCGTCATGGAAAGGGCAAAGACCCTTGAAAGTGCCAAGCCCGGCACCCTTGAGTGTGACGTAGCCGTCGACGACTTCCTTGATATCGGTGCGCTGCCGGACCTCGTCGATGTCTTCGCGTTTGATCAGGCCGGCCACAACCCAATACTAGTCACCACAGCGAGGGCAGGCTGCCCACCAGCCGTTCGTACATGGCCAGTGCGGAAGCATCGGTCAGCGAGGCAACCTGGTCGATGACCACGCGGAGCCTGGCACCGTCGTCGACGGCGTCCCGCCAGTCTGCCGCGAACATCGGCTCCAGGTGGCGGTCACCTGTGGCTTTGAGGGCGCTGACCAGGGCATGCAGCACTTCCCGCTGCCGCTCGTAGACCGGCTGCCGATGGTCCGTGGAGATCACGAAGGTTGTGGCCAGGCCCTTCATGACGGCGATTTCCATCACAGTGTCATCGGGAACAATAAGCTCGGCGTTATAACGCGTGAGTCGTTCGGGACCATACATGGCACGGGTGGTTTCCAGGGCACTCTGGCAGAAGCGTCCGATGAGCTGGCTGGTCATGTCCTTAAGGGCGGCCATGGACTTGCGACTGCCGTCGGCTTCCCGCACCCAGACGTCGGTGGCCTCCAGCCGGGCCAGTGCGGCGTCGATCTCAGCGGGATCGTTGTGCGGCAGGTACCACTGCTTGGCGTACCCCACCACCCGCGCACGATGGTCCGGGTTATCCATCCACCGCAGCTGGCAGTGCCCGGCCACGATGGCGTCCTCCACGTCGTGCACGGAGTAGGAAATGTCGTCGGCGAGGTCCATCACCTGGGCTTCGATGCAGGAGCGGTTCCCGGGTGCCCCTTCACGGAGCCACTGGAAAATGGGCAGGTCGTCCTGGTACGCCCCGAATTTGCTGGTCCGGTGGCCATGGATGACGGGCGCGTCATCTGCCGACCACGGATATTTGGAGGCGGCGTCCAGGCTGGCCCTTGTGAGGTTCAGCCCTGCGGGATGCCCGGAAGCCGAGATCACCTTGGGTTCCAGGCGGGTCAGGAGCCGCAGCGTTTGGGCGTTTCCCTCGAAGCCGCCAATGCTGTGCGCCACCTCGTTGAGGGCCGCCTCACCGTTGTGTCCGAAGGGTGGATGGCCCAGGTCATGGCTGAGGCAGGCGGTGTCCACGACGTCGGGATCGCAACCCAAGGCGCGGCCGAGTTCCCGGCCCACCTGTGCCACTTCAAGGCTGTGGGTGAGCCTGGTGCGGACGAAGTCGTCGGTGTCGGGCGCAACCACCTGGGTCTTTGCCCCGAGGCGGCGGAGCGCCGAAGAGTGCAGCACCCTTGCCCGGTCGCGCTCAAAATCGGAGCGGTAGGTGCTTTTGGCCGGTTCCTTCACCCAGCGTGCGGAGTCGGCCTCGGAGTAGCCGGGCATGGCTCCGAAGCCCGCGGCGGCGTTGTCCGTGATGACAGTCCGGTCCAGCGCAGACGTTGATTCATTCCCCATTGTTATCTGCCTCCCCCGGATTCAGTTCGATGGTGCCTGTGGTTGCCAGTTTTCCATGAGTTGGGCCATCTGCGTGCACAGTGCCCATCAGCCATCGCGCCTCAGCCGCCGGAAACGTCCAGTTCCGCTGCCGCAATATCGCGGGTCTGGACGGCGTCCATCTGGCGGTTGAGCAGCCAGTCCTTGGGCAGGGCCGGCTTCTTGGGCGATCCCGCGCGGCCGCGCGGTCCCTCCGAGTCGACGCCTGGGTAGGGCAGGTCCATGTCCAGCTCATCGAGCAGCTCCCGCAGCACTTCCAGGGTGGGCACGGTGGCCAGCTTGGCCCGCAGCTCGCCGCCGACCACGTACCCCTTGAAGTACCAGGCCATGTGCTTGCGGATCTCTCGCAGTGCCTTGTATTCGTCGCCGAATGTCTCAATCATCAGCTGCGCGTGGCGGTAGACGCCGTCGGCCACTTGGCGCAGGCCCGGCCTGTACCGGTGATCGCTGCCTTCGAAGGCTGCCTGCAGGTCGCCGAACAGCCAGGGACGGCCCTGGCAGCCGCGTCCCACCACAACGCCGTCGACGCCGGTCTCCCGCACCATGCGGACAGCGTCCTCGGCGGACCAGATATCGCCGTTGCCGAGGACCGGAATGTCCGGCAGGGCCTCCCGAAGCCGGGCAATGGCGCTCCAGTCGGCCTTTCCGGAGTAGAACTGGGCCGCGGTCCTGCCATGGAGCGCGACGGCGGCCACACCGGAATCCCGGGCGATGCGGCCGGCGTCGAGGTAGGTCAGGTGGTCATCGTCGATGCCCTTGCGCATCTTGATGGTCAACGGGATGTCGCCCTTGGACGATTCCCTGACGGCGGTTTGCACGATAGAGGTGAAGAGGTCGATTTTCCAGGGCAGCGCAGAACCGCCGCCGCGGCGGGTGACTTTGGGCACGGGGCAGCCGAAGTTGAGGTCGATATGGTCGGCGCGGTCTTCTTCCACCAGCATGCGCACGGCCTGGCCCACGGTGACCGGGTCGACGCCATACAGCTGCACGGAGCGGACCTTCTCATCGTCGTCATGGGAGATGATCCGCAGCGATTCCGGCGTCCGTTCAACCAGGGCGCGGGACGTGACCATCTCGGCCACGTACAGGCCACCGCCGTATTCGCGGCAGAGCCGTCGGAAGGCAGTGTTCGTGATTCCGGCCATGGGAGCCAGGATCACGGGAGTGTCCACCGTGATCCTGCCGATCTTCAGGGGCGGGAGTTCAAGCCTCGGGGCGGGAGTGGTTGCTGCTAAAGTCACTCGTCCATTGTCTCAAAAGCAGGCAAATCGGCTCCCGGACCTTCCTAGCGCTCCGCACTGCCGTCCTGCCCGCGCTCGGCCTCGCGCTGTGCCTCGCGCCTGGCCCTCCGACCGCCGGGCAGCGGCAGGGCAGACGTTCCGTCAGCTTTCCGGGCCACGACGGCGGCTGCCGCGAGTGCGCCGGTGTCCTCGACGTCGTCGGGCCCTACCTGGACCGTGCCCCCGCCGTTCGGCCCGACGGCCACCGCCCCGGAGCCCTTCACCCCGGTCGCTTTCACGACAAGGACGGCAATCAGCGTGGTGACAGGAATCGCCAGCACCAGTCCGATGGAACCGACCAGCGTGCGGATGACTTCCTCGGAGAGCTCGGCACTGGTGAGGGCCTCCGCGAGGGGCCGGTCATAGAGCATCACGATGATGAGGATGGGCAGGGCCGCGCCGGCGTAGGCGAACGCGATCGTGTACACGGTGGAGGCGATGTGGTCGCGGCCGATGCGCATGGCCGAGGTGAACAGCTTCCGGGCCGTGGTTTCCGGGGCGAGCTCGTACAGCTCCCACACCGCCGAAGACTGGGTGATCGTGACGTCGTTCAGGACGCCCAGCCCCGAGATGATGAGACCGCACAGGATGATTCCGGAGATGGAGATGTGGTCCGACATGTTGACCAGGGTGGCGGCGTCGTGGCTGCCCACTCCGGCAAGGTTTGCGGCGTCCGTGGACCAGGCCGCAAGCGCTGCCGTGATGCCCAGGCCGAAGATGGTGCCGAGCAGGGCCGTGGACGTCCGGGCGGAGAAACCGTGGGCGAAATAGAGCACGCCGATCATGATGGCCGTGGACCCAACGAGCGCCAGCAGCAGGGGCGGCTTGCCCTCGACCAGGCCGGGCAGCATGAACGCGACCAGCACGACGTAGGCCCCGACGAGTCCCAGGAGGGCACGGAACCCCCGCCAGCGAGCCACCGCGATGACCACGACGGCGTACAGGATGGCCAGCAGGGTGATGGGAATGGAGCGGACGAAATCCACGAAGACGTAGGCGGGCGATCCGGCGCCGGCACCGGTGCCCTGAACAGCGGACAGGTTCAGGTAGCGGATGTTGTCTCCGGGTTTGACGCCATGGGATTTGGCAATGTCCGGATTGATGACCACCTTGACGGGGCTGCCACCCTTGTCCGGTTCGGTGAAGGCGAACGTACATTGGGAGCCCTGCTGGCTTCCGGCCCCGGGATCGGGAGTTTGCGGGGCGGGAGTTTGGGGAGTGGTTTCCGTGCCCGGCCCGGACCCCGCAGCCGCACAACTTTCCTCCACCACACTTTGGATGCGTCCGGAGTCGAAGGTTACTCCGGGGGCGGCCGCATAAGGGCTTGCGAACGAGATTCCTTCGCGGCTCCCCGACGGCCACATCAGGACCATTGCAGCGATGGTCAACAACGCAATGGGAGCAAGCACCGCCACAAGGATCCAGTTTGCCCGCCGCCTGGCCGTAAGGGCCTGCGGCGTGGGCTCATGTTGCCCTGCATGTATGTGTCCGTGTCCCACAGCCTGTGTGATCCCATCCAGGAGCCCGGATGCGCCGCACCCGGACCCTGCAGTTAGTCGCTGACAATGTGCGTTTCTGAGCCCCGCACCCGGGCCTTTCCTGCCTCAAGCAGGGGTTCGACGACGTCGCGAAGCGCCGTCATGGAGTCGTCCAGTTCCAGCAGCACAGGGTGCTGGTAGGCGATGAGGGCAAGGAGGTCACGAACAGCGGCCGTAGCTTCCCCAGGGGAAAGATCCGGATTGTGGCCGAGGAAGACTTCCGAGGGCTCGTCAGGTTTTCCTTGGGCATAGCTGATGGCAAAGGCCTGCAGCTTTCCCTTCCGGCTTGCCGGAACGCCTTGTCCGAACGCGCTGGCCTTGGGTGCCCGCAACACAATCGCGCCATGCGCTCCGGTGCGGTCGTCAAGGAAAAGCCGCTGGACGGTGGGGATGCCGAGATCGCCCGGGCTGTCCCAATGGTGGACCGCTGTGTAGTACCGGCCGACGACGTCGCTCAGTTCAACCGAACCAGTTGCGAGGTCCTCCACCCGTTCGGAGGCTGCTTCCTCGGAGCCGTCACCGAACACAGGCAGCTTCAGCGGCTCGGGGTTCACTACCACCAGGCGCGAGCGTTGGATCGGAGCCAGTCCGGCCTGGGCGGCAAACGCCGCGCCGGGCGTTCCGGGTTCGACCTTGCTGCGCAGCCGGGAGACGCCCGACGGCGCCAGCTCCGCCTCGCGGCGCAGCATGGTCAGCAGCGTGCTGCCCACGCCCGAACGCCGGTGGTCCCTGGCCACCTCTACGTAGGCCCAAAGCCTTTCCGGATGCAGCGAAGCCTCGTGGACCACTGCCGCCGCCACCGGAATGCCGACGCCGTCCACGACGTCCTCAGCCACAATGCAGCGCCTCCAGGGGGACTGCGAGGAAGGCGCAAACGCAGCGCGAAACTGCTGTGCGGGAAGGGTTTCGGGGTCACCCCAGATTTCCAGCAGCGCGAGGTCGTCGGCCTCCCGCCATTCCCGGTACTCAATAGCCATTGCTAGGCGCCGATCAGCCGCGCGGCGAGGTAGCCCTCCACCTTGTCCAGGGACACGCGGTCCTGGCTCATGGTGTCGCGTTCGCGAATGGTCACGGCCTGGTCATCGAGGGTGTCGAAGTCCACTGTGATGCAGAACGGCGTACCGATCTCGTCCTGGCGGCGGTAGCGGCGACCGATCGCACCGGCGTCGTCGAAGTCGATGTTCCAGTTCTTCCGCAGCTGCGTGCCCAGTTCCTTGGCCTTGGGTGAGAGGTCCTCATTGCGGCTCAGCGGAAGCACGGCGGCCTTGACCGGAGCAAGCCGCGGGTCCAGCTTCAGTACCGTTCGGATATCGACGCCGCCCTTGGCGTTGGGTGCCTCGTCCTCGGTGTAGGCGTCCACCAGGAAGGCCATGAAGGAGCGGGTCAGGCCGGCCGCCGGCTCGATGACGTACGGGATGTAGCGCTCGTTGGTGGCCTGGTTGAAGTAGCTCAGGTCGGCGCCCGAGGCCTTGGCGTGGGTGGAGAGGTCGAAGTCCGTGCGGTTGGCGATGCCCTCGAGCTCGCCCCATTCGGAGCCCTGGAAGCCGAAGCGGTACTCGATGTCCGTGGTGCCCTTGGAGTAGTGGCTGAGCTTGTCCAGCGGGTGCTCGAAGAAGCGGAGGTTCTCCTCGCGGATGCCCAGGTCCGTGTACCAGGCCATTCGCTCCTTCATCCAGTACTGGTACCACTCTTCGTCCGTACCGGGCTCGACGAAGAATTCCATTTCCATCTGCTCGAACTCACGGGTGCGGAAGATGAAGTTGCCGGGAGTGATCTCGTTGCGGAAGGACTTGCCGATCTGGCCGATGCCGAACGGGGGCTTCTTCCGCGAGGTGGTGAGCACGTTGCTGAAGTTGACGAAGATGCCCTGTGCCGTTTCCGGACGCAGGTAGTGCAGGCCTTCTTCGTTGGCGACCGGGCCGAGGAAGGTCTTGAGGAGGCCGGAGAATTCCTGCGGTTCGGTCCATTGGCCGCGGGTGCCGCAGTTGGCACAGGCGATGTCCTTGAGGCCGTTTTCGGCGGGGCGACCCTTCTTTTCCTCGTATTCTTCCTCGAGGTGGTCGGCGCGGTAGCGCTTGTGGCAGGACAGGCATTCCACCAGCGGGTCGGAGAAGACCTCGACGTGGCCGGATGCTTCCCATACCTGGCGGGGCAGGATCACGGACGAATCCAGGCCCACTACGTCTTCACGGCCGCGTACTACGGATTGCCACCACTGGCGCTTGATGTTCTCCTTCAGCTCTGCACCGAGCGGACCATAATCCCAAGCCGAGCGGGAGCCTCCGTAGATCTCGCCGGCCTGGAAAACGAAGCCTCTCCGCTTGGAAAGGGAAATGACCTGGTCGAGGACGGATTTTGCTGCCATGGGAACTCCATTTTCTACAGGGCCGCTGGGTGCGGTCCGCGGTTTTGTCCTTTGGCCGTGGCTGATGCCCGGCGGGGTTGGGAAGGAAAGCTGTGTGCAGAAAGCTGCGTGTCCTAGCCTACCGGCCTTTGGCTCCACTCTCCCGCCCGAGGGGTGCGCTCTTCACCCGGAAGGCTCCGCGCGGCCATGGGAGGGTGGCGATGATGATGGCGCCAAGGGTCAGGAGGGTCCCGAGGACTGTGGGCAGGGCCACCACGGTCCCCGGCGCGGGGAAGGCCACGTCCAATGCCAGCGATCCCATAAGCTGCCCCGCAATCATTCCGAGCCCGGTGACCAGGACGCCTAGGCTCCGGACCAGCAAGGCGGCAAGGCCAATGAAGATACAGCCCATAGGTCCGCCAAGGTAGTACCACCACTCCGATGGCAGCCCCTGGCCGGGTCCCGCCAAGAGGACCTTGACCAACAGTGCAAGCCACAGGATGACCGCCCCCGCGATGAAGTTGACCAGGGTGGCTGCGATCGGCGTCCCATAGTGCTGGGTCGCAACGCCGTTCATAGCCTGCTGGAAACTCATGAGGAAGCCACCTGCCAAAGGCAACAACATCGGCAACAGGACCGCCAGCAGTATCGGCAGCGGGGTTGCAGGGTCACTCCCCGCGCCCCCGAACCGAGGGGAAACAGCCCACGCCACGGCAGCGATGGTCATGACTGTGCCAAGGATGCGGACGCCGGTGATGGAACGTTTCCCTCCCGGACCGATGCCCAGCCGATCCACGAGGAGCCCGCTGAGCGTCTGTCCAGTCACGGTTGCCACCGTGAAGAGCGCCACCCCGAGCAGGCCGATGGTGAAGGACTGGGAGAAGACAAAAAGGGCCCCGATCCCGCCAGCAAGCACATAGAACGGCGGGAATCTCCGCGAGCGGATGGCCGGCACGATTCGGGCAATCCCCTGGCGGCCTTTCGGCAGGATGAGGGAGATCACCACCATCAGGATCAGTCCCGTAGTGAAGCTCACTACGGCTGCGGCAATTCCATCCTCCAGCCGGGTGCCCAGGGCGCCGTTGATCCGGCCCTGCAGCGGAATAGCCAGGCCGGCGGCCACAGCCAGTGGCAGGCCCGCGGCGAGGGGAAGGGAGGAGCGAGTGGTCGGAGAAGGCACTCGACCCACCCTACTTCAGGCATCATTGCTTCTATGAGCAACCCCGAAATCGAAGAGATCCCCATCCGCGACGACATGATCCGGCTTGGGCAGCTGCTGAAGCTTGCCAACCTGGTGGAAGACGGCGTCGAAGCTACCGAGCTCATCAAGAACGGCCTGGTCAAGGTCAACGGGGAGATCGAGGAGCGGCGGGGCCGCCAGCTTCACCCGGGCGACACAGTCACCGTCAGTGGCCAGTCCGTACGGATTGCTGCTTCCTGACGCCAAGCCTCCACCGACCGGACGTCTTACTTCCGCCCCGAAAGCTTATTTTTTCAGGACCTCGTGGGTCAGGAATTCGTTGACGTGCCCGATTTCCTGCTCATTGATGCCATGCCACATTCCCGTGTAGAGGACCTTGGTGAGCTTCACGTGCTTACGGACCCAGCCCATGGTGAATTCGATTTTGTCCGGCGTAATGACTGGATCCTGCTGGTCCCGGCCCCAGAACATCGGGACCGTGCCGTCGAGTTCGGCGTCGCGGAAGTCTGCGTGGGCGCCGCCGTCGACAGCGAAACCTGATAGTCCAACGACGGCGGCGAAGTCACCCGGCCGGCGACGCAAGAGCGTGGTCGCCATGGCCATACCCATGGAAAAACCCAAAAGAGTGACAGAAGGATGGTTGCGCTTGACGCCGTCCAGCCAGTCCAGCACGTAGTCAGAGGCCTTCAATACTGCCTCAACGGAATAATCGATGGACTGGCTCAGCGGAAACCAGGTGAAGCCGGGGCCCATGACCAGCGGCGCGCGCACTGAGGCGACGACGAACTCGTCCGGCAGGAGCTGTGCCAGGCTGAAAAGGTCCTGTTCGTTGGCTCCGTAGCCGTGCAGCAGCACCAGCAGCGGCTTCCCCTTACGTTCCTCTTCGGGCTTGGACCACAAGACAACAGGGGCAGGAAACACAACAGCTTCAGTCATGGGACTATTCTTGCAGTTACCCACTAGTAACAAGTTTTCCCTGGCGAGGTCCGCCGGCTAAAGGCAGGATGAAATGGTGAGTGAGATCAACTCGTTGGCGGCTGCGGACGGAACGGCTGCGGCCCATCCCTGGGGCAGGTATGTGGCGCTGGGAGACTCCTTCACGGAAGGAATCGGAGACCCGGAAGCCAATAGCCCGGGCGGCCACCGGGGCTGGGCAGATCGCGTGTCAGAGGAGCTTAGCCGCGGCCACGCCGATTTTGCCTATGCGAACCTCGCCGTTTGCGGCAGGCTCCTGCAGCAGATCAGCGACCAGCAACTGGCGCCGTGCCTGTCGCTGAAGCCGGACCTCGTGTCCATTTCCGCCGGGGGCAACGACCTCATCCGCCCCGGCGGCGATCCGGATCTATTGGCCGAAAAGTTGGATTCCGCCGTCCAGATCCTGAGTTCCGCCGGTGCGACCGTGATCCTGTTCAGCGGTCCGGACACCGGCTCAACTGTCCTGGGCCGCATTCGCGGCAAGGTAGCCATCTATAACGAGAACCTGCGCACTGTGGCCGCCCGTCACGACGCCGTGGTGGCTGACATGTGGTCGCTGCGACAGCTGGCCGATCCCCAGATGTGGAATGAAGACAGGCTGCATTTTTCACCCTTGGGCCATCACACGATTGCCGCGATGGTGTTGGATTCCCTCAATGTTCCCCACACCCTGGAGCCCCTGTCCCCCAAGCCGCTTCCGCCGCGGACTTGGCGTGAAGCGCGAGCCGGAGACTTCGTGTGGGCCCGTGAATACTTTGTCCCCTGGGTCATCCGGCGCCTGAGGCACCGATCTTCCGGGGACGGCATCACGGCCAAGCGTCCGACGCCGGGACCCGTCTTTGGGAGCGACCGGTTTGGGAGCGACCAGGGCACGGCGCTCATCCTTCCGCCCGAGTGATGCGACCCCGGGTGATGGCTGTTTCGGCCGGTGGACGCAATGGACGCTGAAGAGCTTGTTCGGCTCCGGCTCGTCCGCCAAAAGCTTCGCCCCCCGTATGCGAGCTCCCCGGAGGAGATACTGAGGCAACTCCTGGCGGTACAGGCGCAGGAATTCGCGTACGCGCGCTGGTCCCTGGCACAGCGCACCTCGGGGACAACAGCCCAACTTGTTGAGGACGCGGTGGCGGACGGCCGTATCCTGCGGACGCATATCCTCCGGCCCACCTGGCATTTCGTTCACAGGGACGACCTCAGGTGGTTGATGGAGCTCTCGCGGCCGCGGCTGCACCAGGCCAACCAGGCAACCTATCGGCAGACCGGCATCAGTGCCGGGGATTCGGCCAGGAGCGATGCGATCCTGGCCGAAGCCGTGGCGGGAGGCCGACACAAGACCCGGGAGGAACTGGCGGCCATCCTCCAGGATGAAGGCTTCGAAGCTCAACGCCTGAGACTGGCCTACCTGGTGATGCATGCTGAGGTCAACGGAATCCTGGTGAGTGGTACGCCGTTGCGTTCCCCGGGCGGCGCCCTCAAGCAGCGCTACGCGCTCTTTGACGAAAGGGTCCCGGCGGGGTCCGTGGAACGCGAAGCCGCGCTGGCCCGGCTCGCGCAACGCTATTTCAGCAGCCGTGGACCGGCGACCGTCAGGGATTGCGCGGGATGGTCCGGAATGACCATGACCGATGTCCGCTTTGGGTTACGGCTGGCCGAAGAGCAGGACCCGGGCCTGCTGGAGTCCTTCACGATCGATGGCACTGACTTCTACTTCCGTCCGGATGCCTCGAGCGACGACGACGGGACGCGCCTGGATCTGATCCAGTGCTATGACGAGTACGTGATGGGGTACTCGCAGTCCAGGCATTATCTTGGCGGGACAGTGCCGCTCTTCCCGGGCGATAAGCCCATTCACGTCGTGCTCCGTAATGGCAGGCTCGCGGGCTTCTGGCGTCATCGCTTTGAACGGGGAACGTGCGAACTGGATATCCGCATGGATACGGAGCTGGATGGCCCAGAACGCGAGGCGCTGGAGAGGACCATCTCCGCGTACGGCGCGTTCCTTGGCATGCCCGTGAAACGAACCTGAAGCCGAGCTACGCCCTACCCAAGGGCGTCCGACCCAAGGGACAACGGCCGGTCCAGGAGATAGCCCCGTGAGCCATGGGGCCCTGTCAGGCGAAGAACCCGTTCCTCAACTGCTCCTGGAGCTGTCCGATTTCCGTGAGGAACCCGTCATGGCCGATCGGAGCTTCGATAACGTGTACGTCAACGTCGCCGGGCAGGGCATCGGCAAGTTCGCGGGACTGCGCCGGGAAGTACAGCCTGTCAGAGTCCACAGCCGCGATGAAAAATTCCGCGGTTGCCTTCTCGAGTGCTTCCTTCAGGGTGCCGCGCCCCCGGCTCACGTCATGGCTCATGAGTGCCTCTGTGATGGCGATATAGCTGTTGGCATCGAAGCGTCGCACCAGCT
Source organism: Arthrobacter sp. ISL-30 (assembly GCF_018613855.1). Lineage (GTDB taxonomy): Bacteria > Actinomycetota > Actinomycetes > Actinomycetales > Micrococcaceae > Arthrobacter. Next base: position 84,814 of record NZ_JAGGPK010000014.1, read on the forward strand.
TTGTGCCCTGGTGGTCGAGGTAGCTTTCCACCTGGTAACGGCCCCGCTCCCCCAGCACCGCGGCGTCGAACGGCGATTCCTCGCCCTGGGCGTTGCGGCCAAACCGGAAATCCAGCTCATCAGCCGAACGGTAAGTGATGTGGGCGATTCGACGAGCCAGGGCGAGCCCGGCTTCAGGGGTGCGGCCGCCGTAGTAGTCGCCGCCGTTGAAATCGGGGTCCTGCCGAATGGCAAGGGTCTGGGCCTGGGCGAAGGCGATCTGCTCCGCCGTGCTGTACGCTCCCACGGAAATCACGCCGCAGCGCTTCACCCGCTCCGGAAAAGTGACCGCCCATTCAAGCGCGCGGGCACCGCCCATGGAGCCGCCCAAAATCGCATACCAGCTTCGGATGCCCAGTGCATCGGCCAGCCTGGCCTCAGCGGCGGCGCTGTCGCGAAGGGTGATCAGCGGGAAGCGGGAACCCCAGGGCCGGCCATCTGGAGAAATGGAGGACGGTCCCGTGGAACCGTAGCAGCCGCCCACAATATTGATTGACACCACAAAATACTTGTCAGTATCAACGGGGGCACCGGGACCCACCAGTTGTTCCCACCAGCCCTCCTCATCAGAGGCACCACGAGTGACATGGGTGCTGCCAGTGAGGGCATGCTGAATCAAGACCGCGTTGGAGGCATCGCTGTTGAGGCGGCCCCAGGTTTCATAGGCCAGCGTGACCTCAGGCAGGAATCCGCCGGCTTCGAGCTCAAGCGCTCCAACGGAAAGATACTGGACCGTTCCGTCAGGCACAGTGCTCAGGGCATCCCCGTTCTCGGAATCCTCGGACGATATGGCTGTTACGGCTATCGACATTAAAAAGACCTCTTCATCGCGCTTGCCTGCCGTCAGCTGTTCGGCAGGCCAGGTCTTCACCCGGGGCACCCCGCCGCGGAAGGAGGGTTGCCGGCCAGCAAGCCGGGGCTGTCGCTGGCACTCATGACCTACAAAGAGTGTACGAAACACGCTTCCGGATACCCCAAGAATGTGACAGCTATGTGACTCCAGCGCCTCGTTGCCTCGCCTTTGCCTTCCCGGAATTTTGGTTAGGTTACCCTTAGCTGAGAGGTCCATCACAAAGTGTCAAGATGAAGCCATGCGCATGGATCACGTCTCTTACGCCTGTGAACAAGATGGCCTCGCGGCCACAACTGAGCGGATCTCCGCGGCCCTCGGAGTTGAGGCCGTGAGGGGTGGAGTGCACCCCCGCTTTGGTACCCGCAATATGATCATTCCCCTTGCTGACCATAAGTACCTGGAGGTCGTGGAGGTCCTGGACCACCCCGCCTCGGACAAGGCACCTTTCGGCCAGGCGGTTCGGGCCCGCTCAGCTGCCGGAGGGGGCTGGATGGGATGGTGCGTGGAGGTCAAGGACCTTGCACCCTTCGAGGAGCGCCTTGGCCGCGCCGCTGTCCCGGGCAACCGGAAGTTCCCGGATGGCCGTGAACTCGTCTGGCAGCAGATCGGCATCCTCGGCCTCATCGCCGACCCCCAGGTGCCCTACATGCTCAAGTGGGAAGGCGACCCGGACCTCCACCCGTCGAATGCCTACGCGAGCGACGTCAAGATGTCCAGCCTCACCATTGCCGGTTCGGCTGAGCGGGTTACCGAATGGCTAGGCGAACCTGTGGAGAGGCCGCTTGAGGACGTAGCCGTCCAGTGGGTAGCTCCTCACGGCACGCCGGGGATCCTGTCCGTAACGTTCGAAACCGCCAACGGCGCTGTAATCATTTGAGGTAACCACTGACCGCCAGGGACACGATGGAGTGTCCCGGAAACTTCGGCCGCCATCCGCGGGTGCCAACGGCGCCACCCGGAGATGGCGGCCGAATTCTTTAACGGCGACCTCAGCCAAGGCCTACTGCGTTGCCGAAGAGGCTGAACCCCACGAAGGCCACGATGTCCAGCAGTGCGTGGGCCACGACCAGCGGAAGAACCCTCCTGGTCCGGGTGTACAGCCAGGCAAACAGTACGCCCATGATGGCGTTGCCGAGGAACGGGCCGAAGCCCTGGTACAGGTGGTAGGTGCCGCGCAGCATCGCGCTCAGCGCGATGGCTACCGGCGTGCTCCACCCAAACTTTCCGAAACGGTCCAACAGATACGCCACCACGATGACCTCCTCCACGATGGCGTGCCGGATGGCCGACAGGATGAGGACCGGGACTGTCCACCAGTAGGCGTCGAGGCCGCTTGGAATGATTGACGTCGTGATTCCGAGCGCCCTGCCCGCGGCGTACAACGCCAGCGAGGGAAGGCCTATCAGGGCGGCAAGCCCAAGTCCTTGGAGGGCGTCCCTTCCCGGGCGCTCGAGGTTGAAGCCGAATTTCTTGAAGGCGGAGCCGTCCTCTCCCGCCCCCTGCCGCTGCACCGACAAGAAGTAGAACACCAGCATCACCGGGACCAGCGCGAAGGCGATGTCCAGAAGCTGGTACGTCAGGTCGAAGTATTCCCTCGGGCTTTGGGACCTGTTGAGTGTGGACGTAGCTTCCGACAAGGGGGCGCGCGTCATCTTGTCCAGCAGCTGCACCACTGAGTAGACGGCTGATTGGCCCAGGGACAGGCCAAGGACGATCAGGACTTCGAGCCGCAGTCGACGGCGGGACGGTACCAGCATGTACCTATCTTGCCCGTACTTTCCTGGCACAAAGCCGAACGCAGCAGCGCGCCCCGCCCATGGAGTCCCGTCCCCTAAGCTTCAGGGGCAACAATCACCTGGGTGCCGTTCGCCTCAAAGGCTTCCTTGTCAGCTGGTTTAATGCCGGCATCCGTCACCAGGAAGCGGAAATCGTAACCTGCCATAGCAGCGAACGCTCGCCTTCCTACCTTGGAGGAATCTGCCAGCACATACGACTCAGTGGCACGGCGTGCCAGGACAGCGTTCACCATGGCCTCGCCCTCGTCCGTGATCGTGGGACCGATCATGGGATCGATTCCGTTCACGCCGATGAAGGCGATGTCCAGGGCAACCTTTTGCATGATGACATCCGTGTAGGGCCCCACCAGTTCATAGGATCGGGGGTTCAGGATGCCGCCTGTCACCATGATCTTGATATTGGGCCGGACCGCGAGCTGCGCCGCAATATTGATTGCGTTGGTAACGACGGTGAGCATGGGCTTGTTCGACGGCGCGTTGAGGTCTTCGCGCGTGGAGAGCACCTGGGCCAGCGCGGTGCTGGTGGTTCCACCGCTCAGCCCGATCACTGCTCCGGGCTTGATGAGCCCGGAGGCAGCCAGGGCGATCTGGTGCTTGGCTTCCGCGTGGTCGTCCCTGTTGTAGCGGCCGGGGAGGTCGTAAGCGACTGAGCCCGTAGTGGCTCCTCCCCTGGTCCGGCTGAGAAGCCGCTGCTTGGCCAGGCTGTCCAGGTCCCGACGTGCTGTGGCAGGCGAAACCCCAAGCCTGGTGACGATATCCTCGACTTCTACCTGGCCTGTTTCGGCAAGCAGGTCCAGGATGGCTGTCAGCCGTTCGGTGCGGGTCATTCTTGGCCTTTCATGGGCGGGACTACGTCGCCTTCGCGAACAGCGTCAACATACGTGCGGCTTCCGGCACGAGCGCGTCCCGGCCTGCCTTGAGGTACTTCCGGGAATCCATGACAGCGGGGTTGGCCTCCAGATACTCACGGATGGCGCGGGTGAAGAACCCGTTCAGGTGTGTGGACACGTTGATTTTAGTCATACCTGCAGCGATGGCTGCCATTAGCATTTCGTCTGCGACGCCGGATGAACCGTGCAGCACCAAGGGCACGTTCAGCGCCTCCTTAAGTCGGGCAATCAGTTCCAGGTCCAGCACAGCGTTCCGCTCCGTCATTGCATGGGATGACCCCACTGCGACGGCGAGGGCATCAACGCCTGTGGCGGCGACGAAGTCCACAGCCTCCTTCGGGTCCGTTCGCACTCCCGGAGAGTGGGCACCGTCCTTGCCTCCTACCTTGCCAAGTTCGGCCTCCACATACACTCCCCGGTCGTGGCCGTAGGAGGCAACACGGCGAGTCACTTCGACGTTCCACTCATAAGGAAGATGGGCGCCGTCGTACATCACTGAACTGAAGCCAAGGTCGATAGCCTGCAGGGCGAGGTCTTCGCTTTCGGCGTGGTCGAGGTGCAGGGCCACTGGAGCTGAGGAGCTGTGCGCGATCGACTTTACGGCGAGCGCCAGCGGCTCCAACCCACCGTGGTAGCGGGCACAGTTCTCGGAGACCTGCAGGATCATCGGTAGACCCGCGGCTTCCGCCGCGGCCACGAGGCCTTCCGCCGTTTCGAGGTGGATGACGTTGAAAGCGCCCTGTCCCCGGCCTTCTGCCGCCGCCTTGTCCATGAGTTCCCGGGTGCTGGCCAGCGTCACTGCGTATCCTCCTCCCACGTGATAACCAACTGCTCTTCGAGCATGTCCAGGCGAGCTGATACTTCCCCCGCGACCGGCATGAGGACCGCGGCGGCCGACCAGGCGCTGGCCCTTCGCAGGATTTCCGGTGGGTCGGTGATCCCGGCAGCGAGCGCGACGGCCGCGGCAGAGACAGCTGCGTCCCCGGCGCCGGTCGGATTTCCCTCGAGGGGCTGCGGCAGGCGTGCCGTGAAATATCCGTCCGGGCTGTCGCGGTGGAAAGCCGACATCCCGTCGGCGCCGGCGCTGACCAGGACCATGCGGGCTCCCTGTGCGATCAGGTTGCGGGCGCCCCTGTGCAGTTCGTCCTCTCCCGTGGCCTCCCGGAGTTCGTGGTGATTCGGTTTCAAAAGGTCGGCGCCGGCCCGGGCGGCGTCGAGGAGCGCTGATCCTGACGTGTCCACGACGGCGGGGACTCCGACGTCGTGAGCCAGCCGCACGAGCGCCGGATAGAAGTCGCCCGGCGCCCCAAGCGGCAGGCTTCCGGCTCCCACAAGCACTCCGGCCTGCCCACCGGCAGTATCGTCGACGTTATGGACGCCGGGGACCAGGTCGCCGGAAACGCCAAGGACGTCGACGACGGCTGCCGCGAGTGCGCGCCATTCACCAGGCTGCAGGGAAGGACCCTCTTCGTTGAAAACTGTCGCCAGGCCACTGTCCGTGTCCATCAGGGCTATGCTCCGGCGGGTTTCGCCGGCTATGGCAACCGGGCGGTGCGGCAATCCGCTGCTGCGAAGCTCGGCGATGAAGGAGTCTCCAGTGTGGCCGCCGAACGGGACTACGGCCATTACCGGATATCCCAGCTGATGGGCCACTCGGGCAACGTTTAATCCCTTGCCCCCGGCTCGGCTGAACGGCGGGGGCACGCGGTGGCTGGCGCCGGGCTTGATGCCGGGCACTTCGTACGTCAAGTCAAGGGCGGGATTTGGGGTCACGGTGACCACCCGGCGAAGCGTCACGGCGAACCCAGCAGCGCCCGGGCCCGGATCGCCGCCCCAAGCAGCCCGGCATCCTGGCCCAGCTGTGCGGGAAGGATGACCGGCCTCCGCTGGAAGTCCAGCAGCTGGTCCACGCGACGGCGCAGGGGTCCAAGAACGGCCTCGCCGGCTTCGGCGAGTCCCCCGCCGACCACCACGGCCTCCGTTCCGAGGATGCTGACGCACTGGCAGATGCTGAAGGCGAGGGCGTCAACGGCCTCGCTCCATACCTTCGCGGCGCTCGCATCACCGGAGCGGGACAGGGCCAGTACCTCCCGTGCACCGCCTACCGCATGTCCGGAATGCTCCGTGTAACGCCGGGCGATGGCCCCCGCGGAACCCACTGCCTCAAGGATTGTTGTGCCCGTCCCGTCCGGTGACGGCACCAGGGCATAGCCCAACTCGCCGGCATGCCCTCCCGCGGTCACAGCCTGCCCCTCGGAGAACACAGCTCCGGCAATGCCTGTTCCCAGCACCATGACCACAACGTCCCGGTAGTCCCGCGCTGCACCAAGGAGCACTTCCGCGTCGCCTGCCGCTCCGACGTCATGGCCAAAGGACACTGGCATGCCAAGACGTGCCTCTGCTTCTGCCACAAACGGGAAATCGTGCCAGCCGAGGTTTACGGAGAAGACTCCCACGCCCGCTACGGCATCGACGATGCCTGGCACCACCACGCCCGCAGCCCTCGGCGGGGAGCCAGGGTATTCGTGGGCCAGCTCTGCAGCCAGCTCGGCCACGCGATCCAGGATCGACTCCGCCGGGCGGGAAGGATCATGCGGAGTGGCAGTCCTTCGCCTGCCCTTCAGGGAGCCGTCGGAATCTACGAGGCCCGCTTTCAGGTCGGTACCTCCGACGTCGAAGGCCAGGACAGCGTGTGAGGCGCGTCCGAGCCTGCCCGACGGCAGGGCTGCCGCCGTACCTGAGGGAACAGTCCTCGGGGGAACAGTCTCGGAGTCCATTGGCCTAGGCCGAGGGGTCGAGGATGACAGAACGGGTGAGATGGCGGGGCACATCCGGATTCAGCCCGCGCTGCCGCGCACGTTCAAGGGTGACTTTATGCAGCCTGGCAAGCTCGGCCAGTGGATGCCGTGCGGAGCGGACATAGAGTGCACCGGTCCGGGCAAGATCCGCTTCAAGTCCTGCCGGTTCCTCGCCGAAGAGCCAGGTAACCCTGCCGGGGGCCGCAATGGAGATGGGCCCGTGCCGGTATTCCATGGCGGGGTAGGACTCGGTCCAGTCCTGGACGCCCTCCCGCATCTTGAGGGCAGCTTCATGCGCAAGTCCTACGGTCCAGCCGCGGCCGAGGAAGGTGAACTGCTCGGCGTCGAGCAATTCTGCCGGTACCGCCTCGGCCAGCACCTCACGGGCCTGGTCCACTGCCGCCCGGACGTCTGTACCCAGGCTGGTAAGGAGGTAAGCCAACGCAGCAGTAGCGAAGCGGGTCTGCACCACTGATTGCTCATCGGCATAGGGCAGTCCAATGACCTCATCAACCAGGTCCGTGATGGGGCTGCCGGTATCGCCGATGACGGCAACAGTCGGAATACTTCCGTTGAGCTCGGCCAGGAGTTCAAGGACTTCGGTGGTGGTTCCGGAACGCGTGATGGCAACTACTGCATCGTAGTCACGGTTCTTCCGGTAGTGGTCGAGGAAGGCTTCGGAGGCGGCAAAAGCCTCGGTTTCGCCCTTGCCGGCGCCCTCGCGGGCTACTGCGTAGCACTGGGACATGAACCAGGAGCTGCCGCAGCCGACGACGGCGACCCGCGCCCCGTCCTGGGGAAGCAGCCTTTCCGTCCCGGCCTGGGCGATGGCACGGAGCCAAACGTCCGGCTGGGATAACAGTTCCTCTTCCATGAAGGCTCCGAGGATGGTGTCAGCCATGATGATTCACGTTCCTTTGTGCGAGGCGAAGAAATGGAGAGTGTTGACGTTTTCTGACTTATGCAAACACTAAACGAGCATTTTCAATCGCACAAGACTCTTGCTCCAACGCTGGTGCGCCAAACCTGGTCCACCAAAAGCAACAGCCGCCGTCCGGAAGGACGGCGGCTGTTAAGGGTGGTGGACCCTACATCACTGGACGCGGCTCCCGGCCCTCCACACTGCGCGGGTCAACGGAATTCCGGGACGGTACGCCAGGTGCGTGGCCGACGGAGCGTTGAGCAGGTGAAGGTCCGCCCGATGCCCGACGGCGATCGACCCGACGGCCCGCTCGCCGTCGACGTCGTTCCCGGACTCCCTGCCAAGCGCCAGGGCGCCGCCGTAGGTGGCCGCCCGGACAGCCTCATGGACGCTGAGCCGCATTTGCAGGACGGCTGTGGTGACGCAGAAGGCCATAGAGGTGGTGTAAGACGTCCCGGGATTGCAGTTGGAGGCCAAGGCAAGCTGCACACCGGCGTCGAGCAGTTCCCGCCCGGGGGCGAGGACCTCCCTGGTTGAAAGATCACAGGCAGGCAGGCAGGTTGCCACAGTTCCCCGGTCGCCCGTTCCGGAGGAGGCGTCCCAGCTGCTCCAGCTGTCCGCGAGGGCACCGACGTCCTTTTCCGTCAGGTGGTTAACGTGGTCCACGCTGGCTGCGCCGAACTCCACAGCCAGGCGAACCCCGGGTCCCTCCCCGAGCTGGTTCCCGTGCACCCGAAGTCCCAGGCCCGCGTCCTTGCACGCCTGGAGTACTTTGCGGGACTGCTCCTCAGTGAACGCTCCGCGCTCGCAGAAGACATCCGCCCACTTCACATAGGGCAGTACCGCCTGCAGCATCGGTCCGCAGACCAGCTCCGTGTATTCGTCGGCATCGGCCCCTTTGGGAACCAGATGCGCCCCCAGATACGTCACTTCGTCGACGAGTCCGGCCGCGATCCGGGCGCTCCTGGCTTCGTGTTCGATGTCCAGCCCATAGCCGGTCTTGGTTTCCAGATACGTGGTCCCCTGCGAGACGGCTTCGGCTACGCGGCCTGCCGTCAGCTGCGCGAGCTTCTCATCACCAATGCTGCGCGTGGCCTCCATGGTCACCGCGATCCCGCCCGCACTGTAGGTCTGGCCGGCCATGCGAGCCTCGAACTCAGCGGTGCGGTCGCCGGCAAAAACCAGGTGGGAATGCGAATCGACCCAGCCCGGCAACAGGGCGCGGCCTCCGGCGTCGACGAACTCGTCCGCCGCCGGCGCCTCTGCGGCGGCGCCAATCCAGGAAACCCGTTCGCCCTCGATCACCACCGCGGCATTGCTGAGGACGCGGTAATCCACGTCCTGGGTCATGAGTTCGCCGATATCGCCGATCAGTATGGACATGCATCCATTCTTCAACGTCGGATCGACCAGCGCGTCGCCGCCAGCGCCTCAGCTGTCCGGGATTCCGGATGCTCGGTATAAGTCGGCGCAGCCTCGTGGGCGCCTCCCCCGGAGATCGACCCGAGGATCATATCGGCGGCAAGCTCGGCGATGGCCGACGACGTCTGGAAGCCGTAGCCGCCCTGACCGGCGAGCCAGAAGAACCCGGGGGCTTCCGCATCGAAGCCGACCACCGGGACGCCGTCAGCCGCGTGGGTACGCAGCCCCGTCCAGGACCGCCGCACTGAGCGGATGCCGAGCGTCGTGAGCGAGTTCAGCCGGGAGATCAGTTGCTGGATGTCCCCCGGCCTCGGCCTGGCATCCTCGGGCCCGCTTGGGACGGCTTCGGACGGCGAGATTAGCACGTGGCCGTCGTTGCGCCAGAAGTAGAACGAGTTGTCCGCGGCGGTCACCCCGGGACAGCCTTCCGGAAGCGGCCGCTCGACGTCGACAATTGCCGCTGTTCGGCGGAAGGGCTGCAGGCCGAGCTTCTCGACACCGCTGATCACCGCAAGCTCGTCCGCCCATGCACCGGCTGCATTAACGACGACGGCCGATTGGAAGGCTTCCTGCCCGGCCCCCAACTGCCAGCCACTGCCAAGCCGCTGTGCTGAATGGACCCGCGCTCCCGCCATGATGTCAACCCCGCCAGCTTCGGCCAACCGCCGATGGTCTTCGATCAGGAGTGGTGCATTGCAGGCAAATGAACCGGTGTCCAGGCCCGCCGCGCTGAACGTCCCGGGCTTGAGGACGGGACACAACTCAAGGGCCTCGGCGACACTGATCGGGCGCATGTGGCCGCTTGCCTGGGCGCGCACCTGCTCGAAGTCGCCGATGAGCATGAAGCTGCTCGGGGTCAGGACCGGTTCCGGCAGCACGGAGTCCCGAATCGCCATGAGTTCCAGGGTCCGCATGGTGAGTTCCTGGACAACCGGCGGCCCATAGCTGGGGATCAGCTGCCGGGCCGAACGCGAGGAGGCGTGATAGGCGAGCGATTGCTCGGCTTCGACGAGGGCCACCGAGCAGCGACCGGCCAGGACCGAAGCCAGCGAAAGTCCGGCGATGCCGCCACCAACGATTACCACGTCATAAGTCGCTGCCATGGCTACATCCTTGCAGACCGCAACTTGCCTTAGGCGGTTATCGCCGCACGACTCTTGACGAACGCCTGGACGCAGGACTCGACATCCTCCGCACTGTGGGCCGCCGACAGCTGCACGCGGATCCTGGCGGCCCCCTTCGGCACTACAGGATAGCTAAAGGCGGTCACGAAGACCCCGTGACGGAGCATGTCGTCCGCCACCCTGGCCGCCACCACGGCATCGCCGAACATCACAGGAACGATTGCGTGTTCGCCCTCAAGCAGCTCAAAACCTTCCTCGGTCATGCGGCGGCGGAACAGCCCGGCGTTCTCGAAAAGCCTCGATCGCAGCTCTCCGGAAGTCACCACGAGTTCAAGGGCCTTGATGGTGGCGGCCACGATGGCAGGCGCCAGTGAATTGGAGAAGAGGTAGGGCCGGGCCTTCTGGCGCAGCATATCCACGATTTCCCGACGGCCCGAAACGTACCCTCCGGATGCTCCGCCCAGCGCTTTGCCGAAGGTTCCTGTGAAAATATCCACCCGAGAGGAGACGCCGGCGTGCTCGGGGGTGCCCGCCCCGGTGGGACCCATGAAGCCCACCGCGTGGGAATCATCCACCATCACGAGGGCATCGTATTTTTCGGCGAGATCGCAGATGGCTTCAAGCGGTGCGAGGTAACCGTCCATGGAGAAAACGCCGTCAGTCACGATGATCTTGCGCCGTGCGGGGCTTTCCCCAGTGGAAGCTTCGACCAGCCTGGCTTCCAGGTCTTCCATGTCACGGTTGGCGTAGCGATACCGCCGGGCCTTGCAGAGCCGAATGCCGTCGATGATGGACGCGTGGTTCAGGGCGTCGGAAATGACGGCGTCTTCCGCACTGAACAAGGACTCGAAGACGCCCCCATTGGCGTCGAAGCAGCTTGAGAAGAGGATGGTGTCTTCCGTGCGAAGGAACTCTGAGACCTTCCGCTCCAGCTGCAGGTGAAGGTCCTGGGTTCCGCAGATGAAGCGCACGGAAGCCATTCCGAACCCTCGCTGGTCCATGGCCGCTTTCGCTGTGGCAATGATGTCGGGATGGTCGGCAAGGCCGAGGTAGTTGTTGGCACAGAAATTCAGGACTCCGGTGCCATCCTGGCCTAGCTGGCCGGCAATGATGTGGCTGGCTTGCGGGGAATCGATGTGGCGCTCTGTCTTGAAGAGGCCGGCGTCCCGGATGGCTGCCAGTTCGTCCTGGAGCTGTTCCTTGATTGCTGAATACATGGTGTGGTTCCTCGGTCTAGGTTTGGGTCGCTGACAGTTCAATACCGGCTACAGTTCAGGGCCTACACGTCGGTCCAGTCCAGGACCACTTTTCCGCCCACGCCGGTCCTGGCAATCTCGAAACCCCGTTCCCACTCCGCTGCAGGAAGCTTGTCGGTGACGACGGCGGAGATGTTGCGGTGCAGGACGGCGTTGGAGGAGAGCATGGCGCTCATGGCGTACCACGTTTCGAACATCTCGCGTCCGTAGATGCCCTTGAGGGTCAGCATGTGCGTGACCACTTTGCCCCAGTCGATATCGATGGACTGGCTGGGTAGTCCAAGCATGGCAATGCGTCCGCCGTGGTTCATGTTGTCGATCATCTCAGGCAGTGCAGTGGGGTGGCCGGACATTTCCAGTCCGATATCGAAGCCCTCCAGCAGTCCAAGCTCGCGCTGGGCGTCCCTCACCCGGGTGGTGGAGACATCGATAGCGAGGTCCACGCCCATGTGGCGAGCCAGTTCCAGGCGGGAGGGGGAAACGTCAGTGATGACGATCTTCCGCGCCCCAGCGTGGCGTGCGACGGCGATGGCCATCAGTCCAATGGGACCGGCACCGGTGATGAGCACATCCTCGCCCACCAGCGGGAAGCTCAGGGCGGTGTGGACTGCATTGCCGAAGGGGTCGAAGATTGCCCCGAGTTCGGGGGTGACGGAGGGATCATGGTGGACCCAGACGTTAGTCTCGGGGATCACGACGTATTCAGCGAACGCCCCGTCCCGCTGAACGCCGACCGAAACCGTGTGGATGCACATTTGGCGGCGTCCTGCCCTGCAGTTGCGGCAGATCCCGCAGACTACATGGCCTTCCCCCGAGACCTTATCCCCCACTTTGACGTCCCTGACGTCTTCGCCGATTTCCACCACTTCGCCGTAAAACTCGTGGCCCGCAATCAGCGGAGCCTCGATGATCCCTTGCGCCCAGGCGTCCCACGACTGAATGTGAAGGTCGGTGCCGCAGATCCCGGTAGTCAGGACCTTGATCTTGACCTCGTTATGGCCGGGCTCCGGCTCAGGGCGGTCAACCAGCTCGAAACCCGCGTGCGGGCCGGACTTGTACAGAGCCTTCATTGGTTCTTCCTCAATCAGCGATGGGCAGTTCCCTAATTGAAACGCCGGAAAAGATTTAGCACAACTAGGTATTTCTCAATCAACGATTTAGTATCTACTAAATGGAAGTCCATCAGCTGCAAATGCTTCGCGAGCTCGGGGACCTTGGCAGCGTCAAGGCGGTGGCCGAGACGCTCATGGTTACGCCGTCTGCAGTGTCCCAGCAACTCTCGCTGCTCCAGAAGTCCTTCGATGTTCCGCTCACGCGCAAGGAGGGCCGGGCGCTCGTACTGACCGACGCCGGCCGGGTCCTCGCAGATGCTGGGGCCGCCGTCGTGAAAGCGATGGCGGACGCCCGTGCCGCGATCGGAACCTTCCACGATTCCCCTGACTCTGCGGTTACAGTGAGTGCCTTTCACAGTGCCGGGCAAGCGCTGTTCGCTCCCTTGGCGGCAATCCTCGCAGCACAGGGCGGCGGCCCGCGGCTGCGCCTCTCGGACGAAGACGTTGCCCAGGAGGATTTCCCTGGCCTGGCCGCCCGGTACGACCTGGTCCTGGCCCACCGAATGGAACACAGCCCCGAGTGGCCGAAGGATAAGGTGGCGGTGATTCCGCTCGCGGAGGAGCCCCTGGACGTAGCACTTCCTGCCGAGCATCCGCTGTCCGCCCGGCGGCAGCTTTCGCCGGCCGACGTCGTCGGGCAGGCATGGGTGACCAGCCGCGACGGCTACTCCCCCGCGGACGTCCTTGCCGCCGTCGTTGCTGTGAACGGCCGTAGCGCCGAAGTGCTGCACCGCATCAATGACTACTCAACCGTTGCCGCCCTTGTTGCCGCAGGCGGAGCGATTGGCCTCCTGCCGCGGTACACGGCCCAGCGCGTCCTCCACCCCGGGCTGGTGCTGCGGGCGTTGACAGGTGTTAATTCCGTGCGACGAATCGACATTCTTGCCCGGCCGGAGACACTTAAGCGCAAATCTGTCAGGATCGTCTGCGATTCCCTTCAGACTGTCATGGGCGAACTTATGGCGTAGGGGTTGAACTCGAGTTCGAGGGGGCGGAGTTTATGGTGCAGGGGGCGGGCTATCGGAGGCTTTGGGTCCGCCTCCCTGGCCTTGGCCGTTCAGCCAGCCCTTCCCGAAGTGACCCCCGGGCCCCTTGGCGTTGGCGGGCAGATCCCCGGCCACTACTCGAATAGCCGTCACGGTATCGCCTTCCTTGGTGCCGGCCACGCGAACGACGTCGCCAGCTTTCAGGTCCGTGGCCTTAACGTCGTTGGGCTTCGGCCGATTGCCCGCGGCGTCCTTCTCCGCCGATCCGGTGGCTCCAGATCCGCCAGCCCCCGCCGGGATCCGAAAGAGCCTGGTGTCGGCGTTGATCGCATAGCTCTGGCTGAAGCCGTCCTCGCTCTTGACGGTGATGGAGGATTCGCTGACCGATTCCACCGACCCCTTCTGGGTCAGGAAGGTAAGCACAGTCCCGTCAGGCCTCTTCACAACGTTCTCGCCGTGGAGATGTTCGCCGCGCCGTGCTTTCCCGTCCTGTGCCTTCTGGTCCTGGGCCTTCGCGTCCTGCCACTTCTGGTCCTGCGACTTCTGGTCCTGGGCCTTCGCGTCCTGCGACTTCTGGTTGCCCTTGCCCGGTTTCCCGGAGTCCGGAGTGGGCGTGGCCGATGACGACGGTAGCGGGCTGGGTGCGTCAGCTGACGCGGCCCAGACGGTCGCGGCGCCGGCGCCACTGAGGGCCAGGACAACGGCTGCTGCCAGCGCGACCCGGCGAGCGCGCAACCACCGGCGTGGGTTCGACCCGGAGACCGGACCATCCGATCCGGATTCCGGGGGAAGCTGCAGGTTATCCATGGCGAGACCTTTCAATGCCAAATTTCTCAGGGCCAATTTTCTCAGTGCAAAATCCAAGGCCACATGAGCTGGGGAAATTTAGGATGGCCCCATGAACTGTGATTTGCCTGTGAATTGGATCACTTTTAGCGCAAGAACAGCCAAAGACGCAGATAATGCCCCGGGACACAGAAAATGCCTGGTGACACCCGTATGCGGGTGTCACCAGGCATTTTGGCTGTCCTGGTGCTGGACTTGCGTCCGATCAGGCCTGGACGCCGAGCCTCTCCAGGATCAATTCGCGCACGCGTCCGGGATCGGCCTGCCCTCGGGTGGCCTTCATGACGCCGCCCACGATCGCACCGATGGCCTGGAGCTTGCCGCCACGGATCTTCTCTGCGACGTCGGGCTGCGCGGCCAGGGCGGCATCGATTGCTTCGAGGAGGGGGCCGTCGTCGGAGACCACGGCCAGGCCGCGCTTCTCGATGATCTCCTCCGGGGTGCCTTCGCCGGCAAGTACGCCGTCGAGCACCTGGGATGCCATCTTGTTGTTGATCTTGCCGGCTTCGATGAGCCCGTTGAGCTCCACGATGATCTGCGGGGTCACGCCGAGCTCGGCCGGATCGACGTCGGCCACCTTGGCACGTCCCACGATCTCGCCCATCCACCACTTGCGGGCCACATTGGCGCTGGCTCCGGCGGCGATGGTCTCCTCGATGGAGTCCATGACGCCGGCATTGACGACGTCACGGAATTCCAGGTCTGAGTAGCCCCAGGCTTCCTTGAGCCGCTTGCGGCGCTCGGCCGGAGGCTCGGGCAGGGTGGCGCGCAGCTCCTCCACCCACTCGCGGCTCGCGACCACGGGAACGAGGTCGGGCTCCGGGAAGTAGCGGTAGTCGTCGGCGTCGGACTTCGCCCGGCCCGACGTCGTCGAACGGGTGTCCTCATGCCAGTGCCGCGTCTCCTGGACTACAGGCTGGCCGGAATCCAGGACCGCCGCGTGCCGCTGGATTTCGTAACGGACAGCGTGTTCGACGGCGCGCAGGGAGTTCACGTTCTTCGTCTCGGAACGGATACCGAAACGTTCCTGGCCATGCGGACGCAGGGAGACGTTGGCGTCGCAGCGGACATTGCCCCGCTCCATTCGGGCATCGGACACGCCAAGGTTCTTCACGATCTCACGCACGGCAGCGACATAGGCCTTGGCCAGTTCGGGAGCACGGCTGCCCGCACCTTCGATCGGCTTCGTGACGATTTCCACGAGGGGCACGCCCGCGCGGTTGTAATCCACGAGGGAGTAGTCTGCGCCCTGGATGCGGCCTGCCGCACCGCCAAGGTGGGTGAGCTTTCCGGCGTCTTCCTCCATGTGCGCGCGCTCGATCTCAACACGGAACACAGTGCCGTCCTCCAGCTCGACATCCAGGTAGCCGTCGTAGGCGATCGGCTCGTCATACTGCGAGGTCTGGAAGTTCTTGGGCGTGTCCGGGTAGAAGTAGTTCTTCCGGGCAAAACGGCAGTATTCGGCGATCTTGCAGTTCAGCGCAAGGCCGATCTTGATGGAGGATTCCACCGCGGCTTTGTTCAGGACCGGCAGGACGCCCGGCATGCCGAGGTCTACCTCGTTGACGTTGGTGTTCGGCTCGTCACCGAAGACGTTTGGGGCCGAGGAGAACATCTTCGACTTGGTGTTCAGTTCAACGTGGACTTCGAAGCCGAGGACGGGATCGTATTTCTCCATGGCTTCTTCGAAGCTGACAATTGTGTCGACAGACATTACTTGGAACCTCCGGCAATGGTGGAGCTGGAACCGAGGACAGGCGCCTGCGCCAGCAGCGGACCGCCCCACTTCTCTTCGAGCAAGGACTCAAGGACAGAGCCGACACGGTAGACGCGGGCATCCTGGCGGGCAGGGGCCAGCAGCTGGATGCCGACAGGGAGGCCGTCTTCGTCGGCGAGGCCGCCCGGAAGGGACAGTCCGGGAATCCCGGCCATGTTGGCCGGGATGGTGGCGACGTCGTTGAGGTACATAGCCAGGGGGTCGTCCAGCTTCTCCCCCAGCTTGAACGCCGTAGTGGGCGAGGTGGGCGAGATCAGCACGTCCGCCTGGGCAAAAGCGGCGTCAAAGTCGCGCTGGATGAGGGTGCGGACCTTCTGCGCGGAGCCGTAGTAGGCGTCGTAGTAACCGGCGCTCAAGGCATACGTGCCAAGGATGATGCGGCGCTTCACTTCATCACCAAAGCCGGCGGCGCGAGTGGCGCCCATAACGCGCTCGATGGTCATGGGACCGTCCTTGGGCAGGACCCGCAACCCGTAGCGGACGCCGTCGAACTTTGCCAGGTTGCTGGACACCTCGGACGGCATGATTAGGTAGTAGGCACCCAGGGCGTACTGGAAGTTGGGGCAGGAGACCTCGACGATTTCCGCGCCCGCTTCCCGGAGCAGTTCCAGGGATTCGTTGAAGCGGTTCTCGACGCCGGCCTGGTACCCCTCGCCGTGAAGTTCTTTGATAATGCCGATCTTCATGCCGGCGACGTTCCCTGTGCGGGCAGCGGTGACGAGGTTGTCGAACGGATCGCTGAGGGACGTCGAGTCATAGGGATCGTGGCCGCCAACGACTTCCTGCAGCAGCGCGGAGTCCAGCACTGTGCGGGACACGGGGCCGATCTGGTCCAGGGACGAGGCCATGGCGATAGCGCCATAGCGGGAGACGGCACCGTAGGTCGGCTTCATGCCCACGGTTCCGGTGACGGCGCCGGGCTGGCGGATGGACCCGCCGGTGTCCGTGCCTAATGCCAGCGGAGCCTCGAAGGCAGCGACGGCGGCAGCGGAGCCGCCACCTGAACCGCCGGGGATGCGGTCGAGGTCCCAGGGGTTCCGGGTAGGACCGTAGGCGGAATGCTCCGTGGAGGAGCCCATCGCGAACTCGTCGAGGTTCGTCTTGCCCAGGATGGGCATCTTAGCGGCACGAAGCTTCCTGATAACGGTGGCGTCGTAGGGGCTGTGCCACCCTTCCAGGATCTTCGACCCCGCGGTGGTGGGCTGGCCCACGGTCACGATGAGGTCCTTGACGGCGATCGGCACGCCAGCGAGGTCATGCAGCCCGGCTGCGGCTTCTCCGCCGGCAGCGCGGATGGCATCGACGTCGGACGCGACAGCCAGTGCCTCTTCGGCATTGACATGGAGGAAGGCATTCACCTGTCCGTCGACGTCGGCGATGCGGTCCAGATGCGCCTGGGTGACCTCAACGGCCGACACTTCGCGTGCGATGAGCTTGGCGGAGAGGGCGGCTGCGGACTGGTGGATCAGGCTGTTGTTCAGTTCAGTCATGGTCTTAGTCCTCGTCCAGGATTGCCGGAACCTTGAAGCGGTTGTCGTCGGAATCCGGAGCGCCGGAAAGTGCCTGCTCCGCGCTGAGGAGGTGGCCCACGACGTCTTCACGGAAGACGTTGTTCAGCGGAATCGGGTGGGATGTTGCCGGGACGTCCTCCCCGGCGGCTTCGCTGACGGACTTCACCGCATCAACGATGACGGCCAGTTCCCCGGCCATCCTGTCCAGCTCTTCGGCACTCATTTCGATGTGAGCGAGTCGCGCCAGATGCGCGACGTCCTCACGGTTGATCGCAGCCATGGATCTCCCCTGCAAGTTCAATTGGTTTTCGGCTCTAGTCTACGTGGCTGCGCAGGTTCCGGTTCCGGCCATGCGGCCGGACGACGGTAGGGAGTCCGGAAAGCACAGTACCCGTCCGGCGTCCCCCAGTGGGCACCGAACGAGCACTGTTTGTCCACGGTCGCCCGCAGACAGCATCAGACTAGCCGATACCGATAGCTCCAGTCAGCATGCCGACTCCAAGCATGACCAGCGAAATCACAGCGGTCCTCCACAGAACTTTCTTGTGGTGGTCGCCCAGGTCCACCTTGGCCAGTGAAACCAGCAGCAGGATTGCGGGAACCAGCGGGCTCTGCAGGTGGAACGGCTGGCCGGTGATGGAGGCGCGGGCCATGTCCGCCGCGGGGATCCCGTAGTGCGCAGCCGTTTCGCTGAGGACGGGCAGGACGCCGAAGTAGAACGCATCGTTGCTCATGAAGAACGTCATCGGGATGCTGAGCACACCGGTGATTACTGCCATGAAGGGGCCCATGTCCGACGGGATGATTTGGACGAGCCATTCGGACATTGCCGCAACCATGCCGGTTCCCGTCAGGACGCCAGTGAGGACGGCGGCCGCCATGACCATGCTAACGACGGCGACGATGGAAGGTGCGTGGGCGATCAGCTGGGCGCCCTGCTCCTTGACCTTGGGGAAGTTCACGATCAGGGCAATGGCGGAGCCCACCATGAACACGTAGGGCAGCGGGACGAGGTCGGCAACCAGCATGGCCATGACGGCCAAGGTCAGGCCAAGGTTGAACCAGAACAGACGGGGACGAAGCGTGGAACGGTTGGGGTCCAGCGCGGTGTCGGCCATGGCGCTATCGCGATCGTCCACAAGCTCCTCGGTGCGAACATCGCCGCGCTCCAAGACAGCAACGCCGGAACCGGAGGGAGCAGTGGCACCCGATCCTGAAGGCACGGGGCGGCCGCCCTTGCCTGCACGGTTTCCGTTGCCGGTACCACCGAAGGACTCCGAGGGGTCAGCGAACTCGCCCCAGATCTCCGGGGCGGCAGTGCGGAGACGGTTGCGCTCCTGCAGGCCCAGCAGCCACGAGAACACGAAGACCACCACGAGGCCCACAATCAGGGAGGGAATCATAGGCACGAACACGTCGTTGACGTCGATCTTCAGGGCGGTAGCGGCTCGGGCTGTGGGGCCACCCCACGGCAGGATGTTCATGGTGCCGTTGGCCAGGCCTGCCACGCAGGTCAGGACCACGGGGCTCATCTTGAGCCGCAGGTAGACGGGAAGCATCGCGGCCGTGGTGAGGATGAACGTCGTCGAACCGTCACCGTCCAATGAAACGGCAGCCGCGAGGATGGCGGTGCCCAGGACGACCTTCGCGGGGTCGTTGCCAAGCTTGCGGAGGATGAACTTCACTAGCGGGTCGAACAGCCCGACGTCGATCATCAGGCCAAAGTAGATGATGGCGAACATCAGCAGGGCAGCGGTTGACGTCATGGACTTCATGGAGTCCAGGACCATGTCGCCGATGCCAAGGCCGGCTCCAGCGAAAAGCCCGAAGACGGTGGGAACAATGATTAGCGCCAGCACGGGCGTCAACTTCTTCGTCATGATCAGCACCATGAACACCGCGATCATGGCGAATCCAAGCAATACCAGCATTGGCAGGCTCCTTCTTTGTGAACGGCATCACGGCGATGTGATGACGGATACAAAGTTAGGGTGGTCCGGGTCACGCGGCGGTGTTTGCAGGATTTGATTGACATACTGCTCATTGGGAACGTTTTGCGCATTTAACTCAGTGATTCAATGGAGGGGTACTGTTTTAGTGCCAGCGCCGCTGCTGCCCCCCGCACCGGCCGGCCTCAACGACGTCGGAAGGAGGGCTGGTGCGTCGCCTGGACTTGCGATTTTCCACGCAGACGCTGCTGCTTCAGCTCGGCGTCGTACTTCTGGTGGTGCTGCTCAGCGGCGCCGTGCACGCCTGGCTGACCTACGAACGGATCAGCCGCGAGGCCGAGAACCAGGCATTGACCCTGGCCAGAACCGTGGCTTCGGATCCTGGGCTGCGAGCCGAAGTGCAGGCCATCAGCCTGCAGCATGGCACGCCGCCTGCCTCCGTGCTGGCCGCCGGGCCCATCATGGCGGCGGCCGAAGCCGCACGCCAGCGCACCGGTGCCCTGTTCGTCGTCGTCACCGACGAAACAGGACTCCGCCTGGCGCACCCGGAGCAGGACCGGCTTGGCGAACAAGTAAGCACGGATCCGTCCGAGGCCCTCTCCGGCCGTGAGGTAACGACGCGGAACACTGGAACATTGGGGCCGTCTGCCGGGGCCAAAGTGCCCGTGTACGGGATTGAACCCTCAGTAGGCATCGTAGGGGAAGTCAGCGTTGGCTACTCGAGGGAAAGCCTTGGCCAAAGCCTCGCCAGGGATATCGGGCCGATCGCGCTGACGGCGCTGGGCGCCCTCCTGACCGGTGTGCTGGCTTCGTTCCTGCTTCGCCAAAGGCTGCAGCGCCTGACCCTAGGCCTGGAACCCGAGCAGATCAGCACCCTTGTCCAGGACCAGGTGGCCGTGCTGCAGGGGGTCGACGAGGGCGTCATCGGCGTTTCGGCCGATGGCCGCATCAGCGTCTTCAATGCGGCCGCCCGCCGCCTCCTCGACAGCGAGGACCTTACGGGCATCCGGTGGGACGGGGCCCCCGTTCCGGAACCCCTGAGGGCACTGACCCAGCCTGCCGCCGTCGACGCCGGCGCGGTAGAACTGGTGGCCGGCAGCCGCGTGCTCGTGGCCAGCGCCCGAAAGGCCTTGCACCGGAGCGAAGACCTCGGCTGGGTGGTCATGCTCCGGGACCGCACCGAACTGCAGCACCTGACGCGCCAGCTGGATGCCGTGGGCACAATGTCCGCTGCCTTGCGCGCGCAGCGCCATGAATTCGCCAACCAGCTGCACACCATCGCGGGCTTCATGAGCATTGGAGAGCACGAACAGGCGAAGGACTACCTGGCCAGGGTTGCGGCCACAGGGCCCCTGCGTTTCCCCGTCGAACAGGCCGAACTCTTACAGGACCCTTACCTGCAGGCCTTCATCGGCGCCAAAGGCGTGGAGGCCGATGAACGCGGTGTGGTCTTGCGGATAGGGCCGGAGACCCTGGTGCGTGGGCACGTCACCGACCCCCAGGACGTAACCACCGTCCTCGGCAACCTGATCGACAACGCCGTGAATGCCGCCGTCGCCGGCTCCGGCGCGGACCGTTGGGTCGAACTTGAACTACTGGATGACCCCGCAGACAGCGAGGGCACGCTGCACATCGTTGTTACGGACTCCGGCGACGGCCTGGGCGCGACGGATCCCGAAGCGATCTTCTCCGAAGGCTTTACGACGGCGAAGGGACCGGTGCGTGCGGGCGGCGGCCAGGGCCTCGGCCTTGCGTTGGTGCGGCAGCTGGCCCGCCGGCGGGGCGGAGACGTGCAGCTCCTCGATCCCGGAAAGCGGGGCGGTCCTGGGGCCGTTTTCATGGCACACATCCCCGGAACCATGGGACCGCCGAAGCCGGCGACGTCCGCAGGCAGCCCGGGAACAGGCTCGGTGAAAGGAAAGCAGTGACCGACGACTTAAGGGTGCTGATTGTCGACGACGACTTTCACGTCGCCAAACTCCACGCCACCTATGTTGACTCCGTCGCGGGCTTCCTGTCGCTGACTCCAGTGGGCTCCACCGCCCAGGCCCTGCAAGCGGTGCACAGCCTGCGCCCAGACCTTGTGCTGCTGGATGTCTATCTCCCGGACGGCTCCGGGCTGGACCTTCTAGGACAGCTTGACGTCGATGCCATGATGCTCAGCGCTGCCTCGGACGCAACGTCCATCCGGGTGGCATTTCGGCGCGGTGCCCTGGCCTACCTGCTCAAGCCGTTCACCTCTGACTCACTCTCACAGCAGCTGCGCTCCTACGCCAGGTATCGGCGGATCCTGGGGCAGCAGTCTGTGGACCAGGACACCATTGAGCGCGCAAAGCGTTCGTTGATTCCCGGGGACGTGGGATCGCCCAGCAAACCGCGGTCCGCCACCGAGGCCGCCGTGCTGGAATCCCTGGAACCCGGCGTCCAGTACTCCGCCGCAGAAGTGGCCGAACGGGTTGGTGTCTCGCGGGCAACGGCGCAGCGCTACCTGTCGTCGCTTGCCGATGATGGCGCCGTCGAGATCCAGCTCCGGTATGGCTCTACGGGACGGCCGGAACACCGTTACGGCGTCCCGGCCGGATCCCGCTAGTCCGCGCCCTTTTGGGCAGCCCTAGTTCGCGCCCTTCTGGACAGCCCTAATTCGCGCCCTTTTGGGCAGCCCTAGTTCGCGCCCTTCTGGACAGCCCTAGTTGACGCCCTTCTGGGCGACCAGCTCGATTTCGACCAGCATCTGCGGGTCCAGGAACGGCAGTACGTGGACGAGGGACAGCGTGGGGCGAATCTCGCCAAATATCTCTCCGTGGGCCCTGCCGGCATCTTCCCATTTGCTGATGTCCGTCAGGTACAGCTTGGTCTGCACCACGTCCTCATAGGAGAAACCTGCATCGGCCAGGACGGCGCCGAGCTTTTCCAGGATGTACTTCGTCTGGGCGTAGAAATCGTTCCCGACAATGCCATCGGGTCCTGATGCCGCTGTGGCCGAAATATACAGGGTGTTGCCCACCTGGACTGCGCGGGAATAGCCGAGTGTCTGCTCCCAAGTGGAGCCTGTGCCATATGTCTTACGCATGCCGTGCCTTTCCAGTTGCTGCAATGTCTGCTGCCCGTGGCGGGCAGCGCTTCCGCGGCGGATGGCCGCGGTTTCATCGGGGCAACTTTAGCCGCGCTGGACTGCCAGCCCGTAAACCAGCAGCTTTATTTCGGTTCCCGGCACAAACCAGTCCCTTGAGGGCAGGCGTTGGAAGCCGAGCTTTGCGTAAAGGCTGCGGGCGCTGGCCCAGGCCTCGCCCGTGGTCAGGACCACTGAATGAATTCCCGGGGTTGAGCGGGCGTGCTTGATGATGGCATTGACGAGTGTTCTGCCGGCCCCGCTGCGTTGCACGGCCGGGTCCACCACGAGCATCCGGAACTCCAGCTCGCCCTCGCGGGCTATGTCCGCGAAGGCTTCCCCCGCCGTCGCCAAGGTTACGGAGCCGATGATTTGGCCGGCCCGCTCCGCCACCCAGATCGTGGCGATCGCTGCCCGCTGCGCTACCTGCTGGACTGACTTCATGTAGGGGTGCTCGGCAGAGTCAAAGTAGCCGGCCACGAGGTAGGAGTCCCGGGTGATGCGTGCGACGTCGTCGAAGTCGGAGGGGACGGCGGGACGGACAATAATCTGCGGCTGCACCGATCCATGGTAGTGGCCGCCTAACGCCTTCCCGCCCGAAAGGGCCGATTCCGTGACACAACTATCAACCCCGGTTTACGAAGGGAAGGCCGTCGTACCCGTGTCGACATGTTGCGCAGCATGCCACCGGCCGATGCCATCCAGGAATGGTTCGAGGCCGGCGCCGCGGACGGCTTCAACATCATGCCGCCCGTTTTGCCCTCAGGGTTGGACGCATTCGTGGACCACGTCGTCCCGATCCTGCAGGAGCGCGGCCTGTTCCGCACCGAATATGCCGGGCGGACCCTCCGCGAACACTACGGCCTGGAACGGCCAGCCAACCAGTATGCCGGTGCGGAACGTCCGGTATTGGCCTCCATCGGCTCGGCCTTCTGACCCGTCAAGCCGGGCCAGGCTGTCCATTGCTGGGGCACGCCGGCTTGCTGGGCTGGGCCCATGCCCCCTCAATCCAAAGGAAAGCGGCCGGAGAACTCTATACTTGCAGCGCAGGTCCAGGAGGCCAGCCGCTCTGTATCCGACGGACCGCCGTCGAGGGGGCTGGTGAGGTGGGGCCTGCGGACCCAGCAGCCGGCCTCCTCGGCGATGAGCGCGCCGGCAGCATAATCGTGTTCATTCAGGCCACGCTCGCCGTAGGCGTCATGACTGCCGTCGGCCACGAGGCACAGGTCCAGGGCAGCCGAGCCGAGGCGGCGCATGTCCCCGAAGCCTTCGAGGAGTCCGGGCAGGAACTGTGATTGTTCCCCCCTGATAGAGGGGTCGTAGCTGAAGCCGGTAGCGAGGAGTGCCGAACCTGCGGCCCCGCGCCCGGGCATGGGGCCTTCCAAGCGCCGCTCCGGACTGCCCTCGCGATAATCCCTGCGCCAGGAGCCGCCACCGCGGACGGCCCAATACTCGCGGCCAAGGGCAGGGGCATTGACGACGCCGGCCAGCCACCGACCGTCGGCGTCCGCTACAGCAACGCTTGTGGCGTAGTAGACGATGTCGCGGATGAAGTTGGTGGTCCCGTCAAGGGGATCGATGGACCAGCGGAATCCGCTGGGGTTTCCGACTTGGGTGGTCCCCTGTTCCTCGCCCGTGACGACGTCGTCAGGCCTCTCTCCCAGCAGGACTTCCCGGACGGCTTTTTCCGCAGCGAGGTCAAAGTCGGTAACCCAGTCGCTGCCCGAACTCTTCGTCTCTTGTGACAGCGCCCCCGTCAGGACGACGCCATCGCGGCCGGCAAGGACCTTCGCGCCCGCGGCCGCGGCACGACGGGCCACTTCGAGGAGACCGTGGAGGAAGTCCGGCTCGTGGTCGATTGGGGAGCTCATTCGGCTGCCTCCATGGTTTTGGCCCCAACAGTTTCGACGGCTGCCGGCGCCCTGCCGGCCAGTCCGTCGGGTCCCGACTCCAGAAGCACCCGGAAGCCATCCTCATCCAGCACCGGAACCCCCAGTTGCTCGGCCTTGTCCAGCTTGGTGCCGGCATTCTCTCCCGCCACAACGTAACTGGTGTTTTTGGACACCGAACCTGCGGCCTTCCCGCCGCGGATGATGATGGATTCCTTGGCTTCGTCCCGGCTGTAGTTGGGCAGGCTTCCGGTGACCACAACGGTAAGGCCCTCCAGCGTACGCGGCACGGACTCGTCCCGTTCATCTGCCATGCGCACCCCTGCGGCTGCCCAGGCGTCCACAATCTCGCGGTGCCAGTCCTCGGCGAACCATTCCTTCAGTGCGGCTGCAATGGTGGATCCCACGCCATCAACATGTGCCAGTTCCTCTTCGGACGCGGCACGGATGGTATCCATGCTCCCGAAGGCGGTGGCCAGGGCGCGGGAGGCCGTGGGCCCGACATGCCGGATCGACAAGGCGACCAGGACGCGCCACAGGGGCTGCGACTTGGCCTTCTCGAGTTCCTGGAAGAGTTTGACGGTGTTGGCCGTGGGCTTCGACGGCGTCTTCGCGGTGGCCTTTGTGTAGAAGTAGGGAACGAGCTCGTACTCTCCCGTCGCGACGCCCTTGGATCGCTTTTCGCGACGGATACGGACGTCCGCGAGGTCTTCGGGCTTGAGGCTGAACAGGGCGGCCTCGCTGGTGAGGGGCGGCACGGCTGGTTCAGACGGCTGGGTGAGGGCGACGGCGGCTTCCCAGCCGAGGGCCTCGATATCGAACGCTCCCCTGCTGGCAACATGGAATACCCGCTCGCGCAGCTGGGAAGGACAGGACTTCGCGTTGGGGCAGCGGATGTCGACGTCGGCTTCCTTGGCGGGGGCAAGCGGCGTTCCGCAGGACGGGCATTCGGTAGGCATGACGAAGTCGCGGACCGGAGGATCCTGCTGGTCCCTAAGCGCCAGGACCGGGCCCACAATCTCGGGGATGACGTCTCCGGCCTTCCGGAGGATCACGATGTCACCGATCTTGACTCCCTTGGCCTTCACGACCTCCTGGTTGTGCAGGGTGGCCATTTCAACAGTGGAACCTGCGACCTTGACGGGTCTCATGATTCCGAAGGGGGTGACGCGACCGGTTCGGCCCACGTTGACAGCAATGTCCAGGAGCTTGGTGTGGACTTCCTCAGGCGGGTATTTATAGGCCACCGCCCAGCGCGGAACCCGCGAGGTGTAACCGAGGGCGCGCTGGGTGGCGAAGTCGTCCACCTTGACCACGATGCCGTCGATCTCGTGGAGGAGGTCGTGGCGGTGTTCACCGTAATGGGCGATGAATTCCAGGATCTCTTCCAGCGAACCCAGCACCTTCAGGTAGGGGCTGACGGGCAGTCCCCAAGAGGCCAGGAGTTCGTAGGTTTCGGACTGGCTGGATGCTGCGAGGCCCTCCCTGGCACCGATGCCATGGACGAACATGCGCAACGGCCGCTTCGCCGTTTCGGCCGGATCCTTCTGCCGCAGTGAACCGGCTGCAGCGTTGCGCGGATTGGCAAGCGGCGCCTTGCCTGCGTTGATGAGGCTTTCATTGAATTCGGCAAAGGCTTTGGAAGGAATGAAGACCTCGCCCCGAACCTCCATTTCCGCCGGGAAACCGCTGCCTGTGAGCTCGCGGGGGATCTCCTTGATGGTGAGGACGTTATGCGTGATGTCCTCACCGGTGGTGCCGTCTCCACGGGTGGCGGCGCGCACCAGCTTGCCGTCCCGGTACAACAGGTTCACAGCCAGGCCATCGATCTTGAGTTCGGTCAGCCAGGAAACGTTGGACAGGCCGTTGCCCAGTTTCTTCACAGAGGCTTCGGCCTTGCGGACCCACGCTTCCAGTTCCTCAAGGGAGAAGACATCTTCCAGGCTGTACATCCGCTGAAGGTGTTGGACGGCGGCAAAGGCGGCCGACACTTCGCCGCCCACTTCCTGCGTGGGCGAATCGTTGGTTACCAGTTCCGGGTGGAGTGCTTCGATTTCCTCGAGCCGCCGGTAGAGCGAGTCGAACTCGGCGTCCGAGACCTGCGGAGCGTCTTCCTGGTAGTACGCATAGCGATATTTGCGCACGAGGTCCACGAGGTTCTCATATTCTTCCCGCACGGATTCGGCGGGGACTACTTCAGCCTCAATCAGTTCCGTGGTTGCCTTGCTGTTCTGTGCTGTGCTCACAGTTCCTATCTTGCCCTACGCCTCCGACGATTTGCCGACCCAAGTGACTCGCAGTAGTTGTCGTTTGCCGCCGGCGGAGTCAAGTAGTCGG
>NZ_JAGGPK010000015.1 GCF_018613855.1 Arthrobacter sp. ISL-30
CCCCGAATCGGCCCACCAGGTCACCTGGCTCATGGGTGACCGCGGCCTGCCCGCTTCCTGGCGCGAAATGCAGGGCTACGGCTCGCACACCTACCAGTGGATCAACGCCGACGGCGAGCGATTCTGGGTCAAGTACCACTTCAAGTCCAACCAGGGCGTGAAGACCATGACCGGTGATGAAGCAGAGGCCCTGGCCGGCTCCGACGCCGACTACTACATCCGCGACCTGCAGGAAAACATTGCCGCCGGCAACTTCCCCTCCTGGGACCTGCACGTGCAGGTCATGCCGTACGAGGACGCCAAGACCTACCGCTTCAACCCGTTTGACCTGACCAAGGTGTGGCCGCACGCGGACTACCCGCTGATCAAGGTCGGCACCATGGAACTGAACCGGAACCCGGAGAACTACTTCGCGCAGATCGAGCAGGCCACCTTCGCGCCGTCGAACTTCGTCCCGGGCATCGCCGCTTCACCGGACAAGATGCTGCAGGCACGCATCTTCTCCTACGCCGACGCACACCGCTACCGCGTGGGCACCAACCACGCCCAGATCCCGGTGAACCAGCCCAAAAACCAGGTCAACAACTACAGCCAGGACGGCGCCGGACGCTACCTGTTCAACGCCCCCTCGGTCCCGGTCTACGCACCGAACTCCGTCGGCGGCCCGGCTGCCGTTGAGCCGCAGAACCCGGCCGGCGGCTGGGAGAACGACGGCGAGCTCACCCTCGCCGCGCACTCCCTGCACGCCGAGGACAGCGACTTCGGCCAGGCCGGAACCCTGTACCGCGAAGTGTTCGACGAGGCCGCCAAGGCCCGCCTGCTGGAAACCATCACCGGTGCCGTGGGCGGCGTGAAGAGCCCGGGCATCAAGGAACGCACCATCCAGTACTGGACCAACGTCGACGCCGAACTCGGCGCCAAGCTCCGGGCAAACCTCGGCGCAGGCCAGGGCGAATCCGCTGCAGAAGCAGCCAACAAGCTCTAAGCCCCAGAGGCTCCTGAAGCAAAGTCAACACCCCGTCACGGATTTTCCATGGCGGGGTGTTGCCGTTTCCGGGCGCGATTTCCACATAGGGCGATGAACCACTTTCCGCGTCCGTCGCCCCTCCCTACGATCCATTTATGGACACTTTCTCAGGGATCCCGGGCGAAGCCTTCCGCTTCTACTCAGAGCTCGAACAGAACAACAACCGCGACTGGTGGCTGGAACACAAGGACATCTACGAATCCTCCATCAAGGAGCCACTGATGCTCTTGCTGGCGGAGTTGGAGGAAGACTTCGGCCCGGGAAAGGTATTCCGGCCCAACCGCGATATCCGCTTCTCCCAGGACAAGTCTCCCTACAAGACCTATCAGGGGGCGTTCGCGGCCAAGAAGGAAGGGACCGGCTATTACTTACAGCTCAGTGCGGACGGGCTGCTGATCGGCGGCGGCTGCCACACCCATTCCCCTGCGCAGATCGCCCGCTACCGTGCCGCCGTGGATGCACCGGAGAGCGGAAATGCCCTTCAGCTAATAGTGGATGAGGTGGCTGCGGCGGGCTTCGCAATCGAAGGTGAGAAGCTCAAGACCGTTCCCCGTGGACTCGATAAAGACCATCCCCGCGCGGAGCTCCTCAAGCACAAGTCCCTCTCGGCCGGGATGACGCTCGGAGAGCCCGACTGGCTGTCCACGCCGGCCGCGGCCAAGGAGGTTCGAGAGCGCTGGGAGAAGCTACGTCCGCTGGTTGAATGGATGAGCGAACATGCAGCGCCGTAGTCGAGCGCTCTAGAAGGAAACAAACCCAAAATGGAAGAACCCCTCATACGGAAGAACCCCCTCGGGCAGGGGCCCGAGGGGGTTGATCTTCCCACAGTGCTGATAGCAACCAGTAGGAAGCTTGCTAGACCTTCGTGAGGTCGGAATCGTCCACGTCGTCGGATTTGTTGACGGCGGCTTTGGCTTCGGCGAACTTCTCGTTGAGGCGTGAGTGGCGCTGTCCATAGGAGAAGTAGATTGCGACACCGATGACCAGCCAGATAGCGAAGAAGATCCAGGTCTCCACGGCCAGGTTGGTCATGAGGTAGATGCAAAGCAGGGCTGACACGATCGGCAGCACTTTCCCGAACGGCACCCTGAAGGCCGGCTTCAGATCCGGGCGCTTCTTGCGAAGCACCAGGATGCCCAGGCTGACCATGACGAACGCGGAAAGCGTTCCGATGTTGATCATTTCCTCGAGGAGGTCCACATTCGTAAGCCCGGCCACGAGGGCCACGGCAGCACCACACAGGATCTGCAGGCGTACCGGGGTGGAACGCTTGTCGCTGGTCTTTGAGAGGGCGCGCGGGAGCAGGCCGTCGCGGCTCATTGCCAGCACCACGCGGGACAGGCCCATGAGGAGCACCATGATGACGGTGGTCAGACCCACAAGGGAACCGAAGGCGATGACCTTCGCAGCATCCGTGTTGCCGACGGCCTCGAATGCCGTGGTGAGGGTCGGGTTCTTGACCTCGGCCAGCTGCGTGTAGGAAACCATGCCAGTGAGCGCCAGCGAGACAAGGATGTAGAGCAGCGTGACCAGGGCCAGGCCGCCGAAGATTCCGCGAGGCAGCGTCTTCTGCGGGTTCTTGACTTCTTCGGCGGATGTGGCCACGACGTCGAAGCCGATGAAGGCGAAGAAGACCAGGGCCGCGCCGGCAAAGATGCCGAGGGTTCCGTACTGGGCAGGGGCGGCGCCGGTCAAGAAGCCGAAGAACGATTGCTTCATGACGTCGGCGGCGCCTGCGTTGGCTGTGGGCTCGGATGTTGGGATGAAGGGCGTGTAGTTGGAGAACTTGACATAGGTGAAGCCCACAACGATCACGAAGAGCACGACGCCGATTTTGATCAGCGTGAAGATGTTGCCGACGCGGGCGGACAGCTTGGTCCCCAGGACAAGCAGCACCGTGAAGATGGCAACAATCAGGAACGCGCCCCAGTAAAGATCTACTCCTGCAATATTGATGGCCGGAGGCATCTCTACGCCCATGAGGCCGAATACCTTGCTGAGGTAGATGCCCCAGTATTTGGCGATGACGGCCGCGGCGGTGAATAGCTCGAGGATCAGGTTCCAACCGATGATCCAGGCCAGGACCTCACCCATGGTGGCGTAGGTAAAGACGTAGGCGGAACCTGCCACGGGGATAGCTGTGGCGAATTCGGCGTAGCACATGATCGCCAGGGCGCAGGTTAGGGCGGCTACGGCAAACGAGATGGTCACCGCGGGGCCTGCGAAGTTGGCTGCGGCCTTGGCACCGACGGAGAAGATCCCGGCGCCGACGGCGACGGCGACTCCCATGATCATCAGGTCCCAGGTGCTCAGGGAGCGTTTGAGCTTGCGTCCCGGTTCATCGGCGTCAGCGATTGACTGCTCGATTGACTTGGTCCGGAAAAGGTTCATAAAGGGTCCACAATCTTGAGGGGTGTTTTAGAAACGGACTCATCAAGATTAGTGTCCAATTGGTGGACGGCCACATTTGTCCCAGGATGTGAGACGCTGCGCTCACTTTGAAAGTGATTCGAGTGCCGACGGGCAGGCTAGCCGCAGTGAGTCAGTAGCTTGCTGAATACCCCGCAACGAGGGAGCCGCTAACGGACTCTGTGAGCACCGTGTTCAGAGTCGCTTCAACTGGAACGGGATGCAGTTCTGGTACCGGATGCAGTTCTGGTACCGGAGGCAGTGCGGGAACCGAAAGCGGTACAGGAACCGAAGGCAGTACGGGAACCGGAGGCGGTACGGGAACCGAAAGCGGCACAGGAACCGGAGGCAGTGCGGGAACCGAAAGCGGTACGGGAACCGAAAGCGGTACAGGAACCGGAGGCAGCCCAGATACCGGAGGCAGTGCGGGAACCGGAGGCAGCCCAGATACCGGAGGCAGTACGCGGGCAGGTGTCGGAGCGGGCACAGGAGCCGGAGCAGGCGCGAGTTGCGGGACGGGGTCTTGCAACGGAGTCGTCGTGTTTTGAGCCTCGGCGAGCAGTTGTTCGGCGGCAGGATCATCAGGCAACGGCGGCTCGCCGGCTATTGGGGCCGTCGTCGTCACGCCAGGCTGCTCCTCAAGGGCGCGTTCCGATGGCACAGGGAGCACCGGGCCAAGGCCTTCCATCGGAGGAAGCGCCGACGGTGAGGGTGACGGGGCGCTGGCCTGCGCTGAAGGCAGTGGCTCGCCTGCGCTCGGTGGGACATAGCTCGGGGCCGCAGCATGGGGAACGTTGTCGTTCTCCGGACCGGGTGGGGGTTCGCCCGGGCCCAGCTGGACGCCTACAAACAACGTCGTTCCGACCATGACCGCAGTGCCGGTGGCACCACCCACACCAGCGTGGGTTCGTACCAGATCCAGGCCCCTGGCCACGCCCAGCCCTAAACCTGCCACGCCCTGCTGTGCTCCCGCCAGGATACCGACGGCGGCACCCCCGGCCGCCGCCTTGCCCGCAATCGGAAACGCAACCCCGGCCACAAGGGGGAAGACGATCCCGCGGATGCCGGCGCCTACGTCCTGGATCTGAAGATAGAGGCCGAGGCATTTCTTGCATCCATCCAGGTGCTCGCGCACCTGGGTCGCCTGTCGATCCGTCAGGCCATTCCGGGCGTAGGCTCCCAGCTTTGCCGAATACCGGGCGCAGTCGGAGTCGGCAAGCGAGTGCGCAATGTGCTGCTGGAGGTACGCCTGGCGAAGGCCTTCCCGGGCTCGAACCGCAAGTGCCGATACGGCGTTGGCAGACAGTCCGAGCATGGGCGCAACGGCTGCCGGCTGCATGCCGTCGACTTCTGTGTACCACAGCACGGCCTGCCAGCGCTCAGGCAAGGAGCGGAAGGAGGCGGCCACGGTTTTTGATTCGAAAGACTCAAGGACCGGGTCCGTGAAGCCGATGGGAGCCTCGAAGGTAGCCAAGTCCTCGCTGAGGCTCTGGCGCCTGTCCTGACTGCTCTTGTGCGCAGCGAGCCTGGCGATGGACGTGAACAGGTAGGCCCGGAAAAATGCGTCGGGGCCGCCTCCCGATTGGAGTGTGGCGAGGACGTTGGCAAATGCCTCCGCGGTGAGATCCTCGGCGTCGGACCAGTTCCTGGCGTACCGCCGGGCCAGTCCTGTGGCGGCTCTATTGTGCCGCTCAAAGAGCTGGGCGTACGCACCGGTCTCTCCGTCGCGAACCCTTGCAATGAGCTGGGCGTCACTGGGATCGGCCGGTTGGCTACTTTGTGCTGTATCGCTGGGCATGATGCATCCTCCACGGAATGCCACGTTCCCCAGCGCTCAACGGACACTTCTTGTCCAGTTTAAGGGCGCGCTAAAAGTTCCGGCAGGGAAAGTTCTCCAAAAAATCAAAAAAATCGCGTCATAAGAACGCGGCCGCCACCTCTTAACCGGTAAGACGCCGGAAGCTCGGTAACAAGCGTCGCCCGGCATGCTGGGGGTGCCGGGGAACGCGGAACGAAACACGGGGCCCCTGTACAGGAATGGCATGTACAACAGGGGCCCCGCGGCCGATTTAGGGTCGATCGATTAAGATTCGGGCGGTCCAGGGCCGATCAATCAAGGTTCGGTCGGTCCAGGGCCGAGTGAGGTGCGATCAATCCGGCCAATCCATAAGGGTGGAGCGGATTAGGAAGCGCTTGCCCTCGGGGGACTCCACAGAGAATCCGCTGCCTCTGCCCGGAACCACGTCAACGGTGAGGTGAGTGTGGCTCCAGTAGTTGAACTGCTCACGGGACATCCAGAACTCGAGGGGCCGCGGCTCGCCCGCCTCACCGATGTCGAAGAGTCCCAGCAGCACGTCGGAGCCTCCCGTAAGGAACTCCCCGGCCGGGTAGCACATGGGCGAGGATCCGTCGCAGCAACCACCGGACTGGTGGAACATTAACGGGCCGTGCTGCACCCACAAGCTCCGGAGCAGCTCAACCGACGAGGCGGTGAGCGCCACCCGGGAAAAATCTTCCCCGGGCAGCGTCACAGCGGCATCCAGCCTGGTCGCAGTCACTAGAACCTCAGCACCACGCGGCCGTCGATCTTGGCATGCTTCATCTCTTCGAACACGGCGTTGACTTCGGATAGTTCACGGGTGGACACCGTGGGATGGATCTTGCCCTGGGCATAGAAGTCCAGCGCCTCCTCAAGGTCCTGGCGGGTGCCAACGATTGAGCCGCGCACCGTCAGGCCTTTCAGGACGATCTCGAAGATTGGTGCCGGGAAGTCGCCGGGTGGAAGGCCGTTGAACACAATGGTTCCACCACGGCGAGCCATGCCGATGGCCTGTCCGAAAGCCGAGGGGTGAACGGCAGTAACCAGGACGCCGTGCGCGCCGCCCGTCTCGCGCTGGATAACCTCGGCGGGGTCTTCCTCCAGGGCGTTGACGGTAACCTCGGCGCCGTGTCGCCTGGCAAGCGCCAGCTTGTCATCGGCAATATCGACTGCGGCTACCCGCAATCCCATGGCGACGGCGTACTGGACGGCGATGTGTCCGAGGCCTCCGATGCCCGAGATGACCACCCACTGCCCCGGCTGGGCCTCCGTCATCTTCAGGCCCTTGTAGACAGTGACGCCGGCGCACAGCACGGGGGCAACCTCTACAGGATCCGAACCAGCCGGGATCCGGGCGGCGAATTTCGTGTTGACCAGCATGTATTCGCCAAAGGAGCCATCCACGCTGTAGCCGCCGTTCTGCTGCGACTCGCAGAGGGTTTCCCAGCCTGTGCGGCAATACTGGCAGTCCCCGCACGCGGACCAGAGCCACGCGTTGCCCACCAGGTCCCCGACCGCGACGTCCGTTACGCCCTCACCGACCTCGACAACCTCACCCACGCCTTCGTGGCCCGGGATAAACGGCGGCGCCGGCTTGACCGGCCAGTCACCTTCGGCCGCATGGAGGTCCGTGTGGCACACCCCGGAGGTGATCAGGCGCACCAGCGCCTCGCCGGGACCCGGCGTCGGCCGTTCCAGTTCCTGGATCTGCAGTTCGCGGCCGAATTCCGTTACTACTGCTGCGTTCATCGTCGTCATTGGCGATTCTCCTTGAAAAGTGGTGTTGCCCTGCATTTGTGCTGGCCTAGAAGAAGCCGAGCTTGTTTTCGGAGTAGCTGACCAGGAGGTTCTTGGTCTGCTGGTAGTGGTCCAGCATCATGGCGTGGTTCTCACGTCCGATGCCGGAGGACTTGTAGCCGCCGAAAGCGGCGCCCGCCGGATAGGCGTGGTAGTTGTTGACCCAGACGCGACCAGCCTGGATTTCGCGGCCCGCGCGGTAGGCGACGTTGCCGTTGCGGGACCAAACGCCGGCGCCGAGGCCGTAGAGGGTGTCGTTCGCGATCCCGATGGCGTCGTTGTAGTCGCTGAAGCGGGTCACGGAGACCACCGGGCCGAAGATTTCCTCCTGGAAGATCCGCATCCTGTTGTGGCCCTCGAAGATGGTCGGCTGGACGTAATAGCCGTCAGCGAGCTCGCCGGGCAGTTCGGCGCGGGCGCCGCCGGTAAGGACACGGGCGCCTTCCTGCTTTCCGATGTCGATATAGGAAAGGATCTTTTCGAGCTGGTCGTTGGAGGCCTGGGCTCCAACCTGGGTGTCCGTGTCCAGAGGGTTCCCCTGGATGATCTTCCGCGTTCGGGCCAGGGCATCGGCCATGAAGGTATCGTAGATGCCTTCCTGGACCAGGGCCCTGGACGGGCAGGTGCAGACTTCGCCCTGGTTGAAAGCGAACAGCGTGAAGCCCTCAAGGGCCTTGTCATAGAACGCATCGTTGGAAGCGGCGACGTCGTCGAAGAAGATGTTCGGGCTCTTGCCGCCGAGTTCCAGCGTGACGGGGATCAGGTTCTGGCTTGCGTACTGGCTGATCAGCCGGCCTGTGGTGGTTTCGCCGGTGAAGGCGATCTTGCGGATCCGGGGGCTGGACGCGAGCGGCTTTCCGGCTTCGACGCCGAATCCATTCACCACGTTGACCACTCCAGCCGGCAACAGGTCGGAGATCAGTTCCATGAGGACCAGGATCGACGTCGGCGTCTGTTCCGCCGGCTTGAGGACGACGGCGTTGCCCGCCGCCAGCGCCGGGGCCAGCTTCCACACGGCCATCAGGATCGGGAAGTTCCAGGGGATGATCTGGCCTACGACGCCGAGCGGCTCGTGGAAGTGGTAGGCGGTGGTGTCGTCGTCGAGCTGGGAGAGTTGGCCTTCCTGGGCGCGGATGGCGGAGGCAAAGTAGCGGAAATGGTCCACTGCGAGCGGGATGTCGGCGTTGAGGGTTTCGCGGACAGGCTTGCCGTTGTCCCAGGTTTCGGCAACGGCGAGCAGCTCCACGTTCTCTTCGAGCCGATCGGCAATCCGGTTCAGGACGGCGGCTCGCTCTGCCGCCGAGGTCTTGCCCCACGATGGCGCAACCTTGTGCGCGGCATCCAGCGCCAGTTCGATGTCCTCGGCGGTTCCACGGGCAACCTCGCAGAAGGCCTTGCCCGTGACCGGCGTGATGTTTTCGAAGTAGTGGCCCTTGACCGGGGCCACCCATTCGCCGCCGATCCAGTTCTCATAGCGGTCCTTGAACGTGACCTTCGAACCTTCGGTTCCGGGCTGTGCGTAGACGGTCATTGCTAGCTCCTTTGCTGTGCATGATGGTGGCTTTCGCCGTCGCCTTCAGCCTAGGAGCGGGCAGGTTGCAGTCAGGTTGCAACCTTGTGGGTTATCCGCCGAGGTGCGAGTTCTCGGCGCTTTCGCTGGATGAAAGCCGCGAGAGCTCGCACCTCGCCGGGGGTTATCGGGCGGCGAGCTCGGATTCGAGGCGCTCGACATCCGCCACGAGGGCTGCGCGCTTGGGCGAGCGCGGCGGAAGGAGCCGAAGGGCCGCAACCCGAACTTCGACGTCGTCCCTGGCCTCGGGCAGCTCAAGGTACTTCAGCAGGGACTCCACACTGCCGTCCGCCAGGAGCGCTTCACGCAGCAGCCCGGAAACACGAAGGCGCAGCTGCACGACGCCGGGCGCCTCCGAGCGCGGCAGCACTGAGCCTTTGTAGATTTCCAGCGCGATGCGGTGCGCCCCGCGTTGCAGGCACGACAGTACCTGCCCGGCGTCGGGGGCGAGGTCGAGGGTCAGGCGGTAGGGCCTGGATTCGGGGACGGCGGCGGGCTCCAGCTGCTGCAGCACCTTGCGCAGGCGCACCATTTCAGCTCGAAGGGTCACGGTTGAGCCCTCTCCGGGGTACAGGAGTTCGCACAGTTCCTCCACGTTGAGGCCCTGTGGATGGCTGCCGAGGATGGCAAGGATTTCGCTGTGCCTGGCGGACAGCGGCACGGTTCGTCCGCCGAGGCTCAGCAGCGCCTGGTCACGGCCCAGGAGCTGCAGGCTATTCCGGTACAGGCTCGCACGCGCTTTGCCGTCCGCTCCGTGAGCAGCCGCCTGGGAAGCGCCGACGTCGGCTCCCGGGCTCCGCCGTCGGGCACGCCTGCTGACCTCCGCCGCTGCCACCTGGAGCCGCTCCACGCGCAGCTGCGCCTGGGCAGCTGCCACAGTTGCCTCGACGAGCGTGAGGGTGTGGGCGGCAACTGCTGTTTCCGTGCCCGTGATGTCCACGACGCCGAGCAACGCGCCGGAGTCGGGGTCATGGAACGGCACGGCCGTGCAACTCCAGGGGTGGACGGACCGCTTGTAGTGTTCGGCGCCGGAGATCTGGATGCCGCGTCCCAAGGCGAGCGCGGTGCCCGGGGCACTGGTTCCGACGGCGGCCTCGGACCAGTCAGCGCCGGCCACGAACATCATGCCTTCGGCCCTGCGCTGTAGCACTGGATCCCCTTCCACCCACAGCAGGCGGCCAATCTCATCGCCGACCGCCACCAGGAGCCCGCTATCGTGGCTTGGCTGGACGAGCAGCTTCTGGATGACGGGCATGATGGTGGCCAAGGGGTGCTGCCGGCGGTACTCCTCAAGCTCTTCCCGGTCCATGACCAGCGGGGCCTCGGGCTGGTCGGGGTTTGCCTGCAGCTGTGCGGAACGCTGCCAGGACTCAGCAATCAGGTTCCTGAGGCCCGGAGGTAAGCCGAATACATCCTTGCTGGCACCCAGGAGTTCATGGCCTGCGAGGGCGTGCCGCTGCAGGGACGCAGCAGATGCGGAGTGGCGGGCATTCATCATTGAACTTCCTTGTCGAAGTGAACTTCCCTGGCAGAGGTTTAGCCGACGGGGCGTTGTGAGGCCACTTTAGCGTCTTCAACAAATCTGACCCTCTTTGGCAGGAAAATTGCCGAAAAAGCCCGGACACGGCAGCGTGTCGATGTTCAATCTCAAAGAGGGTCAAAAGTGTGCGGACCCGGCAAGCCAGCCAACCCAATGCCCTTCGTGTCTCGGGGAACTATTCTCGTGAATCCCTCGAAATTTCGATCATTTCCTCACGTGGAACCACCTTGACGCGCTCACGCACGATGCCTGTTTCGACGTTGGATTCCGACCAGGCGCTTCCGAGCGAGGCCTCGTGGGCATCGAGCTTGTTCCAGCCCTCCCAGGTGGTGTATTCAACTCCGCGTTCTTCCAAGAGGTCGATGATGGCCTGCGGATCCGGGTTTTCCGCCATGGGCAGCGTCAGGCGATCTTCCAGCAGGAAACCCACAGTTTCCAGGGCGTCGCCCTTGGTGTGGCCGATCAGTCCCACGGGGCCGCGCTTGATCCACCCGGTGGCGTAGACCCCGGGCACGGGCTTCCCGGAGGCGTCGAGCACCCGGCCGCCTTCGTTAGGGATGACGCCGCGGCGCGCGTCGTACTCCAGCTCCTCCAGCGCAGAGCCGTGGTAGCCAATGGCCCGGTAGACGGCCTGAACCTGGTAGTCGACGTATTCGCCTGTTCCCTTGACGTTGCCGGTGCCGTCCAGTTGCATGCGTTCAAACTTGATCCCGATGACCCTGCCCTCGCTGTCGCCCTGGATTTCCACGGGGCTGTGCAGGAAGTGCAGGTGCAGTCGCCGGGAGGACGGCTTCTCCGCCTCCGCGTGCTCCTCGACGAGCCAGTTGGTCAGGGTGTTGACCATGGTCTTGGTCTGGTTGTTGGTCCGGATTGCTTCCTCGGACGCTTCGTCGAACTCGAAGTCCTCCGGGTAGAGCACGATGTCCACGTCCTTCGAATGCGACAACTCGCGCAATTCCAGGGGAGTGAACTTCACTTGGGCGGGGCCGCGGCGGCCGAACACATGGACGTCGGTCACCGGCGAATTCTTCAGTGCCTGGTAGACGTTGTCCGGAATTTCCGTGACCAGGAGGTCGTCGGCGTGCTTGGAGAGCATGCGGGCAACATCCAGTGCTACGTTGCCGTTGCCGATCACGGCGATTTCCTTGGCGTCCAGGGGCCAGTCACGCGGAACGTCGGGATGCCCGTCATACCAGGACACGAAGTCGGCGCCGCCGAAGGAGCCTTCGAATTCGATCCCGGGGATGTCCAGTTCCGCGTCCCTGATCGCTCCTGTGGAGAAGATGACGGCATCGTAGAAGGCGCGCAAATCGTGCAGTGTCAGGTCGCGGCCGTACTTCACGTTGCCCAAGAAACGGATGTCGCCGCGGTCCAGGACCTTGTGCAGGGCGTTCACGATGCCCTTGATGCGGGGATGGTCGGGGGCAACGCCGTAGCGGATCAGGCCGTAGGGTGCCGGGTAGGCCTCGAACAGATCAATGCTGACCTCCACCTCCCCGTCCTTGACTTCGCTGGACTTGGTGAGGATGTCAGCCGCATAGACGCCGGCCGGCCCTGCGCCGACGATGGCGACGCGCAGTGGTCGTTGGGTTGTAGTTTCGGCTGAGTTGGACACTGTGAGCCCTTCTGGAACTGGAATCGGCGCCGTTGCATGGGGACGCAGTCCTTAATTCTAATTGTCGCCCGGCTGAGCGTGTCCTATTCATGGCCGGAGTCACAGGAAACCGGAGTCACAGGAAAACACGCCCTGGTGGAATACCGGCGGGGAGGATGGTGTTATTGGCTTTGTGCCTACGCCCGATGGAAACCTCACAGCCCCATCCGCAGCCACCCCGGGTGCCACCAACCTTACGGAGGGTCCTCCGACGTCCAATCCCGTGGGGTCCAATCCCGTGGGGTCAACTCCCGCAAAGGGGTCCAACCCTGTGAAGACCACTGCAGCGGTTAAGAGCGAGACGACGGCGGGCATCCTCTTCGGCATCGGCGCCTACGGCCTGTGGGGACTACTCCCCTTGTACTTCCTCGTGCTGTTGCCGGCCGGTGCGGTGGAAATCGTGGCCAACCGCGTGGTGTGGTCCCTGATCTTCTGCGCGCTGCTGATCACCATCACACGCACATGGCGAATCCTGGGCGGGGCAATCAAGGACCGCTCCATCATGGGGCCATTGACTATCGCCGCAGGACTTATCGCGGTGAATTGGCTGACCTACACATATGGCGTCACCACCGGCCAGGCGGTGGAGGCATCGCTGGGCTACTTCATCAATCCGTTGGTGTCGGTGCTGCTGGGCGTCTTCGTCCTTAAGGAAACGTTGCGCCCGCTGCAGTGGGCCGCCGTCGGAATCGGTTTCGTCGCCGTCGTCGTCCTCACCGTGTCGTATGGAAAACTGCCTTGGATCGCATTGACCCTTGCAGTGAGCTTCGGGCTCTATGGCTTCGTGAAGAAACGCGTGGGTCCCCGTGTCGACGCCATCACCAGCCTGACCGTGGAAACAGTCGTGCTGACGCCGCTCGCCGCGATCACTATGGTGGTGCTCGGCGTCACCGGAGCCGCCACACTGACGAGCAACGGGGCGGGGCACTTCTGGCTCCTGGCTGCTTCCGGCATCATCACGGCCGTGCCGCTGCTCTTCTTCGGCGCATCTGCCCGTCGGCTGCCCATGACCACGATCGGGCTCCTGCAATACTTCGCTCCACTGCTGCAGTTCATTGTGGCGGTGGCCATCTTCCGTGAGGCCATGACCCTTGATCGTTGGATCGGTTTCGGAATTGTGTGGCTAGCCCTCCTGGTGCTCACCGTGGACATGCTCGCGGTCGCCCGGAAAAATTCAGTGGCAAGGCGGCTCGCGCGGCAGGAGGCCTAGCCGTTTAGGAGGCCTGGCCGGTTAAAGCGAGAGGGTGGACACAGCATTGCTGTGTCCACCCTTTCCGGTTCTTAGGACCTACGCGTTCGCCTTGATGGCCTTCGCCAGGACCTCCAGGCCGTCGATCAGCAGTTCGTCACTGATGACCAGCGCCGGCAGCAGCCGGATGACGTTGCCGTACGTGCCGCAGGTCAGAATGATGACACCTTCCTGCAGGCAGGCGGCGGCCACAGCCTTGGTGAGTTCCGGGTTGGGTTCCTTGGAACCTGCCTGGACGAGTTCGATGGCGAGCATGGCGCCGCGTCCGCGGACATCGCCCACCACGCTGGTCTCGGCGGCCAGCTCGTTCAGGCGGCCGAGGGCGATCTCCTCGATACGGCGGGCACGGCCGTTGAGGTCGTGCTCCTCCATGGAGCCGATGGAGGCCAGGGCAGCGGCGCACGCGACGGGGTTGCCACCGTAGGTGCCTCCCAGGCCGCCCGGGTGAACGGCGTCGAGCAGGTCTGCGCGGCCGGTGATCGCGGAAAGCGGCATGCCGCCGGCGATGCCCTTCGCCATGGTGATGATGTCCGGAACGACGCCCTCGTGGTTGACGGCGAACCATTCGCCCGTGCGGCAGAAGCCGGACTGGACTTCGTCGGCAATGAAAACGATGCCCTTTTCCTTGGCCCAGGCCGACAGCGCCGGGAGGAAGCCGTCGGCCGGGACGATGAAGCCGCCCTCGCCCTGGATGGGTTCGATGATGATCGCGGCCACCTGGTCGCCGCCGATCTGCTTCTCGATCATGGTGATGGCACGCTTGGCGGCCTCGGCACCTGTGATGGCCGGGTTTTCCTCGCGGAACGGGTAGCTCATGGGCATGCGGTAGACCTCGGGCGCGAAGGGGCCGAAATTGGTCTTGTACGGCATCGCCTTGGCGGTCAGCGCCATGGTCAGGTTGGTGCGGCCGTGGTAGGCGTGGTCGAAGGCGACGACGGCGTCGCGGCCGGTAGCGAGGCGTGCCACCTTGACGGCGTTTTCCACGGCTTCGGCACCGGAGTTGAACAGCACCGTGCGCTTCTCGTGGTCGCCGGGGGTGAGGCGGTTCAGCTGCTCGGCGACGGCGACATAGCCCTCGTACGGCGTGACCATGAAGCAGGTGTGGGTGAAGTGCGCGACGGCGTCCTGGACAGCGGCGACGACCGCGGGGTCGGAGGCGCCGACGCTCGTGACGGCAATGCCCGAGCCGAGGTCGATGAAGGAGTTGCCGTCGACGTCGCGGATGATGCCGCCGTCGGCGTCCTCAACGTAGACGGGAACGCCGGAGGAAACACCGGCGGCGACGACGGACTTGCGGCGCTCGTTCAGGGCCTGGGACTTGGGGCCGGGGAACGCGCCGTTGATTTTGCGCTTCTGCTCCAGGCGGTAGGACAGTTCGGGGGCGGTTGCAGTCATGGAATGAATCTTTCTCAGTTGGTTCGTTACGCGTCGAGGGCGGTCATCACGTGCTTGATGCGCGTGTAGTCCTCGACGCCGTACATGGAGAGGTCCTTGCCGTAGCCGGACTGCTTGAAGCCGCCGTGAGGCATTTCAGCGGTCAGCAGGATGTGGGTGTTGATCCACACTGCTCCGAAGTCCAGGTCGCGGCTCATCCGCATGGCCGTGCCGTGGTCCGTAGTCCACACGCTTGAGGCGAGGGCGTATTCGACGTCATTGGCCAGTTCCACTGCCTCGGACTCCGTGGTGAATTTCTGGACAGTGATGACCGGGCCGAAGGTTTCCTTCTGGACGACGTCGTCGCTTTGCTTGGCTCCCGTGATGATGGTGGGCTCGAAGAAGTAGCCCTTCTCCCCGGCACGGTGGCCACCGGTTTCGATCCGGCAGTTCTCCGGCAGGGCTTCCACCACGGCGCTGACGGCCTTGAAGTGGTTGACGTTGTTCAGCGGGCCGAAGTAGTTGTCTTCGTCATTCTGCGAGCCGGTGTGCAGGGTCTTGGTGTGCTCCACCATGGCCGCCACCATCTCATCGTGAATGGAGTCCTCGATCAGCACGCGGGTGATGGCGGTGCAGTCCTGGCCGGCATTGAAGAAGGCGAATTCAGCAATGGCCGCAGCACTCTTCTTGATGTCCGCGTCCTTGAAGACGATGGCCGGAGCCTTGCCACCCAGTTCCAGGTGGGCACGCTTGAGGCCCTTGGCTGCGCCGCTGGCGACAGCGATGCCCGCGCGCACGGAGCCGGTGATGGACACGAGGCCGGGAACCTTGTGGTCCACCATCATGGCGCCGGTCTCCCCGGTGCCCAGCACGACATTCAGCACGCCGGCAGGGAAGATGTCCTTGGCCAGGCGAGCCAGCACCAGCGTGGATTCCGGTGTGGTGTCCGAGGGCTTAAGCACCACGGTATTGCCGGCCGCCAGGGCAGGGCCGATCTTCCAGATGGCCATGAGGAACGGGTAGTTCCAGGGAGCTACCTGGGCGACGACGCCGATCGGCTCGCGGCGCACGAACGAGGTGTGGCCCTCGAAGTACTCTCCGGCCGACTTGCCCTCCATGATGCGGGCAGCACCGGCGAAGAAGCGGAGCTGGTCCGCGCCGGCAGCCACTTCCTCGGAGGCGATGAGGGAGCGAACCTGGCCGGTGTTCCGGTGCTGGGCCTCGACAAGTTCGTCGCTGTTGGCTTCCACGGCGTCAGCAAGCTTGAGCAGCATCAGCTGGCGCTGCCCTGGAGTGGTGTGCTTCCAGGACCTGAAGGCCTCGCTGGCGGCAGTCATGGCGGCATCGACGTCGGCCTGGCCCGAGATGGGCGACTTGGCGACAACCTCACCATTGGTGGGGTTCACGATGTCAAGCAGCGACCCGGTGCCGGCGGGCGTCACGAACGCGCCGTTGATGAAGTTCTGCAAGGTTTGAACCACGGTGTGCATCCCTCTTTCATGTTTCTTGGTGTTAGCTGCAGCTGACTCGAGCCTATGCCAGCCCCCATGTGCAGGGAATAGTCAGCTGCACACCTTCCGCCATCTCCTTTCGTGCGGTTGACCAGCGCCGCGCTATCCTTTTTTCATGGCCATGACCCTCACCTCGCTCATCGACGTGCGCTCCCTCGGGCTCCGCAAAGTGGGGCAGGCCCAAACTACCTTGGACGCTGATATCCACTGGGTCGCGGTCACCGAACAGGAGGACCCCCAGCGCTTCCTCAATGGCGGAGAGCTGGTCCTCACGACGGGCATGCGCCTCCGCACGGCTGCCGAACAGCGCCGGTTCACGCGCCAGGTCCAGCGAGCTGGCGCCGTCGGCATCGGCTTCGGCACTGGACTGACACATGACGCCGTCCCGCCGGCCCTCATCGCCGAGGCCGACCGCTGGGGCCTGCCGGTGGTCGAAGTCCCCTATCAGACGCCGTTCATCGCCATCGGAAAGCTGGTGGCCGATTCCCAGTCCGCCGATCATTACTCCAAGCTCGAACGCCTGATTGCCGGCCACCAGATCCTGGCGCGGGCACTCCTGACAGGCGGCGGCCTGGCCGAACTGCTGAAGCAGCTCGGCA
Organism: Arthrobacter sp. ISL-30; assembly: GCF_018613855.1. Classification (GTDB taxonomy): domain Bacteria; phylum Actinomycetota; class Actinomycetes; order Actinomycetales; family Micrococcaceae; genus Arthrobacter. The sequence goes on from NZ_JAGGPK010000015.1 coordinate 16,550, forward strand.
GCATGCTGCGGACGGACATCATCCTGACCCAGTTCAGCGCACAGCTGTACAACAGCGTGCCCGGCAGCCCCTCCCCCACGGCCCCGGAGTGGGCCTCCTACCCGATCCCCACCGGCCGGCGCGACGCATGCACGCTCTGGGTTCGGCAGCCATTCGGGGATACCGGCATCATCGGCTACGCCCAGAACCTGATCAGTGTGGAACTGAACAACATGGTCAAGCAGCGCCAGTCGCAGCGGGCGCTGGCAGGGCAGGTCCTGGACGACGTCATCCACGGAACCCTCGAAACGTCCGAGGCCCAGCGCAGGCTGGCCGGCGTCGGAATCAACAGCACCCGCAAGAACGTGGTGCTGCTCGCCGAATCGCAGGCCCATTCCAAGCAACTGGCAAGTACCTCACTGCCGAAGGTCCTCGACGACGCGGTGACCGCCGTCGTCGGGAAGGACCTCATCACCGTGATCCCGAATGACGGCACGTCCTCGAGTTCGCTAGCGAAGGCGCTGAGCGACCATCTGCTCGAGGCCGGCATCCATGCGGTGATAGGCATCGGCGGCGCCTACACCAAACCGAACGGCCTTCGCTGGAGCTACTTCGAAGCTCGCGACGCCGCGGCGCACGGGCTTCCCGTCAATGAGCCGGAACGGCTGAGCCTCACCTCGCTGCTGCTGGCGAGCGAAGACGTGCCGCTGGCCGACATGGCTAGCGAGTCCCTCACCCCTCTGCGCAAGTTCGACGCCGCGCATGGGTCCGAACTGCTTGCGACGTTGGAAAGTTATCTGAACCACAACGGCTCCGTGGCAGCCGTGGCCGAGGCGCTGACCCTGCACCGCAACACTGTGAGGTACCGGCTGGCACAGATCACTGAGCTGACCGGCTACGACCCCTCGCAGACGCAGGACCGGGTGCAGCTGTGGCTGGCCCTGGCGGTCCAGCGGTTGTCTTCCCGGCAGCCTCGCTGATTTCTACACGCTTCTGCGTCGCATAACTCCTGGAAGCCCGGAGGAGAAATTCATCACAAAAGGTTAAACATCAAACGTCTAACGTCTAACCTCTAATCATGGCCACTGCTCTTCCCGCTTCCTCCGACTGCCCGTCCGCGATGAATAGCTCTGCACTTGCCAAAGGCTCGGCTGGGGCAGCAGCGACGCCGGATCGCTCCCGCTGGATGTTGGTCACCGGCGTCATTGCGATCGTTCTCGTTGGGCTGAACCTTCGGGCCGGTATTGCCGGAGCATCCACACTCTTCCACGACCTCCAGCAGCTCCTGGGCTACGGAGCCCTTGTGGCCGCGATCCTGCCATCCATCCCGACCCTGTGCTTCGCCCTCGCCGGCGCTGCCACCCCGCTGCTGACCCGCCGGATTGGCGTCGAAAAATCCATTCTGTTCGCCCTGGCGCTGCTGACTGCCGGGCTCCTGGTGCGCGGCATCCCCACAACGGGAATGCTGGTGCTCGGCACTGTGGTGGGCATGTCGGGTCTGGCCATTTGCAATGTTGCCATGCCGTCGCTCATCCGGGAGCACTTCGCCCGGCGCACGTCCATGATGACTGCCCTGTACACGGTCAGCATGACTGGCGGTGCCACCGCGTTCTCCATGGCCATGGTGCCCCTCTCGCAGCAGCTGGGTTCGCCGTCGCTTGGCATCGGCGCGTTGGGACTCGTGGCAGCTGCGGCCTTCCTGGCCTTCCTTCCAGTAGTGCTCCAGAACCGTCGGGCACAGAGCGCGGAGCCGCGACAGCATGTCTCTCCGTGGCCGCTGCTGCGCACACGCCAGGGGATTCTCCTCACCGGCATCTTCACGCTTCAGGCCCTCCTGGCGTACGCGGTGATGAGCTGGTTCCCTTACATCCTCACGACACAGGGACTCGGCGCTTCCGAAAGCGGCATCCTGTTTGGCCTCCTGCAGCTCATCTCGGTTCCGGCCGGCATGGTGCTGCTTGCCATCGGTTCCCGACCGTCCCGAACCCGCCTTGGCATGTATCTGGCTTCCGTGTCGATGGTTCTTGGCCTCGCCCTCATGCTGTTCACGCCGCCGGCCCTTGCCGCCGTACCGGCGGTGCTGCTCGGCGTCGGTCTCGGGATCTTCCCGCTGGTCATGGTCCTGATCAGCCGCAGTGGAACGTCGACGGCGGAAACCACCGCCATGTCCACCCTTGCCCAGTCAGTGGGCTACTTTTTCGCTACAGTAGGACCGTTCGGCATGGGACTCCTGCACGCCGCCACCGGCGGATGGACCCTGCCCTTCGTGCTGCTGCTCGCAGTGGCATTCGGCCTGGTGGCCGTGGGGCACCTGCTGACCGCCGGAAACAGAAAATCCGGAAGCCAGGATTCAGTCCGCCAAGCGTCCTGGCAGAACATCCTGCCTTCCAGCACCAGGAGCACCAAGTGACCCTCACCGCCTCACACCGTCCCGCGTTGGCGGAGGAAATCACGGACAAGCTGCGCGGCATGATCCATTCGGGGGAATGGCCCCTGCAGCAGCGCATCCCCGCGGAACCTGAGCTCATGGCCACCCTTGGCGTCTCCCGGGGAACCCTGCGCGAGGCTATCAAGGCCCTCGCCCATAGCGGCATGCTTGAGGTCCGCCGCGGCGACGGGACCTATGTCAGGGCAGTCAGCGAGATCTCCGGAGCAGCCCAGCGAATGTACAAGGAGCACACCCAGGAGCACATCCTCGAGGTCCGGATAGCCCTGGATACCCAGGCCGCCCGTCTCGCAGCACGCCATGCGACCGCCGAGGATGTCGACCGGCTGAGGTCCCTGTTGGCAGTGCGTGAGGAGGCCTGGCATGCAGGCGATTACCCCACGTGGGCACGGGCGGATTGGGATTTCCACGAGAGACTGGCCCAGGCCTCCGGCAACCCCCTGCTCCATGAGCTCTATGTAAGCTTCGGCGGCGTGTTCCATAACGACCTGCTGAAGCAGCAGCGCAAGGAAGGCTTCAACGGCCTCCCCCGCGAAGGCCACGAGGAACTGGCCGACGCCATTGAAGCCCACGACGAGGACGCCGCCGTCGCCAGCGTCCACCGCAACCTGAACTCCTGTGCGGAGTGGATCCGCAGGTAGGGACAGGCAGTCGGGCAGGCGGTCGAAGGCAGCCGCCAGGACACACCCTTACTAAGTACGCTTATTAGTTCATGGCCTTCCCCGGCTACACTCAATCCATGAGCTCAGCGGGGACATTATTCGGCTGGGCCTTCGGAGACATCCCGAGGGCCGATGAGCCGGGCTACATGGAGAGATTGCAGGAACAGGCCTTGGAGAACGCGCGGAAGGATGCGGCTGCCAAGGGTGTCGAGGTCGAACCGGGCTCGGAAGACTTTACGGTAGTGCGCAGGGGACATTCCCTGATCGACGCCGACATGGCTGTGGGAGGACTCATCGTCCGCTGCATGGTTCACGTGCAGGGCGCGAAGGCCTGGAAACTTCACGCCGAAGGCCCCATGAACGGCTGAGGCGCCGGGGTTGAAGCTGATGACCGACAGTGAAGATACCGCCAAGGCCGCGGATGTTGTCGAAGCTATTTCCAACACCCGCTCCCTGGACATTGCGGCCAGGGTCGGCTTTGCGGTGATGGCACTGCTGCACATCATTGTGGGCGCCATCGCGCTTACCTTGGCCTTCGGACAACCCGGCGAAGCCGATGCCACCGGCGCGATCGAACGCCTTGCCGACCACCCCTGGGGACTCGTTTCACTGTGGACGGGATTCATCGGCTGCCTGGCCCTGGCCGTCTGGCAATCCAGCGAGGCCACCTTGAGGGCGCGCCGCCTGCCCACCAAGCAGCGGCTGTCCAAGCTCGTTTCGTCCGGGTTCCTCAGCATCGCCTATGGAAGCGTCGGCATCACCTTCGGTTCGTTCGCCGTCGGAATCCGCAGTGACTCCAGCGAAGCCACACGGGACTTTAGCACCTCAGTCATGCGTACCGGCTTTGGTGCGCCCGTGCTCATCGCCGTCGGCATGACCGTCCTTGGCATTGGCATCTACTTCATGGTCAAGGGCGTCCGAATGGGGTTCCAGGAAGAACTCTCCCACTTCGAGGGCCGGCGTCGAGGCAGGCTCATAGATGGACTGGGTGTTGCGGGGCACATTGCCAAGGGCATTGCGCTCGGGCTGGTCGGAATCCTCTTCATGGTGGCGGCCGTAAAGAACAATCCCGCCGAATCGACCGGCCTGGACGGCAGCCTCAAGGCACTCCGGGACCACGACCTCGGTCCCTACCTGCTCACCGCCATTGGCGCGGGATTCATTTGCTACGGAGTGTTCGCCCTGATCAGGTCCCGGTACGGGCGGATGTAGGAGTGCAGCAAGTACAAAGCCACCGACATGACATTTCGCAGAATCCATCCGAGGAGGAACGCCATGGCCACAGTGACCAAGCTCTTCAGGAGCAGTGCCAATGACATCTGGGCAGTCCTGGCCGACGGCTGGCTCTATCCCGGCTGGGTAGTGGGGGCGTCACGGATGCGCGCCGTCGACCCCGAGTGGCCTGCTCCAGGTTCGGTCTTGCACCACTCTGCCGGTGTGTGGCCGCTGCTGCTCAACGACAGCACACGGGTGACCGACTCGAAGCCCGGGCAAATGCTTGAACTCATTGCCAGGGGCTGGCCGTTGGGTGAGGCCCGGGTCCGGATCAGCCTGGAGGACGCGATTCCAGGGGACGCGATTCCGGAGGACCGTGGCAGGTGCCGTGTCACGATGGTGGAAGATGCCATCAAGGGACCGGGCACCTTGATTCCGGGGTTCCTGCGCTCGCCTTTGATCACTGTGCGCAATCAGGAGTCACTGAAGCGGCTCGAGATGATAGCCAAGGGCAAAGCCGGCAGCGTCTGACGGATTCTGCCGGATCAGTTCAAGCGAGCGAACGGACGAGCTGGACTCCTGCTGCTTCCGCTTCCCCGAGCCGGGCATCAATCAGGACCACGTCGCGCCCGGCCCGCTTGAGCAGGCTGGCCGCGACGGCGGCACGATAACCGGACGTGCAGTGCACCCAGGTCTTGCGGTCGGGGATGTCATCCAGGTTGGGCAGCAGTTCGTGCAGCGGCACGTTCAGGGCCCCGGGCACGTGGGAACGGGTGAATTCCTCGGTTCGGCGTACGTCCAGGATGGCGTCCCCGGGGCTCAGTTCCGAGAGGAACCGGTCCCAGCCGACGCGCGGAAAGGATTCAATCGGGGTCCCTGGTGCGAGGGCTCCGGGATCAAGGCCCATGGCAGCGTCCGGGGATTCGATGCCGATCCTGGAAAGGTCGCGAATGGCGATCTCCACTTCATCCCGGGGACCCACCAAGGTCAGGGGCTGGTTCCACGGCAGCACCCAGCCCAGATAGCTCGTGAATTGCGAGCCCGTGCCGTATTCAAAGGACAGGCTTCCACGGAGATGGCTGGCGGCGAAGGCAACCCGACTACGCAGGTCAACCACCCATTCCCCGGCTTCGAGACGCCGTTCCAGCTCCCCCGGTTCTACAGATTCCGGGACGGTTAGTTCAGCTCGGCCGGGTCCCTCAGTGTTCAGGGGACTCATGTGGGCGTAGTAGGAAGGGTAGGCCGTGATGTTGGCGAGGAGTTCGTCAACAAAGTGCGCCTCGTCAGGGTCGGTCAAGGCATGGTTCGTGGCGGCCTGCTCCCCGATTGTTGAGGCGGGAACCCGGCTGGTCGGCCCGCTAGAGCAGAATGAACCGAAGCCGTGGGTCGGGTAGAGGGCCGCGTCCGAATCGGCTTCTTCCACCAACCGGCGCACCGAGGCGTACTGCTCGTGGGCCAGGCCGGTGGTGTCTGCGGGACCAAGGAGATCCGTCCGCCCCACCGAGCCATAAAGCAGGCTTCCACCGGAAAATACCGCCTGCCGGATGCCAATACCAGGCTCGCTATCCTCCACCAGATAAGAAAGATGAGTGTGCGTGTGGCCGGGCGTGGGCACAGCCTTCACGCTCAGCCTGCCCACTTGGAAAGCCTCGTCCGGTGCGACGGCATCGTGTTCGAAGGCCACCTGCTCCGCACTGTTCAGGACGTAGTGGGCCCCATGCTGACGGGCCAGCACCAGGCCGCCCGTGAGGTAGTCGTTGTGCAGGTGGGTTTCGGCCACATGGGTGATCCTGACACCGGCGAGTCGCGCGGCGTCGTCTACGCGATCGGTGTCGCGCTGCGGGTCAACCACTAGGGCAACCGAGCCGTCATGCACGAGGTAGCTTCGATCACCTATGGCGGTGGTTTCAATGACCACGACTTCCATGACGCGAGTCTATCCCCACCACCACAAAAGCAACGCAGGTCACTTAGCGCCCATTCCGATGCTCCGGATGGGCGCCAAGTGACCCTCCCCACCCGCGCCCTAACCTCGCAAGCTCGGCCAGGGAACCCGGGGCGTGGGCCTCCGTTGCTATTAGGAGGGGTTCAGACCTGGGCGGCTACGCCGTCACGCGAAATGGCAACCATTTCCTCGCGGGGAACAACCTTGACGCGTTCACGCTTGACCTCGACGCCGTGAGTGGTACCGGCATCGGAGGCCGCTGCACCAAGCGCCAGTTCGTGGGCGTCCAGCGCCAGCCAGCCTTCCCAGCTGGTGTACTTCACCCCGCGGGTTTCAAGCAGTTCGACGACGGCGTCTGCCGCCGGGACCTCGGCGAACGGCAGGTTTTCGCGGTCTTCCAGCAGGTACGTCACGGTTTCCAGGGCGTCGCCCTTGGTGTGGCCAATCAGGCCCACCGGTCCGCGCTTGATCCAGCCGGTGGCGTAGAGGCCCGGGACGTGCTGGCCCGAAGCATCCAGGACGCGGCCGCCGTCGTTAGTAATGACGCCCTTCTTGTGGTCGAACTCGACGTCGGGCAGTGCCGAACCGAAATAGCCGACGGCGCGGTACACGGCCTGGACCGGGTAGTCGATGAATTCGCCGGTGCCGCGGGCGTTTCCGGTACCGTCCAGTTCGGTGCGCTCGAACTTGATGCCCGTCACCTTGCCCGGGTTCTCGGCGTCGTCGTAGATTTCCACCGGGCTGTGCAGGAAGTGCAGGTGCAGGCGGCGGGAGGCCTTGAACTCGGACGGGTCTTCCGGCTGCTCGGCAATCCAGTTGGTGAGGGTGCCCACCATGGTCTTGGTCTGGTTGTTGGTCTGTACCTGGCGGTCGGACTCTTCGTCGAACTCGAAGTCCTCCGGGTACAGGACGATGTCAACGTCCTTGGAGTGCGACAGTTCGCGCAGTTCCAGCGGGGTGAACTTGACCTGGGCGGGACCACGGCGGCCGAAGACGTGGACGTCGGTAACCGGGGAGGCCTTCAGGCCGGCGTAGACGTTGTCCGGGATTTCGGTAACCAGGAGGTCGTCGGCGTGCTTGGACAGCATGCGTGCAACGTCGAGGGCTACGTTGCCGTTGCCGAGGACTGCCACTGAGGTGGCGTTGAGCGGCCATTCGCGCGGAACATCGGGGTGTCCGTCGTACCAGGATACGAAGTCGGCGCCGCCGAAGGAGCCCTCGAGTTCGATGCCGGGGATGTTCAGGTCCGCGTCCTTGATGGCGCCGGTGGCGAAGATAACGGCGTCGTAGTGGGTGCGGAGGTCCTCGATGGAGAGGTCGGTTCCGTAGTCGACGTTGCCGAAGAAGCGGATGTCGCCACGGTCCAGCACCTTGTGCAGCGCGTTCACGATGCCCTTGATGCGGGGGTGGTCAGGGGCCACGCCGTAGCGGATCAGGCCGTAGGGTGCCGGGTAGCGGTCGAAAAGGTCGATGCTGACAGTGAGTTCCCCGCTCTTGACGGCCTCGCTCTTGGTCAGGATGTCAGCGGCGTAGACGCCGGCAGGACCCGAACCGATGACGGCGACGCGCAGCGGGCGCTCAGCAGTTCCTACGGTGGTGCTTGTTGACACGGCTGTGTTCCTTTTCTTCGGTTCCGCCCAACTGACTCGCACTTGTTGTCGTTATGAGGGCTCAAAACGACAACTACTGCCAGTCAGTTGGGTTGGGGGTTAGTTGGTTACGACGCGGGGCTTGTTGGGGCTGGTGGTGCTGTAGTCGGCGGTCTTGAAATGGGCCGGTGCATAGGGGCTCACCCGGACGACGTCGCCGATCACGATGACGGCCGGATTCGACACTCCTGTGGCTTCCGCCTGGGCGGCGATGGTGCCAAGAGTGCCGATGGTGACGCGCTGATTGGGCAAATAGCCGTTTTCTACGATACCAACCGGAGTGTCCAGTGGCAGACCGGCCAGGGCAAGGGCAGCCGCGGACTCCCGCAATTGCGAGACACCCATCAGCAGCACCACGGTGTGGTCAGGCCTCGCGGGAACCTCGGAGAGCTCCTCGTGGCCCGTAACAACGCTGAACCCCTTGGCGAGCCCGCGGTGGGTCACGGGAATGCCGGCGGCGGCCGGGACAGAGATGGCGGAGGTGACACCGGAGACCACTTCAACCTCGACGCCGTTTCGACGGCAGAACTCGGCTTCCTCGCCGCCGCGTCCCAGTACGTAGGGGTCGCCGCCCTTGAGCCGGACCACGCGGTGCCCGGCGAGGGCTTCGTCGACCAGGATCCGGTTGATCTCGGCCTGTGGCACCGGGTGGTGTCCGGGAGTCTTGCCGACCTCGATGACACGTACGTCGGGGGCGAGTTCGTTCAGCAGTTCGCGGGGCCCGAGGCGGTCTGCGACGACGACGTCGGCCTGGCCCAGGAGCCTGCGACCGCGCACGGTGATGAGCCCGGAGTCGCCAGGGCCTCCGCCGACAAGGGCAACGCTTCCTGCGGCAGTGACCGTCGGGACCCGACGGCGGCGCAGCGGGAGGTCTCCGGTTTCAAGTGCAGTGGCGACAGCGTCACGGAGGGCCATTGCACGGCGGGGGTCTCCCCCGGCGTTAACGGCGATCTTCACGTCGTCCACTTCGGCGACGGCCGGGGTCCAGGCAGCGGACGCTTCATGGTCGGAGGCGTTGACGCACCAGACGCGGTTGGCTTCGGCGTCGGCGGAAACAAGGCTGTCGACGGCGGGAACTCCCGTCGCGGTCTGGGCGAACCACATCCCGTCCATATCGGAGGAGCGGTATTCGCGCGGCTCCCAAGCCAGCAATCCGGCGTCAGAGAGTGCGTGGAGTTCCGGAGAGGCAACAGGCGCGACAACGGTGACCTTCGCACCGGCGTCGAGCAGTCCCTTGGCGCGGCGCGCAGCCACCCGGCCGCCGCCCACCACCAGCACCGGGCGGCCAAGCAGCCGCAGCGCAGTAGGGTAGATGTCCTGTATTGCCATGAAAAAACTGTAGGGCCGGGCGGGAACGTGCATCAAAGGGCCAGCAACACCAGTTCACGCTAGGTAACGGGGCGTCACATTCGGTTCACGAGGATTGGGCCTTTCACAAAGGCTGGGCCTTTACGAGGACTGGGCGTCCCAGCCGATGGCCGGCGCAATGTACTTCGCGATGTTGCCCAGCAACTTGGCGTTGTAATCCACGCCCAGCTGATTGGGGACGGTCACGAGGACGGTGTCTGCGGCCTGCACGGCGGCGTCGGCAGCCAGTTCCTCCGCCAGCTTGTCCGGTTCGCCGATGTAGCTCTTGCCGAAGCGGGAGAGTGCGCCATCAAGAATCCCTACCTGGTCCTTGTTATCCACCTGCGCCCTGAGGCCAAAGTAGCGGCGATCCTCATCGTCCACCACCGGAAGGATGCTGCGGCTGACGGAGACCCGGGGTTCAAATTCGTGGGCTGCAGCCCTCCACGCCTCACGGAACATGCTGATCTGTTCGGCCTGCAGCTGGTCGAAAGGTACTCCAGTATCCTCGGTCAGCAGCGTGGAACTCATGAGGTTCATGCCCTGCTCGGCTGCCCAGACGGCGGTCTTGCGGGTGCCGGCGCCCCACCAGATCCGTTGTGGCAGCCCCGGCGAAAGCGGCTGGATCGGTAGCAGGCCGCGGCCACCACCAACATAGGCCGGATCTGCCTCCGCCACTCCATGACCGGCGATAGCATGCCGGAAGACCGCCGTGTGCCGACGCGCAAGTGCCGCATAATCCTCGCCCTCGTCGGGTTCGTAGCCAAAGGTCCTCGCCCCGTTCAAGGCTGGTTCGGGTGAACCCCGGCTGATGCCCAACTGGAGTCTTCCGCCGCTGATGAGGTCGGTTGCCGCCGCTGTTTCGGCCATATACAGCGGATTTTCGTACCTCATGTCGATCACGCCGGTGCCGATTTCGATCCGGCTGGTGCGGGCCGCGATGGCAGCCAACAGGGGGAACGGCGATGCCTGCTGGCGGGCGAAGTGGTGCACCCGGAAGAACGCGCCGTTGATACCCAGTTCCTCCACCGCGACGGCCAGTTCGATGGCCTGCCGCAGAGCCTCCCCTGCCGAGGGCACCAGCGAACCCTGGCTGGGGCCCCAGTGGCCGAAGGACAGAAAGCCGATTTTCTTCATGTCCGGGTCAACCATCCCGGCGCTGCCGTAATTCCTGTGGGCTGAAGAGGCCCGTGCTGAGATAGCGGAAGCCGGAGTCCACAATGACCGTGACTACCGTTGCGTCCGGCCCCAGCCTTTCAGCTACCCGCAATGCGGCAACAACGTTTCCTCCGGAGGAAGTGCCGGCGAAGATTCCTTCTTCGCGGGCAAGCCGCCGGCTCATGGCCATGGCGTCATCGGATGACACCACTTCGATCGCATCAACCTGCTCGGGCTCCCACAGCGGCGGAAGGAACCCGATCCCTATCCCCTCGATCCGGTGCGAGCCGGTGGCGCCCCCGGATAGCACGGATGACTCGGCGGGCTCGACGGCGACTACCTTCACACTGGGCCGGTGGGCACGGAGGGCCCGCGAAGCACCATGGATCGAGTGTGCCGTGCCGACGGACTGCACAAAGGCGTCGACCTGCCCGTAGGACTGCTGCCAGATCTCGTCTCCCATAGCGAAGTAGCCGGTGATTGCGTCGCGGTTGTTGAGCTGGTCGCAGGCCCAGTAGGAAGGCTGCTCACTCAGCTCGCCTGCACGGGCAATCATCGCCTTGATCAGTGGTGCCGTGATACGCCCGTGGTCGCTTGGCACGTCTTCGACAGTTGCCCCAAATGCCTCCATAGTCCGGCGTTTCTCATCGCTGAACGCGTCCGAAAATACCACGTGGAGCCCGTAGCCCTTGGCGGCGCATACCAGTGCAAGTGAGATGCCGGTTGTACCAGCCGTGTATTCCACCACGGTATCCCCGGGGGAAAGCTCACCTCGCGCTTCGGCCCCGCGAATCGCCGCCAGCGCCATGCGGTCCTTCATGCTGCCAGTCGGGTTGGCCCATTCGAGCTTGACAAGCACACGGGCCGATCCCGGTGGCACCAGCTTGCGTAATTGGATGAGTGGTGTGGAACCGATCCCGGCAAGTACGCCTTCGTCTGAACCAAATGCAGGTTTCATGAATTGCCCCCGCTAGCGCTACCTGTGCTGACATGACTCCGGTCAGGTCAAGCTATACCCTCCGCCACGGGAACGCGAGCGGCAACGCGGGGTCACTTACGGCCCGTCCAGGGGGCCGCATGGGCCGCAAGTGACCCCGCGTTGCCCCTAGGAAAAGGTGAGCGGAAGCTAGCGGGTGCTTCCCGCCAGCAGGCCACGGCGTTGCAGGAGGCGCCGCTCGATCGGAGCGAAGACAAGCAGCTCGATCAGGATGCCTACGGCCAGGATGGCCAGGATCGCGGCCATGACCGTGGACATGTCGGACAGGATTCGTCCCTGGTCCAGGAGCGAGCCGAGGCCGAAGCCGATGGACCCGCCAACGGCAATGATTTCTGCGGCCATGAGGGAGCGCCAGGAGAACGCCCAGCCCTGCTTGAGGCCGCCGAGGTAGCCGGGTAGCGCCGCGGGAAGGATGATCTGCAGCGCCATCTGCAGCCGGTTGGCGCCCAGGACGGTGCCCACGCTGCGGTACTGCGGGGGGATCTGGTCGACGCCCGAAATGAGGCCGTTGATGATGGAGGGGATGGCGCCCATCAGCACCACGAAGTACACGGTGCCGTCCGTGAGCCCGAACCAGATGATGGCTGCGGGAACCCAGGCCACGGAGGGCAGGACCTGCAACCCGGAGATCAGCGGACCGAAGGCTCGACGCAGCGGCCTGACCTGCGCCAGCAGCAGCCCGAGCGGCGTGGCGACAACGACGCTGATCAGGAAGCCCACGACGCCGCGTTGCAGCGAAGTCCAGACGGCTTCCTGGATCTTGCCCTCGCCCCAGAGGACGCCCATCTGGCCGAGGACATCGAGGGGACCCGGCACGAGGTCGCGACGCTTGAAGCCAAGGGACACGTAGAACTGCCACGCCAGCACCAGCACCACGAGCGCCGCGACCGGCAGCAGGACCCTGCTCCAGTCGATCCCGGCCTTGCGGACGGCATCGGACTGCAGCTTGTCCAGGCCCGCCTCGAGGTCACGGAGCTCATCCGGATTGCCCTTTAGCGACGGCGAGGTGATGTGGCGGGACTCGGCGGGCGGCGCTGCGAGGCGAGTGTCATCAGTTGGCATGGCGGCGGATCTCCTCGCGCAGTCGGCGGGTAATGGTTCCGGTGAGCTCACCGGCGCGGCCGGCGTCGGTCCGGTGTTCCTCGGTGACGTCCCATTCGGCCACCACACGGCCTGGCCGGGAAGACAGCAACAGCACCCGCTGGCCAAGCCTGACGGCTTCGCGGACGTTGTGCGTCACGAACACGATGGTGCGGCCGGTTTCCTTCCAGATCCGTTCCAGTTCATCGTGCAGGAGGTCGCGGGTAATGGCGTCCAGGGCGGCGAACGGCTCGTCCATGAGCAGCAGCTGCCGGTCCTGGGCCAGCGACCGGGCAAGGGCCACGCGCTGGCGCATGCCGCCGGACAGTTCGTGCGGCCGCTTGTCCCCGGCTCCGGCCAAGTGGACCAGCTCGAGGAGCTCCTGTGCCCTGGCGGCCCGGGAGGCCCTGGTGGTGGCTTTGGCAGCGTCGGCAAGCTGCAGGGCCAGTTCGATGTTGGCCCGGGCCGTCAGCCAGGGGAACAGCGCGGAGTCCTGGAACATAAACGCCGCGCCGTCGCTGGGCACTTCCAAAGCGCCCGACGTCGGCTCTTCCAGTCCCGCGAGGATGTTCAGCAGGGTGGACTTGCCGCAGCCCGAGGCGCCCAGGAGGGCCACGAACTCGCCCTTGGCGATGGTGGCGTTGACGTCGTCAAGCACGGGGGCGCCGTCGCCGAAGCGTTTCCCGAGGTGTTCCAGTACGACTGGCATGGTCCCGTCCTAGGTTTGGAGTAGTGGTTGTGTGGAAGGCGGGTGGCCGTTAGTCGGCACCCAGTCCGGCGGCTGAGTGCCTGCTGCCTGTGGCCCCGGTAACCTCGTTCAGCGCGCGGAGGTCGAAGAGTCCGTTGAGGTCGGCCGCCTTGGTGGTTCCGGCGTCGATCCCGTCTTGCAGGAGCTTGGGATAGGTGGCGGCCAGGGGGTCCATCGTGAAGGTGATGTTTGCCAGTGCACGGTTGATCACGTCGTCGGCAAGGGCCGAACCGGCCGACTCCTTGAGCGCCGCGTTGATGACGCCGGCCTTCTCAGCGGCCGGGGCTTCATTAAGCCAGTTCACGGCTTCAACGTGGCCCTTCAGCAGCGCCTTGACCGTGTCCGGGTGTTCGGCGGCGAACTTCTTGTTGACGATCAGGACAGTCGTGGAGAATTCGCCGTTCTCCCACAGCTCCTTTTCGTCCACCAGCACCTTGGCTCCGGCCTGGAGTACCAGGCGGGAGGCCCAGGGCTCGGGGAGCCACGCGCCGTCGATCTTTCCGTCCTGGAAAAGCTTCAAGGCCTGGGCGTTCTCGGTGGGGTTGATCGCGACGTCGCCGCCGCCGTCGACCGTGGTCTTGAACCCTTGGTGGGCCAGCCACGTGCGGAGGGCAACGTCCTGGGTGCCGCCAAGCTGGGGCGAGGCAAGGGTCTTGCCCTTAAGGTCTGCTGCAGAGGTGATCTCAGGCTTCACGACGAGCTGTGCACCGCCGGAAGCTGCGCCCGCGATAATACTGACGGAATCTCCCTGGCTCTTCACAAAGGAGTTGATGGCGGGATTCGGCCCGATGTACGTGGCATCGATGGCACCGGCGTTGAGGGCCTCGATAGCGGCCGGTCCCGCGTTGAAGGTCTGGGTGCTGAGCTTCGTCGCGCCCAGGTTCCTGGCGATGATCCCCTTGTTGACTCCCACCAGGGCCGGGGCGTGGGTGACGTTCCCGAAGTAACCGAGGCGGAGCTCCCCTGCTGGGCCCGCGGCTGCGGACGAAGCCTGCGCGTCATTGTTCCTCGACACAGCCGACGCTACGACAGCCCCTGCAGCAATCAGCAGTACCAGGCCAATGGCGATCAGCACCTCGACCGTGCGTTTGTGCTTGGGCTGCCTGCTCTCGCCTGCGACAATCCGAACGGTGCCGGGCTCGCGGCCGGGCGTCGTTGCTTGTCGGGTGCTCATGGGGGAAGTCCTTTTGCTGCGTTACGGAGCGGGCTGTTCGTGTCGCGATGTTTCTCGTATGGCGGTATTCGGGCAGCCTTCGGAGCCGCGCCATGGATTCACGATAGGGACCCACACATTTCCGGTTCAATAAGTCGGAAACCGGGGGTCACGCAGGTTCATGCAGCGTCACAAAACGCTATGTGACTTACTCCGCTGACAGCCTAGCCACGGCGGCAATATCCCGCGGTGTGGTACGGCAGCACCCGCCGACAGCCCGGGCGCCAAGTTCACGCCAGATGCCGAATCCTTCGGCAAGGCTTGCAGGCGGTTTGCCGCCCGCTTCCGAGCCGTCCCCCTCTGCCACCGGGCCCCACGTCTTGGTGACGGGGTCGTAGCTTTCGCCCGAATTCGGATACGCGATCAAGGGCGTGTCAGTGGCTTTGCGCAGGGTCTCAAGCGATGGCGAGACCAGATCCAGCGGCACGCAGTTCACACCGATCGCCGCGACTCGCGGCTGCGCTCCACAGAGCCTTGCCACCTCGGCCAGGGGCGTACCGTCGCTGATGTGCCCACCGTCGCGCAGTGTGAAGGTAAACCAGGATTCGACGTCGAACTCCTCCACGAGTGCCAACAGGGCCTCGGCCTCGGGAAACGACGGCTGAGTCTCACACGCGAGGAAATCCGCTCCGGCGTCCACCAGTGCGGCAATCCGAGGTCGATGGAACTCCATGAACTCCCTACGGCTGAGGGCGTAGTCGCCGCGGTACTCCGAGACATCCGCGAGGTAGGCGCCGTAGGGGCCGACAGACCCGGCAATCAGCAAGGGGCCCGCGCCCGGGTTTTCAGCCAGGTACTCTCGCCGCGCCTCGTCGGCCAGGCGCACACTCAGTGCCATCAGTTCCAGGGCCTCCGCCTCGGAAATGCCGCGCTGGGCAAATCCCTGGGGCGTCGCCTGATAGCTCGCCGTGATGGCCACTGCTGCTCCGGCATCGAAGTAATCGCGATGTACCTGTTTGATCAGCTGCGGTTGTTCCAGGAGCACCTTGGCCGACCACAGCGCGTCCTCCAGATCGCAGCCGCGCGCTTCAAGCTCAGTGGCCAAGGCACCATCCACCACCACGCTCCTGCTGGCGTCGAACATGCGGGACAGGGTGGCGTTACGGGGCATGCTCTACGGCTCCAGGTAGTAGAAAAGAGCACCGCACGGCGCCGTTGGGCTTCCAACGTAACCGTGCGGTGCTCTTCATGAATAACAGTCTGCCAGCAAGTGGCGGCAACGCTAGATGACGTAACGCTCGTCCTCGTGGTCTCCCGGGTGGTCCTTGACCAGGCCGGCGGCCAGGGTGTTTCCGTCGATCGGATCGATCACCAGGAACGCGCCCGTACGGCGGTGGTGCAGGTAGTTCTCCAGCGGCAGCGGCGCAGCAAGGCGCAGCTGGGCGTGGCCGATGTCGTTCAGCTCCAGGCCGGAGGCGGCCTCCAGGTTGAACGTGGCGAGATCGAGCTTGCCCGTGACGTTCCGGACCAGTGCCTGGACCGTGCGGGTGCCGTGCTTGATGAGCACCCTGGCACCCTCGCGCAGCGGCTTGGGCGAGAGCCAGCACAGGGCGGCGTACAGGTCGGCGGAACTTTCGCGGATGGTTCCGGCGGCGGCAATCGTGTCACCGCGGGCGATGTCGATTTCCTCTGCCAGGCGGATGGCCACCGACTGCGGCGCGGCGGCCTCGGTCAGTTCCCGTCCGGCGAAGTCAATACCCGTAACCGTGGTGGTGCGCGGCTCGTGCCCGGGGCTGAGCACGGTGACCTTGTCGCCAAGCTTCACGGAGCCTTCGGTAACCTGCCCGGCGTAGGCACGGTAGTCGCGGTACGCCTCGACGTCGAGCCCTCCAGCAATGGCGTCCGGCGCCAGGGCACCCTGCGGGCGGATGACCAGCTGGACCGGGAAGCGGAAGCTTTCCAGGTGGCTTTCGAGCTCGTCGGCGGCCGGGAGCGTTTCCAGGACCTCGAGCAGGGCAGGACCGGTGTACCAGGGGGTACGGTCCGAGCGGTCCACGACGTTGTCGCCGTCGAGCGCTGAAACCGGCACCACGAAAAGATCGGAAATCCCGGCGGTGCTTGATCCAATGCCCAGGCCCAGCTCACGCGCAACCTGCTGCACCTCGGATTCGATACCGCGGAAAACATCCTCGCTGAAGTCCACGAGGTCGATCTTGTTCACGGCCACGATCACGTGAGGCACGCGCAGCAGCTGCAACACAGACAGGTGGCGGCGGGTCTGCTCCAGGACACCCTTGCGTGCGTCGATGAGTACGACGACGGCGTCCGCAGTGGACGCGCCGGTAACCGTGTTCTTGGTGTACTGCACGTGGCCGGGGCAGTCCGCCAGGATGAAGCTGCGGCGGTCGGTGGCGAAGTAGCGGTAGGCGACGTCGATGGTGATGCCCTGCTCACGCTCGGCACGCAGGCCGTCGGTCAGCAGCGCCAGGTCAATCGCTTTCGTGCCGGTCGCCCCGGCTCCGCCGAAGCCGCGGTCCGCGGAGGTGCGGGCGACGGCGTCGAGCTGGTCGGCGAGGATCGCCTTGGAGTCGTGCAGGAGGCGGCCCACAAGGGTCGACTTGCCGTCGTCGACGGACCCGGCGGTGGCGAAACGGAACAGCGTGGATTCGCGCAGGCCGGTTTCCAGCAGTGCGGTTTCAGTGCTCATTAGAAGTAGCCGTCCTTCTTGCGGTCTTCCATGGCGGCCTCGGAGATGCGGTCATCGGCCCGGGTGGCGCCACGTTCGGTCAGGGTGGAGGCAGCGACTTCAACTACGACGTCGGCCACGGTGCGTGCGTCGGACTCGACGGCACCGGTGCAGGACATATCGCCCACCGTGCGGTAGCGGACCAGCTTGGTGATAACGTCCTCGTGCGGCTTCGGCTGGGAAACCTCGCCCACGGCACGCCACATACCGTCACGCTGGAACACTTCGCGCTCGTGGGCGTAGTACAGGCCCGGCAGTTCGATGTTCTCGCGCTCGATGTAGCGCCACACATCCAGCTCAGTCCAGTTACTGATGGGGAACGCGCGGACGTGCTGGCCGACAGTGTGGCGGCCGTTGTACAGGTTCCACAGCTCGGGGCGCTGGTTGCGCGGGTCCCACTGGCCGAATTCGTCGCGGAGGCTCAGGATGCGCTCCTTGGCACGAGCCTTGTCCTCGTCGCGGCGGCCGCCGCCGAAGACGGCGTCGAACTTGTTCCGCTGGATGGCGTCCAGCAGCGGCACGGTCTGCAGCGGGTTGCGGGTGCCGTCGGCGCGCTCGGCGAGCTCGCCACGGTCGATGAACTCCTGGACGGAGCCGACGACGAGCTTCAGGCCCAGTCGCTCCACCGTGCGGTCACGGAAGTCGATGACCTCCGGGAAGTTGTGGCCGGTATCTACGTGCAGCACGGGAAAGGGGACCTTGCCGGGCCAGAACGCCTTGGTGGCCAGGTGGAGCATGACCACGGAATCCTTGCCGCCGGAGAACAACAGCGCGGGCTTCTCGAACTCGGCAACAACCTCACGGATGATGTGGATGGCCTCGGACTCGAGGGTGTCGAGGCTGGACAGACGCTCGGTCTGCTCCACGATCGCTTCGCTCACCACAGTCGACTCCTCAGTTGTGTAAGTGCTCATACGTGTAGTCCGCATTCTGTCTTGTCGGAGCCGGCCCAGCGGCCCGAGCGGGGATCCTGCCCCGGGGCCACTTTCTTCGTGCACGGCTGGCAGCCGATGGACGGGTAGCCCTGGCTCAGCAGGGGGTTGACGGGCAGGATGTTGTCTTCGGAGTACTGGACCAGCTGGTCGAAGGTCCACGCGGCCAAGGGGTTCACCTTGACCAGGCCGTTGGCCTCGTCCCAGGTGACCAGCGGCGTGTTGGTGCGGGTGGGGGCCTCGTCGCGGCGGACACCGGTGAACCAGATCTCGTAACCGGAAAGCGTGCGGCGCAGCGGGGCGACCTTGCGCAGGGCGCAGCACTGGGCTGCGTCGCGGGCGAACAGGTCCTTGCCCAGGAGGCGGTCCTGCTGCTCCACGGTGTTCTCAGGCAGGACGTCCACCACGTTGACGCGCAGGCTCGCGGCCACCTCGTCACGCGTGGCATAGGTTTCCGGGAAGTGGTAGCCGGTCTCCAGGAACAGGACGTCGACGCCGGGAAGCTGGTCCGCGACAAGCGCCGGCAGGACGGCATCAGCCATGGAGCACGCGACGGCGACCGCGGGAAGCTCGAAGTTCCGGGTAACCCAGGCGATCACGTCGCGGGCCGGGGCGTCCCAGCCGAGCTCGGCGGCGCCGGCCTCGGCAAGGGCCTTGAGCTCGTCATAGGTGCGGAGCTTGGCGGGCGATGTGCTCATTGCAGCAACCCTTCGTCGGCGGTGTGTGCCCACTCGGCGAACGTCTGGCCCTCGGCGCCTTCGGCGACGAATGTCCGGACGACGCGCTCAACGTAATCGGGCAGGTCTTCAACGGTGACCTTCAGGCCACGGACGGTGCGGCCCAGGCCGGCCTCTTCGCGCTCCGTGTTGGCCAGCCCGCCGCCAAGGTGCACCTGGAAACCCGGGGTGGGGTCGCCGTCGGGCGTTGGCAGCATCATGCCCTTCAGGCCGATATCGGCCGTCTGGATACGGGCGCAGGAGTTGGGGCAGCCGTTGATGTGCAGCGACAGCGCTTGCGGGAGCTGGCCGCTGTCCGCGAGGTCGGCAAGGCGGCGCTCGAGTTCGGCGATGGCCGTAGCAGCGGTGACCTTGGTCTCCACGATGGCCAGCTTGCAGAATTCGATGCCGGTGCAGGCAATGGTGCCGCGGCGGAAGACCGACGGGCGGGCGGAGAGACCGAGGGCGTCCAGCTCGGCTACGAGCGGTTCAACCTGGTCCTTGGCGACGTCCAACACCACGAGCTTCTGGTGCGGAGTGGTGCGCAGGCGGTAGGAGCCGTGTGCCTCGAGCGTCTCGGCGAGCTTGACCAGGATGGAACCGGAAACGCGGCCCACAGTAGGGGTGACGCCGATGAAGAACTTGCCGTCCTTCTGCTCGTGGATGCCGATGTGGTCGCCCGGAGCCGTGGGCTTCGGGGCGGCGGGGCCGTCCGGGAGCTTCTGGCCGAGGTATTCGTCCTCGAGGATCTGGCGGAACTTGGCCGGGCCCCAGTCGTTCATGAGGAACTTCAGGCGGGCCTTGGTGCGCATGCGGCGGTAGCCGTAGTCACGGAAGATGCTGGTGACGCCCAGCCATACTTCGGCGGCGATCTCCGGGGAGACAAACACGCCCAGTCGCTCGGCGAGGCGCGGGTTGGTGGACAGGCCGCCGCCCACCCAGAGGTCGTAGCCGGCACCCAGCTCGGGGTGGACCACGCCCACCAGGGCGAAGTCATTGATCTCGTGCACCACGTCCTGGGACGGGTGGCCCGTGATGGCCGTCTTGTACTTGCGCGGCAGGTTGGCGAGCTCAGGATCGCCGATGAAGCGCTCGGACAGCTCATGGATCAGCGGCGTGGGGTCGATGATCTCGTCCTTGGCGATGCCGGCCACCGGGGAGCCGAGGATAACGCGGGGAACGTCGCCGCAGGCCTCGGTGGTGGACAGGCCAATCGCCTCGAGGCGGCGCCAGATCTCAGGGACGTCTTCGACCCGAATCCAGTGCAGCTGCACGTTCTGGCGGTCCGTGAGGTCGGCGGAGTCGCGGGCGAACTCGTGCGAGATTTCGCCGATGACACGCAGCTGCTCGGTGGTGAGTGCACCGCCGTCGATCCTGACGCGCAGCATGAAGTACTTGTCTTCGAGCTCGTGCGGCTCAAGCGTTGCGGTCTTGCCGCCGTCGATCCCGGGCTTGCGCTGGGTGTACAGGCCCCACCAGCGGAAGCGGCCGTGAAGGTCGGTGCCGTCGATCGAGTCGAAGCCGTGCTTGGAGTAGACAGACTCGATACGCTCACGGACGTTTAGCCCGTTGTCTTCCTGCTTCCAGGTCTCGTTGGCGTTGAGCGGCGTGGTGCCGTCAACCTTCCACTGGCCATGCGGCTTCGCGGCGGGACGGGACGGGCGGGCCGCGCGCTTGGGGGCAGCCTGCTCCGCAGACACTCCGGCTAGAGCTGTATCAGTCATGCATCGACTGTAGGGCCGCCCGGAGAGGGGTCACAAAGACCCGGGAAACGGAAAGTCACCTAGGGAAATATTTCGTCACTTAGCCCGGAGCGCCCTTGAACTACACCCCCCGACTGTGCATTTCCGGAGGGGTCTGGTTCTGGCTTAGGAGACCGCGGCGATGACGGCGTCGTACCGTTCCAGGGCGATCTCGGCGAGCACCGGGGAGGGCAGCAGCGGGGCGGTCACGACGTCGGCGCCGGCCTTGGCCAGCTGGTCATGAAAGTAGCCCGTCGCCAGCAGGTAGGAGGACACGATGACGCGGCCCTCTCCTGTTTTGTCCGCCGCTAGTTCTTTGCGGAGGGCCGCAACACCGTCCGGCACGTTCGGCTCTGCGCTGGCGCCATAGGCCACCCGCACCGGATTGGGCAGCAGCTCGGCCAGCTGGCGGGCCTGTTCCTCGGAGTCCACCGAGC
Source organism: Arthrobacter sp. ISL-30 (assembly GCF_018613855.1). Lineage (GTDB taxonomy): Bacteria > Actinomycetota > Actinomycetes > Actinomycetales > Micrococcaceae > Arthrobacter. Next base: position 37,502 of record NZ_JAGGPK010000015.1, read on the forward strand.
CGTCCGGGAGGGAGGACCCGGCGGCGGCGAGCAGCACGCCGTCGTTCTCTTCCAGGCCGGCACTGTGCAGGTGGGTTGCCAGCAGTTCCGCCAGCCGGGGGTCCGGGCCCAGCGGCCGGGCGGCCACGACTTCCGGGCGGCCCTTGATCGCCTTGGGGATGTCAACCTTGACGTGGTAGCCGGTGCTGAGGAGCAGGGGAACGACGACGGCGGGCGTCCCCTCGGGCAATCCCGCCACCACGCCCGAGAGCTCCGGTTCCTGCACGTCTACGTACGCCTCCAGGACCTCAAGGCCGGGACGCAGGGCCTCGATTTCGGCCAGGACGCGGCGGATGGCGGCCTGCCCTTCGGGGTTCCGTGTTCCGTGGGCGCAAGCGATCAGGACGGGGGTAGTCATGCAAGCTAGCGTAACCTTGAGGCTGCATCATCCGCCTCCCGCCGACTCCGGCCCTTGCCAACGAAGGCACTCCATGACGTTTTCCCTTGACCTTGCCCTGCTATGGCTGGATCTGGCGGGAGTGTTCTTCTTCGCGGTCTCAGGTTCGCTCCTGGCGGCCCGCAAGCAGTTCGACATCGTCGGCTCCCTGCTGCTTGCTTCGCTCGTGGGCCTGGGCGGCGGTGTCATCCGCGACATCATCATCAACGCCGGCCCGCCAGCCGCCTTCGGCAACCCGATCTATCTGCTGCCGCCCCTGCTCGCGACCGTGCTGGTGTATTTCCTGTTTTCCAGCGTCCAGCGGTTTACGTCCCTGCTGACCCTGTTCGACGCCGGTGGGCTGGCCCTGTTTTGCATCACCGGAACGCTGAAGGCATTGACCGCCGGCCTGAACCCGATCGCCGCCGTGCTCCTAGGCGTGACGACGGCCGTGGGTGGAGGCCTGCTCCGGGACGTCACGGCCAACGAGGTGCCGCAGCTGTTTGACGCCCGCGACCTCTACGCGCTGCCGGCATTCCTGGGGGCGGCGTTGACGGCGACCTTATGGCACTTCGAAGGCTTCAACGGCTGGACCGCGGGACTAGTGGCGGCAGTGGTTTTCGCCTTCCGTGTTACAGCCTGGCGTAGGAGCTGGTACGTGCCTTTGGCGGTGCGCGGCTGGCATCGGCTGGGGGCCGAATCGACGGGGAATTTGAGGGCCCGCGATTAGCTAGGATGGGAACCATGACTGACATGTTCCTCGAGAAATTCCGTGCGCTTGTTCCGAAGTATCTCGAAGACGAATGGCAGGAAGAGGACGGGCTTTCCGTCGAGGAACTGGACGAGGCCCTGTCCGAACACAAATTCACCATCCCCCTGGTACTGCGCGAGTTCTACCTTGCCGTAGGCGGCTGCCAGGACCTCATGGAGGCCTACCACTACTTCTGGGACCCCGAGGAACTTGAGGTCGACGACGAAGGCTTCCTCATGTTCATGGAGGACGAGGAAGAGCAGTACACCTGGGGTTTCCGCACCGGCGACCTCACCATCCCCGACCCCATCGTGTACCGCCGCAACAATGCCCGCGGCCAGTGGAAGAGCGAGGACGGAACCTTCTCCGAATTCGTCTTTGACATGTTCGAGTGGGCGTTCGAGGACGACGAAGACTGACTTTCTGCGTTCTGGGGGTGGAGGCCCGACGCTAACTCCCCACCTTTGAACCAAGGTCGTCCTGGGCTGCCGCGGAATTCCGGGATTCCTTTGGCTATACCGGCGCTCTCGGCGTCCAAAAGCGGGGAGTTTCAGCGGCCTCCTCGGGAAGTGAGCACCTTGAGAACCTCCGCAAGGACTCTATCGGGGCTGTACATGAGCGCCTCATAGTCGTAGCGGAGCAAAAGGAAGCCCCCGATCGTGCTCGCGTTGTTCCGGAATCGATCTTTTTTAACCTGGCGGGGCTCCAGATGGCTTTTGCCGTCGATCTCGACGATGAGGATCCCCTCGAGGAGGAAGTCCACGATCCCGATGCCAGCTAATTCGACCTGGGCTTCCAGTCGAATGCCAGCGCTCCAGAAGAGCAACCTGGCCACAACTTCAATGGGGGAATCCGCCGAGCCATCCACGAGTTCCAGGACTCGGCGGGCGGCTCCATTCCTGTTTCCCGGGACTCTGGCTCTGAGAAACTCCAGCGTCGTGCGTCCCTGCGTCACGGCACTCTCAACCATGACTGCGGCTTCTACCTCCGGCAGGCAGCGGAGCGCATGAAGCAATGTGTCCGCGAGGCTGGTTACAGCATGCGGTCCTTCTGTAGGCACGTAGCTTTCGCGGTGCACAACGTACCCTTTCGCAGCCCCGTGTCGGCAAAAGAGGTGTGGCACTAAAGGTTCGTTGAGCACCCAAAGCCCATGGTGTCGCCCGGCCGAAACACAGGTCAGACGTCCATTTGCCACGAGGGCCGAAACCAGGTCCGTTGGCGCGTCAGGCAGCACCAGCACTCCCCTGCGCTGCCTGATGATGATCCTGTTTTTGACCGCAGACCGGATGACCCGATCAGAAAATCCTGCCTTTCGCAGCGTTGCCGTCGTTGCAGCCCACCCTGCATATTTCATAAAGCGAACAAGGGATGCGTAGGAATTGCCATTCATCGTGCCATCCAATAGGTGGCCAGGAGTTGGCAGGGGTGCATAAGGGGCCTATGTGGAAAACGTGGGTCTCGTTTGCCCGCTGGAACTCCCCGGTTTTGATTGAGCGAACCATGGGAAAAGGCCGTATTTCCAAGGATTTTCGACGGATACCGCAAGAAGGATTTACCAAAAGCGGGGAGTTAGCTACATGAAGTTGACCAAGAAAGTTGCACTTGTGACAAACCTGTCATAGGCTGTTTACCGGATCCACTAAATGCCTCCGGTGGGTCTGATGCGAACGGAGAAACGGCCCCGGTTCGTTGCAGCGTATGACTCGTAACGCGGCAAAGGATCGGGGCCAATCGTTTAAGAGGGGATAAGCCGGGTAGCCATTGGGGGGTTATCCGGCCAAAAAGCAAAGGCGTCCGGCTCGGAGAAAAACCCGGGCCGGACGCCTTTGTGAAAGCTGCGAGAAAAGAAACCTAGCTGCTGCGGTCCACTACTGCATGCGCAAAGTTGGTCAAAGAATCCTTGACCACACCTTCGGGAAGTGGCGCCAGGGCAGCCACGGCCTCGTCGGCCCACCGGCGCGCGATCACCCAGGAGTCCGCCGTAACCGGGTGCTCGCGCAGTCCGGCCACAGCTTCGGCAAGCGCCTCGTCCGACGTAAGGTCACCATCCACCAGGGAGAGAAGCTCGACGGCGGAGGAGTCGCCGTCGGCCGCTGCCTTTCGAAGGAGCAGCACCGGAAGCGTGGGCACCCCTTCGCGGAGGTCTGTACCCGGCGACTTTCCGGACTTGACCTTGATGCCGGTTACGTCGATGACGTCGTCGGCGAGCTGGAACGCCACGCCCACCTTTTCGCCGTAGGCCACCAGGACGTCCTCAAAGGTCTCGTCAGCGCCAGCGAAAATCGCGCCGAGCTGACCCGAGGCAGCCACCAGGGAACCGGTCTTGTCCGCAATGACGGAGAGGTAGTGCTCCACGGGATCCTCGTCCTCGCGCGGTCCCACAGTCTCGTGCAGTTGGCCGAGGCAGAGTCGCTCGAACGTGCGGGCCTGGATCCCGAGGGCCCGCGGACCCAGCTCGGAGACAAGGATCGACGCGCGGGCGAAGATCAGGTCGCCGGTGAGGATGGCCACGGAGTTGCCCCACACTTCATGGGCCGTCGGCGCACCACGGCGGAACGGCGCGGAGTCCATGACGTCGTCGTGGTACAGGGTTGCCAGGTGGGTCAGTTCAACCACGACGGCGGCCTGGACCACCTCCGGACGGGAAGCGTCACCGAGGTGTGCGCACAACAGCGTGAGCAGGGGTCGGATACGCTTTCCGCCGGCTTCCACAAGGTGACGCGACGTTGCGTCTGCCAGGGGATCGGAATTGGCAATGGCCTCGCGCAGTTTTTTCTCCACGCGGGCGAGGTTCGTGGTGATCGCGGGACCCAACTCTGCGTCCTGGGCGATGGCGGCAAACCCTGCGGGCAGCTGGAGGCCCGTAGCGATCGCGGTGGTGTTCAAATCGGGCTCCGCGGAGTCAGGAAGGCCGCGACCGGCATGGGTCCAGCTGTGTTCGGGGATGTTTGTCACGGGTTAACCCTAACTTTTAGTTGCGGAAACCGCGGACTCGGTACTGGCACCCTGGGAAGCGCCAATAGAAGAAGTGTTGGAAGTCGCCGGCACCAGCATCTCCAGCACACGGATCACCCTGTCCTCGAAGCCCTTCGCCGACGGGTCCGTCAGGTTGGCCAGCATCCGGACCACGAAGCGCATGAGCAGCGGAACCGGCATTCCCGTGCGAAGCGCGAGCTTCATGACGGCGGGCTTGCCAATGAGTGTCGCGAAGGCCCGGCCCAGCGTGAAGTGCGAACCCCACTGTCCGCGCACATAGTCGGCGTACCGCGCGAGGTGGGCATCGGCCGCTCTGGAAGTCTCCGCCCCGGACGCCCCGGACGCCCCGGATCCCCAGCCTCCGGCACGCGAACGGGAGGCGGCGTCGACGATGAACTCGGCGGCGAAGCGGGCCGACTCCATCGCGTAGGAGATTCCCTCGCCGTTGAACGGCGACACCATTCCCCCGGCGTCGCCCAGCAACAGGAGTCCCGGTGAGTAGTGCGGGGTGCGGTTGAACCCCATGGGCAGCGCGGCACCCCGGATCTCGCCCACCTGGTTCTCTTCGCTGAAGCCCCATTCGGAGGGCATGCCGGCGGTCCATTCGCGCAGGACCTGCTTGTAGTCGAGCTTGCCGAATTCCTTGGAGGAGTTCAGGATGCCGAGGCCAACGTTGGAGGTGCCGTCTCCGACGCCGAACACCCAGCCGTAGCCGGGCAGCGGCTTTCCGGACTTCCCGGGGAGTTCCAGCCAGCCCTCCATCCAGTCGTCGTTGTGCCGTGGAGACGTGAAGTAGGTGCGGACAGCGACGCCGAGCGGACGGTCGTCGCGCTTGTGCAGGCCGAGGGAAACGGCGGTGCGGGTCGAGTTTCCGTCGGCGGCAAGGACGACGTCGGCCTGGAAGTCGCGCGTCTCCCCCGTCTTGCGCCCGGACTCGTCCAGGAGGGCGGCGCGCACGCCGGTGACCCGGCCGTCGTCGTTCCTCAGGGCTTCGGTGACGCTGTGCCGTTCAAGGACGACGGCGCCCGCGGACTCGGCGTGACGGGCCAGAGACTCGTCGAAGCCAAGGCGGGTTCGGATCAGCCCATACGTGGGGAAATCCGCAACCTCGGGCCACGGAAGTTCGATGGTGCGGCCGCCGGCAATGAGGCGGAGGCCCTTGTTGCGGCGCCAGCCCTCGTCCTCTGAGTGCGGCAGGCCGAGCTTCTGAATCTCCCTGACAGCGCGCGGCGTCAGTCCGTCTCCGCAGACCTTTTCACGCGGGAAGCTGGTCTTCTCCAGCACGGTGACAGGGATGCCAGCCTTGGCCAGGTAATACGCGGCGGTGGACCCGGCCGGGCCTGCTCCGACGATCAGTACGTTCACGATGTCCTAGGTGAGGGCTGAGGTCAGCGGGGGGTGCGCTTGATCTGGCGGCGCAGCTTGGCGACGGGCACGCTGTTGTTTTCGCCCTTGGCTCCCGTCTGGCTGCCAGGCTTCTCGGCCCCCGGCTTCTGGGCACGGTGCACCGCCACGATGCCGCCGCTGAGGTTGCGGTACGTGATGTCGGTCCAGCCGGCCTCCGTGAGCCACTGGGCAAGGTGGTCCTGGTCAGGCCAGGCGCGGATGGACTCGGCGAGGTAGACGTAGGCGTCCGGGTTGGAGGAAACCTTGGTGGCGATCGCCGGCAGCGCGCGCATCAGGTATTCGGTGTACATGGTGCGCCACAGCGGAACCACGGGCTGGGAGAACTCTGCGATGACCAGCCGGCCGCCGGGCTTGGTGACCCGCAGCATTTCCTTGAGGGCCTTGTGGGGCTCGTTGACGTTGCGCAGGCCGAAGGAGATGGTGGTGCCGTCGAAGGAGTTGTCGGCGAAGGGCAGGTTGGTGGCGTCTCCGGCGATGAAGTCGATATCCGGGCGGCGGCGCTTGCCCACCTTGAGCATTCCGAGTGAGAAGTCGCAGGCCACAACGTCGATCCCCGCGTCCGCGTAGGGTTCGCTGGAGCTGCCGGTGCCTGCCGCCAGATCCAGCACACGCTGGCCGGGCTTCATATCCATGGCTTCGACCACGATTTTGCGCCACCGCCGCGTCTGCCCCATGGAGAGGACGTCATTCACGACGTCGTATTTTGGGGCGACATCGTCAAACATCGTCGCTACTTCGTCCGGACGCTTTTCCAAGGATGCTCGGTTCACCCTGCAATTGTCGCAGACATCGTTGCAACGCCTTGCACCGACTGGCACTCGACCGGGCACCCACAGTTGCTGCGCTCCACCCTGTCGGCACGGCAACTTCAAGTAAGGTTGACCAATAATGACCAGCACGCTCCGCACCCTCACTGTCCCCCTCGATGACGAGCCGCTACCGACTGGGCTGCCGTCATTCCTGGTCCGTGACGACGTTTTCTGCTGGAGTCGTCGGGAGAACGGGCTGGTCGGCTTCGGAGAGGTGGCGCGGTTCACGTCCAACGGCCCGGAGCGGTTCCTGGAGGCGGACATCTGGTGGCGCCACCTGGTCCTCGAGGCCGACGTCACCGACCCCCTGGAAGTTCCCGGCACCGGTCCCGTAGCCTTTGGATCCTTCGCCTTCTCCAAGCTCTCCCCCTATCAATCGCGGCTCGTCATCCCCGAGATCGTGGTCGGCATCCGGGACGGCCGTGCCTGGGTCACTCAGTTGACCCTCGACGACGTCGAACTCACCGAGGCGGGCGTCCTCGCGTCCCTGCGGCGCTGGCTGGCGACGGCGGAGGGTTCCGTTCCCACCGAAGGCGGCACCGGCGTCGAACGTTCCCACGGTGCGCTTGCCGAAAGCGGCCGCCGAGCCGAACTGCGCAGCGGCTCGCTGAGTGAGGCGGACTGGATGCAGGCCGTTGCCGACGGCGTGGCTGAGATTCGCGCGGGGAAGCTGGAAAAGCTGGTCCTCGCCCGCGACGTCGTGGCCTCCATGCCAGACGGCGTCAGCGTCGCCCAGGTGCTGCGCGAGCTTGCCGGACGCTACCGCGAATGCTGGACGTACGGCGTCGACGGTTTGGTAGGTGCGACGCCGGAGATGCTCATCCAGGTTGAAGGGCGCACGGCGCAGGCGCGGGTGCTGGCTGGCACGCTGGACCGGCGGGATGCCGAGGGTGTGGAGGGCTCGCCCCTTGCCTTCGCCGAGCGGGTGCTGGCGGGTTCCGAGAAGCAGCGCCACGAGCACGAGATCGCCATCCAGTCGCTCACGACGCAGCTGGCGCCGTTCTCCGAGGCCATGAACGCGCACAGCGAGCCGTTCATCCTCGAGCTGCCCAACGTTTGGCATCTGGCCTCGGACGTCAAGGCGGAATTGGCGGATATTGAAGGCCACATTCCCACGTGCCTGGCCCTGATCAACGCACTCCACCCCACCGCTGCCGTCTGCGGAACACCCACGCTGATGGCCGGGGCCCTCATCCGGCGGCTGGAACACATGGACCGCGGGCCCTATGCCGGACCCGTCGGCTGGCTGGATGCGGCCGGCAACGGCGAATGGGGCATCGCCCTGCGGGGAGCCGTGGTTGAAGACGCCCACACCGTGCGGCTGTATGCCGGCTGCGGCGTGGTGGAGGGTTCCCAGCCAGAGGCGGAACTCGCGGAAACCTGGGCCAAGTTCCGGCCCATGCTGGAGTCGTTGGGGATCAACGACCAGCCCGAATGGTCCGTCCAGAGCGCTTCCTAGAATCCGGGATTAGAGACAGTGCCTCAGTTTGCTGACTTGATTTTCTGCGTCTCGAGTTATCCAATGGTGAAACTTAGTTTACTGTGATGTACATCTCCCCGATCACCGCTACACTATAAACCGATTTGATTCCGCATCCCCCTGCAACAAAAGGTAAAGAAATGCAGATCTCCCCTTCGCTCCTGGGTAACCCCATGCTCAAAGCGGCCGCCGTTCTCGCAGTTGGCGCCCTGGCTTTGACCGCTTGTGGGACTCCCTCAGGTGGCAGCGCTCCCGCCGCATCCGGCGTGCAGCTGATCGAGTCCGGCAAGCTGACCGTTTGCTCCGACATCCCCTACGAGCCCTTCGAATTCGTCAAGGACGGCAAGAACGTCGGCTTCGACATGGATCTGGCATCCGAGATCGCTAAAGACCTCCAGGTGGAACCCAACGTGTTGACGGTTCCGTTTGAGGGCATCCAGTCCGGCCAGGCCCTGAGCACCAACCAGTGCGATGTCGCCATCTCCGGCATCTCCATCACCGATGCCCGCAAGACGGTCATGGATTTCTCCACCCCGTACCTGGATGATGACCTCTCCTTGCTGACCACGAAGGCTTCGGGCCTGACGAAGCTCGACGAGCTCAAGGGCAAGAAGGTCGGCGTCCAGCAGGGCACCACCGGCGAGGAATACGCCAAGGAGAAGGGCCTGGAGACCATTCAGTACGAAAACACCGGCCTCCTGATCCAGGCGATCAAGACCGGCGGCGTCGATGCGGCCATCAACAACCAGTCGGTCCTCGGCTTTGCCGCCAAGGGTGATGACAGCCTGGTCTTCGCCGAGACGTACAAGACCGGCGAGCAGCTCGGCATCGCGGTCAAGAAGGACAACAAGGCCATGCTGGATGAGGTCAACAAGACCCTCAAGCGCATCACGGATGACGGCACCATGGACAAGCTGAAGACCACCTGGTTCGGCGAAGCCGTCAAGTAAACCGTCCGCTAAACCATCCACAGAGCCGGGTGGTGCCGGCGTCGGAAGCTCATCCGTTTCGGCATCCGGCGCCACCCTGCTTCATGTCAAAGGCAAATTAAATGGCAATGACTGTCCGCCAACGGGCCCGCACCAGCAGGTCCATCCAGTACGGCCTCCTGATGCTCGCCGTCGTCCTCTTCGTCTTCTTCGCGGACTGGAAAGCCCTGGGCGCCGCGTTCTTCAACTGGGAATCGGCGGCCAACCAGTTCCCCGACATCATCACCCTGGCGCTGAAAAACACCCTCATCTACACCGCGCTGAGCTTCCTCGTGGGCATCAGCGGCGGCCTGGTGCTGGCGCTGATGAAAATGTCCTCCGTGGCGGTGTGGCGCTGGCTCGCGACGCTGTACATCGAGTTCTTCCGCGGCGTGCCCGCCCTGCTAGTGTTCATCGCCTTCGGCTTCGGCATCCCGACGGCGTTCGGCATCCGCTTCGACATCTACGTCACCGTAATGCTGGCCCTGGGAATGGTGGCCGCCGCGTACATCGCAGAAACCCTGCGCGCAGGCCTGCAGGCTGTGCCGAAGGGGCAGCTTGAGGCGGCGCGTTCGCTCGGTATGCCGCACTGGCGTGCCATGGTGTCGATCGTTATCCCCCAGGCTTTCAAGATCGTGCTCCCGCCCCTCACCAACGAGGTCATCCTGCTCACCAAGGATTCGTCCCTGGTGTACCTCCTGGGCCTGGCCGCGTCGCAGTACGAACTCACCAAGTTCGGCCGCGACGGCATCACCCAGCCCAACGCCGGCCTGACGCCGCTGGTTATCGCCGGTGCCTGCTACCTCATCATCACCGTCCCGCTGGGAATTCTGGCCCGCCGCTTTGAATCCCGCACAGCGAAGACGAAGCGCTAGGAGACCCTCATGAGTGAAACATACAATTCCTCCATGACAGCGGGCACAACTTCGCCTCCCGGGAGCGGGCACGTGCAAGCTGCGGGGGTTTCCATCAAGGACCTTCGCAAGTCCTACGGCTCCAATGAAGTCCTCAAGGGCATCAGCCTGAATGTGGAACCTGGACAGGTGGTGTGCCTGATCGGCCCTTCGGGCTCCGGCAAGTCCACGCTCCTGCGCTGCGTCAACCTGCTGGAGAAGCCCAACGAGGGCACCATCCATGTGGGTGCGTTCGAGGCGACCGATCCCGACGTCGACCTGGACCGCATGCGCCGCAGCGTCGGAATGGTGTTCCAGCACTTCAACCTCTTCCCGCACTTGACCGTGCTGGATAACTGCACGATCGCCCAGCTCAAGGTGCTCAAGCGTTCCGCCGAGGAGGCACGGCAGGTGGCGCACCGCAACCTTGAGCGCGTGGGCCTTGGCCACCTGGCCGAGCGCTACCCCGACCAGCTCTCCGGCGGCCAGCAGCAGCGCGTTGCCATTGCCCGGTCGCTGAGCATGGACCCGCAGCTCATGCTGTTCGACGAGCCGACCTCTGCCCTGGACCCGGAAACCGTGGGCGACGTGCTGGCGGTTATGCGGTCGCTGGCCAAGGACGGCATGACCATGCTGGTGGTGACCCACGAGATGGGCTTCGCCCGCGAAGTGGCGGACCGCGTGGTGTTCATGGACGGCGGCGTCGTGGTGGAGGAAGGCCCGGCGGAGAACGTCATTAGCGCCCCGACGCAGCCCCGCACCAAGGAGTTCCTGCGCCGGGTCCTGGACCCGACGCACATCGAAGTCGCGGAGTAGGACACCCAGATTCCCTCAGGACGCGGAAACGGCCTGGGGACGCCTAGATCCGGGCATCCCCAGGCCGTTCCTGTGTCTCCAGCTCACGTTCGCGGCCCCGCAGATGCCCGACGGCGGCCCGGAACTCCCGCCTTCCGCAGCTTCCGTTCGAGTTCGCCCGGATTGTTCAGATCCGCCCAGACCCAGCGAACCACGCCGCGTCCCGTCGCTCGAATGCGGTCTTCGCGGAGCTTCTCGTCCACGACCACCTGGCTCGGCATCCTCCCATTGGAGTACTCCGGCTTCTGGTACTTCTGGATGCCATCGAATTCACCGACTGTCCTTGTTTCTTCCCAATAGAAGTCGGCAAACACGGCGCTCCCTGCCACGTCCGGGATCCGATATTGCAGAACCGGACGAGCCAGCCCTGCAGCATGAATGAGGCCGCGACTGTAGGACTCTCCCGCCGAGGCCGATAGGGGATCAGCAAATTCAATGGCGGCTCGGACGCGTCGTTCCACCGTTGGTGGGTACCGGCCTTCCAGCGCCTCCAGGAGTTGAGCTTTTGTCAAGGCCGGCAGGTGGCACATTAGGTCGGGCTTGATCACATGGTCCAGGGGAACAATCGCCTCGGCGAAGGGCACGTAGGCTGCAAGGTCCAGGACAGTGACCACTCGTCCCGTAACCAGCAGGCCGTCCCGCTCCACGAAATCCAGCCGGCCCCCTTCTACGAGATGCCTTTTCACCCCGGCTCGTGAACGTCCTCCGCCCCGAAACGTCGTAATGGCATGGACGGGCTGGCCTCGCAGGATCGTAGGGATGCCCCACACAGCACCTGCGGAATGGCGTGAAAATACAGTCGGTTTGCTAAGCGCTTCGGCTGCAGCCTCTACCCTTAGCCGATACTGCTGCCAAGGCTGAAGCTGCCGCCATTCCGACGTCGAAACGTAAATTCCCTGGCGGATTCTCGTCAGCGCTCCGGCTCGGGAAGCTTCAGAGAGCGCCTTGGTGCTGGCCCCGAGAAGGCTTAGGTCCTTGGCAAGGACCAGTTTGGGCAGTCGTGTCTCGGCTGGTTGACTCATGAAGCTACGGTTCCAGACCGGCAGAAGCGTTTTCGAGGCGTGGACTTGCCTATGTGGATAACGCGGGAGGACACGGACATGGGCCAGGGATACAGAAAGCGCCGGAGGACACGCGGATCCGGGCGTCCTGGCGCCAGATCCCTGTCCTGATGCAGGGTCAGTGTCCTGGCGCAGCTAGGGTGTCTCCAGCACCTTCGCCACCGTTTCGCCTACCGCCGCCTTGATGCGCGCATGCAGCGCACGGAGCCGGGACCGGTCCGTGCGCACTTCAACAATGGTGCGGCCCTTCAGCGGCGAGGCCAGGGCGGCAGCGAGTTCCGCCGTCGTACTTGCCACGCTATGCCCGACGCCGTAAGCCGCCGCGAGCGCGGACAGGTCCACCGAGTGCGGGGTGCCGAAGAGGCGTTCGACGGCGGTGCCGTAGCCTCCGTTGTCGTCCACCTGGCCGTGTTCCAGCAGGCCGAAGATGCCGCCGCCGGAGTCGTTGAGGACCACTATGCGCAGGTCGGGGGCCGGTTCGCCCGCCCCGAGGAGGAGTCCGCCGGCGTCGTGCAGGAAGGTCAGGTCGCCCACCAGGAGAGTGGTTTCCCGGCCGCCGCCGAGCGCGATGCCCGTGGCCGTGGAGATTGTGCCGTCGATCCCAGCGAGGCCCCGGTTGGCATAAACCGTTGCAAGGGGCTCCGGAACGGGCTGCCCGGCGAGGTCGACGTCGCGGATCCCGTTGGAGGAGCCCAGAACCAGCTGCCCGCGGGCGTGCGCCCACACCAGGGATCCCACGGAAGGGCCGCTCGGGACGGACGTGGAGCCCAGCACTCCATCCAGGGCATGCTGGGCGGCGGCCCCGGCCATGAGCCAGGCGTCCAGCCATTCAACGGAACCCCGGCCGGCAAACTCGCCCAGCTCATCGAGTGAGGCAATGGGGGTCTCCCGGCGTCGGCCCTGCTCATACCAGGCCACGGGCACGGGCTCATACAGGGCCAGCGGCAGGTCGTGCCGGGCGAGCAGGGCAGCAACCGGCCGGGAAAGGGTGGGCCGGCCAAACACCACCACACGCTCAATCGGCATGGCAGCCCGTGGGCCGAAGTACTGCAGCAGGAGCCGGTAGGGGCCCACGGCGTTGGGGCCGAAACGGGCATTGGACGACGGTTCAGCCAGGAGCGGCAGGCTGTGCGCCCGCGCGAACGCCTCGGCGACCGGACCGGCGTCGTGCCCGGCGAGGACCACGGTGTTGCGCTGGGGCAGCCCGGGGTCGGCGGGCGGAAGCGTGAGGGCCTGCGGGCCGGCGTCGTAATGGAAGGGACGCTGCCCGAGGTTAGCCGCGGCGGGCAGCGAGTCCGAGGCCTCGGGGATCAGCGGCTCGCGGAAGGCAAAATTGAGCTGCACGGGCCCCGGCGGTGTGTCTTCGAGGGCGCCGGTGGCGGCGTACAACGCGGTGGAGATGGCCCGTTCCGGATCATTCCCGGCCGGGATGTCGACGGCGAACCTCACCTGATCGCCGAAGATGTCCAGCTGGATGGTGGTCTGGTTGGCACCGGTTCCGCGCAGTTCCTCGGGCCGGTCCGCCGACAGGACGATCAGCGGGACGGCCGCGTGGTTTGCCTCCATGACGGCTGGCAGGAGATTCCCGACGGCGGTCCCCGAAGTAGTGAGCACGGCGGCCGGGGCCCGCGTGGACAGGGCCAGCCCCAGGGCCGTGAAGCCGGCAGACCGCTCGTCGATGCGGACCAGCAACTCGATCCGACCCGCGGCTTCGGCCTCTGCAAGGGCATAGGCCATGGGCGCCGAGCGCGACCCCGGGGCCACCACCACGTGCCGCACACCGCCGTCGAGCAGTGCGTTGACGGCGATCCGGGCGGCGGCGAGGGAGGTCAGGGCGTCGTGCGAGGTCACCGCACCAGTCTATTGGCGCCCGTGCTCCCTCCGACGCTCACTCACCTCCCCGCCCGGACGCTGCAATTGCTGTAGGACACACTAACGGCCCAGGGACACCGGAATCCGGTTGTCCCCAGGCCGTTTGCGTGTCGCCCGGCTAAGTGCGTGTCGCCCGGCTACGAGTCCGTCCGGAACACCTGCACGACCGAGGGGCGAGGTGCGCGGGCCTGGCCGGGTGCCGGGGTGGTGCCGGCGGCAACGTAGTCCGGGAACAGGGAGTTGGGCGCCTCGAACGTACCTTCCTCGCCCGGATGCTGCACGGCGACGAACACGTTGCGCTCCTCGTCGTGGATGATGGGGCCGCAGGTTTCGGCGTCGCGCGGCACTGCCAGGAACTGTTCCACCTTGCCGCGCTCAGCACCCTCAAGGGTGACCTTGAAGAGGCCATCGTTTCGGCCGATGCCCGAAGGCGCGCCGTCCGTGGAGATCCAGAGGTTGCCTACGGAGTCGAACGCCAGGTTGTCCGGGCAGGAGATCGGCGAGACCTGGTCCACCGGGAAGCCGGAAAAGTAGGTGACGTCGCCTTGGGCCGGATCGCCGCAGACCATGAGCAGGTTCCAGGTGAACGTGGTGGAAGTCTGGTCACCCGATTCGACGATTTCTACAATGTGCCCGTCGCGGTTGGCGTTGCGGGGGTTGACCTCCGTGGCGCCTTCCTTGCCCACCTTGCCGCGGTCCGAGTTGTTGGTGCACGCAACATAGACCTTGCCCGTGAACGGGTTCGGCTCCACGTCCTCGCAGCGGTCCATCTTGGTGGGGCCTACCTTGTCGGCGGCCAGGCGGGTGTACACCAGGACCTCCTCGACGGACATCCCGGGAACCGCGGAAGCACCGTTCACAACCAACGGCAGCCACTCGCCCGTTCCGTCGAACGCGCCGTCGGACGGTACCGCACCGGATCCGTCAATTTCGGCAGCCGGGGAGTCGCCGGTGAACTTGGCAACGTAGAGGTCACCCGCGGAGAGCAGGGTCATGTTGTGCTTGCGGTCCCCTTCCCGGTACTTGTCCTTGGAGACGAACTTGTACAGGTAGTCGAAGCGCTCGTCGTCCCCTGAGTAGGCCACCACGTGGCCGGACTCTGCCACGATCACGTTGGCGCCTTCGTGCTTGAAGCGGCCCAGCGAGGAGTGCTTCTTGGGGGTCGACGTCGGGTCGAAGGGGTCCACTTCCACGATCCAGCCGAAGCGGTTGGCTTCGTTTTTGTAGCCGGGGTTGCGGGTGTCGAAGCGCGGGTCGTCCAGTTCCCACTTTCGGGCCGTTGCCGACGACGTCAGGCCGTAGCGCTTATCCCCTGCTGAGGTGCCGGGGGCGACGAAGTAACCCTGGAAGTTTTCCTCGCCCGAGAGGATCGTGCCCCAAGGGGTCGTGCCTCCGGCGCAGTTGCCCAGGGTGCCCTTGATGGCGCGGCCGGACGGGTCCGCCACGGTCTTGACCAACGCCGAGCCGGCTGCCGGACCGGTCAGCTCATACGTGGTGCTGTTCAGGAAGCGGCGGTTAAGGGGCGCGCCCTTGACATAGGTCCACGGCTTGCGCTCGTTCTGGCGCTCGAGTTCGACGACGGAGAGTCCGTGGGCGGCCTGCCCCACCGCCCGCACCTGCTCGGCAGGCATGGAGGCCGGGAACATGATGGCGTCGTTCGTGTACTCGTGGTTCGAGAACAGGACGGCCCGGTTACCCTTGCTGCCCGGGAGTTCCAGGATGTCCGTGTAGTCGTTGTTGTAGCCGAACTGGCGCTCCTGGGCGGCAGCCGTCTGCTTGTCCAGGTCGAACACCGGAGCATCGTTGAACATGGGGTCGCCCCAACGGATGATCGGCAGCCAGGTGAAGCCGGCCGGAACGGTCATGGCGTCCACATCGGCGGGAATGGAGGCGATCGGAGTGAACTCCAGCTTCGACGGCCGGAAACCGGTCTTCGCGGCGGCGGAAAGCCCCGAGCCGCCGTCGGCCACTGCCTTTTCTGCCGAACCCAGCCCACCAAGGACGACGGCGAGCGCACCGGCGGCGCCGAAGCCCAGGGCGGCGCGGCGGGACATGGTGGCCGAGGCGATGTCGCGGAAGTAGCTGTTCTTGCTGGTGTTGCAGACGTCGCCGGCGCAGGCGTTGTCGCACTTCAGGGCACAGGTGACGGGGCTGCGCTTGCCTTTGGTGTGGCCAAACATGGGCAGGAGCGCGAACTTGCGAGGGGTGGTTTCAGACATTCGGGTGCCTCCAGGGTTGAACGTGGGTCGCGCCCACCCTGTCAGCGTTAACCAAATCCGAGAGGACACTCTGGTTAAGTTCCGGTGAACTCACTGCAGCGGCAGTATCTGAGGGAGCGTCCCAAGAAAAGCGGCAGAATCTGAGGGAGCGTCAGTGCCCGGAAAGTTCGGCGTGCACCCGCCGGAGCCGCCCGAGCCACCAGTCCCTTCGCTCAGCAGGCGCCGCGAACCGCTCCAGCAGCTCGTCGTCGGGGGCGGCGTCTCGCAAAGGAATGCTGCCGTCGTCGGGCATTAGCGGCTCCCGGACGACATCGCCCATCAGCAAGGACACCGTTCCCAGGCCGCAGGCGTAGGGCAGTTCGGGCAGGGCGGCGGCGAGCGCGAGTCCGGCGCGGATGCCCACCGAGGTGTCCAACGCAGAGCTGACGACGGCGGGCAACCCGGCTTCCGCGACGATCTCGAGGGCGCGGCGTACCCCACCCAGAGGCGCCACCTTGACCACCAAGAGGTCGGCCGCGCCCGCCCTCGCGACGCGCACGGGGTCGTCCTCCTTGCGAACGCTCTCGTCGGCCGCGATCAGCACGGGCATGCCGTTGGCTCGGAGTCGGCGTCGTACCTCCGCAAGGCCTTCAATCGAGGGCACGGGCTGCTCGGCGTACTCCAGCCCGACGGCGGAGAGCCGACCCAGCGCTTCCACCGCCCCGGGCACGTCCCAGCCGCCGTTCGCATCGACCCGGATGGCTGCGTCGGGGAGTTCGTGGCGCACGGCGGTGACACGTTCGACGTCGTCCGCCAGTTCCTGCCCGCGCTCAGCAACCTTGACCTTGACGGCGTCCACTCGGCCGAAGCGGGCGAGGACGTCCGGGACGCGGTCTGCCGACACAGCGGGGACCGTTGCGTTCACTGGAATCGTGTCCCGGACTGGCTCCGGAAACCCGAGCCAGGCGGCTTCAATGGCTGCGGCGAGCCAGCGGGAGGCCTCGGCGTCGCCGTATTCCGGGAACGGGCCGAACTCGCCCCAGCCCGCCGGCCCACGGAACAGGAGGGCCTCGCGCTCGGTGATGCCCCGGAACTTCACCCTCATGGGCAAGGAGACCACCCGGGCAGTGTCGAGGATTTGCTCAAGGGGCGGGACGGAGCTGGCTATCGGGCTGGGATTGGGCACGATAGCCAGCTTAGGTCAGCGGTTCAGTCGATGTCCCTTGAGGTGCCCTCGGGGGTGAGTCGCACCGCTGCGGCGGCTCCCAGCATAATCAGTACCCAGAAAGCCGTGATCAGCCAAATTCCCCCACCCGCCGCAAGGCTAAGTCCGGCCACAATCATTGGAGTGAAGCCGGCACCGATCATGGAGGCACCCTGATAGGCGACGGAGGCACCCGTATAGCGGTTGCGTGCTGGGAACTGCTCCGCCACGTAGGCGGCGATTGGCCCGTAAAGGAAGCCCTGAACCAGCCCGTTGCCGAGAACGATCGCGAGGGCAAACCCCCAGACTGTTCCGTCGTTAATAAGCACAAGCATGGGGTAGGCCAGAACGGCTCCCAGCAGGGATGCTCCGATCAGGACCTGGCGCCGGCCGATGCGGTCGCTCAAGCGGGCGGAATAGAAGCACACGATCAGCGTCAGGACGGCAGCCCCGGCCTTGATGTTCAGGACACCATTCTTGTCGGCGCCGTTTTCGATCGCTACGGAAACTCCCCAAACCGTGGTCATAGCCTGGCAAACGAAGAATGCAGTTGTAGCCGCAAGGCCTAGCAGAACAGCGCGGGGGTTGTTCCGGAGAACGTCCACGAGGGGCACCTTCTTTTTCTCCCCGGCCTCCTGGAGCCGCTGGAAGGAGGGCGTTTCCGCTACCTTGAGGCGGATGACCAACCCGACGACGATCAGTAGGGCACTGAGCAGGAAGGGCACCCGCCAGCCCCACACCAGGAAGTCGTCGCCGGACAGGGCGGCAAAAAGTGAGAGGGCAAGGGTTCCCAACACTGCGCCGGCCGGGCCGCCTGCATTGGCGAAGGCGGCTGCGAAGCCACGGTGTTTCCGGGGCGCGTGTTCTATGGCCATGAGTGCGGCGCCGCCCCACTCTCCACCGACGGCAATGCCCTGCACCAGGCGGAGGAGGACCAGGGCAATGGGAGCCGCGAGGCCGATCTGCGCCGTCGTCGGCAGGAGCCCGATGGCCGTGGTTCCGACGCCCATAATCAACATGGACAGCACCAGCATCTTCTTGCGGCCCAGGCGGTCCCCGAAGTGTCCGAAAACGACGCCGCCCAGCGGCCGTGCAATATAGCCGGCGGCGAGCGTCACAAACGAGGCGAAGAGCGCAAACCCAGGTCCCAGGTTGGCGAAGAATACTTTGTTGAAGACCAGGCTGGCTGCCGTTGCATAGAGCATGAAGTCGTAATACTCAATGGCGCTGCCGACGAAGCTGGACGCCAGGATGCGGCGCATATCCTTGGTATTCAGGGACTCAGCCTTGGCGGGCGCCGGAGAGACGGCAGGCGCGGAAGCGACGGCGGCTTCTTGGGGTTTTATGGCGATACTTGGCTCTGCAGGATTCATCTTTGGTCCTCTGTCTTTCTAAAGCTATTGACGGCGGCTGTCAACGCTGACGGCCGAAGGGGATGCTGTCCAGGTCGCGGGGCAGGGAGAAGGGGCCGGCGAAATGCTCCGCCGCTTCATTCCAGATCCGGTCGCTGGCGAAACCCGGGACCAGGTGGTGCAGTGCCAGCCGACGTGCGCCTGCCGCCTCTGCCGCCTTGGCGGCGTCCCGGACACTGGTGTGCGATTTGTAGTGGTGGTCCCTGGCGGCCCGATTCGCGGGATCGTCCTGGTCTGCGTAGAGGGATTCCACCCAGTCAAAATCGATGGCTTCGTGCAGGAGGAGATCCGTGTCCCGGGCGAGGGTTACAAGGTTCTGGGTGAAGGCCGTATCGCCCGAGATCGTCACTGATCCATCGGCGGTATCGAAGCGGAAGGCGAAGGCCGGTGCCACTGGAGGGTGTTCAACCAGGATGGCCGTCACTGTCACCAGTTCATCCTCGTAGACAGGAAAAGGTTCCATGGCCGGCGTGGGATTGTGGTTGGGGTGGTAGCCGGATCCTGCCGGTATGTCGATGTCCTCTGCCTGGAATAGGTCAAGGGGGCTTGGCTTGAGGCTGTCGAGGATACGGTCGTTAAGGTCCGTTGCATGCGCCTCCATGAGCTGGGTGAACATTTCCCGGGTACCGGGAGTGGGAAGCCGGGGCGCCAGCGGTAACGGCGCGACGGCGGCCCGCGGCGATACCGGTGGCAGGATGCCACGGTTGCCAGGCCCGATAATCCGAACGGGATCGTCGAGCCGGTCGGCCAGCGCGTACATGCCGAAAAGCCCGAGCCCAGCGAGGTCGTACACATGGTCCGAGTGCAGGTGGGTGATGAAGAGGGCCCTTAGGTCTTTGAGCTCGAGGCCGGACTGGGCCAGCCTTCGTCCGGCACCCTGCCCGAAATCCACGAGATAAAACGATCCACCCACCACAACGGCAGTGGCAATGCCCGTTCGTTCGCCCGCATCGGAGGCGGCCCACCATCGAGGCCCGCCGGCCGTGCCAAGAGTGATGACGTGGGGTTCAAGATTGGAATTGGAAGTCATGGAGGCTCCTTCGGCTAGATGACTTCCCCCAGTGTGTCGGGCCTCACTCCATTTGTATAATCAATTCTTCAGCTCCTTATCTTCAGGAAAATTGATGATCGATTTCACTTTGCGCCAGCTCGAATATTTCGTTGCCGTGCTGGATCACGGCTCGCTGACCGAAGCGGCCAAACGGAGCAATATCTCCCAGCCCGCAGCATCCATGGCGGTCGCGCAGTTGGAGAAGTCCTTGGGTGTCGACCTGCTGATCCGCACGCGGTCCAAGCGCCTCGTCCCCACGGGCGCGGGAAATGAACTTGCAGCCCGCGCGCGGCGTATCCTCGCGGATGCCGCCGAAGTGCCTGCCGCGCTAAGCCAAGGCATGGATGAGATGAAGGGCTCGGTTCGGGTGGGGTGCATGACAGCCATCTCCCCTCGCCTCATTCCTGCCCTTATCGAGTGGTTCGCGGAAAAGTGGCCCGACGTCCTCATCGACTTTGTCGAAGGCCCGGCCGAGAGGCTGCAGACTGCTGTGGCCGAAGGCGCACTCGACCTGGCATTCATCTATTCGCTGCAAGCAATTCAAGGTGTCGAGCTTCAACACATTGCCGACGCACGGGCCCACATCATGATCGCAACAGATCATCCCCTGGCGGCGCAGAACTCCCTTCGATTCGCTGATCTGGAAGATGAAGACGCTGTCTTGCTGGACGTTCCGCCCAGTGCCGAGAAGGTCTTGGCCATGTTCCATACTGCTGGGGTCGAACCCAGGGTCCGCTGGAAAAGCGTGGTGGCACAAACTATTCGTGGACTTGTGAGTTCAGGCCGCGCCTACAGCGTGACCAACGTCTGGCCTGGGGTCCGGACCTCCTACGCCGACTCCAACATCACTCTCGTTCCCATTGCAGACAAGATCCCGCTCAACCGGCTGGTGGCCGCAGTCGCACCTGACATCCGACAGCCACGGAGGGTCCTCGAAGTCCTGACTGCAGCCCGCGAGATTGCCTCGTCCGAGGCCCACCTTCCCCGCCCCATTCCTCACACGCGTTAGGTAGACTTCACTCCACAGGCTTCACAGCAGAGCAGGAGGGGCGCGCATGCATCGCAAGGCAAAGGCAATCGACGTTGCCAAGAGGGCCGGCGTGTCCCGGAGTGCTGTCTCGCTGGTGCTCAATGGGCGCGGCGACGGCAACGTAGCCAAGGAAAGCCAGGACCGCATCCGCCGGGCCGCCGCCGAACTGAACTACTCCCCCAACGCCATCGCGCTGAGCCTTCGCAACCAGCGTTCGCGAGTGATCGGCGTCGTCTCTGACGAAGTAGTGGTCAGCCCCTTCGACGGCAACATCATCGGAGGAGCCGACGACGTCGCTCGCAGCCGCGGCTTCGTGACCGTCGTGATGGACACCGAGCTCGACGCCGTTCGGGACGAGGGCGCCGTCGAGACCCTTCTGGACCGGCAAGTGGACGGGCTCATGTACGTGACGGTTGGCCTGAAGCCCCTGGATGTGCCGCCCGGAATGCTGCGGGTCCCGGCCGTGCTGGTCAACTGCTACGACAGCTCCCCCGTGCAGGTCCTCCCCCACGTCATCCCCGACGAAGTGCGCGGCGGCCGGGATGCCACCAATCACCTCCTGGAGCTGGGCCACTGGGATATCGCGCTGCTGGCAGGCGACGTCGAATCCCCCGCCGCGCCGCTTCGCGTCACCGGCTACCGTGAGGCATTCGCCAGGCGCGGCCTCGCAGTGCGGGAGGACCGGATCCGCATGGCCGGCTGGGATATCGACACCGGGTTCCACGGAGCCATGAAACTGCTCGACGGCGTCTCCCCCGCCGAGCGCCCCACCGCCATCATGTGCGCCAACGACCGCCTCGCCATCGGCGTCGCCCTGGCCGCCTCCCGCCTTGGGCTCAGCGTCCCTGGCGAGCTGTCGATCATGGGCTACGACAACGAGTCGCGGATCGCGGACACCATGATTCCCGCCCTGTCCACCATGGCCCTGCCCCTGCGCGAGATGGGTGCCGCCGCCATGACCGGCCTGCTGGATCGCCTGGAGCGACCCAATCAAGGTGGGGGGCCGAACTACGGTGAAGGGCAGGACGACGGCGGGGGGCAGGACGACGGCGGGACCGCAGCTTCCGCCGTCGACGGCAGCGCTGGGGAGACCAGCCCTGGGGAGACGATGGTCGAATGCCGCCTTGTGGTCCGTGAGTCCACCGGTCCAGTCCCTGCCGGGCGCGGCTGATGTCATTCGCGACGCCTTAGCTGCTGCTTGTCGCGGATCAGCCGCTGGAACTCCCCGGCTTTGAAAACCAGGCCGCCGTAAAAACCCCGTAAACACTGAGCTCCCGGCAGTCCGGAAGTCCACGGAGACGGCAAAAGCGGGGAGATTACGACGGGGGCCGCAGAAAAAGAGACCTGTCACGAACCGGCTAAATTTACTTCTGCGGGTGTTGGGCGGATATGGGTCGCGGCTCGGCGTGTGCTGTAGCGGTGGGCGGTCCTTGCCACATTTGGATGAACCTCGGCAGGCTCTTGCCTCGCTCTGATTCGGACGAGATAACAGATGCCGGCGATGACGGTTCTTTCAGAACTGGATCAGGTGCTGTTCGGTGGGTGCGTCTACGACGAGGTCGAAGGCCGTGTCCCGGCCGGTCGCGTGGAGCCGCGCACGGTAGCTGCCTCTCTCATCACCCGTTATGGTGCCCACTTCCTTCATTTCCCAGCCGGCGGGTGTGTTGAAGTACGCCCGGCCCGCCGGGAGCACCAGGGACACCTCGTGGATGTCTTCCCAACCAGGCGACGTTGCCTCCGGTCTTGCCTCCATGACCTCCACCGTCAAGTTAATTGGTCCTGAATCCACACCGGTGGAAACCAAGGGAACCATCAGCGGAGTTTCCTGCCTCTCACCGCGCATCGCGGCCTGCAAGGCGGCTGTAGGGTCTGCCGGAGGAAAAGGCTCAACAACAAAATTCACAGCATGGCCAGATGCATGTATGACAAAACCTGCTGACTCGATCACAAGCCCTGCCCTTCAAGCGAATGGGGACATAAACCGTCTACTTTCAACTACCCGCATTGGAACATGAAGGACGCCGGCCAGTACAGGGCAAGCTCCAGCTGTCTCAGGTTCCGAACTGACACGACTGGTCCCTAGCCGTGCATTTGGGCCGTGAAACAGAAACGTCAGCCGCATGGAACCGACGATGACCGCGGCCGCGTTCACGGGGACTGGTCAGACCCCGGGAGACATAATCGTGAGTTCCCCGCTGCTCAATGCCATAGCCACGCAGTCCGCAACGCGGAGAGCATCGGCCTCGGATGCTCCTGCTTTCAGCCTGAAGGCTAGCCTGGAGGACGGCATGTCCGCGCTTTGCACTGCTGTCTCCACACTTGGGTCGTTGTCGCACCCGGCCAGGGACGAATAGACAGGGTAGCTTACGCTCACGCCCCATCGGTCGTCGGCAGAAGCGGTGCGTGCATAATCTGTTGGACCGGACGGCGCAGCACAGGCGGTCAGGAACATAACGAGTATCGGCGCCAAAGCTCGTTTCCGCATTGTCGCCCCCTAACACTGTGCCCGTGCCTTCAGCATGGCATTTGACCGTCTCTCTGGGAAGGCAAGGAGACGGGGGATCGAGAGACGGTTCAGCCCCTGGACTTGCCTATAGGAACATCTCCCCGGCTTTGAAAACCCGGCCGCCGTAAAAACCCCGTAAACACTGAGCTCCCGGCAGTCCGAAAGTCCACGGAGACGGCAAAAGCGGGGAGATTACGACGGCGGCCGCGGCACCTGTATGACGACGCGGTATTGATCCAGCAGATCAGGCGGCTCCCCACCCAGGGAAGTCGCCTCATCTGCAGTATTAAATGTAGTCGCCTACGCCTCGGCACCGCGACTGACGGATATCCCTACTCCGGCCAGGCCAGTTCCCAAACGTCAGCCTCGGTACGGCCAGGCAGCTCCAGATGCCACTCTTCCCCGAGCTGCGGATAGGCCCTCAGGGTGGTAGCGACGCCGTTGCTCCGGTACACCTCTACCACCGACGCGTCCACGAAGATACGCAAGGACGGGCCATCAGTCGAAGCACCAGGAGTCGAAGCAGCACCATCCAAGGACTCAGCAAACACCACCTGTCGCTCCCCGTCGGATCCAACAAGCACCAGCCGAACCTCGCCGGAACCTACAGGAGCACTTTGTCCCGCAGTCACTTCAACCTCGGCTGCCCGCGGGAGGACCAGGGTACCGCCCTCCGCCTTGGCCAATGACCGGCCTCTGTAGGCGTCGACCTCGGGTGCCGGCGAAACCACCAGGGTGTCGTCAATGACGGAAAGCTCGCGCGGGAAGGTCAGCACTCCGGCCCAGCCTGCGGCGTCGATGGACTCCTGGCTGCGGCCACGGACCCCACCCCGGCCGAACCCTTCGTTGGCCCAGCCCCACAACAACGCCCTGTCCTCGAGCGCAACGATCTGCGGCGCATAGAAGTCCCTCCCGAGGTCCGACTTCCCGCCAGTCCGCGGCTCGAAGACGGGCAGCCCTGTGGCGGGATCCTCCACCAGGGCACCGATGAGGTGACCAACCCCATTAGCGTGCTCATGTTCATCCCCCGAGAGCCAGAGCGAGAACATCATCACCCAGGCATCGCCGTCAGAGGAAGAATCCCCCGAAGCAGTCCCGGAAGGAGCCCCAGAAGAAACCCGAGGCACCCGCACCAACTGGGGGCATTCCCAGATCTCTGCAGGCGCGAACCTGGCGGCAACGGGGTTCTCGGTGGTGAGCCAGATTCCCTGGTATTTCCAGTCCATCATGTCGTCGACGGTGTAGAGCAGGACGGCGGCGTGCCCGTTGGCAAGGCCCGCGCCCTGCATGGCGTAGCGCCTGCCTTTGAACCTGAAGATGAAGGGGTCGCGGACAGCCGTGACCAGGCCGTCAGAGGGCATCGTGGCAGCAATGTGGCCGTCCTGGTTCCACTCCACCAGGTCGGCGGAGCCCCGCGCCACAGAAACTTGCGAGTGGCCGCCGTCGGACCTCACGGCCGAGTAGACCGCGGTGGGGACGCCGCCGTCGTCCGTTACGACGCCGGACCAGCAGCCGTACTCATCTGGGCCGCCGGGCTGGGGCCGCAGTGCAACGGGATGTTCCTCCCACCGCACAAGGTCGGGAGAGCTGATGTGGCCCCAGCAGATTTTGGCGTGCCGGGCGGAATCGGGGTTGTACTGGAAGAACACGTGGTACCGGCCGTTGATGTAGCTGATGCCGTTGGGGTCGTTGATCCAGCCTTGCGCCGGCCGGGGGTGGAAGGCCGGGAAGACGGGGTCGTGGTGGCTGGCCCAAGAGGATGCAGAAGCGGCCAGTTCGGGATACGTCATCGAAATCCTTGTCGCGGATAGGAACCAGGGGTAGGGACTATTTGCCGGAACCGGCGGTGAGGCCGGCCTGCAGGGCGCGTTGGCCGAAGAGGAACACCACCAGTGCGGGAATCATGGAGAGCACGACGCCGGCGAGGACCACCGAGATGCTGCCCGTGCCGAGGTTGCCCTGCAGCGAGACCAGTCCCAGTGGAAGGGTGAAGTTCTGCTCGGAGATCGTCAGGATCAACGGACGGAAGAACTCGTTCCAGTGGTAGTTGAAGGCCAGGATGCCCACGATGGCGAGCCCGGGCATCGCCAGCGGCGCGTACACGGAACGGAAGGTCCGCCACGGGGAGGCGCCGTCGATGGCTGCGGCCTCGCCAAGGTCGGCCGGGAGCCCCAGGAAGTACTGCCGCATGAGGAAGGTGCCGAACGCCGTCGGAATCGCCGGGAGAATCAGTGCCAGCAGGGTGTCGGAGAGCCCCATTCCGCGGATGAGCATGAAGATCGGCACAATAGTCACCTGCGCAGGAACCATCATGGTGGCCAGCACGATCGAGAACAGCGCCTGCCGGCCGCGGAAGCGGAGATTGGCGAAGGCGTATCCGGCGAGCGCGGCGGTGGCCATCTGCCCGACGGCGATGAGTCCCGTCACGAGGGCGCTGTTCAGGACCAGCAGCATGATGTTGAGCTGCTTGAAGACCTGCTGATAGGACGTGAAGTCGGGCTCCAGGGGAAGGAACGACGGCGGCAGTTGGAACGATTCCGCCGGCGGCCTCAGCGACGTGGACAGGGTCCACAGCACAGGTCCGAGGACAAGGACAGTGGCGATGAGGAGCAACAGGACGCGGCCCAGCGTGCTCCAGTTCCGGGTGCGCTTGCGCATGGTCCGGTTTCGGGGGCCCAAGTTCCGGGCGATCCGGTTCCGCCTCCCGTGGGCGGCGTTGCTTCCGGGCGCCTCAGCGCGCTCTGAAATGGTTGTCATGGCGGGCCTCACTGGTAGAAGACGAATCGTTTGCTGAGCCGGAGCTGGGCTGCGGTGATGGCCAGGATGATGATGGTCAGGATCACGCCGATCGCCGAGGCCTGGCCGAATTCGAGCCTCTGGAAGGCCGATTCGAAGATCACCATGACGGCGGTGCGGGTCGAGTCGCCGGGTCCGCCGCGGGTGAGCACGTACGGCTGGTCGAACACCTGGAGCGCGTTGATGATCGCCATGACCGACGCCACAAGGGTGGTGGGGCTCAGCAGCGGCAGCGTCACGTGGAGGTGCTTGCGCAGCCCGGTTGCACCGTCCAGCGCGGCGGCCTCATAGGTCTCGTTGGGAATGGACGCCAGCCCGCCAATGAACAGCAGGAAGGAGAACCCAAAGTTCTGCCACACGTAGACCAGGATGACGACGGCGGCCGAGCCTCCCGGCGTCGTCAGCCAGGGAACGGCGGGAATGCCGACGAAGGAAAGCAGCCAGTTCACCACGCCGAACTGTTCATTGAACAGGTAACGCATGAAGATCGATACGGACGCGGCGGAGAGGATCAGCGGGAAGAAGAAGGCGCTGCGGAAGAAGACGCGCAGCCAGGCCGGCAGCTTCTCCTGCACCATGATCGCGAGCGCCAGGGCCACCCCGAGCTGCAGGGCCACGGCCACGATCACGAACATGATCGTGTTCAGGAAGGACACCCGCACGGTGGGATCCTGGACCACTTCGGCGAAGTTGTCGAAACCTACGAATGTGGGCGGGGAAATGATGTCCCAGCGGAAGAATGCCAGGGCCAGGGAGGCGACGATCGGCAACAGGGTGAACAGCCCCATGCCGACGACCGTCGGGGCAAGGAACGCCCATGCCAGCCAGCGCTGAGGATGCCTCTCGTCCTTCGCCGCGGCACTCCGAGTCCTCGGGCGGATGCTGGTTGCGGTACTCATGCCTGCCTCCTCAAAGCCAGTTCAAGGTCGCGCTGCATGGATTCGAGGGCCTGCTTGAGCTGGGCCTCGTCGCCGCTGACAGCGAGGGATACGTTCTTCATCAGGGCGGTTTCGACGGCGGCCTGCTGGGGCGGCGCCGGAATAGGACCTGTGGTGGGGAAACGGTCGAGGGTGTCGTAGAAGACTTTCCAGTGCCGTGGGCCCTTGCCCGCATACAGCTGCTCGTTGACCATTGAGCGGCGCGACGGCGTGGTGTTGGGGGTGGTGAAGACCAGGCGCATCGCGTCGAGGCTTGCAGAGAACTTGACCCATTCCCAGGCAGCGTCCTTGTCCTTGGCGGTCTTCATGATGGCGTAGCCGGCGGTGCCGAACTGGTGCCGCTGGGTGCGCCAGCGAGGGAAGAATTGGACGTCGAAGCCATCCTCGGTCATGCCCGCCTCGTTCAGGCCCTGGACCCAGTAGCCGCCTGCCGGCGTCGTTCCGATCCTGCCGGATGCGAAGAGCCCGACGAGGGAACTGCCGCCGCCCTCTTCAGGGCGGACGCCGAGCCCGTCCTTGACCAGGCCGCGCAGGTAGTCGAAGGATTCGAAGACGCGGGGATCCGTGGCGTTGGGTTCGAGCCACTGGTAGCCGCCTGAGCGGAGGCTCCGGGAGGGATCGTTGGCGTAGAAGGTGGTCCACAGCCAGTCCCCACCGGTGGACTTGGTCTCCTTGAGGAAGCTGGTGTCGTTGGCGTAGAGCCAGGGCACCACGCCGCCAAAGAGCCTGTTGGTCCAGTAGTACGGGGTGAAGTCTGAGGTGTTGGCCTTGCGCATCGCGGCCAGGGTAGCGCGGAAGTCTGTGTGGGTCCAGTTGTCGGCCGGCCGTTCCAGGCCCGCCGATCGAAGGGAGCCTGTGTTGTAGTACATGTTGGCGGCGTTCCAGTCGATGGGTAGCTGGAACAGGCTGCCTTTGTACATGAACGCTTCCACCAGGCTGGGATGGACGTCCGCGAAGTATTCCTTCATGTCCGCGGCATCCCGGCGCAGGTACTCGTCCAGTGGGTGTGCCAGTTTGTCGGCGAACAGCTGGGCGCCTTCGGTGGCGACGTAGACAACGTCCGGCGGTGTTCCTGCGGCAACCATGGTGAGGATCTTGGTGAAGAAGTCCTTCCAGTCCACGGCCTGGATGGCCTGGACCTTGACCCGGATCTCGGGATGGACCTTGCTAAAGGCGTCTATGACGCGCTGGCGGGCTGCGGCATCAGCGGCGGTGCCCATGATGGCGATACTGAGGCTGCTGTCGCCCCGGCCCGGGATGTCCATTCCGGTCAACCTTGGCCACGACGCCGTAGTTGCTCCGATGATTCCCAGGCCTAACGCTCCAAGCGCTGTTCTGCGTGTGATTTCACGCAGCTTCCCGTCGCTTCCGGGCATAATCACATTCCTTCCCTAACTCGTGTTAGGAAGAGTTCACAAAGGTAGGTCTTCCCCTAACACGTGTTAGGTACAGTACTCCTAGCGCCTAACACGTGTCAAGGATCACATTCTTCGTTACACGGTCATTTCAGAATTCTCAGCGAATCCCCAGCTGTCGCGCTGGCGCCGAGATGATCCGGCACAGCAAGATATGGCAGGCTAAATCTGATGACTCTTCAAGGACACAGCTGGCGCGCTTCCCTGGGTATAGGCCTGCTGTTCCTGGTCGCCACGCTTTCTTGCGGAGCGGGGCTGGCGGCGACTTACTACTTTTTCGTCCGCACAACCACAGGACAGTTCATCGACGAGTCCGCCCTGGTGGAGGCCGTGCAAATCCATGGTCGCGCGGGCAGGGCCGCGACCGAGTTCCTCGACTGGCTGCCCACGATATCGCTGGTGATCGCCGTCGTCATCGTCCTGTTCGTCACGCTGGTTCGACGGCGGTGGGCTGCGGCGGGCATTGCCGTCGCCGCTTGCGTCGGGGCGAACCTGGCAACCCAGGTGCTCAAGAACTGGATTCCGGACAGGCCTTTTCGGGGCATCACGACGCTCGAACTGAATTCCCTCCCCTCGGGGCACACCACGCTGGCAGCCTCGGCCGCGGCGGCGGTGTTCCTTGTGGTCTCGCCCCGGTGGCGTCCGCTGGCCGGGTTCCTGGGCGGGAGTTTCGCCGTCGCGGCCGGGGTGTCCACGCTGATCAACCAGTGGCACCGCCCGGCCGACGTCGTGGCGGCCTACCTCGTGGTGGGCGCATTCGTCCTTCCGGCAGGGTGGCTCATCCTGCTGCTCGGCAAGACCTGGAACACATGGTGCGGCTACGGCGGGCACTGGGCGTCGTCCCGGGTCTGGGTGGGACTGCCCATGCTGGGCGGCCTGATTGCGACCGGGATTGCGGTGGTGTCGCTGGTGATCATCGCACCGGGCTCAGGCAGGGAGAGCACCATCAGTTACTTCTGGGCGGGAGTTTCACTGATCGTGGTCACGGGTTACCTGGCGACGGTGACCGGGACGCTGCTGTTCAGCCTGGCAGCAGGTCGCCGCCGGCCCGCGCCGCCGCCCAACTGACTCGCATTAGATGTCGTTATGACGGCTTATAACGACATCTAATGCCAGCTACTTGGGCGGGGAATGGCTGAACGCAGGTGACCACCCAGACGCTCCCTCACGTCCCGCCCCCGCCATCCCAAACGCCCCCTCAGTAGTTCCGTCGGTTCTTCATCTTGGGAATCGCGATCAGGAACACCACCGCTGCAGCGAAGCCCAGCACCGCCGTGGCCCACACGCCGGCGGCCAGCGACACCGCGGCCGTCATTCCGGAGAGCAAGACCGGGCCGCCCGTGGACCCCGCGTCGGCGATGAACCTCCACAGGCCAAGGAATTGCCCACGACCTCGATCGGGCGAGAAATCAGCCCCCAGCGTCATGATCAGGCCGGAGCTGATGCCGTTGCCGAAGCCGATCAGCAGGGCCACAAGCAGCAGCCCCACGAACCCCGACGTCAGCGGTATGAGCCCAAGCGCCACGCCCATAATCACGGTCGACGGCACAGCCACCCATTGCCTGCCCTTGCGGTCCATGAGCTTGCCCGCAGGGTAGAACACCAGCATGTCGATCGCGCCGGATAACCCGTAGATCAGCGACGCTTGCGTGGCATCCATGCCCAGATGGTCCGCCCACAGTGGAATGACCACCTGCCGCGACGCCCGCAGCGCACTGAGCAGCAGAATTCCCGCACCCACCGTGAGGAAGACGCCGGCATGGGACACCACGAGCCCGCGGAGGGTCGGTTCGGGATCGGGGCTGCCGCCGTCGGGCGTTTGGGGGGCCACCAGATCGGGAATGGTGAGCGAAAGGATCGCGGCGGCGGCCATGCCGGCCACGCCCACCCAATAGGCGCCGCTGATACCCGCGAACTGCATTACGCCCGCCCCGATGAACGGGCCAATGAAGATGCCGATCCTCGTCACGCCGCCCAGGGTGGACAGGGCCCGAGCACGGAACTCTACGGGCACGGCCTCGGTGAGGTACTTCTGGCGGGCCAGGTTGAACACGCTGGCGGACATTCCGACGACGGTCATCGCCGCCGCGAGCAGCCAGACTCCGTGGGGAACCAGCGACGACAGGCCCGCCCCCACCAGAGCCAGCGCGGATACGGCGGCCGCGCCAACGATGGACCAGCGTTCGCCGAATTTCAGTGTGATCAGCGACGCCGGCAGGTTGAAGAACCAGGAGCCAAGCCCGATCAGCGTGACAATCAGGGCTGATACCGCCACGGACGCGCCGAGGTCGCGGGCCGACAGCGCCACGACTGGAAGGATCGCGCCCTCGCCGATGCAGAACAGGAGCGCCGGCCCGAAGGCGGGGACGGCGATGCTGCGAAGGCTGGAATCCGGGGACGTGCGTGTGCTGGTCATCCCTTTCATCCTAGGACGGTCGGCGCGGGGCCCCTGTGCTCCCTCCTGCTCCCGCTCAGGACGCGGATATGGCGCGGGGACACGGGTAAACCCTGAGGACACCGGGATCCGGGCGTCCTCCTGCCGCTGTTGCGTCTCCACGCCATTTGCGCGTCCCCTCGGCCGGCATTAGGAAGCGTTCGACGGCGGAGCGCGCACCTCGGGCGGTCACGGCGGCAGCACGTCAGGACGCGCAAACGGCGGGAGGAGGCGCGTAGAGCCTGAGGACACCGGGATCCGAGCGTCGTCCCGCGGTCTGCATGTCCTGCTGCCATTTCCGCGTCCCTTGGTACGCCGCATTCGGCTATCCGCCCCGATGAGTGAGAGAGCGACGGGGCCGGCAGCGGAAGGTGAGTGAGCGTGCCGGCGACCGCGAGACGCCCACCTACACCTCCACCGACGTAGGCGACACCCTCTCCAGGCAGTTCCGGATCCCGTACACGTAGGCCTTGGTGATCGCCAAGTCCGGTCCCTCGATCTGTCCTTCGAAGTTCCGGGCATGCCGTCCGGCAGCATCGAGCAGGGTCCCGGCATGGGCATCCCAGGGGAACTGCGCGGCAAAGTCGGGCAACACATCCGTCGCCGTTCGACGTCGGATCTCCGCGCTCAGGGCCTCCGCGCCGATCGGACTAAAGAAAGAAAAGATGGCCCGGCGGGTGGCAAACTGAGCCTTCTCCCCTGCCGAGAGCCGATCGCTCGCGAGGGAGCAAACCACGTCGTGCAGCAGTTCCTGGCTGACCGCGGTCACGGCGGCCCGGCTCTTCGGACTGTCCGTTGAGTCGCCTGTCTCCACCGAGGATTGGGCCTCCCGCGGAATCGCCAGGGAGTCCCGATCGGCGGCACGCACGACGGCGTCAATCGCCAGCGCTGCCGAATGCACCCGTTCGGCGCGCTGGATGATTTCCTGCAAGCGTTCCAGTGGCTTGGGCGGGCGTTGTTCGAGGAGGATTGCCATGTCGAGGGCCTTCGATCTGCCGGTCGTCCCCGAGCCGACCCAATCAATGGGGTTTTGAATGGCGGTGGCAGTGATCTCGACGGCGGTACTGAGGTCCTGCTCGTAGGTCACCGGGCTGCCGGAACCCGCCGCGCAGGAGGCAGTCAGCACCATGGCAGTAAAGCCCATGGCAATGGCTCTATGCTGCGGGATCCGCCTCTTTGTGAACACAACGGCCACCCTTGGAAACCGGGAGAGCGTCGGATACTTAGCCCAGATATAGCAGGCGAAAACGTCGGTACACAAGCGCCAGGCAGGCAGCCCAAAAGCGCCCCCCGCCCAAAGCGGAGCACGCAACCAAAAGAAACGCCCTACACGTACCCGTCCACGATCGCGGCTGCGATCTCCTTGTATGCACGACGGGTTTCCGGCTTCAGCACGTCCAAGGTGACCAGGTCGCCGTCGGCCACTCCGCGGTCGTGGGGTACGGAAATCAGCTGGCGGCAGATCCCGGCAAGGTGTTCCTCGATGGCGTCCTTGTCCACGCGGGTGGAGACTTCGTCCTTGTCGGTGATCACGACGATCGCGTTGCGGGCCAGGTCCTCGTAGCCATGGCCGGCCAGCCATTGGAGGGTGCTGCGTGCCCGCTTGGCCCCGCTGACTGCGTAGCCGGCGGCGATGATGAGGTTGTCGGCGGACTGCAGGATGCCCTTCATGGCGTTGTGGGTGACGCCGGTTCCGCAGTCGGTCAGGGCCACGGAGTAGTAGCTGGCGATCAGCTGGCGGATCCGCAGGTACTCCTCGGCCGTGAGCGAGTCCGAGACCTCCGGATCCTGTTCGCCGGCGATCAGGTGCAGGCGTCCGGCGTGGTGCATGTACCGGGACAGACCTGTCAGGGAATCGACATTGTCCACGTTCTTGAGCAGGTCGGTGATGGTGCGCGGGGTGGCGCGCTGGTAGATGCCTTCGCCCAGCGCACGCTCTACGAGGTCGCCGGAGTCGGGATTGGCGTCGATGGCGCAGGGCGGGTCGCCGCGGAATTCGGCCAGCGTCAGGCCCACGCCCACTGTGGTGGAAGTCTTGCCGATACCGCCCTTGAGGCTGAGCACCGCGGTGTTGAAGCTGCCGTGGAGTTGTCGGGAGATGCGGCGGGCCAGTTCGTCTTCTTCGCGCTGCTTGGCGCTGGGGCCGAGGTTCCAGGCGCCGCCGGTCATGTTGAACAGCATTCCCCGGAAGCCGCCCACCGGACGCGGCTTCTGCTCCTTCACGAAGGAACTTGGCGTGGTGATGAAGCCTGACCCGGACGAGGCCTGATCCGCGGCCGCGCGTTCGGCCCGCGACGCCGGAGCAGCCGACGACGCCGGAGCAGCCGGAGGTGCCGACGGCGCCGGAGGGATGACCCCAGGCGCAGTGCTGTTGGAGTCAGTTTCTGGAGCATTCTGCTCTTCGTTGGCGTCCGCTGCCGCGGCTGCCGCAGCCCAGGAGCTGCTTTGAATGGGACCTTGGGAAGGAGTCTCGTCTGTAGCCTCGACGTCGTCCGTGGAAATAGTTGGCATAGCTCCTGTCCAAGCATCGGAACCGTCGGCGCGACGGCGGGATCGCCGACTGGGGTACGACTGCCCCGCCGTTGCGGCAGCGGGGCTGGTGTTCTCCACCGGTTCA
The DNA here is from genome assembly GCF_018613855.1 of Arthrobacter sp. ISL-30. Classification (GTDB taxonomy): domain Bacteria; phylum Actinomycetota; class Actinomycetes; order Actinomycetales; family Micrococcaceae; genus Arthrobacter. The sequence goes on from NZ_JAGGPK010000015.1 coordinate 70,590, forward strand.
GGCATTTTATGTCCCCCCAGGACTCGCGGCGCATCATGTCCGCGGATCTACGACTCAGTACTTAGCCATTCTACGGGCAGCGCCCCGAGCCTTTGCTGTCGACGGCGGTCAGGTCACCTTTCGGGGCGTCCGCCAGGACAAGGTTCAGGGCGCTGCAGGCCACTCGCTGGATGGAGGGGAGCTACATCTGCTGGGACTGCTCCTGCGAGACGTTTACCAGCCAGGACACCCCGTACTTGTCGGTGAGCATGCCGAAGATGTCGCCCCACGGAGCCTTTTCCATTGGCACCCCGATCTCGCCGCCCTCGAGCAGCCTGTCGAAGTAGCCGCGCAGCTCGGTCTCGTCGTCGCCGCTGAGGGAGATGGAGATGTTGCTTCCATCCGCGAGCTCCATGCTGTTCGGGGTGTCCGCGCCCATGAGGACCAGTCCGTGGGGGGTGGTGAGCATTGCGTGCATGATCTTGTCTTGTTCGGCCGGGTCTTCGGTGGCCTGGTACTCGCCGAAAGTGGCCATGGTCAGGTCGCCGCCGAACACTGACTGGTAGAAAGTCATGGCTTCGCGGGCGTTGTCGCGGAAGCCGAGGTAGGGGTTGAGGGTCGTGGGCATTTCAGTTCTCCTCAGGGTTTGGGGCAGCACTGTAGGCCGCCCTCCGGTCATGCTAGCAGCGGCCATTGACGGGATCTACGGTGTCTATTTCGGCCCCTCAGTGGTAGGGCTGAGTCTCTTTCAACCGCTGAATGAACCAGCGTGATTGCTCCGGGCCGTAGGGCAGCACGGGGATGGCTTTGGTGGCATCGGCCGGCATGTCGCGGATTGACTGCCTGGCTTGCCGCACTGCCCTGGACATGGTGTCGGCCATAGTCTTCACGAATTCGTCGCTGCAGGGTTTGCCGTGGCCCGGGACCAGGTACTGGTAACGGTGGCGCAGTGCCGAGATGTGCCGGAGGGCGTCGGCCCAGTCCTCGGGGAAGGAGTCCTCGAAAGAGGGGTGGGCGCCCTGTTCCACGAGGTCGCCGGCGAAGAGGGTGCTCGGTGTGCCGACCAGGAGGTCGCCGTCTGTGTGGCCGCGGCCGAGGTAGAACAGCGTGGCGGTCAGCCCGCCAAGGTCCACCAGCACGGGCTGGTCCTTGACGATCGCGTTCGGGACTACAAGTTCGACGGCGTCGCCCTCCCCCGCGGCCATCTCAGGTTCCGTCGTGGAGACAAAGCGGCGCTGCTCGTCGCCGTCGTCCTCTATTGCCGCGGCGCAGTTTTCGTGCGCCCAGAACTCGGTGACGCCGTCGTCGGCGAACACCGCGTTTCCGAAGAAGTGGTCGTAATGGGCGTGGGTGTTGACGACCACAAGCGGGAGCTGGGTCTTTTCCCGGACCGCCGCCAGGATTTCCTTGCCCTGCCGGGGGCCGCAGCCGGTGTCGATCACCATGGCCCGTTCGGAGCCCACGACGAGTCCCGTGTTGAGCAATGATCCTGCGGTTTCCAGCACGTAGTTGTCCGGGCCGACTTCCAGCCATCCTGACATTTTATCTCCGTATCAAGGTGTTTCCGGGATGTTCAGGCCTCGATTCTACCCACGCGCCCCTGTCCGGACGCCCTGTACCCGCCGGGCCGGGCCTAAAGATCACCGAATCGGGGTCCAGCCAATCCAGCGTCTTCAAAGCCGACCCGGGACATGGGTCGGGATGCTATGCCTGATTGGCGAAAAATGATTAGGCGCCATCAACTGCTGGTCTCACAATCCCCGAAAGCTCGGGCTGAGCTCACGTCTGACCTCATTGCTTGAGGGTTGCTTTGTATGACAGGTCACTTAGCCGGATTATTCTGACGCTAAAATGTGACCCCGCTGGAGCAGGAGCTCACAACGGGGTCACGGTCTCATGCCCCTGTTACGGCTTCATCAGCCGCAGATTACCCTGATACGTCGCATAGAAGTAGAACTTGCCGGAGGTGGCGCCCACCGGGGATACGAACAGCTTGCCCGTCCCATCTACCGTGAAGGTAAAGGATGGGTGATTGGCTGAGCCTCCGGTCAGAAGTCCATGTTCAGACACTTTAGTGAGGCTCGCACCTAGTGGATGCCGAGTCACGTGGAATAGATACGACGACAGGTTTCCGCTTTCGGATTCCGTGTTCTTTACCTCAATGAGTAGCATCCCGCTGAACAGTGCGGTGCCGCCGCGGGTTGACTGCATGGAAAAGATCGGGGTGTTTGCCGCCGTTACTGTTACTGCCGACTTGCTGCCGGCCACAGCAACGTCCTGGTTGAGTCGTACGGCTGAAAACATGGAATCCTTGCGGACGTTATAGATTCCGCCTGTCGTCTCATTCCCGCTTTCAATGAGGGTGTCCGTGCTGGCCGCCGGCTGATAGACGCCGTGGTGAGTGAAGGTGTTTAGTGCCGGCGTGCCGTAGTAGGTGCCCGTGGCAGCGTCGTACTCGCAGAGGTTGTTCTTGACAACGATGGTGCCGTTTCCCGAGGTGTGGACGCCAATGGCGTTGCCTGAGAAACGCGATATGACGTTGTCTGTGATCATGCCGTTCGGAGAGTTCGAGCCGGTGAATTTCACGGCGTCGTAGGGTGCCTTCTGACCAGGCCATGCAATGAGGTTGTCTGAGATGGAAAAGTGCTTGGCCATATCAAGCAGAATGGCTTCTTCGCCGGACTCGAAGCAGTTATTGCCCTTGATGACAAGCCAGTCAGACTGACCGATGTAGATGTTGTGCTTCTTCGCCGCTTTGGCAGCCCCATCCGAGGTGTTGTAAGAAGGAAAGAAGAACACGTTGTCGGAGCAAACCAGACCATCAATGCTCTTGGCGTAAACATGCGTGATGTACGCGACGTTGACGGTGTTCGCCAGGAACTTGCAGTCACTCGTGTGCATCCAATTTGCAACGTCAGCACGATCCACGTAAAACGCATAGTTCACGTCCGCGAACTCGTTCTTGACGATCTTCACCTGTGCTGTGTCGTGAGCAGCAGCAGTGGGCAAGGGGTGAACGTAGATTGCCTTATCCATATTCAGGAACACGTTGTTCTGGATGGTCCCTCGGCGGGTCTTCAGGAGTTCAATGCCGTAGGATGCCGCGCCGCGTGTGCTGCGCTCGAACGTCAATCCGGTCACGTTCCAGAACTGGTCTTCACGAGTGCCCGTCGTTCCGATCACTACCTTCCCGTCGAGCAAGGTCCCAGGCCCCGCAAGGGTAATGTGCTTCTTGTTGAGACTCAGGTTACCCGGGATGTAGTGGCGTCCGGGGAAGATCAGGGTGGCATGCTCTGGCAGGGCGTTGATGGCGGTTTGGCAGGCCGCTGTATCGTCCGCCAGGCCGTTGCCCGCGGCACCGTAGTCCATAACGTTGAATACGAGGTCACCCTTGCGCACGAGGCCTTTCCCATCTGCGAGGACAGGGGCGTAGGCGGCAGAAAGGTCAGGAATTAGGGCAGGCGGGATCTTCGCCTCGAGGTCCAGTGTTGCCACACCCGAGGGGGCACCCTTTTCCGCTATGGGAACGTACTCGTTAGGCGGGGTTTTACCCCCAGGGTTGGCCTGGGCGCTATTGGCACCAATAGCAGAAACTGCGGACGCGCCGGTCAACGCAGTTATTATGGTTCCTAATCTAAGAAGCCCTCGGCGCTTTACGCCGGCATCGTTTTGGGACGGCTGCGGGTCCTCCTTTCCGGTCTCGCTAACCATGGCTGCACCGTGACCCGACGGAACGCACAGACACCGTGGCGCCTCGCAGCTCACCGTTACTCGCGCTCCCTAGCTGTGCGAAACAGGGGATTGAACTTCCAAGCGTCAACATTCTGAGTCCTCCCAGTCCTCATAAATGTGGTTGTCTCAATGACGCTATTTCCTTGGAATTGCATAAACCACAGTGGCGGCTACGCGTTTAATTGGCGTCCAATGCTTGGTTTAAAGGCATTGGTACTCAGTTATTCCGCGTAGCATTTGTGGCTACTCGGAACCCTGAGTCCTTCTATTGATGAGGCGCGACACGAAAAGACCCCACCAGCCCGAGAGGCTGATGGGGGCAAAAGGGTGGAAGTTTACTTGACCACTTTCGGAGACCCTACACTTGGTGTATGAGTACTGGGGGAGAAGCCAAGATCAAGGCCGTGTTCATTCTCAGTGTTGGCTTCTTCACCGCAGCCCTCGCTTGCGCGTTGGAAGCCAGCCGCGCCGCCGATGTCAATGGCCAATGGTTTCT
>NZ_JAGGPK010000016.1 GCF_018613855.1 Arthrobacter sp. ISL-30
CCACGGATCGGTGGATCAAGGTTTAGTGCTCAGCCAGTCAACGATGCCGGTCCAGAGTTCCTGTGTCTCCATGGGGCGAATCTACGCCCCTTTGTCATCAATGGACACGACTCCGGGTGGGCTGCGGGAAAGGTCCTTTAGGGGGCGTTCGCCGGAAGAACCCTAAACGACCGTTCAGGTGCCCGAAACGGCTAACTAGGTCCGGCAGGACGGGGATCGGCATCGGCATACCCTCTCCGGACGGAGTAGTGAGGACAGACATCATCATCGATCCCACCTCAGGACTGGTGATCGGGGAACAGGACGTACTGCTGAAGGACTATCCGGGCTCTCCCGCCGGAACCGTCTCGACCTGGACATCCGTGAAGACATCTATAGTGAACTCCGCCCCCTAAGAAACTCCAAGAAACAAGAGCGGCCGCGTGGAAAGCTAACTTCCAAGCGGCCGCTACGCTCCTACGATTCACAGCTAGCCCCCGAAAACTATCCCGGTAGGGTTCCCCCATGGACCACCGCGGAGCTGTTCGCCACGACTGACCACATGACCAACGGGCGCATGGCAGGGCCCCAAATCTCACATGCCTCGAGCTCTAGTTCCGTCAGGCTGGACGACGACCCTGGGCGGACTGCCCTAGGCAGCAGACTCGACCTTGAAGGTCCTGCGCCAAGGACACAGTGACCGTCCTGCTGCGCAGGAGGCCGGCGGCGCCTGCGGAGTTAGCTGACGCGGCGATAGCGGATGTGGGTGGCCAGCGGTGCGTGAAGCACCTCGGCGGGTTCAAAGCCGAAGGATTCAACCCCGTCGAAGATGCGCTCGCCCGACCCAAGCAGGACCGGTGCGAAGTCGAGGGTGAGCTCGTCGATCACGCCGGCGATCAGTGCCTGTCGGACGGTTGAGGCCCCTCCGGCGATGTCCACGCCGTTGTCCCCGGCAGCCTGGCGTGCTGCGGAGTAGGCCGCGTCGAAGCCCTCGGTGACGAAGTGGAAGGTCGTCCCGCCATCCATCTGGATCGGGTCACGTCCGTGATGGGTCAGCACGAACACCGGCGCGTGGTACGGCGGTTCGGGGCCCCACCACCCGGTCCATTCCTCATTCCAGTCCCCGCGGATCGGGCCGAACATGTTCCGACCCATCACATACGCGCCCCGCGGGCGCATGAGCCACTCATTCGCGACCTTGTCGGCATCGTTGGCTCGCGGGTCGCCGATGTGCCAACGGTGCAGCTCCAGCCCCCGCTTGCCCAAGGGGTCCTCGCGGCTCTGGTCCGGACCGGCGACGAAGCCGTCCAGCGAGATCGACATGTGGCAGGTGGTGTCCGGCACCGCGAACCTCCTGAGTGATTGCGGCTTGCATGAGGTCGTATGGGTATTCTGGGGGCAGCGACAGGCCGCTGTCCAACAATGGGCCAGAAGCGGCCAGAGACTGGCCATAATCTGAGCCCATGCCTGGCCCAACAACCGCCCACACTGCGGAGCAAATTTCTGGGTAAAACAAAACCCCCGCTTCCCTTTGTTTGTAAGGGAAGCAGGGGCCTCGCTACGTGGCGGTGACGGTGGGATTTGAACCCACGTTGGCTTTTACACCAAACAACATTTCGAGTGTTGCACCTTCGGCCGCTCGGACACGTCACCAACCTCACTAGGGTACCGGAGCAAGGCCGACTTCCCCAAAACGAGACTGTGTGCTTCCCTCCCACAGTGCGCCCGGCTAGATTCATAAGCAGGATGATGAACTCAGGCAAAGACCACCCGCAGCAGACAGCGACCGCCTACTGGACCATTGGCCCGTGCAAGGGCGAACTGCGCCAAGAGGAGATCCGCCAGCCCGCCGAGGGGCAGGCCTTGGTGCGCGCACTCTATTCGGGGATCAGCAAGGGCACCGAGCTCGTAGTTCATGGGGCACACGTACCTGCGAGGGTGGCCGAGCAAATGCGTGCCCCCAACCAGGAGGGCAACTTCCCCGGACCCGTGAAGTTCGGCTATTTGTCCGTCGGCGTCGTCGAGGCCGGGCCCAGGGAGTGGTTCGGAAAGACCGTCTTCTGCCTGCACCCACACCAGGACCGCTACGTCGTCTCCGTTGAGTGCCTCACGCTCATTCCGGAGGGAGTGCCGGCACGCCGTGCCATCCTGACCGGCACCGTGGAGACAGCCATCAACGCCCTATGGGAGGGCGGGCCCCGCATTGGTGACCGCGTCGCCGTCGTCGGTTCCGGACTGGTGGGCGGCACAGTGGCGGCCCTCCTGCGGTCGTTTCCGCTGTCCCGCCTGCAGATCGTCGACGCCGACCCGGGCCGCTGGGAACTTGCGAACGCCTTGGGGGTGGACTTCGCGCTGCCCGACGACGCCGAAGCAGACTGCGATATTGTCTTCCACTGCTCGGCGTCGGAGGCTGGACTGTCCCGCAGCCTGCAGCTAGCAGGGGACGACGGTGAGATCATCGAGATGTCCTGGTACGCGGACAGGGCCGTGACGATCCCCCTCGGGGAGGATTTCCATGCCCGCCGGCTCTCCCTTCGGGCCAGCCAGGTAGGCTCCGTCGCGCTCTCCCGCCGGCACCGCCGCACCACCCGTCAACGCCTGGATCTTGCGGTCTCAGTGCTGCGCGATCCGGTGTTTGACCATTTCCTCACGGCTGAGTCGCCCTTCACAGACCTTCCCGATGTAGTGCAGGCCCTGTCCGACGGACAGATCGAGGATCTATGCCATGTCATCACCTATCCGCAAACCGACCACGAACAGGGGTAATACGTGTTCAGCCTTACTGTGCGCCGCCATTTCATGATCGCCCACAGCCTTCCCCGCGAAGCCTTTGGCCCTGCCCAGGGATTGCATGGCGCCACCTTCGTGGCCGAAGTGACTTTCCGACGTGCACGACTGAATGATGACGCAATCGTCCTGGACATCGGGGTGGCGGGGAAGGCCCTGGACGCCGTACTGGAGCGGTTGGACTACAGCAACCTGGACGAGCACCCCGACTTCGAAGGCAAGCTCACCACCACGGAGGCACTCGCACAGTACATCGCCGAGGCCGTCGCGGGCACTATCGGGGGGAGCGACGACGGGAGCGCGCTTGAGGGCATCGACGTCGTCCTCCGCGAGAATCCCGACGCCTGGGCAGGCTACTCCCTGCAGTTGCGAGCCGAGTAGCGGAACGGGGGAGTCATGACGGTCCTTCGCCTGATAGTTCCCGGGAACGTCCAGCACCGTTCCGGCGGCAACATCTACAACGCCAGGCTCGCCGAGCACGTGGCCGCCGCCGGGATCACCGTCAGGATTCAAGAGGTCGACGGCGATTGGCCGGTCGGCAGCGAGGAGGACCGACGGCGGCTGGGCGCCGTACTCAGCGACGCCGGGAACGACGTCGTCCTGGTGGACGGCCTCATCGGCAGTGGCGCGCCGAAGGAAATCGAGCAGGCGGCGGCACGCGGGAACCCGCCATGGATCCTGGTGCACATGGCCCTGGCCGACCACCCTGAACTGGAAAAGCGGGCACTAACGGCGGCAGCCGGCGTCATCTGCACCAGCTCCTCGGCGTGCCGGAACCTTCAGGAGCTGCATGGGCTCGACAACGCCCATGTTGTTGTTCCGGGTGTGGACCTTCTGGACATATCCAGCACAGGCGAGCCCTTGGACAAGCCGTCAGGCGCGCCCCCGCACCTGGTCGTCGTCGCGGCGCTTCTCCCGCACAAGGCCCAGCTGCTCGTGGTCGAGGCGTTCGCCAGGCTGCGTGACTTGCCGTGGACGGCGGCCCTCGTCGGGTCAACCACGGCAGATCCGGACTACGCGTTGGCGGTGATCGATGCCATCTCCCGGCACGGACTCCAGCATAGGATAGAAGTGACGGGCGAACGGTCCGGCGAAGGGCTGGAGCAGGAGTGGCGTAGGTCCGACCTCAGCCTGCTGGTGTCCACGGTCGAGTCATTCGGAATGGTCGTCACCGAATCGATTGCGCACGGCGTCCCCGTATTGGTCCGTGCGGGCATCGGAGCGGTCGAGGCCCTCGGGCCAACAGGTGCGGGAACCGCCGTCGAGCTTGACGATGATGGCCAAGGAACCGGAGCCGGCCCCGAACAGCTTGAAGCCGTGCTCCGCACCTGGCTCACTGATCCGAAGATGCGGCATTCCTGGCGGGCCGCCGCGCTCCAGTCCCGGGACTCCCTGCCGAGCTGGGAGGACGCAGCAGCGAAAGTCCTTTCGATTCTGGACTGCGGGGCCTGACGGAAGCCGGCTTGAGCGCCTAGCGCTCCCTGAGGGGCGGCGAACCCTCCACGCCCGCGCCGGAGCCGAGGCCGTAAATCACTTCCTTGATGGCCTGCAATGAGGAGCGGCTGGGGCTCCAGCCCAGTTCCTTGCGTGCCCTTGAGGTATCCATAAGAGGTGCGCCCGCCGCCATATCCACCCATCCCGGGTCTGTGGGCTGCAGCCGTAGACGCCAGCTGAGGTCGACGACGGCGCGCAGCAGGGCGACCGGTATGCGCAGTACCCGCCTGGCACCGAAGAGCCAGCCGAGGGCGTTCGGGTCCAGGACAGGTTCACCCGCAACATTGAACGGTCCCGACGCGCGCTGTTTCAGGACGCGCCAATAGGCGTCCGCGATATCGTCGGCGTGCGCGGCCTGGAAGACAAACTCGTTCGGAACGGGAAGCAGCGGCAGCCGCGGCCGTGACGGAATGAACCGTGGAATGATGCGGCCAAGGAAGAACTTGCCCACTTCGCTGCCGGCGTCACGCTGGAAGATCAGGCTGGGGCGAAGCCGGGCAACGGCAACATCCGGATGCTCGGCCGCGAACTGGTTCAGCAGCGCTTCCTGCCGTGCCTTGTGTTCGCTGTAGTGGGATCCAGGAATACCGTCTACCGGCCAGTCCTCGCCGACCCTTTCGTTCTTGTCAGCGGCCCTGGAGTAAGCGCCCACCGAGGAAGCGCAGACGAAATGGGGAACCCCCGCCCGCCCGGCTGCCTCCAAGGCATTTGCCGTGCCAGTGACGTTGGTCCGGAACAGCACGTCCGGCTTGCGGTTGGGTTGCACCACCCAGGCCAGGTGCACCACGGCGTCGGCGCCGGCGAAGGCGCTTTCAAGGCGCGGCAGCTCCTCAACGTCTCCCACATCGATGTCGTGCCACTCCACATTCAGGTAGGGCGGCACGAGCGATTCCGGGTGGCGCCGTGATATCCCCACGATCTGCAGGTCTTCGCCTTCCTCGGACTTGGCCGCTGCCAGCCGCCTCAGCAGGGCGGTCCCGGCGTTGCCCGTTGCCCCCGTAATTGCGATGCGCATACAAATTCCCCCGTGTCGGACGGATCCCTGTCACCTGACCGTAGCGTGGGCACCTCCCACTGTCACGGAACCCCGTCAGTCCGGGTCGCCGTCGTCCGCCCGATTGGACACCACACTGATGATCCGCCGCAGGCTCATGGCCACAGATGCCGCCGCATTGACCGGCGCCTGCCGGCTGGCGACATCGGCGACACTCTCGCTGAGTTTTTCGACGGCGTCCCTGGTCTGCTCGAGGAGCTCAGGAATTTGGTCCGGCTCATTCCATTGCCCGATGAGTCCAGCGGTACTGTCCAGAGCATCGGAGAGGTCATTGATCACGTCAGGTGGAATGAAGGTACCCGCATTTTTCTCCCAAATCACGCTGGCCAGGACATCGGTGATGTCTTGCACATGGAACGTAGCCCGTTCCACGTAGCGGAGATCGCGGAGGTCCCGCTGCAGGTCGATCCGGTGCCGCCTGCTCCTCGGATTGGCCTTGGCGCTGAGCTCGGCGTCATGGACGGCCTTCCGCACTTCGGAGGCCGTAGCTGCCAGGTCCTGGCTTCGGCCGGCCCAGTCTTCATGGTTTGGAGGCCAGGACTCGCGCATGGCGGCTGCCATGTCCGCGAGCTGGCGGGAGAGCGCCTGCCGATGCGCGGCTACGGAGCGTCCCACCCCGGCAAGATGAAGCGGAGGAAAGATCAGCCAGTTCACGGCAAAACCGATCGCTACGCCGGCAGCCATCTGGAGGATGTAGGCAAAGGAGAAGCTCTCGGCGTTGGCCCCGCCGATCACCAGGACGAAGAGTGCGGCCATGGGCACCCAGTCCGAGGCCGCACCCATCCGTGGGATGCCCCCGATCAGCACGCCAATTCCGACGACGGCGGCGACCGCCAGGGCGGTGGGAGGGGTGAAGCTGGTGAAGACAAAGGCCACACCGATGCCCAACCCCAGCCCGAGCAGGCTCTGCAGCCCGTGCCTGGCCGTGTCTGCCACCGTAGGATACATGCTGACCAGGGCCCCGAGCGGCGCATAGTAGGGATAGGATGCAGCAGGGCCAGGCATCAGGGGCGCGACGTACCACGCCAGGCCGGCGGCCAGCGCGGTCTTCGCGGCAAACATCAGCCGGTTGAGCGTGACCGCGTGGCGAACCGCACCGGCGCTCGCACGCACGGCCGTCCTGCTCGCGCGTGCTGCCGTCCTGGGCGAGCTCAGGTAGGCAAACTTCGGATCAGTTTCTTTCCCGGAACGCATATCCCCAGTGTTGCATCATGCGATGGTCGGCTGGCTGGTTCCTGGTCGGTGGGCGGCGAAGAAGTCCCTTAGTAAGGCGGCACACTCGGCTTCCCGGACCCCACCGTAAACCTCTACCCAGTGGTTGAGGCGGCGTTCCCTGAGGATGTCGAATACCGAGCCAGCCGCGCCGGCCTTCTCATCCCAAGCGCCGAACACCACGCGGGGGATCCGCGCCAGCACTGTCGCTCCGGCGCACATGGCGCAGGGTTCAAGCGTGACCACCAGTGTGCAGTCCGAGAGCCTCCAGCCGTCGCCGCCGGCCTCGCTCTGCTTCAGGAGGGCTGCGGCTTCCCGGATCGCGACCATCTCGGCGTGCGCCGTAGGGTCTCCCAAAGCCTCACGTTCGTTACGCCCGGAACCCAGGAGTTCGCCGTCGGGACCTATGACGACGGCGCCGATCGGCACGTCAGCTGTTTCCAGGGCCCGTCGGGCTTCAGCCAGGGCAAGGCCCATCCATTCGAGATGGCGGGGGTCGGCGGGTGTCATGCCTCAATGATAGTTTCGAAGAATTCGGCCGCTTCCTGAACCTGCTTCCTCAGGCCACTTCTGGACCGATTCCCCGACGGCGGGGCGCCACCTTGCGGGTGATAGTTTTGACAAATGCGCACATTCGTCGTGGACCACCCCCTGGTCGCCCACAAGCTCACTGTCCTGCGGGACAAGAAAACCTCCTCGCCGGTCTTCCGCCAACTGACCGAGGAGCTTGTGACCCTGCTGGCCTACGAGGCCACGCGGGACGTCCGCACCCAGCCTGTGGAAATCGAAACCCCGATCACGCGCGCTATCGGAACGGCCTTCACCAAACCCACCCCACTGGTGGTGCCCATCCTGCGCGCCGGGCTGGGCATGCTCGAGGGCATGACGAAGCTGGTTCCAACCGCTGAAGTGGGTTTTCTGGGAATGGCCCGGGACGAGGAAACCCTGGACATCATCACCTACGCCGAGCGCCTGCCCGAGAACCTGACGGGGCGGCAGATCTTCGTGCTTGACCCGATGCTCGCCACTGGCGGAACCCTGAGCGAAGCCATTAAGTTCCTGTTCCGGCGCGGCGCCTCGGACGTCACCTGCATCTGCCTGCTGGCGGCCCCGGAGGGCCTGGCCAAGCTGGAGGAGGAGCTCGCCGACGCCAACGTGAAAATCGTGCTGGCTTCCATTGATGAGAAACTCAACGACAAGGCCTACATTGTTCCAGGCCTTGGCGATGCGGGGGACAGGCTCTACGGCCTGGCCAAGTAGTTTTTCCGGCGCCATCTATCGCTGTGGCCTGGGCGCAGCTAGCCTGTGGTCCCATGGATTGGAAACTCGAACTTGTCTACGTCCCTGTGTCCGACGTCGACCGTGCCAAGGATTTCTACGTCAACAAGGTGGGCTTCAACGCAGACCACGACCACAGAGTCAATGACTCCCTGCGCTTCGTCCAACTGACTCCGCCGGGCTCCGGCTGCTCCATTGCCATCGGCGAAGGCATGAGTGATGCACCGCCCGGCACAGCGCCAAGCCTCCAGCTGGTGGTGAATGACATCCAGGCAGCCTATGAGCAGCTCAAGGGAAATGGTGTGGACGTCAGCGATATCGAGGTGCTGGACTGGGGACATTTCGTTTACTTCGCGGATCCGGACGGCAACAAGTGGGCCGTGCAGTACATACCGTACCGGGACTCCAAGGCTTCCGGTGACGAGCGCGGTGGCGCGTTCGACGTCGACTCTGCAGACATTCCCGAAGGGCATGGGCGTCCGGAAGATTACATGTAGCAGCCCGGCCTGCTTAAGACGCCGACTGCCCGTCCCTACAGACTACGGGCAGTCACGCTGGTGATGCTCTCTCACGTCTCGCGCGTTTTGAGGTGATGCTCTCTCACGTCTTGCGGGTAACCGAAAGCTCTCCCTTGCGGGATCTGCGAGAGGGTCGCCAAAGACGGCGCGGCAAGTGCGAGAGGGTCAGTACCGACTGTGGTTTAGTACCAGTTGTTGGCGTAGTGGAAGCCCAAGGCGTTGGCGGGGGAGCCGTAGCGTTCCTTGATGTAGTTCAGGCCCCACTCAATCTGGGTCCGGAAGTTGGTTTCCCAGTCTGGGGCAATCGTGGCCATCTTCGACGCGGGCAAGGACTGGACGATGCCGTAGGCCCCGCTGGAGGCGTTCACCGCGGTGGTGCGCCAGTTGGATTCCTTTTCCCAGAGGATGCTCAGCGACTGCATCTGGTCCTGGCCCCACCCGTAGCTGGCGAGCCTGCTGGCGGCGTAAGCCTTTGCGGCGGCAGGGTCGTCTACGGCCACCGGTGTCGGCGGGGCAGGCGGGGCAGCCGGAGCGGGTGCTGCCGCGGCGGGTTCCGGAGCGGGAGCTGCCGGCGCGGCGGGAGGAGCCTCCGCTGCGGCGGGCGGAGCTGCCGGAGCTGCCGGGGCTGGGGTTTCAGTCGCCGGGGGCTCCGGAGCCGCTTCCGGGGGAAGCGCCTGCCCAGGGCTCGCCTCGGTTGTTGCGGGGGAAGCATCTGACGCCTGCTGGACCGAAGATTCGCTGGAGATGGCCTGTTCGGCAGCCTGAGCGGCCGAGGCTACACCCAGCAGGACAGCAATCGCACCGGCCATTACTGCCATTCGCTGGCCCATAACGCGGACTGAAGTGGCCTTTTGCAGGGGGCCGTGCACTTTGGGGGGACGGTGGGACGTGGTGTTGAACGGCGCAACCGACTCGGCGCGGTGGCGCACAGCGCGCTCAGGGCGCGACTTATCCATGGAAGGGGACATGGTGATTGCCTCTCAACGCCTGCGGAGTTAGCTGTCGGGTTCGGATGAGGTCATCCGGCCGCACGTTGATCATTGGCGGCTTCACCCCAAGGGCCCATGCACTTTGTGCAACGGCCCGGAGACTCTGGGTCCCCCGTCTCTGCCTTCATGTTGGGGAATCCGGGATGCGGCAGAGCTCGGCGTCAGCCCGGACGTGGCCCGATAGAGATGGGCCACCCTTTCGACGGTACCGGAGCCAGGCCCTTAAGTCACATTTAGGTAACGGACATCACGACGACGGCGGGTCGCCTTGCGTCCCGAGTCGCAGCTCCCTTGGCGGTTACTGTGCCGCCAGGGCCGCCAAGGGAGCCGCAGTGCGTCAGTACCATTTGTTGGCATTGCGGAACTTCAAGGCATTGGCGGGGGAGCCGTAGCGTTGCTTGATGTAGCTCATTCCTCGGTCCACTTGGCCGGGGCGCCAGTTTTCCTCGCTGTTCCACAGAACATTCAAGGCATTCATCTGCTCTGCGCCCCATCCGTACGCTGCAAGGCGGTTACGGGCATAGGAACGGGTGTCGACGATGCCTCCCGCAGCGCCGCCCACAGATGCGGGTGGCGTTGTAGCAGTCGTGGGAGCGGGTGAGCTGGAAATGGGCGTCGAGCTGGGAGCAGGTGCCACCGTCGAGGTCGGGGCTGGCGCTGCCGAGCGGGTCGGCGCGGTGGCCGGTGCCGGAGGGGTCGATGAAGGGGCCGGCGCGGTTGAGGACGACGATGCCGGTGCTGATGACGCGGAGGCCGGAGCTGACGACGGCGAGGAGGGTCCGGCTATTTTTCCGGCCAGCGTGGGAACGTCAACCGGCTTGGGCAGGGCGGCGACCGATGGCAAGGCAGTGGCCTTGCGATCGGGAGTCGCCGGCTTACCGGGGGTGTTTGGGGCGGAGGCGGCAGCTGTCTGCGTTGGGGTTCCACTGGACGTGGCGGTGGGAGTAGCCGACACAGCGGACCTCGCCTGTCCCGCGCTGTAAGTGGGCACTGTTCCTGGCTTTGCGCCGGTCCCCTCCGACCCTCCAGTTCCATCATGCGCGGAGGATTCCTTGCCGAAAAATGGCAGTTCCGTGGCCTGGCTGGCGGTGCCGACACCCAACAGAACGGCGAGGGCACTGGCAACAACGGCCATTCGGTGGCTCATGACCCGAACTGAGGCCGCTTTCCTCAGGACGGCTTGGGGCTGCGAACTAAACGACGAAGCCAACTGAGGGCTGAATGAGGCACGGGCTTCACTGTTTGCGCCCGAGCCCTGGGTGGCTCCGGTGGGGTTTTCACCAGCAGCGGCCGGTGCACTGCGCCTGGACCTGGGGCGTAGTGGGGCTGTGGACGACGTTGCCGAGGCGGAGTTCTTCGGTTCCGTCACAGTGGCAACCGGAGCGGTGGGGGTCTCCGCCGTCGCACCCGGAGCGGTGGGAGCCGGCTGAGTCGGTGTGGCTGGGGAGGGATTTACCGGTGCCGCGCGCCGCGCCCTGGTGCGATGCGGGGCGGCGGGTGACGTGGCGGGGGAAGTGGGCGTCTCTTCGGCAGGAGTGGGCACCGCAGGTGCCACTTCGGTAGGAGCCGGGGCGGGCCTTGGCTTTTCCGCAAGCGAGTCCGCCGTCGCAAGTGGTTTGGTGGCGAATGGCACAGGTTCTGCACGGTGCCGCGCGCCCCGAAGAGGGCGCGACTGATCCAGGGAACGGGACATGGTTGCCTCTCAACGCCTGCGGAGTTAGCTGTCGGGTTCGGAAGAGGTCAACCGGCCGCACGTCAGACGTGACGGCTTCACCCCAAGGGCCGCTATCAAGCGGCCCGAAGACTCGTGGGTCCCCCGTCTCTGCCTCAGTGTTGGGGCTCCGGGATGTGGCAGAGCTCGGCGTCAGCCCGGACGCGGCCCGGTCAAGATGGGCCACCCCATGACCGTACCGGAACGCTCCCATTAAGTCACGTTTAGGTAACGGAGGCCAGCCGGTGCCGCTAGTTGGCCTCCGCCAGTGCCGGCAGGCGGAGTGCGAATTCGGTCCTGCCCGGGCGCGATGTCACCGCTATGCTGCCGCCGTGTGCCTGGACTATCGACTCCACGATCGACAGGCCCAATCCGGAAGTCCCCTCGCCGCCCGAGCGGGCGGCATCTGCACGCGCAAAGCGGGAGAAGATCATTTCCTGGAACCCGGATTCGATGCCAGGCCCGTTGTCCGTCACGCTCAAGACGGCTGCGCTGTCGGCGGAGCGCGTCACAGAAGTGATCACCGTAGTTCCCGGCTCGGTGTGCTTCCGTGCATTTGAAAGCAGGTTGGCCAGGACCTGGTGGAGCTGGGTGGCATCTCCACGGACACTAACGGGCTCGTCAGGCAACTGCAGCTGCCACACATGTTCAGGTGCCATGACTTTCTCGTCACTGACGGTCTCGATCACCAGTTGGGTGAGGTCGACGTCGGCCACCTTTAGCGGCTGCCCTTCGTCCAGTCGAGCCAGGAGCAGGAGGTCCTCGACGAGCGAAGTCATGCGTTCCGCCTGGCTCTGGACGCGGGCGAGCGACTTTTGCCCGTCCGGACTGAAGTCTTCAGTTATCCGCATGAGTTCCGTATAGCCGCGGATAGCTGTGAGCGGAGTACGGAGTTCATGGGACGCATCGGCGACGAACTGGCGGACCTTGGTTTCGCTTTTCTGGCGCGCCTCCAGCGCGCTGGAGACATTATTGAGCATCAGGTTCAGCGCATGGCCAACGCTTCCCACTTCCGTTTGGGGATTGGCTGCCGACGGCGGTACACGTACCGCAAGGGCCACCTCTCCGACCTCGAGCGGCAGGCGCGAGACGTTTGTGGCCACTTCCGAAAGTTTCTCGATGGGCTTCATGGTTCGCCGGATGAGGACTGTTCCGGCCAGGCCAATCAGGACCAGTCCGCAGAGGGAGACAATCACCATGGTCCATACCAACGAGGACAACGTGCCCTGCTTGGCCGCCAGCGGAAGTCCTGTGACGATCACATCGCCATAGGGAGTCTCCACTGCTATCAGCCGATAGGCACCGGTGGACAGCGTGCGGTCCACGGGCGTTGCGTTGTGTTCCAGGCTGAGAAGAACGGACTCGTCCTCTTGGGACAAAGCGGCCCGGCTTGCGCTGGGAGTGAGGACGCCCGCGCTGCTGATCTGCCCGTTAGTAAGCCTTGCCGTCAGGGTCCCGACGCCCTGGCCTTTGGCGTCAAGGGGGTCGGGCCTGCTGCGGGGGTTGCCGAGGGGCGGGCGCCCGGCTTCGTTGGAGATCCGGGAGGCCTGCCCAAGGCGCTCATCGAGTTGCCGTGTGAGGAAGGAATCCATGGACGCATAGCTGAACAGGCCGATTGCGCCGGAGATTGCCACCAGCAGTGCCATTGCAACGAGGATCAACTTAGTGCGGAGGTGCCACGTGGACGGGCTTAGCCAACGGGGGCGGATCTTGGGAGCGGCCCCGGAAAGTTCGGACATGATGCTAGTCCGCCGGCTTGATGACGTAGCCGGCGCCGCGGACGGTATGGATCATGGGCGGGTAGCTTGCGTCGATCTTTTTCCGCAGGTAGGAGATGTACAGTTCGACGATGTTGGCCTGGCCGCCAAAGTCGTAATTCCACACGCGATCCAGGATCTGGGCCTTGCTGACTACCCTCTTTGGGTTTTCCATGAGGTAGCGCAGGAGCTCGAACTGCGTTGCTGTGAGGGAGATGTCCTCCCCGGCACGGATGACTTCGCGCGTGTCCACATTCAGCCGCAGGTCGCCCACAACCAGCTCGGCTGAATCCATGGTCGCCACTCCGGAGCGCTGGACAAGGCGATGGAGACGTAAAAGGACCTCCTCCATGCTGAAGGGCTTGGTCACATAGTCGTCCCCGCCGGCCGCGAGCCCGGTGATACGGTCCTGCACGGCATCCTTTGCCGTCAGGAACAAGGCAGGCACCTCGGGCGCGAAGGCCCTGATCCTGCTGAGCAGCTCCACGCCGTCGAATCCGGGGAGCATAACGTCCAGTACCAGCACGTCCGGGCGGAAATCACGGGCCAGCTTCACAGCCTCGGGTCCGTCGCCGGCAACGGCTACTGACCACCCTGCCATCCGGAGTCCCATGCTCATGAGCTCTGCGAGGCTCGGCTCGTCATCCACCACAAGGGCACGGATGGGGGAGCCGTCCGGGTGGGTGAGTTCGGGAAGATTGTTGGTCATGGAGTGCGATGAGGCCATGGAACAACTCTCCGATCTGCCGGTATGCCGGCGCTTTGCCGACGCTGTGAACGAGCTGTGAGTTCCAGCGTAGTCAGGTGGAAGCCTTCAGCTCCTTGGAGAGGGCTCGGCCGGGCTTGTAGCAGATGCTTTACCCCAAAAAATCCACTCCGGGACGATTCAGAAGTGGACAGGAAGGTTTCCGGATGGCGGGATTTCAGGATCGGAACGATTGATGAATGCAAATTGAGTAATAGCCAGAACCAGGAAATTAAGTTCGAAAAAACAGTATCTTCGCCCGATCGTTCTATAACTCCATTCGAATTTTCTACTGTCGATAGAATTGTGATCCGCAGCACAATAGCCCTATTTGTCTCAGGATGTGGACTGTTCGACACTTTGTTACTTGCAAGTTCCCTTTGTTACGTTGCACACTTCAAATGTGAACAAGGACTCAACAGCAACTGCAGCCGCAGATTTCAGGCCCAGCACGCCAGCTGGCGTTCAAATGCGCTGTTGTCGAATGCAAGCCTAACTTCGTACCCCTAAGAGTTTCAGGCATTCGCCCCTGCCCAGTGTCGGGCGCCCCATCCCCAGCCTCATTGCGGGGACAATCAAGCATTCGAAGCCGCGATGACGGCCATTCACTTTGAGGTAAGCACTCCATGTCAGTTGCATCCGGATACGTCCACATCTCCGTCCGTAACGCCAACAAGGCCGCCTCCAATGCGGGACTTCGCCAAGGCTTCGGCGCCAGGCCGGCCTACGCTCCGCCTGTAACACCGGGCAACGGCTACCAGGCGCCCGGCTACGTGCCCCAGGGCTACAACCCCAACTCGTATGGCCAGCTGCGCGCTGTCCAACCGGCCGAGGCCGCCCCCGTCACGGCTCCCACTCCCGTCGTGGCTCCCGCAGACCGCTCCGTCCGTCCCGTGGCCAACGACAACGTCGCCCGCGGCTTCGTGCTGTACATGGGGATCGATGAGGACACGGCCGCGGCTGCCGGAACGTCCATTGCCAAGCTTGCCCAGGAGATTCGGGCCTACGCCCAGTCGCTGGTGGCCGGCGCTGAAAGCTACGCCGCCGTCGCTGTTGCGCCGGCCAGCGCCCAAGGTTCCGCGCTCGACGTCGTCCGTTCAACCTTTGGGGACCCGACCGTTGGAACCCGCCAGCGCACCGAGGCCGCCCGTCCGCAGCCGGCCCAGGAGCCCCGCCCCTCCGGCGTTCTGATCGACCTAGCACGCCGCGAAGTCCACCTCGACGGCGAATCGCTGAACCTTACGTTCAAGGAGTTTGAGCTCCTGAACTACCTCGTTGAGAATGGCACCCGTACCGTGGGCCGTGACGAACTGCTCGAAGGACTGTGGCGCAACGCCGAAGAGGTGCCGAACGAGCGCACCATCGACGTCCACATCCGCCGCCTCCGCTCCAAGCTGGGTCGCCTCGCGAACACCGTCCGCACTGTCCGCGGCCAGGGCTACCGTTTCTACGAGCACCCGGAAGTCATTGTCTGGGCCGCTCCGGAATACTCGATCTAGTCTCCATACGCATCTCGACGGCGCCCGTTCCCTCTTGGGAGCGGGCGCTTTCGTGCGCGCTTGGCGACCGAGCATGTGGCCTCCGCGGCTGATGGGCGGCTATAGGCTGGGGGGATGAGTGACCATCACATTCGGCGCCTCGTTATCATGCGCCATTCCAAGGCTGATTGGCCTTCGGGCGTTGCTGACCATGAGCGCCCTTTGGAGGAACGTGGTCACCGGGAGGCGCCGCTGGCCGGAAAATGGTTGCTCAAGCACAACGTTGTTCCGGACTTCATCCTGTGCTCATCGGCGCTACGGACGCGTCAGACGTGCACCTGGGTGTGCGCCCAGTTAGGCGACAAGGCGCCGACGCCGAAACTGGAGGACGGACTGTATGCCGCGTCCGGGCGGAGGATGCTGAGCGTCATTAACCATGTGCCGGATACAGTGACGACGCTTATGGTGATTGCCCACATGCCTGGCGTACAGGACCTGGCCATGGAGCTGGCATCGCGTGATTCAGACCATGATGCCTATATGGATGCAGCCACGCGCTTCCCGACCAGTGGCTTGACGATTTTGGAAGTGGAAAAGCCCTGGGCCGAACTCGATGGCCAGGACGCCAGGCTGACGCATTTCGTAGTTCCCCGAGCCAAGCACTAGCTAATCGCCTTCTGTCCCTGCCAGTTCACGAAGCAGCCTGACAACGTGCTGGATTCCAGGGCTGGATGTCATGGTCTTGCGGTAGACGATGCCCACCTGCCGCACCTGCCGCGGGTTGACCAGCGGAACAGCCACGACCCCCAACGGGAGGACGGGCCGCCCCAGGCGAGGGACGAGTGCCACCACCACATCCTGCTCCACGAGGGCAATGTGCGTGGCGAAATCGGGGTCGTACACCTTGATATTGGGGACGTGGCCAGTGTCCGCGAAAATCCGGAGCAGTGCTTCGTTGCAAATCGCGCCATGCGGAGTGCTGACCCAGCGTTCCTCAAGGAGGTCAACCGGCTCAAGCGAGGAGCGGCCGGCCAGTCGGTGTCCGCTGTTGAGCAGGACATCGGCGACGTCTTCGCACAGCCATTCAAGGGTCATGTTTTCCGGAATGACCAGCGGCACTGAGTTCCAGTTGTGCACCACGCCGAGTTCGGCTTCTCCGCCAGCCACCCTCTGGACTGCCTCGCGGGGGTCCTCCGCAAGGACGCTGACGTCCAGCTGGGTTTCGGTCGCGGCCAGGCGGCCAAGCAGCGGGCCCACAAGGCCACGGCACGCCGTGGAGAACGCCACCAACCGCAACACCCCGGAAGGTTTGTCGGGATCGGCCAGGAGGGTCGCCTGCAACTCTTCAAGCTCGCCCAGGATCCGGCGGCCGTATTCTGCCAGTGCCAGTCCGCGGTCGGTGAGGAGGATGCCGCGGCCGTGGCGCTCCAGGACTGCCACCCCAGTTTGTTTCTCGAGTTTCTTGATCTGCTGGGACACTGCCGAGGGACTGTAACCCATGACGTCCGAGGCCGCGACGACTGATCCTTGTTGCTCCACGATGACGAGGGCCCGGAGCGCGGCAATATCAATCATGAAGCAAATCTACTTGATTCACCCTACAATTCAATGCTGGTGCTTCATTCGCTTCAGTGTCAGATTGGGAACATGACCCCTCGCCACTCCATGCTCGCCGTCCTCGTCGCCGTTCTGTGGGGCCTGAATTTCGTAGCCATCGACTTCGGCCTCCACGCCAATGGCCGCGAAGTTCCGCCCTTGCTTTTCGTCGCCCTTCGCTTCGTCCTCGTGGTCCTCCCGTTCATCTTCTTCGTGAAAAAGCCGGAGGTGAGCTGGAAGGTGATTCTCGGCGTCGGGCTCTTTATGAGTGCGGGCCAGTTCGGGCTCCTGTACCTGGCGCTGGCGATGGGCATGCCGGCCGGACTTGCTTCGCTTGTCCTACAGGCCCAGGTGCTCCTCACTGTGCTGATGGCGGCACAATTCCTGGGGGAGCGTCCCAACCGGCGCCAGATTTTCGGTGTTGTCCTGGGGGTGGCGGGACTCGCGGTGGTAGCAGCGGGCCGGAGTCTTGTCGCGCCGGTGCTGCCGCTGCTTATTGTCCTCGCCGCGGCTCTGTCGTGGGCGGCCGGCAACGTCATTGCGCGCAAGGCCAAGGCGGCGTCCGGGCTCGGACTGGTGGTCTGGTCGGGCGCGGTGGTGCCGCTTCCCCTCGCCGGCTTGTCCCTCATCGTGGATGGAGCCGATGCAGTGATGGGGACGTTGCTGGATCTCCAGCCAGCCACGATCCTGAGCGCGATTTACACGGCAATGTTCGCGTCCCTGGTGGGTTACGGCATCTGGAACAGGCTCCTCAGCCTTTACCCGAGCTCAGCCGTGGTGCCGTTTACCCTTCTTGTGCCCGTTGTCGGCATGACGGCGGCCTGGCTAATGCTCCAGGAGACGCCGACGCCGGCAGAGATGCTCGGCGGGCTGCTGCTCCTTGGCGGGGTGGCCACGGCCGTCCTGCAGGGGAAGCGGTCGGCCCCGCCGTTGACCGCTGCCCACATTCCGGAGGAGGGGCTCGAAGGCGCTGAATCCGGCATCGGAGGAACGACCTCCCGGAAGCTTCATCTGGGCAAGGAGAACCTGCATCTGGACAGGGACAGGAGTACGGCGTAGTTTCAGATACGGAGCCGGGACTAAACTCCCGGCCCCCTTTCGTCCGTTCTGCACCGGCCGAAAGAGCCGTCACTGCTGTCACCCGGTGGCACATGATGCAGAAGCGGAAATGAGCCACAGATGGCCACCTCGCACTTCGAACTGTTCCTTGAAGACACGACTATTCCGGACCCTGACACCGACTGCCCTCTTGGCCCGGATTGTCTTTACGGCCTATACGTCAGCTGGTGCGCGCTTCAGGGCGTCGAACCCAGAACCGACATAGCTTTCCGCGCGGGCATGCACCTCTGCGGCATCGATATCCACGACGCGCGCCTGCGTATGACAGGCCCTGCCGCCGCCGATTACATCTTGTCCAGCTACCCACCTGCGGCATGACCATGTCCATCAGTTCCAGCGACTTCAACTCCAGGCCTCCAATACCCCATGCCCTGCCGCTCCATTGCGGCAGATGCTACAGCGACTACCACCTGGTCATAGGGGCCATCGATGACCTCAACGCGCCCTCCCCAACGTTGGTGGAGGTCTCCTACATCTGCACCAAGTGCATGCTTGCTTACAGGCATCCGGCAGATGTTGCAGACATAGCAAGACTGCTGAATCGGCTCGGGGAAACACCTGATGTTCTCGTTTTCGGTGGCCACTACATCCACTGTGGACAGCCGATGAAAAGGATCGGGTCAGAGGTCAGAAGTATCAATGTCCGCGAGTCGACCGATCAAACATCGGGTGATTCCCTGAGCGTTTACCTCGCAACGCGTGTTCTTCGCTGCGCCTGCGGCTTTCAGATGGAACTGCCCGACTAGCTTCGGGAATTCCCCGGTTCCCTCCCATGGTTACTGTTCCGATTCCGTTGTTTACTGGACGTATCCGGAGCAGCCAGACGAAAAGGGGCGGATCACCGTGGATATAGGTCAGCTTGTATGGATTATCGTCGCGATCGTTGTAGTTTTGGCGGTCATCGCGCTCGTGATGTTTCTCGGACGCAAACAGCGTGCGGGGGCGGCCAGGCAGAAGGCCGCCGAGATGAGGGACCAGGTCCGGGAAAAGGAAATCGAGGTGCAGGAACGCGAAGCCAGGGCCGCGCGCGCCAAGGCTGACGCACAACGCGCCGAAGTTGAGGCCCAGAAACTTCGCAGGGAGGCGGAGGCCCAGGAGCACGATGCCCAGGGCGTTCGCGAAGAAACGCAGGAACGCCTCCGCAAGGCGGATGAGTTGGATCCTGACGTCAAAACCGGCCAGCGCAGGGATTCAATGCGTGGCGAACGGGCTGATGATCGGTCCGGTACTCAAGTGCGGGCCGACCAATCCCGAGCCGATACAGCGCGCCGGGACGATGGCAAACCTGATACGCCGCGAACGGAGCATCCTCGCACACCCTAACGTTCTTCAGCGGCGCGGGGCGCCCTTACGCTGCCCGGCTGCCCCTTTGCCCTGTCCTGCCGTTCCCTTGCCCTGCATGGGGCCGACCGCCGTCGGGCGTTTGGACGTTGAGGCGGACTGCGGGACCGAACGCTGTGCGGCCCGCGGGACCGTTCTTGGCGCAGTCCTGCCTGACGGTCGGCGCTTTTCAGGCTGCCTGCCGCGGGTCCTCCCTACAGGACGGACGTCCTTCCTTCGCCGCCCGGGCCATACAGCTCCCGCGAAGAGCACCAGCAGTGTGGCGAAACCGGCGGCAACGGCCAGATAGAAGTAACTGTCCGAATCCTGCGTGCTGACCGCGATTCCCGTGGCATTAGCATCCTCGTTGAATGCGAGCCCCCACATTCGAAGGAAGGCAATAGCGAAGCCCACGAACAGGCTGGAACCGATCGCCCCCAAAACAAGGGCAAAGTAGCGACGGCGTGACAGAACCTCTGCTATTGATGCCAGATAACCAACTGCAACGACGCCGAGGAACGTGAACATGGCGGCCTCTTCAAGGGTGATGGCAGTGAATACCAAAAGACCCGTGGCAACGCATGCCGACACGATCGCAAGTTTGCCGCTGTTCCCCATGTGACACATGAGGTTAATCATCGTCGACCGCGGAGCCGGTCCCCGGGAGTGGGAGATTGCGGTTGCATACCGTTATCGGAGCAAGTCCCCAAGTTTGGTACGGCTACAGCCCGTATTTCTCGAGCAGCCGCAGCCACACTTCGCTCATTGTGGGGAAGGCAGGAACGGCATGCCACAAACGACCCAAAGTCACCTCGCCGACGATTGCGATTGTGGCCGCATGGAGCAGTTCTGCGACGCCCGGCCCGGCAAACGTTGCCCCCACCACGACGCGTCGATCCTCATCCACCACCAATTGCGCCCAGCCCTTGTAGTCAGAGGCGTAGAGCTGGGAGCCCGAGACGTTGATGGGGAGCTCAACGCTGCCTGCCCTGAGGCCGTTCTCCCTTGCCCGCTCCAGCGACGGACCCACCGATGCGATCTCCGGATCTGTGAAGACCACATTGGGAACGGCAAACTCGTCCGCGGTACGGGCTGCAGGGCTCCAGGGCGGCGCTGCTCCACGCAGGTTGCCGGCTGCTCGCGCCGCGATTGCATCACCGGTAGCCCGGGCCTCGTATTTGCCTTGGTGGGTAAGAAGAACCTTTCCTGCCGCATCGCCAGCAGCATAGAGCCAGAGACCATTGGTGCCGTCGCTAGCGGAGCCCTCCACAAGCCCGGTGGAATCCGTGGCGAGCCGAGGGTGCTTGCCGTCGTCGAGGTCCACGCCCACATTTTCGAGGCCGAGGTTCTCCACGGCAGGTCGCCTGCCTGAGGCCACCAGGAGCCGGTCCGCGATCACGGTGCGGCAGTCGTCGAACGCAAGGGATAGGGAACCGTCGTCGTTCTGCCCAATCTGCCGTGGCTCCTTTCCGAGCCGCAGTTCGACGCCGTCCGCCCGGAGCCCTGCCGCCACCAGCTCAGCTGCCTCTTCCGGAAAGGCGCGCAGCAGTCGGCCCCTGGCCACGATGGTCACAGCGGAGCCGAGCCGTGCGAAGGCCTGGGCAAGTTCGACGCCCGCCACGCCGCCGCCCAATACCGCAAGACGGCGGGGCACCTCCTTGGCCGACGTGGCTCCTCGCGTTGTCCAGAAGGGAACGCTCCGTATGCCTTGGACATCGGGGATGACGGGGGTTGAGCCCGTTGCAATAACTACAGCATGCCGGGCCTTCAGCGCGTAGCTATTGCCGTTAATGCCGTCCACCTGCACTTCGCGGGGTCCCGTGATGCGGGCCCGCCCGCGAAGCAGCTCGATCCCTGCGTTGTCGAGCCATTGGATTTGGCTGTCGTCCTGCCATCTATTCGTGAACCAGTCTCGCCGGCTGAGCACCGTGTTGGCATGCAGGGTGCCGCTGATGGCCTCCGCTGCGCCGGGTACCGCTTGGGCAGCGTGAAGTACGCTTCCCGGCCGCAGAAGTGCTTTTGACGGAATACACGCCCAGTAGGAGCATTCGCCGCCTACCAGTTCCGCTTCAATGACTACTGTGGTGAGCCCTGCCTGCGCCACACGGTCAGCAACGTTTTCTCCGACGGCGCCCCCGCCGACCACTATCACATCAAATTCCCGGGAGCTCTCCTCAGACATGGGAGAAGCCTACGCCTGCGATGGCAGTGGCTCAGATGCTTCCATTTCGCAGAATCGGGCAGTGTCCTACATACCGGGACATGGGACATCCAATATTCTGTTCAGACCATGCCCTACCCGGCGCCGGGCGGGCGCAACTGAACGGAGGGTCCATGGCGACCTCACGCATCGTTCCGCAGGCGAGGTTCAGTGCCCAGGCAAGATTGCGGGCACTGCAGTCAGAGATCATGGAACTCATCCTTGATCGGAAACTTGAAGCCGGCGATCCTCTCCCCACAGAAAACGAGTTGTCCCTCGCTTTGGGCGTTGGCCGAAATACCCTGCGTGAATCGCTGAAGGTCCTCCAGGCCCTGGGCGTCATTGAGATTCGTCACGGTTTCGGCATGTTCGTCGCGCCAAGCAACCTTGAGGCGCTCGCCGATGGCCTGTCCTTTCGTAGCAGGCTTTCCCTGCGTCATCGGGGCGTGGAAGCATTACAGCTTATTGAAGTCCGGCGGGCGCTCGAATCAGGACTGATCGGCGGATCCATTGACTGCATGACCGCGGAGCAGCTTGCCGCCATTGACGAAGCGGTCACACTGATGGAGGAGCTTGCGGCGGCGGGGGAGGACATGATTGCAGCCAGCGCGCAGTTCCACAGGAGGTTGTTCGAGCCCCTGGATAATGAGTTGTTGATGAGCCTTTTGGATGTCTTCTGGAGCGTCTACAGCAAAATTCCGGCTGAGTTAGGGATGGATGATGAAGGGCTTCCGGAAACGGTGGCGGTCCATCGAAAGATTTACGCTGCTGTCGCCTCGAAGGATAAAACCCTTGCAGCTGAGCTGCTCGACACGCATTTCGACGGTATGCGGCGTCGGGTCGCGGAGGTCGTATCCGCCTAGTTCAATGCTACGGAAGGCTTGCCGCAAAGCCGGACACAATGCAAAAGGCTCTGGAATCTTTGCGATTCCAGAGCCTTCATTCTGTGCGCCCAAAGGGATTCGAACCCCTGACCTTCTGTTCCGTAGACAGACGCTCTATCCAGCTGAGCTATGGGCGCATTTCGTGTCCTTGGGAGTCGCTGACCCCCTCGAACCTCAATAAACTTTACTGGAGATGCCGCAAGGTTCCAAATCGAGAACTGTGTAATGTGGCGAACTAGACCGGTCTATGTGACCTTCCTCACGAATTTGGCGCTTTTTGATTTCAGAAACCTTGAATTCTCGGGGTTTGCCTCTTGTCACCCCCGGAGATCCCACGTCTGATCTCGAATTGGTCTGGTCCGCGGCCCCCTAGCATTTAGGACACAGACCACTTACCCCGACGAAGGGAAACGCAATGGGCGATCTGGCGCGACTGCCGCTGCTTGAGAAGGCACCCACCACGCATGCAGGCCTGCTGGCATGGGTGGAAGAAGTTGCTGAGCTGACCCAGCCGGACCGAATCCACTGGGTGGACGGCAGCGACGAGGAGAACCAGCGACTGACCGACGAGCTTGTTGCTGCAGGGACCCTGCGGAAGCTCAACCCGGAAACCTTCCCGAACTCCTTCGCGGCGTTCTCTGATCCGGCTGATGTGGCCCGTGTCGAGGAGCAGACCTTCATCTGCTCTGAAAATGAGCGCGACGCCGGCTTCACCAACAACTGGATGGCTCCGGCCGAGATGAAGAAGAAGCTTCGCGGACTCTTCTCCGGCTCCATGCGCGGACGCACCATGTACGTCATTCCCTTCGTCATGGGTCACCTTGATGCCGAGGATCCCAAGTTCGGCGTTGAAATCACCGACTCCGCCTACGTGGTGGCCTCCATGCGCATCATGGCCCGCATCGGAACGGATGTCCTGGACCGCATCACCCAGACCGACGCGTTCTTCGTACCGGCGCTGCACTCCCTGGGAGCCCCGCTTGAGCCGGGCCAGGAGGACGTTGCCTGGCCGTGCAACCCGGACAAGTGGATTGTCCACTTCCCCGAGGAGCGCTCCATCTGGTCCTTCGGCTCGGGCTACGGAGGAAACGCCCTGCTCGGCAAGAAGTGCTACGCCCTGCGCATCGCCTCCGTCATGGCACGTGACGAGGGCTGGCTGGCCGAGCACATGCTCATCCTCAAGCTCACCTCGCCGGAGCAGAAGACCTACTACGTCTCCGCTGCCTTCCCCTCCGCCTGCGGCAAGACCAACCTTGCGCTCCTGGATCCCACCATTGAAGGCTGGAAGGTCGAGACGCTTGGGGACGACATCACCTGGATGCGTTTCGGCAAGCAAGGCGAGCTCCGCGCCGTCAACCCCGAGGCCGGCCTGTTCGGCGTCGCCCCTGGCACCGGCTGGGGTACCAACCCGAACGCCATGCGCGCTATTGCCAAGGGCAACAGCATCTTCACCAACGTTGCCCTGACGGATGACGGCGGCGTGTGGTGGGAAGGCATGACGGAGGAAGTTCCGGCGCACCTGACCGACTGGCAGGGCAATTCCTGGACACCGGAAGCCGGAACCCCGGCAGCCCACCCGAACTCGCGGTTCTGCACCCCCATCGATCAGATCGACATGCTCGCGGACGAGTACTTCAGCCCTGAGGGCGTGGAACTTTCCGCCATCCTGTTCGGCGGACGCCGCAAGACCACAATCCCCTTGGTGACGCAGGCCCGCGACTGGTCCAACGGCATCTTCATGGGTGCCACCCTGTCCTCGGAAACCACCGCTGCCGCGGCAGGTGCCGTCGGCGTCGTGCGCCGCGATCCGATGGCCATGCTGCCCTTCATCGGCTACGACGCAGGGGACTACCTGAACCACTGGGTCAACCTGTCGGCAAAGGCCAACCCGGAGCGTCTGCCCAAGATCTTCCTGGTCAACTGGTTCCGCCGCACCAAGGACGGCGGCTTCGCCTGGCCCGGCTTCGGCGACAACGCCCGCGTCCTCAAATGGGCCATCGAGCGGCTCGAGGGCAAGGCCGAGGCCATTGAGACTCCCATCGGTTTCGTTCCGACGGGTGACTCGATCGACCTCACTGGGCTCGACATGACTCCTGCCGAGGTGGAGGATGCCGTACGTGTGGATCCCGAGGAATGGGCCACCGAACTTGCCTCCATCGAAGAGTGGTTCGCGAATTTCGGCAGCTCCCTGCCGCCCGCCCTGGAGTCTGAACTTCAGGGGCTCAAGGAGCGCCTGAGCTAGGCTCCCAAGAAGAAGTACGACGGCGGTTCCCACCTTCAGCGGAAGGCGGGGACCGCCGTCGGGCGTTTAATACGGCGTTTAGCTAATGCCGGGCGCTTAACGCCGGCGGCGGTCTAGGCCAGCGGTTCTCTTACAGCCCGGGTCGCAGGCCTATGGCTTGGAAGACAGGCTCCATTTGTGATGATCCGGGCAGGGCGGCGACGACGACGTCGTCGAGTTCGCGGTAGAAGGCCTCGCGAGCGCGGGCCAGGGCGACCCGAAGCCTGCACTCATGGATCATGGGGCAGTTGCCGTGGATGGAAATACAATCGGCCGGATCGATCCGGGTGTTCAATTCCCGAAGGAGCTGGCCCACGGTGGCCTGACGCCCGGCAGGGCTGAGCCGGGAGCCGCCATGCCGCCCGCGGGCGACGTCGATCATGCCCAGCTCGCGCAGCTTCGCAATGGCCTTGCTGACGTGGTTATAGGGCGTATTGATCGCGTCGGCGATGCTCTGCGTCGTCAGCAGGCTGCCCTCCGGCGCGGCGGAAAGCACCATCATGGCCCGAAGGCTCACGTCGGAGAAGGCAGTGATTTTCATGGCACCAGCTTATGGCGGACTAGTCCGCCCAAATGATCGGTTCGTTTTCATCTGCGGCCAGTTCCCCGAATTCCCAGCCGCTGTTGTTCCCAGGAGCATATGGCAGAACGGCGGCAAAGACCGAACCGTCCTCGTGTTCCGCCGCGACATGGATCGCATCCGAGTCTTCCTCTACCAAGGTGATGTCGCAGACCAGCGCAGCGGCCCGGAAGTCTCCGCGATTTTGTCGCAGGAGCTCCGCGAGATCGCTCAGCATTGCATTGGCATCGAACTCACTTGCTGATTCGGGTTCCGCTGCTGACTCGGGTTCCGTTGCCAGCTCGGGTTCCGCTGCAGGCTGGGGCGCGACGGCGAGTATTCTCACATCGCCGTCGTTCTCCACGACCAGGGCGAAAGGCAGGAACCAGCCATGGTTCTCCAGCTGCTCGCGGGCAGCGCCGATCCCCGTGCCCAAGAGATTCTCCATATCGAGGGCAGTTTCTTCGGGGACCGTTTCACGCCACGGTTGCTGACTCATGGTTCAGCCTATGCCCGGACGATGGCCAGCACGCGGTCGCGGATTCGGGCCATGGTTCCTTCATCCTGGGCCTCAGCGTTGAGGCGCAGGAACGGCTCCGTGTTGGAAGGGCGAAGGTTGAACCACCAGCTGCCGTCCCTTGCAGTGAACGTGCTTCCATCCATGTGGTCGATCTCGATATCCTCATTGGCGAAGTTCTCGCGCACGCGCTCGACGGCGGCAGCCTTGTCCTCAATCTCGGAGTTGATCTCACCGGAGGACACGTAGGGCTCATACTGCCGTCCAAGCTCAGAGAGCGGCTGGTCCTGCTCGCCGAGGGCTGCAAGCACATGCATGGCGGCCAGCATTCCAGTGTCGGCGTTCCAGAAATCGCGGAAGTAGAAGTGTGCGGAGTGTTCGCCGCCGAACACAGCGCCCTCCTCAGCCATCACTGCCTTGATGAAGGAGTGGCCAACACGGGTCCGGACAGGGCGGCCGCCGTCCTGGATCACGAGTTCGGGGACCGCCCGTGAGGTCAACAGGTTGTGAATGATGACCGGCTGCTCTTCACCCATAGCCTGTGCACGGGCGATTTCACGCCGCGCAACCATGCCCGTGATGGCGGAGGGAGAAACGGTTTCGCCCTTTTCATCGATTACAAAGCAGCGATCCGCATCGCCGTCGAAGGCAAGGCCGATGTCCGCACCATGCTGCACCACTGCAGCCTGGAGGTCGCGGAGGTTCTCCGGCTCGAGCGGATTTGCGGGATGGTTGGGGAAGGAACCGTCCAGCTCGAAGTACAGGGGGATGATTTCCAGGGGCAGCTTGGACAGCAAGGTGTCGCCCAGAACCGCCGGCGTAGTGAGGCCCGCCATGCCGTTACCGGCATCGACCACAACTTTCAGCGGCCGGCTCCCTGAGAGGTCAACCAGCTTGCGCAGGTACTCCGCATAGTCCTTCAGGACGTCGCGGACGCTTATGTTGCCCCGAATAGCGGCTTCCGGAATGGACCCCTGGTTCAAGTATGTTTCAGCGAGGGCCTGTATTTCTTTCAGGCCCGACTCGGATGAAATGGGCTGGGCACCGGCTTTGGCCATCTTGATGCCGTTATACTTGGCCGGATTGTGGCTTGCCGTGAACGTGGCGCCAGCGGCGTTCAGGGCACCGCACGCGTAGTAAAGTTCGTCGGTGGAAATCAGGTCAAGGAGCTGAACGTTCGCGCCACGAGCAGCGGCTCCGTTCGCAAAGGCCTTGCTGAACTCCGGCGACGACGGACGCATGTCACCGCCCACAAGGACTGTCTCTCCCGCGAGGTCCAGGGTGTCAACGAAGGCCGCTCCGACTGCCTCGACGATTTCGGCCGTAATGGATTTACCCACGATGCCCCGGACGTCGTAAGCCTTGAAGGAGTCCGATAGGTCGAAAGTCTTAATCTGCTCGCTAGTCACGCTGTTCATCCTACTGTGAGCACGCTCCCGGATTATCAATAAAGGCCGCCCTGTGAATAACTGAGCCGAATCCAGGTAGCTGGACAGTGTTCCTAACTTTTCCACATGCAGCCGCAGGGTGGTTTTTCCTGTCAGAGGCGACTGGGATACTGAAGCAATGGCCAATAACCAGGAATCAGCAGCAGTACTGTCCGCAACGCGACGCGATGCTTTGAAGGTCCTGCGCGAACTGGTGGGCAGGCCCGAGGCGGATTTCCATGAAGGTCAGTTTGAAGCAATAGAGGCGCTTGTGGATGGTGGTCGCCAGGCCTTGGTGGTCCAGCGCACTGGCTGGGGCAAGTCCGCGGTCTATTTTGTCTCCTCGCTGTTGCTGCGCCGCCGTGGCGCAGGACCTACCCTTATCGTGTCTCCGCTCCTGGCCCTCATGCGGGACCAGGTTGCTGCGGCCGCCCGGGCAGGGGTACGGGCGGTGGCCATCAACTCGGCCAACCAGCTCGAATGGGACAACGTACTTGCACAACTGGCGGCGGATGAGGTGGATGTCCTTCTGGTTTCTCCGGAACGATTGACCAACCCCTCATTCCGTGAGACTCAGTTACCTGAGCTGATTCGGCGGACCGGACTCCTTGTCATTGACGAAGCCCACTGCATCTCCGACTGGGGGCACGATTTCCGCCCGGATTATCGTCGTATCTCGGATCTCATACGGCAACTACCCGAAGGCGTCCCGGTGCTTGCCACGACGGCAACGGCAAATTCAAGGGTCGTGCATGACATTGAGGAGCAGCTCGGTCGGGGCGTGCTGACTATCAGGGGTTCACTTGGCCGTGAATCCCTCCGGCTTGGAGTGCTCACCCTGAACGACTCAAGGGAGCGCCTGGGCTGGCTGCTCACGCACCTGGGACAGATGCCGGGCAGCGGCATCATTTATACATTGACTGTCTCGGCCGCTGAAGACACGGCCCGGCTATTGGCTGAGGCCGGACACCATGTCCTGGCGTACACGGGCAGGACGGACCCCGCTGATCGCGAGAGGGCCGAGCAATTGCTGAAAGGCAATCAGGTCAAGGCGTTGGTGGCTACCTCTGCGTTAGGGATGGGCTTTGACAAGCCGGACCTGGGTTTTGTCATCCACTTGGGCGCACCGTCATCCCCTGTGGCGTATTACCAGCAGGTTGGCCGCGCAGGTCGAGGTGCTGCCAATGCCGATGTGCTGCTCCTCCCGGGCAAGGAGGACCGTGACATCTGGCAATATTTTGCAACGGCATCGATGCCCTCCGAGGAAAAGGCCGCCGCCGTGCTTTCAGCGCTCTCCGAATCCGGCGCGGCGCTGTCCACCGTGGCCTTGGAATCGAGGGTGGATCTCCGCCGCACGCCCCTGGAGCTCCTCCTTAAGGTTCTCGCGGTTGACGGCGCGGTGGAGCGAGTAGGGGGCGGTTGGCGCTCGACGGGACGTCCGTGGGATTACGACGCCGAACGTTATGCCAGGATCGCGCAGGCTCGTGTGGATGAGCAGGATTCCATGGTCATCTACCAGGACACGGCCGGTTGCAGGATGGAGTACATTACATCGGTTCTCGATGACGATTCCGCCCGAAGCTGTGGCCGCTGTGATAACTGTGCCGGTCGATGGTTCCCCCTTGAGATCGATACAACTGCTGCGGATGCTGCCGGCCGAACCTTGAGACGTGCGGGTGTCGCACTTGAGGCCAGGCTTCAATGGCCAAGCGGTATGGAGCGGCTTGGCGTGGCGGCCAAGGGAAAGATCAAACCCGATGAAAGCGTCGCTGAGGGCAGGGTTCTTGCGCGGCTGACCGATCTGGGGTGGGGCGGATCCCTCCGCGAGCTTTTCAGCGCGGGCGCCTTGGATCGGAGCCTTGAGCCCGCAATGCTGCAGGCGTGTGTGCAGGTGCTGCGGGAATGGGCAACGGGTGGTCCCCGTGTCGCAAGCTGGAGCGGTTCGGGACGACCAGCGGCTGTGGTCAGCATCCCCTCGAGAAATAAACCGGAGCTTGTGCAGTCTCTGGCCCGGGGCATCGCAGAAATTGGACAACTGCCTTACCTGGGAGAGCTGACGCTGCAGCATGGCGGACCAACAGGAGGCAGGGGAGGCAACAGCGCCTATCGGCTGGCCGGGGTCTGGGAGCGCCTCGCCGTTGGTCACGACCTACAGGGCGCCTTGGAGCCCTTCCAGGGGGAGAGCGTGCTTCTGGTGGACGATCTGGTGGATAGCCGTTGGACGTTGACTATCGCCGGACGTGCGTTGAGGAAGGCAGGGGCGGGAGCCGTGCTGCCACTCGTATTGGCACAAGCAGGATAAGGGGCAGGCCGGATAACCACCGGAATCCACAGGCGGCCCGCCAGCCCGATGTAACACTGCTCTTCGATGTAACACTGCTCTTCGATGTAACAGTGGTTCCAGGATGGCAGGCTGGAAGACGTCGCCCTAGGATCGTGGGAAACCCTTTTCTTGCGAAACGGCAAACGGCTCCGGCCCCAATAGGCCCTTTCGCAGAACCGTCCAGAGCGGAGTCATGAGTAAAACTTCGAGCCCTGCGGGCGTGAGCGATGCTGACCACTCTACGTGGCAACCCAAATTGGCTCTGCTCGTGGCAGCGACCTTCTTCATGGAGTTCCTCGATGGAACTGTGTTGACCACCGCGATCCCCAGCATCGCCGCAGATTTCAAGGTGGCCTCGGCGGATGTCAACATCACGATGACCGCCTATCTCATGACTGTTGCGATGGGAATACCCCTTAGCAGTTGGCTGGGCGAGCGGCTCG
The DNA here is from genome assembly GCF_018613855.1 of Arthrobacter sp. ISL-30. Lineage (GTDB taxonomy): Bacteria > Actinomycetota > Actinomycetes > Actinomycetales > Micrococcaceae > Arthrobacter. The sequence goes on from NZ_JAGGPK010000016.1 coordinate 29,672, forward strand.
GCGCGAGGCGTGTCTTCTGCTTCGCTATCGCGCTATTCACCGTGGCCTCGCTGTCCTGTGCACTCAGCCCGGACCTGGCCACGTTGACCATCAGCCGAATAGTCCAGGGGATGGGCGGAGCCATGATGGTGCCAGTAGGGACGCTTGCGGTGCTCCGGGGAACCCCCAAATCCGACCTCCTGCGCGCCACCGCCTACCTCGTGTGGCCTGGGCTGCTGGCGCCAGTACTTGCGCCTCTCGTAGGAGGAGCCCTGACCACCTACCTTTCCTGGCACTGGATCTTCCTGATCAACATTCCACTGGGCCTCGCCGCCTTCGTGGCGGCCCTGCGCCTGGTGCCCAGCGGCCACGGAGACAGGGCGCGCAGGCTTGACTGGGTTGGGCTGGCACTCACCACGCTCGGCGTCGGTGCCCTGGTGGTGGGCTTGGAAGGTGTTGGTGGTCACGGGGGAGAATGGTGGCCCACCGTGTCGATCGCGGGCGGACTTGCATCCCTGGCTGCAGCTGCGTGGTGGATGCTAAGGACCTCCGCTCCCTTATTCGACCTGCGGGTTTTTCGAACACGCACTTTTCGTGCGATGTCCACCGGCGGATTTGTTTACCGGCTCACGATCAGTTCGATTCCCTTCCTGCTGCCTCTGCTGTTCCAGGACGGCTTCGGCTGGGACCCACTGAAGGCAGGCGCCGTTGTTGCCGCCGTATTCGTCGGAAATATCGGGATCAAACCCGCTACGACGCCCATCATTCGACGCTTCGGATTCAAACCTGTCCTCGTCTTCGCCTCACTGGCTTCGGCCACAACTTTCGCCGCCTGTGCGCTCCTAAACCCAGGCATGCCGGAACCACTCATTTTCGCCCTGCTGATATTCAGCGGAGCGTTCCGGTCGATCGGATTTTCGGCCTATGCGTCCGTGCAGTACTCAGATGTGGTTCCCGGCCAACTGCCGTCAGCCAACGCAATGTCCGCAACTCTTGTACAGCTCGCGCATGGTGCGGGTATCGCTGTTGGGGCACTGCTCCTGCGGCTTTTCGAGGCGGCACCTTTCGCCGGGTCCGACGAAATCGGACCCTACCGCTGGGCATTCCTTGCGATGGCCGCCCTGATGCTGCTCAGCACGATTGACAGCCTGACGCTCCCTCGGCATGCGGGCGCGGAAGTCAGCCGCGCCAGGAACTGAGGCCGGCCGCTTCGACGTCCGGAAACGCAAAAGGCCCCGGTCCAGGACCGGGGCCAAACGCGGAGACGGGGGGATTTGAACCCCCGGTCGAGTTTAACCCCGACCCTTCATTAGCAGTGAAGTCCATTCGGCCGCTCTGGCACGTCTCCAATTGCTATTGCTAGCCCACCAAGGATACGCAGAATGGGGCACACAGTGCAAAACGGTCAGGCCTCTCCGGCAAGGGCCCGCCACAGGAAATGCTGGCTGCGAGCCTGAAGCGCCGCTGCCTGCCGATTGTCTGAGGCTCCTGCATGGCCGCCTTCAAGCGCTTCATGGAACCAGACGTTGGGGATGCCCATTGCTTGCATTCGTGCGGCCATTTTCCGCGCCTGCACCGGCCCCACCCTGTCATCAGAAGTCGCGGTCCAGATAAACGTCTCCGGATAGTCCACGCCGTCACGAAGGAGGTGATAAGGGGAGAACGTGCGGATGAATTCCCACTGCTCGGGATCATCGGGGTTTCCGTATTCCGCGATCCACGAATAACCGGCAGACAGCTTCGTGTAGCGGCGCATGTCCAGGAGCGGAACGCCGCAGGAGATCGCGCCGAAAAGCTCCGGGTACCGGGTCAGCATGTTGCCAACCAGGAGCCCGCCATTGGAGCCGCCAACACAGCCCAATCGCCCACGGCTTGTCACACCGCGGGAAATAAGGTCCTGGGCGACAGCGGCGAAGTCCTCGTAGGCACGGTGCCGCTTCTCCTGAAGCGCGGCCCGATGCCAGGTTGGGCCGTATTCGCCGCCGCCTCGGATGTTCGCGACGACGTACACCCCGCCCCTCGAGTGGCCGCCCGAACCGTCCGCGTGGGCGTCAGTGCGCCGTTCAAGCCACGCCCGGCCGACAATTCCGCTATAGGCAGGCGTTCGGGAGACCTCGAATCCGCCGTAGCCCGAGAGCTGTGTGGGATTCTGGCCGTCCAGCACCAGGTCACGACACGCAATCTGGAAATAGGGGACGCGCGTCCCGTCCTTGCTGACGGCGAAGTGCTGCTGGACTTCGTATTCGTCCTCATTAAAGAATGACGGCGCAGTCTTGATGACGGCGTGCGTACTCGCCACCGGGCCGGCTGTGCCGCCGGCCTCTACGGGATTCAGGTCGTCGCGGCTCAGGGTGCCGCGAGTTAGTGTCGTGGGGGTCGTGAAACCAGTCGCTATAAGCCAATAGTCGTTCCCGGCGCCGCCGTCGTCTTCATCGTCGACGGCGTACGCGTTCACGTCATGCAGGGGACGGCACGCGTCAAGTGCGGAAACCTGCCAATTGCCCGTCTCATCCGGACGGGACGGATCCAGGACCCTGATTTCCGACGACACATCCCGCAGCAGGTTGAGCAGGAGGAAATCGCGGGTCCAGCTCCAGGATTGCAGGGATGTGTGCTGGTCGGGCGTGTAGAGCACAAGCAGTTCGCGTTCCCCGGCCAGGTAATCCGAGAACTTCGCCGCCAGGAGCGATCCGGCCGGGTAGGTGCTTCCATCGAGTTCCCAGTCCTGTTGGGGGCGGAACAGCATCCATTCCCGGTGGGCACTGAGGTTCACGTCAGTGGGGACGTCGATGGCAATCCATTCGCCATCACCCAGGACGAATGTGGTGCGGTTGTAGAAGTCGATCAGGTCAACGGCGAAGGTCCGTTCGAATCCGGGCGTGGAGTCGTGGGCAAGGACTGCCATCATGTGGTCCTCCGGGATCTCGAAGAGCCGCTCTGCCGCTTGCAGCGTCTGCCCGCGCTGGAGCTTCACGCCCGTCCTGGCATAGGAGGAGCTGGTCTTCGGGAGATCCTCGGCGGTGGTGGAGAGCAGGAGAGTGTCCTTGTCCAGCCACGCCAGGTTGCCTTTCGCCGTCGGAATGTCGAACCCGCCCGAAACCGGGTCGACAAAGGACCTCGTCTCGACGTCGAACTCGCGGTGGCGGTTCGCGTCACCGCCGTCGGGAGAGAGGGCAATCATCGCCATGCGATAGTCCTCGCCCTCCGGCGGCCGCAGGAAGGCGGCACCGTGGAAGACCCATTCCGTTCCCTCGGCAGCTGCCAGGGCATCTACGTCCAACAGCACATCCCACTCTGGGGAGTCAGTCAGGTAACTGTCCCAGGTGGTGCGGCGCCACAGCCCCTTGGGGTTGTCCTTGTCCTTCCAGAAGTTGTAGTAGTGGTCACCTCGCTTGTTGACCATCGCGATCCGGTCGGTTGAATCGAGGACCTCGAGGATCTTTTCCTCAAGCTTCCCGTACTCGGCATCATTCAGGAGATCCTCGGTGCGCGCATTCTGTTCGCGGACCCAGGCCAGCTGCTCCTCCCCATGAATCTCCTCGAGCCAGATGTTCTCATCAACAGGTTCGGGGGCAACAACCGTGGTTTCGTTCAACGCGGGCTCCAGGGGACTTTCATTGTTGGACACGGGCGTCTGGTCAGCTGCTGTGGTGGTCATCGCCCCATCCTAGGATGCCTTTCTGAGAGGTTAGCAAGTCACAGGAAGCTAGGCTGGAGGGCGTGGGAAAATCGCAGAGTATTCGGGTAGCGCTAATTGGTGCCGGTCCGCGCGGCACCAGCGCCCTGGAGCGGCTGCTGGCCAACTGGGCTTCGTTAACGTCCAAGGACGGGACCCCCGGGCGAAGGCTGAGATTGGATGTCATAGACCCATATCCTGCAGGTTCGGGACACGTATGGCAGCCCAACCAGTCACGGCTTTACCTGATGAATACGCAGTCGTTCTACCCCACAGTGATCCCCGAGGAACCGGAGCTGGCTCCTGCCCTGGCGGGCGGCACCTTCGAAGCGTGGAGGCAGTCGCGAAGGGTCGACGGCACTGGACTGACGGCCGACGAACGGGCTGAACTTGCCTCCCTTGAGGCCCATCACTTCCCTAGTCGCGCCCTGTATGGACGCTACCTGCGTTCAACACTGGAGGCCCTGCTCGCCATGCTGCCCGACGGCGTCGACCTTGCCTTCCACCAGGCCAGTGCAGTTTCCGTTCGACGAACTGAAGAGCGGTTCGACGTCGGGCTGGCAACCGGCAGTTCGATTCCCGCCGATGCGGTAGTGCTGTCCCTTGGACATCTGGAGTCCACGCTGAACGCTGAACAGAGATCGTTCGGCCAGGCCGCGGACCGGCTGGGCTTGCGATACTTCCCGCCTGCGGCCCCGGCCGACGTCGACTGGTCGCAGGTTCCGGCGAACGAGCCGGTGCTCGTCCGTGGCATGGGCTTGAACTTCTTCGACGTTATGGGCCAGCTGACGGAGGGACGAGGCGGGAAGTTTGTCGAATCGGGGAGTGCCTTGGAGTACCTTCCCTCAGGCGCCGAGCCCTTGATCCTGGCGGCCTCGCGCCGTGGAACCCCCTATCGGACCAAGGCTGAACTTGACCGCTATTACCCTCGAAACGTCAAGCTCCGCTACCTCACCGACGCGGCCCTGCAGCGTTTCTCCGCAGCAGGGATCCAGCCCGGATTCGATCATGACCTTTGGCCACTCCTGCATCGGGATGTTCTGTGGGCCTACTATTCGACGCTTGTAAGCTCCGAGTCCGGCGGGGTCAACAAGCAACAAGAGTTCCTGCGTTCCCTCGACGTCGCGCTACGTCCGCATTCCCACAGGGCGGGGCATTGGGAGGCAAGAGTCGCGGATATCGTGCACAAGTACGTCTCCGCAGATCTCATCCTGGACCTTTCCGGGCTGGCTGCCCCGCTGGCCGGGAGATCCTTCCCTTCCCGGACGGAACTGGACGCCGCCATCGTGGACTACCTGGACGACGATGCCCGCCGGTCGGCGCTAGGGGAGTCGGACCCCGTGAAAATGGCCATTGGCGCTCTCCATGCCGGCCGGGCCGTTCTCAAAGATGCAGTGGCAGATGGCGGCATTACGGACGAATCCTGGGTCGGTGAATTGCGCGGCTGGTTCGAATCCTTCATTGAGGGACTCGCCAGCGGTCCACCAGCCATCCGTGCCCAGCAACTGGCAGCGCTCGCTCGAGCAGGAATCGTGAGCTTCATCGGCCCCGACCCAAAATTCAGCGTCGACCATCGCGCGGGTAGGTTCACTGCCGCCTCGCCCTGGGTTCATGACGGGCCTGTGTCAGCGCGCACCATGGTGGAGGCGCTGGCGCCTGCCAACCGTGTTGCGGCAAGCGATTCCGAACTTGTGCGCCAGCTTTTCGCCGACGGGCTGGCCCGCCCGAAACTGATGATGACGGCTGAAGGAACGCCGGTCCAGACCTCCGGGCTGGATGTAGAGCCGCACCCGTATCAGGCAGTCGGGGCCAACGGTGCCGTAACAGCCGGCCTCTATGTCCTTGGGCTGCAATTGTCCTCTACCCAATGGGGCACAGCTATCGCCGCTGAGGCCTTTCCGCCCGAGGGTCCTGCCTACACGAGTGCCCAGCGAACCCTGCGCGACGCCGATGAGATCGCCCGCCACATCCTCGGAGCCTAAACCCCCGCCCGGCCCGCGTGAAACACCCCTCCCCGGCGTTCTTAGTCTGCCTGCCCGGGGTCCTGGTTGATTTTGAAGATGGCGCCCGTGGGGTCAGCCAGCGTTGCCATGCGCCCGAACGGTGTGTCCTGCGCGGGCTCGATGAGCGTGGCGCCCAGCGCGAGCGCAGACTCAATGGTGGCGTCGGCATCGTCGACGCCGAAATATATCTGCCAGTTGGACGGCACCTGCTCCGGGAGGAACGCGGACGCGTCCATAATGCCGGCCTTGGCATCGTCGCCTGCCCCCAGGGTGGTGTAGCGGAATTCGGGGGTGTCACTCATGACGTCCGTTTCCCAGCCAAACACCTTCTGGTAGAAGGCAACGGCGGGGTCGTAGTCCTTCGCGTGGAGCTCATGCCATACCGGCGTTCCGGGTTCGGCCGCGGCTTCGTAGCCCTGGTGCCGGCCAAACTGCCAGGCACCGACAGGGGCTCCGGTTGCATCCCCGAACATCGCCATGTGTCCCTGTTCCGGTACCTCCATGGGTTCGAGGAAGACCTGGCCGCCGTTCGCGGCTGCCGCTTCGGCGGTGGCGTTGATGTCATCAGTGCGGAGGTACGTCGACCAGACATCGGGCATCTGGGCCATGTCCTCCTGCTTCTGCATAATCCCCGCGACCATGTTTCCGTCCTTGAACGCCGTGATGTAGCCGCCGTACAACTCCTCGTCACCGGCTTCATAGGTCCAGCCAAAGAGTGCGGAGTAGAACGTCTTGGCTCTTTCGGTGTCCGAGGTCATCAGGTCGATCCAGCAAGGTGCGCCGGGGGTAATTTCTGGTTTCGGCATAGTGTGGCTCCTGGTTTGATCCGGTTGATCCGACAAGGTGGGGTCCAGCGACGTGCGCCGCGGACGGTGGATATGCGGTGGAGACAGTCAGAACACTATGCCGGACCTCTGACAGTTTTCAATGCCTGCGCCGTGAGTTCCAGGTGAACCTTCCATGGCAGCAAAAAGGCCCCGGTTCCTGAACTAGTCAGAAGCCGGGGCCCACTGCGCGGAAGGTATGGGATTTGAACCCATGAGACGGGGTTGCCGCCTACTGGTTTTCAAGACCAGCTCCTTCGGCCGCTCGGACAACCTTCCCTGACTAGTAGTGTTTCATAGGGAGTTGGCTGCAACAAAAAATTCCCGGCATTTTGGTGTAGGAAATGGGAAGTCGTTGCAGGAATGGGCCAGGAGAAGGGGAGCTTGCCATGAAAGCCGTCTTTATTTCGCAGCCGGGCGGACCGGAAGTGTTGGAGATCCGCGACGTTCCCGCTCCGGTGCCCGGCCCCGGCGAGGTGCTCATCGACGTCGTCGCTGCCGGCCTAAACCGGGCTGACGTGCAGCAGCGGCGCGGTTTCTATCCGCCGCCGCCAGGCGCTTCCGAGATTCCGGGACTTGAGGTGTCAGGACGCATTGCCGCTTTCGGCCCCAACGTCGGGAAGCCTTTCTCGGTCGGCGACAAGGTGGTAGCGCTGCTTGCGGGCGGCGGATATGCCCAGCAGGTGGCGGTGCCAGCCGAACAGGTCCTGCGAGTGCCCGACGGCGTCGACCTCGTCACTGCGGCCGCCCTGCCGGAAGCAGCAGCCACCGTATATTCAAACCTGGTCATGACGGCGCAGCTGCAGGCGGGCGAGACGGTGCTCATCCACGGGGCAACCGGCGGCATCGGAACCATGGCCATCCAACTGGCCAAGGCCCTGGGAGCGAAAGTGGCGACCACAGCAGGTTCGGAAGAGAAGGTTGGCACTGCCAAGGCTTTCCTCGGAGCCGATATCGCCATCAACTACGCCGAGAGTGACTTCGCCCAAAGCCTGAAGGAGCTAAACGGTGGAAAGGGCGCCGACGTCATCCTCGACGTCGTGGGCGCCAAGTACCTCAAGCAAAACCTTGAGGCCCTTTCCGAGTACGGGCGCTTGATCGTGATCGGCCTCCAAGGCGGAGCCAAAGGGGAACTCGATCTTGGCCTGCTGCTCAGGAAGCGCGCAGCGATCATTGGCACGGTGCTTCGCCCCCGATCCGTCGCCGAGAAGGGCATCATCATGAATGCCGTCCGCGACTCCGTCTGGCCGCTTGTCAGCGAGGGGCGCATCAAGCCGCTGGTAGCGAAGTCATTTCCGCTCCAGCAGGTCCAGGACGCGCATGAGTACTTCGACTCCGGCGAGCACGTGGGCAAGGTCCTGATGCTCCTCTAGGGAGCCTGCTCTAATAGGACCATGTCGATCCGTAACAGCCTGCTCGCGCTCCTGCACGACCAGCCCCGCTACGGATACCAGCTTCGCGCCGAATTCGAGGACCGCACCGGCGCCATGTGGCCCCTGAATATCGGTCAGGTCTACACCACCTTGGACCGTTTGGAGCGTGACGGGCTGGTTTCCAAAATGGGCGACGACGGCGACGGCCACGTCGTCTACGGCATCACCGAAGCGGGACGAATGGAAGTTCGCGAGTGGTTTCCAGCCGCCGTCGGACGCCGGACTCCACCGCGCAATGAACTCGCGATCAAACTAGCGCTCGCGGTGACCTTGCCAGGAGTGGATGTCGCCCCTGTCATCCGGGCACAGCGTGCAGCATCGCGGGCAGCACTGCAGGACTACACAAAGTCCCGTCGCGACACGGTTGCCAACCAGCGGCCAGCAGACACCGCCTGGCTGCTGGTCCTGGACTCACTGATCTTCCAGACCGAGGCCGAGCTTCGGTGGCTTGACCTGTGCGAGGCCCGCATGGCGCAGTTGCAGCAGAACCGATCATTCAAATCCACAGGCAAGGCCAGCGGCGGCGAAACGGCCCGCCGACCGTAGCCCCCGACGTGAGGATCAGCACACCCGTCGCATCAATGGCACCGCTCACAGAATTGTGTTCCAAGATCCCGGCGTAGCTCCGCTTTTATGTCGCAACCCATTGGTAGGGTGCTCTGCAGCACGCCACGCGCAGCGCTCGCAAGGGCACTCGCGGCACACCAGTCGCACCAGGCTCAAGGAGGAGACATGGGCAAAATGCCCGATGGAACGCAAAGCACGGGAACGGTGGACGAGCAGATGGAGCACGATCCGACGCTCCCAGCTCCTGCCGTGGAGGATTCCGTCAGGGAGGCGGAGGAGCGGAAGTGGACACCCTTGCGGATCGGGGTCTGGGTGGCAATTTCCCTCTTGGGCGGAATCGCCTGGTTCATGCTTGCCATTGTTCGTGGCGAGGCGGTCAACGCGATCTGGTTCGTGTTCGCGTCTGTCTGCACCTACCTCATCGGGTACCGCTTCTACTCCAAGGTGATTGAGCGTTACCTGTTGAAGCCCAACGACAGGAGGGCGACGCCGGCCGAGTACAAGGCTGACGGCAAGGACTATGTCCGCACCGACCGAAACGTCCTCTTCGGCCATCACTTCGCGGCCATCGCCGGTGCGGGGCCACTGGTCGGACCGGTCATCGCCGCCCAAATGGGCTACCTGCCCGGCACTATCTGGATCATTCTCGGCGTGGTGCTGGCCGGTGCCGTCCAGGACTACCTGGTGATGTTCTTCTCCATGCGCCGAGGCGGCCGATCGCTGGGCCAGATGGCGCGCGAAGAACTCGGCGTCGTCGGCGGCACCGCCGCACTGATCGCCACGCTCCTGATCATGATCATCATCGTGGCCATCCTCGCCCTTGTGGTGGTCAACGCACTTGGCGAAAGCCCCTGGGGCGTCTTCTCCGTCGGCATGACTATTCCGATTGCCCTGTTTATGGGCGTCTACCTTCGCTTTATCCGGCCGGGCAGGGTCCTGGAGGTTTCCATCATCGGTTTCGTGCTTCTGCTTGCGGCGATCATCGGCGGCGGCGCCGTGGCCAGCACGGAATGGGGTGCGGCCTTCTTCCACCTGGACAAAGTCACTATTGCGTGGGGCATCATCATCTACGGTTTCATCGCCGCCGTCCTTCCCGTCTGGCTCCTGCTGGCACCCAGGGACTATCTGTCCACCTTCATGAAAATCGGGGTCATTGTGATGCTGGCGCTGGCCATCGTCGTCGTCCGTCCCGAGATCACGGTTCCGGCCATCAGCGAGTTCGCGAGCCGTGAAAACGGCCCCGTGTTCTCAGGGGCGCTGTTCCCGTTCCTGTTCGTGACTATCGCCTGTGGTGCCCTGTCCGGCTTCCACGCGCTCATTTCCTCCGGCACCACCCCCAAGCTGATCGAGAAGGAGCGCCAAACCCGCTTTATCGGCTACGGCGGAATGCTGATGGAGTCCTTTGTCGCCATCATGGCCCTGGTTGCAGCGATCTCGATCGACCGGGGAATCTACTTCGCAATGAACGCTCCCGTTGCCCTTACGGGCGGAACGGTCGAGTCCGCCGCCCAATGGGTGAACAGCCTTGGCCTGTCCGGAGTCAACATCACCCCCGGCGACCTCGCACAAACCGCCAATGATGTCGGTGAGCCCAGCATCGTCTCCCGTTCCGGCGGGGCCCCCACACTCGCCGTCGGCCTCGCCCACATCATGCAGCAGTTCATCGGCGGGACTGCCATGATGGCGTTCTGGTACCACTTCGCCATCATGTTCGAGGCACTCTTCATCCTCACCGCCGTCGACGCCGGAACCCGGGTGGCGCGCTTTATGCTGCAGGACTCCATTGGCAACTTCATCCCGAAGTTCAAGGAAGCCTCCTGGCGGCCAGGGGCCTGGCTGTGCACTGCCATCATGGTAGGTGCCTGGGGTGCCGTCCTGCTCCTGGGGGTCACGGATCCCCTCGGTGGGATCAATACCTTTTTCCCGCTTTTCGGCATCGCCAACCAGTTGCTTGCCGCCATTGCCCTGGCTGTCTGCATGGCTATAGCCGCCAAGGGAGGAGCGTTCAAGTATCTCTGGATCGTGGCCCTGCCGCTGGTGTTTGCCGCTGTCGTGACCATTACGGCCAGCATGCACAAGATCTTTTCCCCGGTTCCCGCTGTCGGCTACTTTGCCAATAATGCCGCCTTCTCCAAGGCTCTTGACGAAGGAAAGACGAGCTTTGGCACTGCCCGGACGGTTGAAGCCATGGAAGCAGTGGTCCGGAACACCATGATCCAGGGCGTGCTGTCGGTGATCTTCGTGGTGCTGAGCATCATTGTGATCATCACGGCGATCATCGCCACCCTTAGGTCTATTCGCGACGGCGGCGGGCACAGCCACGAAGACCCCGGCCGTCCTTCCCGCGTCTATGCCCCGGCAGGGCTGATCCCGACGCCTGCGGAGCGCGAGCTCATGGCCGAATGGGCCAAGGTCCCGCTCGAGAAGCGCCTGGAAACGCCGAGGCATCACTGATGAGGCGTGCGATTAGCGGACTTCGGAGCTTCGCCGCTTATCTTGGAGCGGTAATGGGAGCGGATGCCTACGGCAAGTACCTCGAGCACCATGCTGCCTCGGGGCACTCGGGCAGGCCGATGACCGAGCGCGAGTTCTGGCGGGATCGCACAGACCGGCAGGACGTGAGTCCCCAGGGCAGGTGTTGCTGACGTGCCACCACCGGCAGGAGACGATGATGACCGTCCAAAGGGGCCGGCTGAAACCCTGCTGATGAAGCCGGAAAAATTCTTCATCAGACTGCTTGAGCCGGGGGATGAAGCGGTTCTCAACCTCTTGGCTGAGCAGGACAATCTCTTCGATCAGGACCCGTCCGTGCCCCCGTCGGGTGCCCTGTCTGTCGACGGCGCACGGTCGTTCCTGTCCGACCCCTCCGTGCTGTTCTGGCTGGCGGAGCTGGGAACGGAGATCATGGGGTTCCTGCACTGCTACATCCAGCGGCACAGGACTGCAGGACCATGGGCAGAGCTCCTTCTGATGGAGATGGGCACCCGGGTTGACTGGCGTCGAAGGGGCGTAGGCCGCGCGCTTCTGGCGGCCATGGAGGACTGGATGCACGGGAGAGGTGTGAGGGAAGTATGGGTCCCGGCGAACACCTATGCAACGCCCTTTTACGAAAAATGTGGTTTCGCTAAGGACGAAGGCGAAATCCTGGTCCGTGCGGTGGGCTGACCCGCGGCCATGAGAGTATGAACGCATGAGCGATCAGGATGACACTCAGCAAGGCAGCACTTCCGACGACGAGCTCGTGGAGGGCACCCCGGTGGATAACCAAAAGGCGCAGGCCAGCACCAACGGGCCTGGCATCCCGGGCACCCCTGTGGGCAGGATCAAGGGCTCAAGCCTTCAGGACCTGGTTGATGAACCGGCGAAGGTGATGCGAATTGGCACCATGATCCGCCAGTTGCTTGAGGAAGTGAAGGCGGCGCCGCTTGACGACGCAGCCCGGGGACGCCTGGCGGAAATCCACGAGCGGTCCATCAAGGAGCTCGAGGACGGGCTGGCTCCGGAGCTCGTTGCCGAACTGGAGCGAATCAGCCTGCCCTTTCCTGATGCTGCCTCGCCCTCGGACGCCGAACTCCGCATCGCGCAAGCGCAGCTGGTCGGCTGGCTTGAAGGGCTGTTCCACGGCATCCAGACAGCAATCGCTGCCCAGCACGCCGCCCGGGAGCACGCCGCAGCACAATTGCAGATGCGGCAGTTACCGCCTGGAACCGTGATAGCCCCGGGTGTGATCATTGGCGAGAACGGGGAGCCCCAGAGGGCGTCGGCCCCTGACGGTGCGAACAACCCGGCGAAGGGGGTCCCGGTGGAAGACCCGGACCACGGCCCGGGTCAGTATCTCTGAGCCGCGGCTTGGGGTTCTTTGGGCCCGCCCGACAGGGGCGGAAGGACGACGTCGAATTGGGCAAGGGCCTGTGGCGGCGTGCCCACGATCGTTTTCATCGAGGCCTCGATCGGTACCATCAAGTCCTTGAAGGTGTGGAAGACGAGCAGCTCTACGACGAGCTCGTTCATATTGCCAATCAGCTCGCGGACTTGTCGCCGCGCGTCCGCCTTGTCTGCGTCGAGGCCCAGCGGCTGGTTCCTAGCGATGGACTGGACATCCCTGGTTCACTCGCGGGAGTTCATCGGGCCCTATCGAAGGCCGGAAATTCCCTGGCCACCACGGCTGAAGCTGCCGCCATGCTTAGGCTGGCCGTGGGACCCATACCGGTTGGCGCAGCGTCCGTGCACCGTCGTGCGGAAGCAGTCTTCGAACAAGTGGCTGAAGCCGAACGGCTGCTCTCCGAGGCCGGCGGCTAGCTGCAAGACAAGCATCCAGGTTCCGCTTCAGGAAATTAGCTGCAGACGCCGCTATTCCTAGGTTGCAACTAATTAGTCAATGGACCGTCTTGGGCTGGACACCCTTGACCTGTACCTCATCCACTGGGAGCAGCCCAGACAGGACAAGTACGTGGACAGCTGGAAAGCCCTCATAGAGTTGCAGAAGCGGGGAAGGGTGAAGTCCATCGGCGTCTCCAACTTCACCCCCGAGGGGTTGCAGCGCATCATCGACGAGACAGGCGTTGTGCCTGCCATTAACCAAGTCGAACTGCACCCGTTCTTCAACCAGTTGGAGCTGCGCGATTTCAATGCATCCAAGGGCATCCTGACTCAGGCCTGGTCACCGCTCGGCCAGGGGGGTGAGCTCCTGGCGAACTCGGTCATCGCGGAGGTCGCCGCAAAGCACGGGGCGAGCCCTGCACAGGTGGTCATTGCGTGGCACCTGGCCACCGGCAACGTGGTGATCCCCAAGTCCGTGACGGAATCCCGGATCCAGGAGAATTTCGCCGCGCTTGGCCTGATACTGGACGCCGCGGACATTGAAGCCATTAACGGCTTGGACCGCGGGAACGAGGGCCGAATCGGACCTGACCCTGCAGTTTCCGACTTCGCCTGAGGCGGAATGCCCCTGACGCGGAACGCAGAAGGCCCTCGGTTCCTTGGAGCCGAGGGTCCCGGCACCCCTAAATAATCGGCACGTCATGGGGCAGGACGGGAACCCGAATCGGTTTGCATTCCGCCCGAAACGGGCCGGAATTCCCACTTGTACGAACCGTCAGCGTTCAGCGTAAGGCGCAAATGCCCCCATGTGTCGCTGAACTTCTTTTCCACGTAGGCGGGATTGCTGGTAAAGGCCCGGAGACCGATTCCGCCCGTCGATACCTGGAACTGCTGCATCCCGTTGGCCACGCACTGATCGGCGTTGTTCACCGGGCACGTGCGCTCATAGTTGTGCTGGGAGCCGGACAAGAGAACCCGCACCCCGTTGTACCAGAACATGTCGATCCACGGCTTCGCCCGCGTGAAGCGGGTGTGACTGGATGTGTCGCTCGTGAAATACGGATCGTGGTAGACGGCCAACAGGTGCTTACCGGCAGCCTTAGCCCGCTTCAGGTCCGCGTCCATCTCAGCCGTCATGGCCTGCGCACGGGTCGTGTCGTAACGCCAGGTAGCGGTGGGGGCAATCAAAATGTGCCAATTGCCCCTGTCGTACGCATACCACTCTAGGGCGTCTTGGAACCGTCCCAGCGTCGTGTTGGTTGCGCTCTTGGTGGTCGCGCCAGCGCACTCGCCGTTCATGAAGCGGTCTACGTCATCATTCACGCCGGGCTGCACATCGTGATTTGGTCCCGTGGTCCAGAACGTCTTGGCAACGGCACCGCCCCACAGCTTGTTCCAGTAGGACGTGAGCTCGGAACAAGTGCCCTTGTCGTACTGGAAATCACCGAGCGCGAGGAAGTGGTCCAAAGTGCCTGCGTTCAAATCCGCGACGATGCTGGCCGCGTTCTTACCGCTGGGGGAAGTCGTGGACGTGTTCCCGCTGGGGTTCATATCACCAGCTGCCGCAAACGTAACGCTTTCGCCGCGAAGCGTTGTAGTCGTGGTTGCGGGAATGTCATAGACGCGCACCCAATCCACGCGCATTTCCCCGGGCCCGTCAGGTGTGCTGTCCGGGAACCAGTCGAGTTGAAGCGTCTGATGCATGGGCCCGGGAGGCAAGTGCGCCGGGTTCGTATCCCGGAACCATTCCACGCCGTCCACATATCCGACAATCCCCCTGTCAGTCCACTCAATCGCGTAGTTGTGGAACTGGGACACGTCGAGGGGCTTAGACCCTGAGGTCTGCGAATTCCCGCACGAGTAGTGCTGGAAGAACTTGATCACATTCCAAACGCCCGTAGTTTCCGCGTAATTAATTTCGCCGTCACACGGCCAGTTCCCGCTATCCGGCCAGAGAAGCGACACAATATGGTATTCATTGTCGCCCGAGCCAGCCGCGCGGACTTCCCAGCGGCCATACTTGCGCCTGTCGAACTTAGCGGACATTCCGGCAGTGGTGCCGTCCGGGGTTCCAGTTATCACCATCTTGGAACCGTCAACCACGACCTGCTGCGGGGAACGGATTCCATTACCCGCGTGCCCGACACTGTCGTAGACGTTCCACTTCGCCGGGTCAGGCGCCCCGGTGTAGTTGAATTCGTCCCCAGCTACAGGCGTTCCCCAACTCTGCGTAGCGGCGGCAGTCGTGCCGTCGCCCGAAGGCGCGGGGCTCGTCGTGGTCGGCGCCGGGGCCGATGCGGTAGTGCTGGATGGTGCCGGGGGTGCCGTGACGGTTTCGGCACAGCCAGTGAGTGCCAAAGCGGCAGTCCCCAGAACTGCCGCGACTTTAGCCTTCAATGACATGACTACCTTTCAGAGTTTGAAAATCTAGTTTGCCCCATTTTTCCAGTCAATGGTCACGTTGGGACGATGGGGAAGTTAGTTCCTGTGTCGATCCACGCAATGGGGGTCACTCGTCAGACAGTGGCAAATTGGACCAGCGGGCGAACGATTCCCAAAAAGGTCTACCGGAAGCAATGGGCCATAGCTACCCGCGGTCCATACGAATGGCTTGAATCAGGACAAAAAAAGCCCCCGGCCAAGAGGGCCGGGGGCTGTGGTATCGAGCTTCCTACCAGAATCGAACTGGTGACCTTCTCATTACGAGTGAGACGCTCTACCGACTGAGCTAAGGAAGCAACGCATAAATTGCTCGGCGATGCCGGGCCAATCACGCAAGACACAACTCTAATGGAGCCAACGCGCCTCGGTCAAAACAGGACAAATTCCCCGCGCACGCCTGCGTTGTCAGGAAGTTCACTCACCGGACCTTGGTTATTCAGCCATCCGTTTCACCCTGCCGTCATCCTAGAAAACTACTGCGGCCTCAAGGATGGGCCGCTTCGAATGAAGGGTAGGCCAGGCGTGGACTTTGCACTATGGGACGAAACTGCGAACCACAGCGTTCGGCGGCTCAGTCTCGCTGTCTTGGACATGGTGGGAACCACCATTATCGACGACGGGCGGATGGAACGCGCCATGTCCCGGGCCCTGGCTGAGCAGGGGATAGAGCCCGGTTCCGCCGGCTTTGAGAGCATGCTGGGCTATGCCCGTGACACGATGGGCTTTTCCTGGACGACAGTCTTCGACCACCTTTTCGAGGACAAGCTGCGGGCGCGCGGCGCAAACCGGGCGTTCGAATTGGCCTATGACGAGCTGATTTCCCACGGCGGAATCCGCCCGGTTCCCGGAGCCCTGGACACGATTTCCTGGCTGCAGGATGCAGGCATGAAGGTCTGCCTGGCCACGGGATTCGGCCGCCACACCCAAAACATGGTCCTTGAATCCCTTGGCTGGATGGGGATCGCCGACCTCAGTATCTGCCCGGCGGACGCAGGACGTGGCCGCCCCTACCCGGACATGATCCTGACGGCGGTACTCGCCTTGGACCTGGATGACGTCAGGGAGGTTGCAGTGGTGGGGGACACGACGTCGGATGTCGCCGCCGGGCTGCGTGCCGGCGCCAGCGTGGTTGCCGGCGTCCTCACGGGTTCACACTCCGAGGCGGCCCTTCGTGCCGCAGGTGCCACAGCAGTGATCCCTTCCATCAAGGCGCTTCCAGCCCTCCTGGAACCCAAGGCAGTACGGCGCTAGCTAACGTGTCAGGCGTGCAGCATGGAGTGTCAGCACTGGGTGTTGTCCGAGGGCTGTTTTCCGTCCACGAAGTAGCTGTCCACGGCGTCGGACACGCAGCCGTTGGAGCGTCCATACGCGGTGTGTCCTTCGCCCTTCCACGTGATGAGGGAAGCATTGCCCAGCTGCTTTCGGAGTGCAGTGGCCCATTCAACGGGTGTGGCCGGATCGCCTGTGGTGCCGATGACAACGATCGGTTCCTGGCCCGAGTACTCGATCGGCCCCGGGGTCCGTACGCTCTTATAAGGCCAGTCTTTGCAGCTGATGCCGCCATAGGCGAAGAAGTAGCCGAAGGTGGGGGAGTCCTTCTTGAGTCCCTCCGCATCGGCGCGCATCGCGGCAGTGTCCGTCACCGTGGGGTAGTCCAGGCAGTTGATGGCGTTGAAGGCGAAGGAGCTGTTACCACTGTATTTACCGTTCTGTTCACGGTCAGCTGCAATGTCCGCGACGCGGAGCATCTGGGTGACGTCGCCTTTCATGGCCAGGTCCAGGGCCTGGGTGAGCACCGGCCAGTTCTGGTCGTTGTAGAGGGGCGTGATGAGTCCGCTGACGAAGGTCTGGCCTGTCACCAGCCTGCCGTCCTTGGCTCGCTGCGGATTCTGGTCCACTGCATTGATAAGGTCGCGGACCTGCTGAACGCCGTCGTCGACGCTTCCGCTCAGCGGGCATTCCGCTTCCTGCAGGCAGTTGGTCACGTAGCTGCGCAGGGCCTTTTCAAAGGCCTTGGCCTGGCCTGAGGTCAGTTCCTCACTGGTGAGGGATGGATCGATGGCCCCGTCCAGCACCATCCGCCCCACCTTGTCGGGAAAGAGGCTGGCATAGGTGGAGCCTAGCGAGGTGCCGTACGAATAGCCCAAGTAGTTGATTTTGGAGTCATTGAGCACCGCGCGCAGGATATCCATGTCCCTCGCGGAACTGGTGGTGTCGATATGGCCAAGGGCGGGACCCGAGTTTGCTGCGCATTTCTCGAAAATAGCCTTGTTGTCCGCCAGCGCTGCTTCAAGGCCCTGGTCGGTTTCCAGGCGGTAGACCTTCTGCCGCGACGCGTCCCGCTCAGCATCGCTGAGGCACGTGACGGGCGCGGAGCGCTTCACGCCGCGGGGGTCGAAACCGACGATGTCGTAGCTGGACCTCAGCTTTTCCGTGAAGTTCGTCTGCCCGGCGTCTTTCACATAGTCATAGCCGGATCCTCCTGGACCGCCCGGATTGACCAGGAGCGAACCCTTTTTGGTGCCGGTGCTGCGCAGGCGAATCGCCGCTATCGAAATGTCCCCGGCCTCCGGCTTGTCATAGTCAATGGGCACCCGGACATTGGCGCACTGGAAGTTGGTCTCGCAGGAGGTCCAGCTCAGCTCTTGGCCGTAATACGTCTTCAGCGCGTCCGGTGCCGATTCGACAATGGAGGGGTCGGCAGCCTGGGACGCATCGGTGGCGGCAGGGGGCCAGGAGAATGCGCAGGAAGTCAGCATAAGGACCGAGGCCAGCATTCCGGCGACAACGGCCAGACGTTGACGTGCAGTCCACGGACGTCGGGCAGAGCCTGACGGCCGGCGTCGATCAGACTTCATGCGGTTCTCCTAAAACTGGGGAATCGGGGTAACGGTTACTGCTGGATGAGGCTGGTGGCCATGGACTCCACCGCCAGCAGCGGCGCAACGTTGCTGGTTGTAATGCGGATGCGGGCCGTGTTGATGGCGTCCATGCGTGCAAGGGTGGTTTCGGGGGTCGATCGTGAGGCATACGCCTCGAGCTCGCCCTTCAATTCAACGTTGACGAGTTCCACAGCGTTCCCAAGCTGGATGATGAGCACATCCCGGTAGAAGGACAGCAGATCCGTCAATGTCCGATCGAGGGAATCCGTTACCGACCGCTTGGCCCGACGCTTTTGGTCTTCCTCCAGTTGCCGCACCTGGCTGCGCATGGATGGGGGCAGGGTGCCGGTTTCGGGAGCGCCCAAACTGGTAAGCAGGGCGGCCTTCTCGGCCGCATCGCGCTCGTCGTTGGAACTATTCGCCTCTTCAGTTGCGATCCGAACAAGCTTTTCAGCCATCATGACGGCCGCTGTAACGCCCCGCAGCGTCAGTGGGGACTTGACGGTTTCCAGCCGCCGCTCCCGAGCTTCCTCGTCCCTGGCCAATCGCCGCGCTATGCCGATGTGGCTCTGCGCAGCACGGGCGGCACGATCAGCGAGCTCCGGGTGAATGCCGTCCCGCCTGACCAGGAGTGCGGCCACGTCGGCCGCAGGAGGCAGGCGCAGGCTGACGGGCCGGCAGCGGGACCGGATGGTGACCAGGACGTCAGCCGGGGAAGGCGCGCACAACATCCAGACTGTTCGAGGTGTTGGCTCCTCGATCGCCTTCAAGAGGACATTGGTGGTGCGTTCCGCCATGCGGTCGGCATCTTCGACAATGATGATCCGCCAGCGCCCCGAGGCGGGGCGGTCTCCGGCCTTGGAGACAAGCTCGCGGGCCTCATCAATGGTGATGGTGACTTTTTCGGTGCGCACGAACGTGACGTCCGAATGTGTTTCGCCGAGGATAGTGTGGCACGCGTGGCATTCTCCGCAGCCACGAAGGGCAACGTCTTCCTGGTCACAGTTCAATGCAGCAGCGAAGGCTTTTGCAGCATTCGAACGGCCCGATCCCGGCGGACCGGTAAACAGCCAGGCGTGGGTCGGATTTTCACCCTGGGCTGCGTGGCGAAGCTGCGCAACCACCGCATCCTGCCCCTGGAGATCGTCCCAGACCGTCATCGGCGTTCCAGCAGCTCGGAAACCCTGTCCAGGATTTTGGCCGCCAGCTCTTCGATCTCCAGGTTGGCGGGAAGCACCAGATAGGAGTCGGCATGGGTGGTGGCCAGATCGAGGAAGGCGTCCCGAATCCGTGCATGGAACTGGTCAGGTTCCGATTCAAGACGGTCCTCCGCCGCCTCACCCGCCGTGCGCCGGTCCCGCCCGTCTTCGGGTTCGACGTCGAGCAGCACCGTCAGGTCGGGCTGCAGCCCGGCGGTGGCCCACTCATTCAGGGTGCGGACGGCGTGCGTACCGAGGTCGCGCCCCGCCCCCTGATAGGCGACTGAAGAATCGATGTAACGGTCCGTGATGACCACTTCGCCGCGCTCCAGGGCAGGCCGGATGACCTGGTTGGCGTGGGCGGCGCGGGAAGCGGCGAACATGAGGGCCTCGGTACGGGCATCGATATTGCCATGACCATGATCCAGCACGAGGGAACGCAGCTTCTCCCCGATGGGGGTGCCTCCCGGCTCGCGTGTACGCAGCACGGCATGGCCGAGAGTTTCAAGGGCCTCGGCCAAAAGGGCAGCCTGCGTGGACTTGCCGGCGCCGTCTCCGCCTTCAAAGGCGATGAAAAGTCCGGGGCTGTGGGTTGTCACTGTTCTAGGGTACCGAGAATCAATGACATCCTTCGTTTCGGGAGCCTGCACCGGCCACGTACGCTGGACCCATGAGCCTTTCGGAAGAGCGCGCGGCGCATTTGTCGCCGGAAACCGTAGTGGTGGCCGCCGGGCGCCCGGAGCGCAGCCACGACGCCCCCGTGAACCCGCCAATCGTGTTGTCCTCCACATACTTTGGGACGGGACCGCTTGGCGACCGTGACCGCGGCTACGGCAGGTACTCGAACCCTACTTGGGATCCGTTTGAGGAGGCTCTCGGAGAGCTGGAGGGGGCCGCCCTTCCCGGACTGCTCTATGCCTCAGGCCTTGCCGCCGTCAGTTCGGCACTGTCCCTGGTTCCGGCTGGTGGGGTAGTTGTGATGCCTTCCCACAGTTACTCTGGATCGCTCGTGATGGCGGCGGAGCTTGCGGACAAGGGATTCCTTGAGTTGCGAACCGTGGACATCGCGGACACTGAAGCCGTCAAGGAACAGCTGGCGCCGCAGGGACGCAAGGCCGCTGACATGCTCTGGCTCGAAAGCCCCACGAACCCCATGCTCGGGATCGCCGACATGCGCGAACTGTGCGGTGCCGCCCACCTGGCCGGCGCCGTCGTCGTCACGGACAACACGTTCTCCACCCCGCTCGTCCAGCAGCCCCTGGCCCTGGGCTCCGACGTCGTCCTCCACTCGGTCACGAAGTATCTGGCGGGCCATTCCGACGTCGTCCTCGGTGCCCTGGTGACGTCCAATCGGGAGTTGCGGGATATGCTGCTGCACCACCGGATCATTCACGGCGGCATCGCGGGTCCCTTCGAGGCCTGGCTTGCCCTCCGTGGACTGCGCACCCTGGCTTTGCGGATCGAGCGCTCCCAGGCATCGGCCGCAGTCCTGGCCGAACGCCTCAGCACCCATCCCCGCGTGGACAGCATCCGCTACCCGGGGCTTGATACCGACCCGGGCCACCAGCGCGCCAAGGCGCAGATGAAGGGCTTCGGCTCCATCCTCTGCATCCAGGTAGCTGGCGATTCCAACCGGAGCGGCGCCGAAGCGGCCGACGCCCTGGTCCGGGCGCTGGAACTCTGGATTCCTGCCACGTCGCTGGGCGGCGTCGAGTCATTGATAGAACGACGACGGCGGCATGAGGCCGAGCCGAAGAGCGTCCCGGACAATCTGGTCCGGTTGAGCGTCGGAATCGAAAACAGCGAAGACCTCTGGGCGGACCTTGATCAAGCCCTGAAGTCCCTGGACAGTTAGGCTTGGGTTCGTGGACGGAAAATTCCTGGCAGACGTCGTGCAGAGCGCGGTGTACTTCGTACTGGCCGTTGTGGCCTTCGGCCTTGAGCTGTGGGCGTTCGTAGACTGCCTGCGGCACAAGCCGGGCGCCTTCGAAGCTGCCTCCAAGCGCACCAAGACGTTCTGGCTGGCGCTGACTGGTATTGCTGCGCTGATCGGCGGCCTCTCGCTGTGGTCCGGTGGCGGGGGACTGGGCCTGTTCGGAATCGTGGCAGTGACCGTCGCAGGCGTGTACTTGGCAGATGTCCGGCCCGCCGTTTCGGAATCCGGGCGCGGCGGCAGCAGGAACATCGGACCCTACGGGCCCTGGTAAGCGACCGGGCCCCTGGTAACTGCCGGACCCTGGTAGCCGCGGGCACTAGCCCGGCGCCACCGACTCCCAGTCCACGGTAAGTTCCCCGAGACGCCAGCGCGAGGGGCCGTCCAGCAGCGGCCAGCCGCCGTCGAGCAGTGAACGGCACATGGCCGACCAGCGCTGCCTGTTGCCGAACGACGCAAGGGGAGCTGCTTCAAGCCACGCACGATCCATCGCCTGCAGGAACGAGTAAATCCTCTCACCTGGAACATTCCGATGGATCAGCGCCTTCGGCAGGCGTTCGGCGATCTCGGAAGGTAGCTCGAAGCTGCCGAAGCGCATCGAGATACTGAGACTGAGGATCCGTTCCGGATCCATGGCAACCCACGTAACTCGCCGCCCGATTTCGTCGCAGGTTCCGTCAACGAACAATCCGCCGGGCGACAGCCGTGACCGCACAAGGTCCCAGATCGCCGGAACGTCGGTTTCCTCATACTGTCGCAGTACGTTGAAGGCGCGGACCAGGACGGGGTCTCCGGGAACCGGAACCTCGAAGCCTCCCAAATGGAAGGACAATCCGGGACGGGCAAGGCGCGAAGCGGCATGCACCCGCGCGGGCTCTATTTCAATGCCGCAGACCCGGACGTTAGGCCTCACGGCCTGCAGCCTTTCGAAAAGTTCGACGGCGGTGGTCGGCGAGGCTCCGTATCCGAGGTCCACCACGAGCGGGTGCTTGGCTGCCCTAAGCCGCCGGGCCTGTGGGCCGGTAAGCCAGCGGTCCAGTCGACGCATCCGGTTGGGATTGGTGGTGCCTCGAGTGACGTTTCCGACAGGCCTGCCTTGCCGTCCCCGCACGCGTTCCGCTTTCTGCACCACCCTTCAAGGGTAGCCGCGTAACGCCCGGCAACGTCGCCAACTGCTCGGCTAGGATGACAATCATGACTTACAAGCTGATCTTGCTGCGCCACGGCCACAGCGAATGGAATGCCAAGAACCTGTTCACCGGCTGGGTGGATGTCGACCTGAACGATCAGGGCCGTGAGGAAGCAGCACGCGGAGGGGAGCTCCTGGTTGAGAACGACGTTCTCCCGGACATCCTCTACACCTCGCGCCTGAAGCGCGCCATCAACACTGCCAACATTGCCCTGGACAAAGCAGACCGCGGCTGGATCGACGTCAAGCGCGACTGGCGCCTCAACGAGCGCCACTACGGCGCCCTGCAGGGCAAGGACAAGGCGCAGACGCTTGCCGAGTACGGCGAGGACCAGTTCATGGAGTGGCGCCGCTCCTACGACACCCCGCCGCCGCCGCTGTCCGATGACAGCAAATTCTCGCAGGCCCACGACCCCCGCTATGCCGGCCTCGGAGACGCGCTGCCGCGCACGGAATGCCTCAAGGATGTACTGGTCCGCCTGCTGCCGTACTGGGAATCGGACATCAAGGAAGACCTCAAGGCGGGCAAGACCGTTCTGGTGACCGCCCACGGCAACTCCTTGCGCGCCCTCGTCAAGCACCTTGACGGCATCAGCGACGAGGACATTGCTGCCTTGAACATCCCCACTGGCATCCCGCTCGTCTATGACCTCGACGAAGACTTCCAGCCCCTCAACCCGGGTGGCACCTACCTCGACCCGGACGCCGCCGCAGAGTCCATCAAGGCCGTTGCCGCACAGGGCAAGCGGTAAACACAGGGAGGCTGAGCCAACGGCGAAGGCCGGACACCCCCAAGGTGTCCGGCCTTCGTCGTTACTACTAGTGGGAACGCGAGCTTAGCGGTCGCCGAAGCCCTGCGGTTGCCATTCGCCAGTTACAAGGTACGTTACCTTACGTGCGACGGACACACCGTGGTCGGCGAAACGTTCGAAGTAACGGCTTGCAAGGGCAACGTCCACGGTGGTAGCGGGGGATTCGTGCCAGCGCTCTTCGGCGATTGCCCTGAAGACGCTCAAGTGGAGGTCGTCGACGGCGGTGTTGAGCTTCAGGATGTCCCGCGCCATCTCGAGGTCGCGCGTCTCCAGAAGTTGGGTGACTTTGCCGGAGATTTCGATGTCATGCTGTGCCATCGCCTTGAAGGTATCAGTCAGCGAGGCCGGAATCACCGTTGCCGGGTAGCGCAGGCGGGCAAGCTGCGCCACGTGGCGCGCGAGATCGCCCATGCGTTCGAGGGATGCGCTCATACGCAGGGAGCCCACGATCATGCGCAGATCGCTGGCCACGGGCCCTTGGAGTGCCAGGATATCGATGGCGCGTTCATCCAGGCTCGTCTGCAAGAAATCGATTCGGGCATCCGCCGCGATGACGTCCTGCGCCAGGTCCACGTCCGCACCTTCGAAGGCTGTAGTTGCCTTTTCGATCGCCTCGGTGACCAGTTTTGAAATCTCGATGAGGTCGACGCCCACCTGGGCGAGCTCTTCCTGAAAAACCTTACGCACTAGGCGTCCTTTCCTTGCAAATCTGTCTCCGACCAAGGCGAGGGGAGGATCCCGCACCTGCCGCAGTCCAACCAGTAACAGTGCCAGTGGTCAATGAACGATTATGCTCCTTTAGATGAACGTTAGCTGAACCGCCCGCGGAATGGTGGGGGATTCATGTTTGGCCTGAAAACCAGCGCCTAAGCTAGAACCGTGGATCCAGTTCTAGTCGGTGTGATTGCGGGCCTTGTGGGCCTGGCCCTTGGCGTCTTTGGCGTGCTGGCCTTCCGGCTCAGTGAACGGCAGCGACGGATTGTCGACGTCGAATCCACGGAGTCCGTGCTTCCCGAAGGCGCCGCTGAAGTGCTTTCCGTCGTCGGCCGCGCCTTCGTGGTGGTGGACGCAATCGACGGCGTAGTCCGCGCCAGTCCCGCTGCCTACGCCTACGGGCTGGTCCGTGGCCACACGCTCGTTCACACGCAGCTCCTGGACATGACCGCGAAAGTCCGCCGCGACGGCGTGATCCTCGAGGAGCAGCTCGAACTCCCGCGCGGTCCGTTGGGCAAGGGCAGCATCGTGGTCCAGGTCAGGGCGGCGCTGCTCGGCTGGGAGTACATTGTCCTGCTGGCCGATGACCGCACCGAGATCACCCGCACGGAAGAGATCCGCAACGATTTCGTGGCCAACGTGTCCCATGAGCTCAAGACCCCCGTCGGTGCGATCTCGCTCCTCGCGGAGGCCCTGGAAGTATCTGCCGATGACGAGGAAGCCGTGAGGCGGTTCGCCAAGCGGATGCACAAGGAGTCTGCCCGCCTGTCCGCCTTGGTCCAGGACATCATTGAACTGTCGCGCCTTCAAGGAGCCAATGTTGCCCAGGAAGGCCGACCTGTTGACATCAATACGGTGGTTACCGAGGCCGTGGACCGCTCCCTGCTCCCGGCCGAAAGCAAGAACATGCAGATAGTGGTGGGCGGCCGCGTCGAGTCAAAGGTCTTTGGAGACCAGGATCTCCTTGTCACTGCCTTGCGCAACCTCATTGACAATGCCATCCGCTATTCGCCGGATAATACGCGGATAGGGGTGGGCGTACGCGCCAAGGAAGGCGTTGTTGCCATCTCCGTCACGGACCAGGGAGAAGGCCTCAGCGAAGAGGACCAGGAACGGGTTTTCGAACGGTTCTACCGGGTCGACGCCGCACGCTCGCGCCACACGGGAGGTACCGGACTTGGCCTGAGTATCGTTAAGCACGTGGTCTCCAACCATGGCGGAGAAGTCACGGTATGGTCCAGGCCGGGCCAGGGCTCAACGTTCACTCTTCGCTTGCCCGAGATGGAAGACCTCGACGACGAAACCGGACGGCCGGTACCCATGGCAGCAGCTGCCGCTCTTTCCGACGCCGGCACCGCTGCAAGCCCCGCAAACGCAATACAAGGAGAGGGCGTCCCGCACGCCCGTGAGCAAGGAGCCAGCGCTTGAGCAGGATTCTCATTGTCGAGGACGAGGAATCGTTCAGCGACCCCCTGTCCTATCTACTGGGCAAGGAAGGTTTTGATGTCGAAGTAGTGGACAACGGCACAGACGCGCTGGTGGAATTCGACCGCAACGGCGCCGACCTGGTGCTTCTGGACCTTCAGCTGCCCGGCACCCCCGGGACCGAAGTCTGCCGTCAGCTGCGCCAGCGTTCCAGCGTTCCGGTCATCATGCTGACCGCCAAGGACTCCGAAATCGACAAGGTGGTGGGCCTCGAACTCGGCGCTGACGACTACGTCACCAAGCCGTATTCTTCCCGGGAACTTGTGGCGCGGGTGCGTGCCGTTCTTCGTCGGCAGGGGGAGCCCGAGGAACTGATTTCGACGACGGTCCAGGCAGGGCCAGTGCGCATGGATGTTGAGCGGCACGTCGTGAGCGTGGGTGGCGAGCAGGTGTCCCTGCCATTGAAGGAGTTCGAGCTCCTGGAGATGCTCCTGCGAAACTCAGGGCGCGTCCTCACACGCGGGCAACTCATTGATCGGGTCTGGGGTTCGGACTACGTGGGAGACACCAAGACGCTGGACGTCCATGTGAAGCGCCTGCGCAGCAAGATCGAGCCGGATCCCTCAGCGCCCCGCTACCTGGTGACAGTTCGCGGCCTCGGCTACAAATTCGAACCGTAAGGCGCGGCCGATAGGTCAAGCTACTAGACGCACGAAAAGAGGGGCTCCCGCTGGGAGCCCCTCTTTTTTGGATTGCCGAAGGGTGAATTGCCTGAAGGGACGCGCCTAGTGGCCCGCTCCCGGGCTCGCGGTACCGGTCGGGGAGGCCGTTCCGGTCGGGGAGGCAGTCCCCGTCGGTGTGGCGCCGGCGGGAAGGTACTCGCGGTACTCCGGCAAGGAACCATCCACAACAGGAACCTTTAGTTCGCGGCTGGTGCCTGAAGCACTTACGGTAACCGGAGCAAGCGAGCCAGGCTGGGCGCCCGCACTGCTGAGGGTTGCCGGATCGGTGGTGTTGTTCAGCAGCGTGGAGGAATTGGCCTTCACGGGAACCTGGGTCTGTGAACCGGAAGCCCCCTTGAACGTCACAGTGACGTCGCTGGAAGAATTGTTGAATATGGCCCCTACAACCCGACCCGGTTCGTCTTCTCCGGTGGAGACGATCAGCAGGTTGCGCAGCTGTATCGGACCAAGGTCCTCCACGATCCCGTCCGATGCGGCGTACTGGTGGGAGGTCTGCTGGGCGTTGACGAAGCCGCAGCCGGTCACGGACAAGAGACCGACGCCGATGGCGGCCGCTGCCATTGCCAGCTTGCCGCGCTGGACACGGTTCATCGCAGTAATGCGCACGACACGTACTCCTCAAGAGTCTTTGAACGTTTTTCAGCCATAGCCTATCGGCAAACCCCCTTAAACAAGGATTCGTGCCTGCATCATGGCGAAGCGTTCTGGAGCCCATCCACGAGGGCTGGGTGCCTGTTTGATGCACCTTTCCCGGCGTTCGTCAAGGGGGTCCGGAAGCCGAATGCCGCCAATTTCCGCGTATTTACTGGGGTGTGGCCGGCCGGCCGTGCCTGTCGTATGCCTTAAACGTGATAAACTGGTCTGCGGGAAAGGGGAAAGTCCACATGGTTTTTGAGGTCGGCGAGACAGTAGTTTACCCTCACCACGGTGCAGCAAAAATTGAAGAAATCAAGATGCGCACTATCAAGGGCGAAGAGAAGATGTATCTCAAGCTCAAGGTGGCTCAGGGTGATCTGACCATTGAAGTTCCAGCAGAGAACGTTGACCTTGTTGGGGTCCGGGACGTAGTGGGCAAGGAAGGTTTGGAGCACGTTTTCGACGTCCTCCGTGCCGAGTTCACTGAAGAACCCACCAACTGGTCGCGACGTTACAAGGCAAACCTCGAGAAGCTTGCTTCCGGCGATGTCATCAAGGTTGCGGAAGTTGTTCGCGATCTTTGGCGCCGGGATCACGACCGCGGCCTGTCCGCGGGGGAGAAGCGGATGCTGGCCAAGGCTCGGCAGATTCTGATTTCAGAACTGGCCCTGGCAGAGAAGACCGACGAAGAGAAAGCTGCAAGCGTTCTCGACGAGGTTCTGGCTTCCTAAGAATTGAACCCCGGTGGCGAAAGCCGCCGGGGTTTCTTTTTTGCCAGGACGTAGGCTTGTCCGCATGACTATTCCTTCCAACAGTGCTGAAACCTCCACCAGTGCTGCGGCTTCACGCGACGTCACCGCCGTCGTCGTTGTGGCCGCCGGGTCAGGCGAGCGCCTCGGGTACGGGATGCCCAAGGCGAAAGTGCCTTTGGCGGGCGAGGCGATCCTGACCCATGCCCTTCGGGGAGTGGCGGCGGCAGGAATTGCCTCACAGATTTGCGTAGCGCTGCCACGGGGCGACGTCCAGCTCCGGGAGCTGTGTGACGCCTTCACAGCGGAGATCGGCGCCGAGCTCGGTGACATGGCTCCGCACGTGACTTTTGTCGACGGCGGATCCACTCGTTCCGACTCCGTGCGGTCCGCGCTGAATGCCCTTCGGGACGGAACCAGGTACGTACTGGTCCATGACGCCGCGCGCGCTCTTGCGCCGGAGGCCGTGTTCCACCGTGTGGCGGCCGCACTGGCATCCGGTGGGAAGGCCGTGATTCCAGCCCTCCCGGTAGTTGATACAGTCAAGACTGTCACCAGGACTGAGGGCGAAGAAGCTAGCATCGCACCCGAGCTGGTCACCGGGACGGCGCCCAGGGAACAGTTGAGGGCAGTCCAGACTCCCCAGGGATTCGAGCTTTCCACGCTCCTGCAGGCGCATGAGGCAGCGGCGGGCTTCGACGACGCTCAGTCCGCGGCCGTGACAGACGATGCCATGCTGGTGGAGATGCTGGGTGTGCCGGTGCACGCGGTTCGCGGGGCCAGCCAGTCACTCAAGATTACGACGCCCCTTGATCTCATCCTCGCGGAGGGGTTGCTCGAGGGGCCCCTCGGAATGCGCTTCATCGAAGGCTGACCAGCCCGGAGCGTTCCGGGGCGACACACTGAATCGCTGAAGCGCCATGCGAAGCGGAGAAACTCACAATTCAGGAGGACGATTGCTGCTGCCACGGACAGGCGTAGGTGTAGACGTGCACGCCTATGCGCCGGAGGACAATCCCCAGCCCCTGTGGCTGGGTGGGCTGTTTTGGGAGGGCGAGCGCGGGCTCGCCGGGCATTCCGACGGCGATTGCGTCGCCCACGCTGCGGCGGACGCCCTGTTCTCCGCCTGCGGCATTGGCGATCTTGGCACGCACTTCGGCACTGACCGCCCCGAACTTGCCGGCGCTTCCGGTACGACATTGCTTGCCGAGGCCGCCCGCATCGTCCGGGCCTCAGGATTCGAAATCGGCAACGTGGCGGTGCAGTTCGTAGCCAACAGGCCCAAATTTGGACCACGGCGGGAGGAGTCCCAGCGGGTCCTAAGCGAGGCAGCCGCCGCACCGGTCAGCGTCACCGCCACAACCAGCGACGGGCTGGGATTCACTGGCAGGGGCGAAGGGATCTCTGCTGTCGCCACCGCCCTCGTTTACCCGATCAAGCAGCAGCCCGCCTCCACGGAAGGGGAGTAACCAGTGAAGAAGCCCATGTCCGTCGTCGTCGCCGCCACTGCAGTCACCGGAGCGCTGCTCCTGGGCGGTTGCGCCGGAAGCCCGCGAATGAGTGTCCAGGAGAGCTGTGACTTCCTGCAGCAGGACACCTTCAAGCCAACCGGCAACCAGCAGCAGCAGTCGCAGCAGATCGCCGATCACTACCAGGAGACCGCCGACAAAGTGGCTCCGGAAATCTCGGAGCACATCCAGAAGATGGCCGACATCATGAAGAAGGCTGCGGGAACGTCTCTGGGGACCAGGAGCGCCGAACAGACCCAGGAACTAACCGCCCTGAACAACAAGATCGGCGAAGTCTGCAAGTAGGGCCGCGGCCGGCCGGCATCGGATAATCTGGAGCGGTGACCCTGCGCTTCTATGACACAGCATCCGCCGAAGTCCGCGACTTCGTTCCCCTGGTACCGGGTCAGGCCAGTGTTTATTACTGTGGCGCGACCGTGCAGGGAATGCCGCACGTTGGGCACATCCGTTCGGCAATCGCCTTTGACCAGCTGACCCGCTGGCTTGAGTATCGAGGACTGCGGGTGACCGTGGTTCGCAACGTCACCGATATCGACGACAAGATCCTTGCCAAGTCTGCCCAGTCGTTCGGGCCCGACTGGGCGGAGGAGCCGACGGCGAAGCCTGAGGAGGAGTGGTGGGCCCTTGCCTATCGCTACGAGCAGGAATTCGAGAAGGCATACGACGTCCTTGGCGTACAGCGGCCAACGTATGAGCCCCGCGCCACGGGCCACATCCCCGAAATGCACGCGCTGATCCAGCAACTGATCGATCGGGGACATGCCTACCCGGCCCTCGATGGCTCCGGGGACGTGTACTTTGACGTTCGTTCCTGGGACCGGTACGGCTCCCTGACACGGCAGAATATTGATGACATGCAAGGGGCCGCCGACGCCGACCCCCGCGGCAAGAAGGACCCCCGCGACTTCGCCCTCTGGAAGGGCCACAAGGACGGCGAGCCCATCACGGCAAGCTGGGCATCACCTTGGGGCCGGGGTCGTCCCGGCTGGCACCTGGAGTGCTCGGCGATGGTCAGCAAGTACCTCGGCACCACCTTCGATATTCATGGAGGTGGACTTGATCTGCGTTTTCCCCATCACGAAAACGAGATGGCCCAGTCCCAGGCGGCGGGCCATACGTTCGCGAACTTCTGGATGCACAACGGCATGGTCACCTACGAGGGTGAAAAAATGTCCAAGTCCGTTGGCAACACCATCAGCCCTGAGGAAATGCTTGCTGTAGCTTCACCGCGGGTTGTCCGCTACTACCTTGGCCAGGCGCACTACCGCTCGGTGCTGGACTACCGGCCCACATCGCTCCCGGAGGCCGCGGCCGCCGTCGAACGAATTGACGGTTTCCTGGCCAAGACGGGTGCCAAGTTCGGAACCGACGTCGGCTTTGACAGCGGTTCCTGGCAGTCCGATGCCGTTGCCGAAGCGCATGGACGCTTCGCCGCGGCAATGGACGATGACCTCAACGTTCCGCAGGCCCTCGCGGCCCTGCACGAAACGGTCAGGATCGGGAACACTGCCCTTGCGGCTGCGGACGACGACACGGCCCGGGAAGCCATGGCGAGCGTCCTCACCATGACGGACGTCCTGGGACTCGACGCCGTCCAGCGTCCCGACGCCGCCGAGACCCTGGAACATGCCGCCCTGGCGGTCCTCGTGGAGGCCCGGCTGGCGGAGCGTGCCGAGGCGCGCGCCAACAAGGACTGGGCCGCATCCGATGCCATCCGCGACTCCCTCGCCGCCGCAGGCATCATGGTGGAAGACGGTCCCGATGGCGCCAGCTGGAGCCTCAAGCGGGACTGAGGAACGGGGCTAAGAACGGCTACGCCCGTCCATTTGTCTTGAGTCAGTAGACTGGAGACCAGACTTACCCAATCCAATCAAGGTGGAATTTCATGGCCAACCACGGTCGCCCTGGCGCAATCCGCAAGAGCAAGAAGGGCCCCAGCACCGGTACCGGTGGCCACGGCCGCAAGGCCCTCGAAGGCAAGGGCCCCACGCCAAAGGCTGAGGACCGCGTCTATCACAAGGCGTTCAAGAACAAGCAACTGTCCGAGCGTGCCGCCGCCAAGCGCGGCGGGCCCTCCGGCCGCCAGGGACAGGGCGGCGCCCGCTCGGGTCCGAAGGGACGTGCCACCGAGGAATTCGTCACCGGGCGCAACTCCGTTGTTGAAGCACTGCGTGCCGGCATCCCGGCCAAGGCCCTCCATGTCGCCATCCGCATCGAAATGGACGACCGCGTCAAGGAATCGCTGAAGCTTGCGGCCGAACGCGGGATTCCGCTGCTGGAGACCGGCAAGCCCGAGCTCGACCGCATGACGGAGGACGCCGTCCACCAGGGCCTGGTCCTGCAGATCCCTCCGTACGAGTACGAGGACGCCTACGAGCTCGCCGAGCAGACCATCGAAAAGTGGAAGAAGGGGCATATCGCCAACGCACCCCTTTTTGTGGCGCTCGATGGCATCACCGACCCGCGTAACCTTGGCGCAATCATCCGCTCCGTGTCGGCCTTCAGCGGCCACGGCGTCGTCGTCCCGGAGCGTCGCTCTGTGGGCGTCACCGCTGCCGCCTGGAAGACGAGCGCCGGAGCCGCCGTCCGCGTCCCCGTAGCCCGCGCCTCTAACCTTAACAACGCCCTGAAGCAGTTCAAGAACATGGGCATTTACGTGCTCGGCCTCGACGGAGACGGCGACGTTTCGCTTCCGGCGCTGTCGCTGGCCACCGAGCCCGTCTGCATCGTCGTGGGCTCCGAAGGCAAGGGCCTGAGCCGCCTCGTCCGTGAAAACTGCGACCAGATCGTCTCGATTCCAATCGATTCAGCCATGGAATCGCTGAATGCGTCCATGGCCGTGGGCATCTCGCTCTACGAAGTGTCCAGGCAGAGGGCCGCCCAGTAACCAACCCAACTCACTCGCAGTTGTTGTCGTTATGAGAGCTCATGACGACAACAACTGCGAGTCACTTGGGTCAGAACTGGCGGCGGTTGGCGAGGACCGGGAGCTTTTGGCGGGCCTCTTCTATAACTGCGGGGTCCAGGTCTGCGAAGAGGAGACCTGGCTCGCCTTTCAGTTCTTCGATCACCGTCCCGAAGGGGGAGACGACGGCGGAGTGGCCCACTCCTGTCGGAGCGGTGCCCCTGACTTCCACGCCCTGCGTCGTGGGATCTGCCTGTCCGCAGGCGAGCACGAACGTCGTTGTGTCCACGGCGCGGGCACGCGAGAGCAGCTCCCATTGCTCCACTTTGCCTGGTCCAGACCCCCAGGAGGCGCAGACGATGTTGGCCACGGCCCCTCGCTCGGCGTTCGCTGTGAAGAGGGCCGGGAAGCGGATGTCGTAGCAGGTGGCAAGGCCGAAGGTGATGTCTCCTGCTGTGAACGTAACAGGTTCGGTGCCGGGGTCTACGGTGTCTGACTCGGCAAAGCCGAACGCATCGAAGAGATGGATTTTGTCATAACTCGTTTCGATGTCGGGGCCGGTAACCAGCAGGGTGTTGCGTACCTTGCCGTCACCGGTTCCATCTGCCGAGGTGCCAGGGGTGAACATGCCGGCAACAATGACAAGGTCAAGCTCCTTGGCGATCCTGCGAACTTCGTTAGCCCACGGTCCGTCCAAGGGTTCTGCGATATCAATCAGTGAGTTACCGAACGCACGCATCATGGCCTCGGGGAAGACCACAAGTTCCGCTCCTCCCTCCTTGGCCCGCCTGGCATATTCTGCAAGGATCGACAGATTGGCCGAGAGGTCACGGCCTGTGGTGACTTGGGCGACTGCTATCCGCACAATTACCTCCAATTTGCGTGGCTCGCCACAAAGGCCAGCCGGAACCTGACTTTTGCTCCCTGCGGCTAAGCTTTTAATCGATGGTAATGCCGATCCTTGACCCAGCGTCCACCGTCGACGCGTCGCGGCCGACGCCTTTGGGACTAAGCATCCCGAGGGTCGGTGTTTCCCCGGACAGCTCCGGCAGGGACCGCGTCAACGTCGCGGTGTTCGCCCCTGCCGTTAACCATCTGGAGATTGTCTTCCAGGCGCCCGGCGAAGGCTGGAAAGTCCGTACCCTTCCCAACGTGACGGATGGGGTCCACCATGGCCTCGTCAGCGGCTTGCCATATGGAACGCGTTACGGCTTCCGCGCTGCCAAAGAGCACGGTGCCCTTCCGCTGTCGGTGCCGGCCACGGACGTGGACGACGCCGGCCAGCAACTGTTGCTCGATCCCTACGGTTGCGGTGTGGACCAGCGCGGCGACTTCATCACGAGTGTCCACATGGACCGTCACTTCGATTGGGGCACCGATCGCCACCCGGGCATTCCCTGGCGGAACACCATCATTTATGAGGCCCATGTGCGGGGCCAGAGCATGCTCCATCCGGACATTCCGGAAGAACTGCGCGGAACGTACCCAGGCATGGCGCATCCCGCCATGATTGAACACTTGACCAGCCTGGGAATCACCAGCGTCCAGCTCCTGCCCGTCCATTTCCATCTGGACGAACCCCACCTGCAGAACATTGGCCTGACCAACTATTGGGGCTATAACACGGCAGCTTTTTTTGCCCCCCATCCGGCTTACGCCACCCAGGCCGCGCGCAACGCAGGGCCCCATGCGGTGCAGGATGAGTTCAAGGGCATGGTCAAGCTCCTCCACCAGGCCGGCCTCGAGGTAATCCTCGACGTCGTGTACAACCACACAGCCGAAGGAGGCCCCGGTGGGCCTACTTTTTGTTTTAGGGGCCTGGGGGAGCAGCACTATTACCGGCACGATGCCCTGGGCCGCTACCTGGACACCACAGGCTGTGGCAACACACTAAACTTCGGCGAGCAAAAAGTAGTGCAGCTTGCGCTCGACTCGTTGCGGTACTGGGTCAATGAATTCCATATTGACGGTTTTCGCTTCGACCTGGCAGTGACACTTTGCCGCAATGAAGCGAACGAATTCGACCCCAAGCACCCGTTCCTCATGGCTATCGCCGCCGACCCGGTGTTGTCCGGTGTCAAGCTGATCGCAGAGCCGTGGGACGTTGGCTACGGGGGCTGGCAAACCGGCCGCTTCCCACAGGGATGGGTGGACTGGAACGACCACTTCCGCGACGGCGTGCGCAGGTTCTGGCTGACCGACCGTGCCTCCCTCGACGCCGGTGGCCGCGGCGGCCCGCCCGGGGAGTTCGCAGACGTGATTTCCGGGTCCGCCGGCCTGTTCGAGCAGTCGGGCCGATCACGCATGGCCTCCTTGAACCTCATTACCTCACACGACGGCTTCACTCTGGCAGACCTGACGTCTTACGATCGCAAGCACAACGAGGCCAACGGCGAGCAGAACCGCGACGGGCATGGCGACAACCTCAGCTACAACCATGGCTTCGAGGGCAGGTCCGAGGACGAAAAGATCGTGGCCGCCCGTGCCCAGACCCGGCGCAACCTTATGGCTACCCTCATGCTGTCCATCGGCGTTCCGATGGTCACTGCCGGTGACGAACTGGGCCGTACCCAGCAGGGCAATAACAATGCCTACTGCCAGGACAACACGGTCACCTGGCTGGATTGGACGCGCACGCCCGAAACCCATGACATGCTCCGCAGCACGAAGCGGGTGATCAGGCTGCGCAAGGAATTCCTCTCCCAACAGCCGCACGATTTTCCCATCCGCGAGGAGCGATCGTTCTTGCACTGGTTCAATGAACACGGCAAGCCGATGTCGATTGATCAGTGGAATGACCCCAGCCGTCGTGTAGTACAGCTGCTGTTGGGCTCCGAGGACGGCGGCCTGGAAGGGCTTCTGGTCATCAATGGTGGAGCTGAGGACGTAAAAATCGCCCTGCCCCAGGTCAGCAACGAAAAGGGCACGGGCAACCGGATGTTTGAACTACGCATGACCACGTCTGACCTCCATGAGATTCGGCAGGGCGTGCGGGTCGCCTCCGGAGAGCGCGACATCCTCCAGGGCTACAGCATCAACATCTACCGAACCTAGGACCCAGGGCAGACCCGTGAAAATGCCCGGGTGCGCACAGCGCACCCGGGCATTTCGTGAAAAGCCCTAAGCGTTGACGATCAAACCGAGTTCAGCCTTGGAGGCCAGGGCCGGGTGCTTGGGGAACACCCTGACGGTGTAGCCGAAGGGTCCCGAGCTGTTGATCATCACGGACCCGCTGAACAGGTGCCTGCCATGCCCCAGGTCCTCGACGGGCTCGAGCGAGGCGATGGTGACGTCCTCAATCTCATCGTTCTCCTCGGCGCGGCCATAGGCCACCTCCACCGTTACGTCGTCGGGCGTGAGCTCGTGGAGCGCCACATACGCGTTGACCTGTAGGGCATCCCCGATCTGTGGCTCTTCCGCCACGCCGACCGAATCGACATGTTCCACGATCAGCTTCGGCCAGGCGGCGCGGATCTTCGAGGTCCACCCGGCGAGCTCCTTGGCTTCCTTGAACGACTCGGCAACGGCTCTCCGGCCCGAAAGTGCGGCGGGCCGGTACAGCTCATTGACATAGTCCTGCAGCATCCGCTCGGCGGACACCGCTGGTCCCAGATGCGCCAGGGTGTGTTTGATCATCGAGACCCAGTGGGTGGGTACGGACTCTTTGACGGATTCGGAGGGACCGGCAGCTCCGGCCCGGTCGGAAACCGTGGAGCCGTAGAATCGGGGGGCCACCTGAGACTCCAGCAGTTCATAAAGGGCGGCTGCCTCGATGTCGTCCCGCTCCTCGGCTGAAGCTCCGTTGTTGGCCGTCGGAATGGCCCAGCCGTTTTCGCCGTCGTACATCTCGTCCCACCAGCCATCCAGGACTGACAGGTTCAGCGAGCCGTTGATGGCAGCCTTCATTCCCGACGTCCCGCAAGCCTCCAGGGGGCGCAGGGGGTTGTTGAGCCACACATCGCAGCCAGGGAAGAGCGTCCGGGCCATGGCAATGTCGTAGTTAGGCAGGAAGACGATCCTGTGGCGCACCGTCGGGTCATCCGTGAAGCGCACCAGGTCCTGGATCATCTTCTTGCCCGCGTCATCGGCCGGGTGTGACTTTCCGGCGATTACCAGCTGGATGGGGTGCTGCTTGTGCAGTAGCAGGGCCTTCAATCGCGCAGGGTCCCGCAGCATGAGGGTCAGCCGCTTGTAGGTGGGCACACGGCGGGCAAAACCGATGGTGAGGATGTCCGGATCCAGCACCGTGTCCGTCCAGCCGAGTTCAGCATCGGCTGCGCCACGCTTCTTCCAGGCAGCCCGCAGGCGCCGCCGCACATCCTCCACGAGCGAGGCCCGCATCTCCCGACGAAGGCCCCAGACGGCTTCGTCGCTGACGCTGTACGCCAGGTCCCAGCGGCCCTGGCTTTCGGCTTCGGGACCGAACTGTTCGCGGGCGAGCTGGGAAATGCGGGGATCCACCCAGGTGGGAACATGCACGCCGTTGGTCACTGACGTGATCGGTACCTCCGAATGGTCGAACCCTGGCCATAGGCCACTGAACATCTCCCTGGAGACCACTCCATGCAGCTTGGCCACGCCGTTGGCACGTTGCGCGAGGCGCAGTCCCATAACGGCCATGTTGAAGACCGCCGGATTGCCGCCGTCGTAATTTTCCCTGCCCAGCTCCAGGATCTTGCTCACAGGAACATCCGGAGCCAGCCCCGCCTCAAAGAAGTGCTTGATCTGGAGGCTCTCGAAGCGGTCAATTCCAGCAGGCACAGGGGTATGCGTGGTGAAGACCGTGGAGGCGCGGCCCGCAGCGAGTGCTTCGTCCCAGGTCAGGGGATCTTCGGCGGACATGAGTTCCTGGATCCGCTCGATACCGAGGAAGCCGGCGTGACCCTCGTTGGTGTGGAAGACCTCGGGTGCGGGTGTGCCGGTGAGGCGCTGGAAGATGCGCAGGGCCTTGACACCGCCCATGCCCAGGAGGAGCTCCTGCTGCAGCCGGTGGTCGCCACCGCCGCCATATAGCCGATCCGTGATGCCGCGGGCGGCATCGTCGTTGGCCGGCATATTGGAGTCCAGGAGCAGCAGCGGGACACGCCCGACGTCGGCCCGCCACACATGAGCGTGGAGTTTTCGGCCGTTAGGCAGGGGCAGTGAGATCTCCACCGGCTGTCCGACGCTACCGTCCGTCGTGGGTTCCCGGAGCAGTGTGAGCGGAAGGCCGTCAGGATCCAGGACGGGGTAGGTTTCCTGCTGCCAGGCGTCGCGGGACAGCGACTGCTTGAAATAGCCGGCCTGGTACAGCAGGCCGACGCCGACCAGCGGCACCCCGAGGTCCGAGGCCGCCTTCAGGTGGTCGCCGGCGAGAATGCCAAGACCGCCCGAATACTGCGGGAGTACTTCGGTAATGCCGAATTCGGGGGAGAAATAGGCGATGCAGGAGGGAGCCTCTTCACCCAGGCCCTGGTACCAGCGAGGTTCGGTGAGATAGCGGTCAAGATCCGCCGCCGCGGCTTGCACCCTGCTGGCAAGGTCTTCGTCGGCCGCCAATTGCTGAAGCTGTTCGCGTGTTATGGAGCCCAGCAATGTGATGGGATCGTAACGACTCTCTTCCCACAAATGCGGGTCCAGGCTTGCAAAAAGCTCCCTCGTAGGCCGATGCCACGACCAGCGCAAGTTGGTCGCCAAGCCGGCCAGTGGCCGGATCGACTCGGGAAGAACAGTTCGGACTGTAAACCTGCGTATCGCCTTCACGAGCGTCACACTAATCGACAAGTAGGACCGTCGGAACTTCTTTTGGTTTCTTTTAGGTAAATGACACATTGCGCGACGGAATATGCGGCGCATGCTTAGCAATCTGTGATTTTTCTCGATAACGTCGAGCCTGTGACGACTATTTCGCAGACCAAGGCCCCTTCCAAGTCAAAGCCGAAGCCGAAGGCCGACATCAGGGACGGCCTCCGCTTTGGACGCTTCCCTATCACTGAGGTCCAGCCCGTCGTCGAGGGCGGGACATTCCCGGCCAAGGCGCTGCCCGGGGAAGACATCGTGGTTGGAGCAACGGTCTTCCGGGAAGGACACGACCAGCTCGGTGTCAGCGCCGTCCTGTTCGACCCCCGGGGCAAGGAGCGCCAGCGCACGCGGCTCGCCCCGCCTCCCGGCGAGCGAGGCAAGGGAACGGATCGCTGGGAAGGACTGCTGACGCCCGAGTCGACGGGGATCTGGAGTTTCGCCATTGAGGCATGGC
The DNA here is from genome assembly GCF_018613855.1 of Arthrobacter sp. ISL-30. GTDB lineage: Bacteria > Actinomycetota > Actinomycetes > Actinomycetales > Micrococcaceae > Arthrobacter. The sequence continues at coordinate 67,867 of NZ_JAGGPK010000016.1, forward strand.
ATGACCCCTACGGCACCTGGCACCACAATGCCGAGGTCAAGGTCGAGGCCGGGATCGACGTCGAGCTGATGCTTGCCGAAGGTGCGGCGCTCCTGGGCAAGGCAGCCGAGGACACCACCCGCAACGCTGCCGACCGCCGGACCCTTCGTACCGCGTCCGAGGGCCTCGCCGACGCATCCCGCTCCGCAGAGGAGCGCCTTTCCGCCGGCTTTAGCGACGAAGTCGCCGCAGTCATTGAACGCCAGCCGATCCGCGAGCTGGTGACCGTCTCTGAGCGGTACCCGCTGCTCGTGGAACGCGACGCCGCGGGTCGAGGCTCCTGGTATGAGTTCTTCCCCCGCTCAGAAGGCGCCGTCTTCGACGCCGCCGCAGGAACGTGGCAGTCCGGAAACTTCACGACGGCGGCCAAGAGGCTCGACGCCGTTGCAGAGATGGGCTTCGACGTCATCTACCTCCCCCCGATCCACCCGATCGGCAGGGTTCACCGCAAGGGACGCAACAACACCTTGCTGGCCGGCCCCAACGATCCCGGCTCGCCCTGGGCCATCGGCTCCAGCGAAGGCGGCCACGACTCCATCCACCCGGACCTGGGTACTTTCGAGGACTTTGACGCGTTCGTGGCCCGGGCCGGCGAGTTGGGACTGGAGGTGGCCCTCGACCTCGCACTCCAGGCCGCTCCAGACCACCCCTGGGTCGAATCGCACCCGGAATGGTTCACCACACGCGTTGATGGCAGCATCGCCTACGCTGAAAACCCGCCGAAGAAGTACCAGGACATCTACCCCATGAACTTCGACAACGACCCCGCGGGTTTGTCCAAGGAGGTCCTGAGGATCGTCCTGTTGTGGATCAGCCACGGCGTCAAGATCTTCCGCGTGGACAACCCCCACACCAAGCCGGTCTGGTTCTGGGAGTGGCTGATAGGACAGGTCAACAAGAAGCACCCCGACGTCGTCTTCCTCGCCGAGGCCTTCACCCGGCCGGCAATGATGCATGCCCTCGGCCGTGCCGGATTCCAGCAGTCCTACACCTATTTCACCTGGCGGAACACGAAGCCAGAGCTGGAGTCCTATTTCAACGAGGTCAGCCATGTCTCGCCTGCGTACTTCCGGCCGAACTTTTTCGTGAACACCCCGGACATCCTGACGGAGTATTTGCAATTTGGCGGACCCGCTGCGTTCGGCATCCGGGCCACTCTGGCAGCAACTGCCAGTCCGCTCTGGGGCGTCTACGCCGGTTTTGAGCTGTACGAACACGTTGCCCGCCCCGGCGCTGAGGAATACATCGACAACGAAAAGTACGAGTATAAGGACCGCAACTGGGATGCGGCAGCAGCGTCCGGGCGCAGCCTGGCGCCGTACCTGACCCGCCTGAACACGATCCGGCGATCGCACCCGGCGCTGGGCGACCTGCAAAACCTGACCGTGCACAACAGTACCGATGACGCCACCGTCGTGTACTCCAAGCACAAGACCTTGGCCGACGGAACCAAGGACACCCTGATCATCGTGGTGAACGTCGACCCGCACAGTACGAGGGAAAGTACCGTCTCCCTGGACCTGGCGGCGCTCCAGCTCGATCCGGCGGACTTCACCCATAACGGCCGCTTCCTGGTGGATGATCTGATCAGTGGCGAAAGCTGGGAGTGGGGCGAATACAACTACGTCCGGCTTGACGCTCATGTGGAACCGGCACACATTTTGAGCATCAGGAGGCAGCCCTAGTGAGTTTCAGTCCGCACATCCCTAGCCCGTACTTCACTCCAAAGAGCACCTTCGAGCTAAACGCTCCTGGCCTGCAGCACGATCCGCACTGGTATCGGAAAGCAGTGTTCTATGAAGTACTGGTGAGGGCATTTGCGGACGCGAACGGCGACGGCTCAGGCGACTTCCACGGCCTCATTGAAAAGCTGGACTACCTTCAATGGCTGGGTGTTGACTGTCTGTGGCTGCCGCCGTTCTTTCACTCGCCCCTCCGCGACGGCGGGTATGACATTGCCGACTACACTTCCGTCCTGGACGAATTTGGCACCATAAGCGACTTCAAGCGACTTGTAGCGGAAGCGCACGCCCGCGGTGTGCGCGTGATTATCGACCTCCCGCTGAACCACACCTCGGACCAGCACCCCTGGTTCCAGGAATCCCGGCGGGATCAGGACGGGCCGTACGGAGATTTCTACGTCTGGAGCGACACAGACCAGAAGTACCAGGATGCGCGAATCATCTTCGTCGACTTCGAAGAATCAAACTGGACCTTCGACCCCATTCGGCGTCAGTTCTTCTGGCACCGTTTTTTCAGCCACCAGCCCGACCTCAACTTTGAGAACCCAAAGGTGATCGAAGCCGTCCACGACGTCGTTCGGTTCTGGCTGGACCAGGGCATTGACGGTTTTAGGGCCGATGCCGTTCCCTACCTGTACGAAGAGGAGGGCACCAATTGCGAGAATCTTCCCGCGACCCACGCCTTCCTCCGCGAACTGCGGAAGATGGTCGACGCGAACTACCCGGGTCGGGTCATCATCGCGGAGGCGAACCAGCCCCCGCATGAAGTTGTGGAGTATTTCGGGACCGCAGAGGAACCCGAATGCCACATGGCATTCCACTTTCCCATCATGCCGCGCCTGTATTATGCGCTGCGTGACCAGAAGGCCGCTCCCATCATCGATACTTTCCGTGAAACACCGGATATCCCTCCCGGGGCACAGTGGGGAACCTTCCTGCGCAACCACGATGAACTGACCCTGGAAATGGTCACCCCCGACGAACGCGCGGCGATGCTGGGTTGGTACGCCCCTGATCCGCGTATGCGCGCGAACATCGGCATCCGGCGCAGGCTCGCCCCGCTGTTGGACAATTCGCGGGCGGAGATGGAACTCATCCACGCGCTGCTCCTCTCATTACCCGGCAGTCCCTTTCTCTACTACGGGGACGAGATCGGCATGGGGGACAACATCTGGCTCGAGGACCGCGATGCGGTGCGCACCCCCATGCAATGGAATCCGGATCGTAATGCCGGCTTTTCCAGTGCCGATCCGGGAAAGCTGTACCTGCCCATCATTCAGTCCCTTGTCTACAACTACACAATGTCCAATGTGGAGGCTCAGGCCGCCCATTCGGGTTCACTCCTGCGCTGGATGCGGCAGATCCTGAACGTCCGCAAGAACCATCCCGCCTTTGGACTCGGCAAATTCCGGCACATCCAGGCCGACCAGGACGCCGTGCTGGCCTATCTGCGGGAGCTTCCGGAAGGAAACGCGGAGGGGGAGGACAATGAGACAATCCTGTGCGTCTTCAACCTCTCGCAGCACCCGGTCGCCACCACGTTGGATATCCCGGATTACGCCGGCCGCGGGCTTCGGGACGTTTTCGGCGGACAGGTGTTCCCCGCAATCCGTGATGACGGCTCGCTAACCCTGACGCTGGGCAGCCACGATTTCTTCTGGCTGCGCATGCGCTCCATGATGTCGAATCCGGCGTCGCCCTATACCCAGGCAATTCCCGTACTGTCGATCGAAGGCTGAGATGACTTTGCCCCAAGTGACAACTCCTGTGGATGAACTCCTGCGCCGTTGGCTCCCGAACCAGCGATGGTTCCCGGTCAAGAACGACGACTTTACGCTGGAAAGTCGCGGCGCTTTCCAGCTCTCCGATGAGACGGGCGAAGCCCGCCTGGTGGTCAGGCTGCTGGAAATCGGCTATGTGAAGGCCGACGGCACCAGCCACAGCGACCTCCTGCAGGTTCCCCTCAGCTTCAGGGGGGCACCCTTGCCGGGGGCTGAGAACGCTCTCGTGGCTGAAGCGGAGGTGCCCGATTCCCTCACCGGCGTCCCCGCCGGGAACTCGGACGCCCTCTGGATCTACGACGCCGTCCACGACTCTGCTTTCGTGGCGGCCTGGCTTAATTTGATGCGGAGCGAGGCCGCCACCCTCGACGGAAATGCCCACGGCCATGTCGTTGTCGGTGGCGCCGGACTGCCGCAGGCATCCGGCCGGATCCGGGTTCTGTCAGGCGAGCAGTCCAACAGTTCGGTGATCATCGACGACGGCGAGGCGGCTGCGATCGTCAAGATCTTCCGGGTTGTTTCAGAGGGGCGGAATCCGGATGCGGAAATCGGCGCTGCCTTGACGGCAGCGGGGACAAGTGAAGTCCCTGCGACGCTGGGCTGGGTTACGGCCAGCTGGGATGTCTCAGACTCCAATGGTGGTTCCCCACGGCAGGCGACAGGAGAGCTCGCAGTTGCCCACGAATTCCTTGCCGGCGGCCAGGACGCGTGGCGTCTCGCCGTTGAGGCTGCGGCAGCCGGAAGCGACTTCACAGCGGAGGCACATGCCCTTGGAGCCGCAACCGCAACTGTCCATCAAAGGCTTGCCCAGACCCTCGGAACTGTTGAACGCTCTGCTGTTGAACAGGATCCGGCAGCAGCAGTAGCCCGGCGGGTCCGCCAGACGTGGGCGGAGGCCGGAACCGTCGTCGGACCCTATGACGCCCGCCTGGACTCCCTGCTGGCCGGACTCTCGCACACGGGAACGGGCAAGCTGCAGCGCATCCACGGAGACTTGCACCTCGGACAGATCCTCAGGGTTCCGGGAGCGTCGGGCCGGCCTGACCGCTGGGCCATCCTGGACTTTGAAGGCGAACCGCTGCGGCCCATCAAGGAACGCAGCCTCCCTGACGTTCCCCTCCGCGACGTCGTAGGCATGCTCCGCTCCTTCGACTACGCCGCTGGTGCCGCAGTCCGTGAGAATCCAGCCGCCGTTGTCCCCGACGAGTGGGTAGATGACTGCGCCGAGGCGTTCCTGGCCGGCTACAGCGAGGTCACGCCCGGAACCATTGACCGCCGCTCGCCGCTCTTTATGGCATTGTGGCTGGACAAGGCTTTGTACGAGGTAGTTTATGAGCTGCGGAACAGGCCGGATTGGTTATCCATCCCGGTCAACGCTTCGCGGCGGCTCCTCGAAAACACCAGCCCCGGCGGGAACGCCGCGGTTGCAGCGGAAGGTAATGAAATGACAGGCTCTGCGCATACCGATCGGCCCCGAGTTCCGCTTCATGTGGATCCCGGCACCCTTGCGAGGGTTGCTGCCGGCATGCACCATGCACCGCACTCCATTCTTGGCGCGCACCTCGATGACCACGGGCACGTGACGGTGCGCACCGTGAAGCATCTGGCGACGGCAGTTTCGGTGGTGACCGAACAGGGAACGATCCCTATGATTCATGAGGCCGACGGCGTCTGGGTCGCCGTGATGGAGCCCATCCAGCACGGGCACGTACCCGACTACCGCCTCGATGTGAGCTACAACGGCGACGCGCCTATTCGAGTGGATGACCCTTACCACTACCTGCCCACCCTGGGCGAGCTGGATCTTCACCTCATCGGGGAAGGCCGGCACGAACGGCTTTGGGATGCCCTCGGGGCGCATGTCCAGCACTACAGCTCGCCGCTGGGCGAAGTTGACGGCGTCTCGTTCGCCGTGTGGGCACCGAACGCGCAGGCCGTGAGGGTCAAGGGCGACTTCAACAGCTGGGACGGCAGGCACCATGCCCTGCGTTCCCTGGGATCCTCCGGCATCTGGGAAGTCTTCATTCCCGGTGTTGTAGCAGGGGCGTGCTACAAATACGAGATCCTCACCAAGGGCGGATGGTGGACGGAAAAGGCGGATCCGCTGGCCTTCGGCACCGAAGTTCCGCCCCAGACTGCCTCCAAGGTCATCGAGTCGCACTACCGCTTCAAGGACGACGAGTGGATGGCTGCGCGAGCCCTGAAGGACCCGCATAACTCCCCGATGAGCGTCTATGAGGTCCACCTTGGATCATGGCGCATCGGCTTGGGCTATCGGGAACTGGCCAAGGAACTGGTGGACTACGTCAAGTGGCTGGGCTTCACCCACGTCGAGTTCATGCCGGTGGCCGAACACCCGTTCGGCGGTTCCTGGGGTTACCAGGTCACTTCTTACTACGCACCGACATCGCGGTTCGGGCATCCGGACGAGTTCCGCTTCCTGGTCGATTCGCTGCATCAGGCAGGCATCGGCGTCCTGCTCGACTGGGTCCCGGCGCACTTCCCAAAGGATTCCTGGGCTCTGGCGGAGTTCGACGGCGAAGCCCTCTACGAGCACGCCGACCCTGCCTTGGGAGAGCACCCGGACTGGGGAACCCTGATCTTCGACTATGGACGTACCGAAGTCAGGAACTTCCTTGTGGCCAACGCTCTGTACTGGCTTGATGAGTTCCACATCGACGGGCTCCGCGTGGATGCGGTGGCGTCGATGCTGTACCTGGACTACTCCCGCGAGGAGGGGCAGTGGAGTCCCAACAGGTATGGCGGACGTGAAAATCTGGAGGCTATCTCGTTCCTCCAGGAGGTCAATGCCACTGTCTACAAGACCCACCCCGGCACTGTGACCATCGCCGAAGAGTCCACTGCCTTCCCGGGTGTTACCGCCCCGACGAGCCAGGGAGGCCTCGGCTTCGGCATCAAGTGGAACATGGGCTGGATGCACGACTCGCTGAAGTACATGTCCGAGGACCCCGTGAACAGGCGCTGGCACCACGGCACCATGACCTTCTCCATGGTGTACGCCTTCACCGAAAACTTCCTCCTGCCGATCAGCCACGATGAGGTCGTCCACGGCAAGGGCTCCATGCTGCGCAAGATGCCCGGAGACCGGTGGCAGCAGCTGGCGAACCTCAGGGCGTTCCTCGCCTTCCAGTGGGCGCATCCCGGTAAGCAGCTGATCTTTATGGGTACGGAATTCGGGCAGGAGGCTGAATGGTCCGAACAGCACGGCCTCGACTGGTACCTCGCCGACATTCCCTCCCACCGCGGACTGCAGCTGCTGACCAAGGACCTGAACGAGCTGTACGGTTCGACGCCGGCCCTGTTCACCCGGGACAACGAGCCTGGCGGATTCCAGTGGATTAACGGTGGCGACGCTGACCGCAACGTCCTGACATTCATTCGCTGGGACGAAGAGGGCAAGCCCCTGGTCTGTGCCGTCAACTTCTCGGGTGGTCCGCATAGCGGCTACCTCCTGGGCGTTCCGCTCCCCGGAGCCTGGGAAGAGGTGCTCAACACGGACGCAGAGCCCTACGGCGGCTCGGGCGTGATCAATGCGGGCACCCTCAGAGCGAAGATCAGCCCCATGGACGGCCAGCCCGCGCACTTGGATGTCACCCTCCCGCCTCTGGGAGCGGCATGGTTCAAGCCCACTGGCTCGAATACGGCGACACGTCTCGCCTCCACTGACGCGGTAGCTGGTCCAGCTTCCGCTGACGTGGTTATTCCCCAGGCAGTGATTCGCCAGGAAGTGATCACCCGGGAGACTGGCCAGCCCCAGCAGGACTGACCAGCTGCTGTAATCACCAGGGAAAGGGCCGGCGATCCTCGATCGCCGGCCCTTTCTGCCATCCGGTCTCAGGGCCCCCAGACTGGTTCGCGGTGGCTTTGCGACCGCCAGAAAGTGGTGGTATAGTTAGTACCCGCGCAGCCCCCTAGGGTGCTTCGGTGACGTTGACCGCGTTCCAATGTGAAACGAAGTCAAGAACGCCGATTTGACCCGGGTGGAGCTAGCGGGTAAGTTTGAAAAGTTGCTCCGGAGCGATCCT
>NZ_JAGGPK010000017.1 GCF_018613855.1 Arthrobacter sp. ISL-30
AGATCACCGGGGAAAAAGGAATCTAGTCCTCGTTCTCGGCAAAAGAAACAGTGAAGGGCCCACGGCGTGATCCCCAACGCCCGGCTAGCTCACGGCCTCAACGAACCATAGATGGACGGCGTCGGCAGGCGACCACAAGGACATTTTCAAACCCGAACGGGCGTCCCACAAGAGACAAACCGGCTAGCTCGCAGTTGTGGTCGTTAAAACCCGTTTTAACGACCACAACTGCCAGTTACTTGGGCGATCAACCGCGGCTGAGCAAAGCACTGCGGACCTTGGCGACGGCGGCTCGGGCATCGTTCCGCATGTGTCGTTTTGAGATCCGCACCAGAATCCAGCCCGCTCGGCTGAAATCCTCCTCTCGGGCGATATCCCGAACGATCTGAGCGGGCTCAGAATGCCCGTCGCCCTCGTACTCCACGGCTACGCGATGTTCCGGATAGGAAAGATCGGGTTGACGGACGACGCCGGAAGCCAGCTCCGCGGGCACGTTCAGTTCCGGTTCGGGCAGTCCCGCGCGTTCCAGGGCCAGCCGAAGCCTCGTTTCGGGAGCCGAATCCGCCCCGATCCGCGCCTGTTCCAATGCAAGCCGGGCCTTGCGGATGCCGGGCGTTCCCTTATGCCGGCTAAGCATGTCGGCGAGCTCTTCCAAGGTGGAGTGGGGTTCCGTCCGTCCTTCAAACTCCGGACGAGGGAAGCGCAAGAGGTGATCAGCCACAACAGTGATCTCGTCGACGTCCATTTTGCGGGCGCAGTCCAGCCACGTTCGCGCCCGGCTCGTGATCAGCAATCCGTCGATGCTCTCGATCTCATCCTCAAAGAACTGACCCACATGGCCAATTACGCCCCTACGGCGCGCAATGGCCATAGTGTCAGGCCGCGAGATATGGATCCCAGGTCGATCGCTGCCGGGAAGAAACCCTGGAAACTTCCAGAGCGTGAATGCGGTGGCATGCGATGCCGCCGAAAACTCCGTCACGAGAGTGAACGGGCGCACCTGTGCCGACAGTTCCATGGCGGTTTCCCCGAGTGGATTTCGAATCCCCCGGCTCGGCGCGTCCAGCGCGCGGTATCTCAACCGTCGTCGGGAGACCCCGGCGTCGAGCGCTTCCTGAATGGTGAACGGAGCCGAATCCATAGGCTCCGGCAAGGGCTGCAGATTCCTCATTGCCCCATGCTTGCAAAATCGGAGGCAGCACCGAGGGGTTATCCACAGTCAGGGCGCTCCCCGCCCAAGTAACTAGCAGTTGTGGTCGTTAAAACGGGTTTTAACGACCACAACTGCGACTCAGTTGGGTGAGCCGGCGGGGTTGGGTGAGCGGGCGGGGTTGGGGGTCGCGGCGGGGTTGGGTGAGGCGGCGGGGTTGGGTGCGTCGGCGGCCAGCTCTGCGAGGGTCCGCACCAGGAGGCGGCGCTCTACCACCTTGATGCGTTCGTGCAGGCTTTCCTCGGTGTCGCCGGGTTCAATGGCCACGGCTTCCTGCGCAATGATGGGGCCTGTGTCCACGCCGGCGTCGGCCCAGTGGACAGTGCAGCCGGTCACTTTGACGCCGTAGGCCATCGCGTCGCGAACTCCGTGGGCGCCTGGGAACGCCGGCAACAATGCCGGGTGGGTATTCAGGTATTTGCCGTTGAAGGCGTCGATGAATTCCGGACTGACGATACGCATGAAGCCGGACGAGACCACGACGTCGGGCGAGTAGGACGCGACCTTTTCAGTGAGTGCTGCATCCCATTCTGCCCGCGTGGGGAACGAGTTGAAGTTGACCACGAAGGTCTCCAGCCCTGCTTCGGCGGAGCGCTCGATGCCGTACGTTCCCTCCCGGTCTGCTCCGACGGCGGCGATGTCGACATCGAGCTCACCTGATTTCGCGGCGTCAATGACTGCCTGGAGATTTGAGCCGGAACCGGAGACGAGGACAACTATGCGCATCGCTCTAGCTTATTGGCGGTTCGCGTAGGCTGGAAAACATGATTCCCGACGGCGGCCCCCAGCCCCTCTCCCACCCGCTCAGCGACACCGCGAAGTCCGCCCTCGCGCTAACCCGAACACTGTTCCGCGCCTTCCTGTTGACGGTGCTCGGATCGTTCTTCGTCTACTCGCTGAACGTGAGCTACCTGTGGCTGAGCGCCATCCTGACCGTGGCCAGCGCGGTACTTGGTGTGGTGGTGCTGGTGCGCACCCTGAAGTACAAGCAGCCCAGGTTAGTGCTGTTCGGGACCATCTCCGGGCTGATCGTCACGGGCATCATGTGCCTCTTGCTGCTCTTCTCCGCGCTCTTCTTCAACCAGCTGCGTACATTCCAGGACTGCGCCCGGCCGGCGTTGACCGAACAAGCCCGCAATCTTTGCCAGGTGGAGCTGGAGAAGTCGCTGCCCACTGGCATGAGGTGAGCGGCGCCCCTGGATCCACCACGGGGGCCGACCCAACGGCGTCAGGCGCGGTCGGCGTCGTACTCTACTGAGTCGAGGTCCGCTTCCCGCAGTTTCTGGCGGTGCTCCAGCCACGGCCCGGCCGCGTAGCCAATGACGACGCCGATCCCCACCTCGGCGGCCAGCCAGACTGCCGTCCAGAGCGGGTCGGGGCCGATTTCCGTGAGCCGGCCGATCCCGGCGGAACCGCGGGCCAGCCAGGCCAACCCTCCCGCGAGCAGCCCGGCAGCCGTGCCAATCAGCACTCCCAGCACGAGCGTGGAGCAGGTTGCCGTGAACCAGCGCGCTTTGATCTTGATGGCTAGCCATTCGTCGAAGTGGTTCTCGCCTTCGCGGAGGAACCACCAGCCTGCAAGGATTCCGGCAATGATCGGCAGCGCCAGCGCGGCGGCACCGTATTCGAGCGGCCCGTGAGGCAGGGCGCCCAGGACCGGGATAGCAGGGAGGGGTCCGACGGCGGTGTCCAGCGCCCCGGCCTGGGAGCCGACGCCGAGGGCAACCCCTTGTCCGGACGCCCAGGCGAGCGTGTAGATGACGAGGTTGGGCAGGTAACCGAGCTGCGCGATTGTCAGTACGGCCCCGCCCAACGCGCCGGCCTCGAGGCCCTCGTAAATGGCAATGATCTGCGTCCAGTGCAGGAAGATATCGGCGGCAAGTAGCAGGGCGGACAACGAAACCGCCGCCATCGCGGCCAGGAATCCGGCCTTGGCCGCGGACGCGAGGTAGGATCCGGCCCACCGCGAGTGCTGGCTGGTCCGCGCGATCCAGTCCACAGCGTCGACGCCGATCAGCCGACTCCAGGAACCCGACTCCCGTCGCGCGCCCACCACCATGCCCAGGCCAAAGGGGATCAGCGGGATGAACATCGCGGCCCAGAGGTTGATGACGACGTCGGACGTGCGGCAGACAAAACCAGTGGCCGCGCTGAAGGATACATAGACGGCCCACGAACCGAGCAGCGCCTGCCAGAGCTGGTCCGTGTAAGAGGCACGGGCCAGGCGTCGTCCGGCCCGCCAGGCAAGCAGGAAGGGAATCAGCGTGAGCCCCAGCGGGATGAGGGACAGCACGCCGGAACCCTCGGCGCCGGCGCCGGTCGCGCTGCCTGCGCCGTTGCCGAGGTTGGCGAGCTGAAGCGGTACCCCGTGGATCAGGAGCCAGGCTTGGCCTCCCAGCCTGGCGAGGGCTTCGATGTCCCTGTTCTGGAATCCATTTGTGAACCAGACCGCCACTAGCGGCAGGACGACGATGAGTGCCGAGATGATGGCCGCCTGCGCCGACTCGAGGGCACCCTGCAGCCACAGGGGCATCGGCAGTCCACGTTTTCCGGTTTGATCAGCGCGCAGTTTCATCGTGTTCCATGGTGCCACGCAGGCGCTGAAGGTACCGTCAACCCGCCCATCCCAGCGCTTTTTCCATAAAGCAGACGTAAAATTGGACTGTTCGCAGACAGTGGATGGAGGCAGAGATGGCTACCGCAAGCCCACATGCACACGGCGTTCATTTCGGACGGCAAGACGTCCAGAACATCGGCATGGGCGTAGGTATTCTGTTGATGCTGGTGGGCATCCTGGGATTCATCCCGGGCATCACCATGCAGTACGGGGAACTAAGGTTCCTGGGACCCGATTCGCACGCAATGCTCCTTGGCCTGTTCCAGGTTTCCATGCTGCTCAATATTGTGCAGCTGGTCATCGGGGCAATCGGCTGGGCAATGGCCCGCACGGGCCATGGCGCGCGGAACTTCCTCATGGGTTTCGGTGCCCTGTATATCGTGCTTAGCGTGTACGGCCTGAGTGTTGGGGTTGATTCGGCGGCCAACTTCCTGTCGCTGAACACTCTGGACAACTGGACGCACATGGTGCTGGGCATTCTGATGATTGCTGCCGGCTGGATGTTTTCACGGCACCTGGCAGAGGACAGGAGATAGCCCGGATTAGGTTAGACCGGGATTAGAGGAGCCGCCAATGGGTTGGGCAATGACGCAAATCTAACGAGTCGAACATAAAACGTTGGTGCGGTTCTCGTGGCTACATGTCACGGGACCCGCACCAGCTTTTTTTGCCCTGTTTCGTACGTTTCAGAAGCCGTGGTTGGCTCAAACCGTAATGGGGTCTTATTGTGCCGCTAGCCGCGCAGCGCCGATTGGAAATGGCTGGCCAGCTCCTGCCAGAACCCATCAATGTCGCCATCCAAGGCAATCGCAGCCAATCTCTCGTGCTCAACGGCAATGTCATGCAGGTCGGTGTAAGTGCGGTGGTCGACCGCGAGGTAGAGGCGCAGCTTGGTCTCCCAACCATTCCAAAGACTCTGCAGCGATGTGCATTTCCCGCAACTGTCCACCAGGCGGCACAGTTCCGTCGAGAATGGCGGTACGCAGCACGCGGTAGACTCCGTTCAGCGTCGTCGTGCCCTGCGCGTCCCAAGCCCCTTCGTCCCCTGCTCCGGGCTCGGCCTCGTGGCACGGTTTCAAACACACCGGATCATGCAGCGACAATGCCGTTAGTCCTTGCCCGGCGTCATGATCTCCGAACCGGTGACATATTCCATGGCTTGCACAAACTCCGGCCGGGCGGCGCGTTCGTAGGCCTCTTCTGCTGTCAGTTCCGCCACCCTGCAGTGGATCCACCACAGGTTGCCGAAGGGGTCGCGGACCCTGCCCACCCGCTCTCCCCAGAACATCTCCGTCATGTTGGTTACCGCGGTGGCACCCGCCGCCAGCGCCGCCGCAAAGGTGGCATCGCCGTCGTCCACGTACAACCTCAAGAACGCCGGAGTCGGTGGCCAGTTCGGGCGCGAGTCGAAGGCAAGGATGTTGGAGTCGCCGATGCGCGCTTCCGCATGGCCGATCGAGCCATCTTCCATCGGCACGCGGAAGGCCTCCTGGGCGCCGAATGCCGCAGTGATGAAATCGAGGACGCCGGCAGTGTCACGGGAAATGATCCACGGCTCAACGGAACGGTAACCCTCCGGGACAGGTCTAACCCCCTCCGCCCGTGGCGGAGCGGTCATGTTGCGGACGAGTTCCGGTACGTCTTCCCTCCTGTTCTCCCGTCCTGTCATGTGGCGGTCCAGGGAATCGATGGCGTAGCTCATTCCCGCGGCATATTCGGGGGCTTGCCAGCGTCGGGCAGCTTCATCCTCGCTGACAACCTCCATGTGGGACATGATCCACCAGACGTTGCCGAGCGGGTCCTGGATCCTGCCGCCGCGGTCACCCCAGGCGCTGTTGTCGAGTTCGGACACCGACCTGCCGCCTGCGGCGAGCGCCGCAGCAAAGGCGGCATCGGCGTCGTCGATGTACAACCGTAGATACGCCGGGGTTTCGGGCCAATGCGGGCGGGAATCGAAGGCCAGGACCACGGAATCGGCGATTCTTGCTTCCGCATGGCCGATGCTGCCGTCTTCACCAACAACGCGATCGATCTCTTTGGCTCCGAACGCCTTGGTCATGAATGTGAATAATGCGTCCGTGTTCCGGGAGATGATCCACGGACTGACGCTGGAGTAGCCAGCGGGGACGGTGCTGATTATCGGATCTGCCTTCGTCACGACTGCTCCTTTGCTGGGTTTCAGTCCAAAGCCCAGCTTAGGACTGCTTCAGGTCAGGTTACGTCCTGAATTGATTTCCACCTTGAGTGTGCCCGGGGACTCTTGACTGCGGCCGGTCGGCTGGGGAGCATCAAAAGTGTCGGGGGCAGCGTTCTTACGTCGGCTGTGGACCGGCAGACGGAAGGTTCTCAGATGGCTGCGGCTCGCCTCCACGGATCACCCATTCGCGTGGGTGCTTTGTTGAGCAGTGCCGCCCTCATGGTCGGCGTGCTCCTCGGCGGCTGTATCGGCGAGCCGCAGCCGGCACCTTCCCAGCCAACCCTGCCGCCTACGACGACGGCTCCACCCACCGCACCAACGCCCACCGCAGCGAGTCCGCCGTCTTCCCCTCCCCCGAGCCCGACGGCCACTGCGCCGCAGACAGCGGCAGTTCCGGCGTCGTCCTCCCTGAGGGAACTCAAGGCAATCCTCGAGCTGTTCAGCCAGGAAATGTTCGAGGCCGGCGCGTCGGCAGTGCTGATCAAGGCGAAAGTGGGACAGGAGGAGTGGTCGCATGCCGCCGGGGTCAGGAGCCGTGATGGCAACGATCCTGCACAGCTCAGTGATCCGGTGCAGGTGGGCGGCATTACCCAGACCATGGTGGCCGTTTCCGTGCTGAAGCTCGTGGACGAGGGCAGGCTGGTGCTGGACGAGCCCATGACCAAGTACTTGCCCGAGTTGGAGGAACTCGTGCACCCGCCGGAACCATATTCGGTGCGTAGGCTCCTGAACCACACTTCCGGCATGCCTGACTTTTACGATCCCCTGCTGCGGTCGGCGCCGCTGAGGCAGATTCTGGCCACTCCGCTCAGCGCCCAGCAGCGGCTTGCGCTGGCCGGCACGGTGCCTTGGCCCAAGAGGGTGGGGCAGGGCTTCAGCTATTCCAGCTCAAATTATGTGGCCCTGGGGATGATCGTTGAACGACTCCGTGGCAAGGCACTTGCTGAGGCGCTGCGGGATGACATCCTGGGTCCGCTGGGCCTGCGCGGCACAACCATGATCGACGACGGACCGGCGCCTGCCAGCTTAGTTCGCGGCTACACGCTGGTCGACGGCGAACTGGTGGACGTTGGGTACTCCCCGATGCAAAGCGGCTCCGCATCCGGCGGCATGGTTTCTACCGTGGATGATGTAAATACCTTCTACAAGGCCCTGCTGCGGGGCCAACTGCTGTCTCCGGCCAGGGTGGCTGAGATGAAAGGCCTTGTGTACGCCGACTATGGTTTGGGCTTGTCCCAGTGGAATGACACCTGCACCAACGGCTTCTATTACGGTCATCCCGGCGATGTTCCCGGCTATGGGACCATCGCCATCAGCAGTGCTGACGGCAATCGCCAGCTGGCCATATCGGTCGCCTATCCGCCGTCGCCGCTGCCCGCACGGTCCAATGCGATCGTGCTGGAGATGGCGGATCTCGCGGAAGACGCGTTGAATACCACCTGCCGTGGCCTCCAATTTCGGTGGAACCGGAGCTAGGACTCCTCCAGTGCCCCGACGCCGGGACCCGTCCGGCTAGGAGATCTCCTTGAGGAAGAGCACACCGTCAGTGCCGTCGAGCTGGTCGGGCTCCAAGGGGAAATAGCCAGTATCTTCGGGGGCGTCCATGCGGAGGGTGAGGTCCATGACCGTGTTGCCCAACGCCGTCGAGAGTTTCCGGGCATCGAGAACGTACTTCCCGCCTGGGAGGCGACCAAGTTCTTCCTCGAGGGTGCCCTCCTCAGGCGCCGGGATGTCGTGCTGCGAGGCGGAGCCCAGCGCGCCAGCTATGAAGGCATATCGCCTACCGGATTGGGCGGCGGCAATGGCGCCGGCGCTCCACCATTCCAGCGACATCTCGCCCAACTGCCAAGTGCTCAGGTTCTTCTGCAGGTGGCGATTGTGGGCGAAGACCAGGGTGGGGCCACGCTCCGCCTCGTGATCGGAAACGGCTTTGAGGTTCTCGGCCATCATGACGTCCCGCAGGGCCATGAGCCGTGCCACCCGGGAGGGGTCAGCATCAGCCGTTTCGGCGTGATACCGGAGCAACCCCGCCGCCGTTCGGGCGTTGAGGACGGCCCGCCACCAGTCATCGGGCGAGGAGGACTGAATCAACCGCGGGGACTCGGCTGCAAGTATCACCAGCAGGTCGTCCGCGATGAGCCGGAGCCGGCTGACTTCCAGAGAAGCCCCGATCGATTGCGCGGCATCCATGATGGCTGCCGGATTGGTCCATCGTTCGTCCTCCCCGACGAGGTCCTCGATAAGGTCCCGCGTGAAGGGGTCGCGTCCGACGGCGGACTGGTTCGCCAGGTATTCGTACACCGCCAGCAGCGGCGTGCGTGGGCTTTGGGCGCTGGTCATCTCGATGGGGGCATCGAAGCCGTAAAAGCGGAGCCTGTCTTCCGGCAAGTGGTCCGCGTTGTATTCGCGCATCCAGGACACGAGCTCACGATTGGCCGCCAACTCACCGAAGCCGTGGCTGAAGCCGTACTCCATCACGTCCTCCAGCTCGCCGGCCCCTGCCTCGACGAACACATCCACCTCCACGCCGGCCAGGCAGTCACTCTCCAGTGCTATGGAGCGGTAGCCCTGATGCTCCACGAGGTGTTGGAAAGCCTGGTTCCTCAGCCGCAGGAACTCCTCTTCGCCATGCATGGGTTCCCCGAGGCCGAGGAGGCGGGGCTGGGTGCCTAGGGATCGGATGAGGGCCGCGAGGGCGGGCCCGACGCCGGTGAGGTCGCCGCCGTCGTGCAGGTCGCCAACGTGGGAGGTGCTGCCGCCGTCGGTGGACTGACCGCCGTCGAAACGCCAGCCGGCGTCCTCGAGCGAAAGGTGAGCATTCATTGGATCCCCTTTTCCATGGCGTTGCGGCTGTCTCTACGGTAGCCCCGCTGAGCCTTCAATGCAGGGGCTTTCAGGCGCGATCTGAACAATTGCTGGACTCTTTGCGGGGGCCCAATCAGACTGTGTACAGAGCCGACACCTGGCCTATGGGGGGTCTGACCCTGTGTCTGTTCAATGACGTTGAAAGGACACCGTCATGCAGGACCTCGGAGCTTTCTTCCCGCTTATTTTCTGGATTATCGGCGCGCTGGCGGTAGTTGCCTTTGTCTGGATTGCTACAAAGGCAATGTGGAAGGTTGCGGAACCTAATGAAGCCCTCATCATTTCCGGCTTGACGCGGGCAACTCTGGAGAACGCCGACGGCATGGACTTCAAAATTGTCACGGGCAAGGGAGCCCTTGTGATCCCAGGGTTGCAGACGGTCAGGGCGCTGAACCTGACCCTCAATGAAACTGAACTAAAGGTTTCTTGTGTGACGTCCCAAGGAATCCAGGTGATTGTGGAGGGCATTGTCATCTACAAAATTGGAGACGCTCCGCCCTTTATCGCAAATGCTGCTCGACGGTTCCTGGGGCAACAGCCGAAAATGCAAAGCCAGGTGTATAACGTCTTCGAGGGCCATTTGCGCTCGATTATTGGCAGCATGACTGTGGAGGAAATCATCCGCGAGCGCGACAAACTGGCGTCCCAGGTTCGCGGTGCCAGCGGTATCGAAATGGCAAAGCTCGGCCTGGTGGTTGATTCGCTCCAAATTAAGGACCTGCAGGATCCCACCGGGTATATCCAAAACATCGCTGCACCCCATATTGCGCGGGTCAAGATGGAGGCCCGCATCGCGGAGGCCACCCGCAACCGTGAGGCGTCTGAGAAAGAGGCCGAGGCTGCAGCAATGATTGCGGATGCGCAAAGCGTTTCCGCGATCAGGCAGTCGGCTGCGCAGGCAAATGCCGAACGGGCGAAGGCCAATGCGGCGCAGGCGGGTCCCCTGGCCGATGCCACGGCCAGGCAGCAGGTCGTGGTGCAGGAAACTGAAGTGGCCAAACTGGAGGCGGACCGGGAGGAGCAGAAGCTGCAGACCACCATCCGGAAGCCTGCCGATGCCAAGGCTTATGCCCAGCGAACCGAGGCCGAAGCCCAAAAGTCCGCCGACATCAGCGCTGCGGAAGCGCGAGCCAGGCGGACAGAGCTTGAGGCACAGGCAAATGCGCGGCGGGTGGAAGTCGAGGCGCAGGCGAGCGCCACCGCCGCGGCGGCGATGGCGGGCGCCACGCGGGTGACTGGTGAAGCCGAAGCTGCCGCCACAAAGGCACGGGGTGAGGCGGCGGCGTCGGCGGTGAAGGCCAAGGCACTAGCGGAGGCTGAGGGCATCAAGGCCCGCGGCGAGGCGCTCGAAACCAATCAGGATGCCGTTATTTCGCAGCAGCTCGCTGAGAACATGCCAGCCATCGTCTCGGCGGCTGCAGAGCCTTTTGCCCACGTGGACCACATGACGGTCCTGAACGGCGGCGATGGCCTGAACAACATGGTGGGCGGAATCCTGTCGCAGGTGGGAAGCTTCCTGCCGACGATCTCTTCTGCCTTGCGGAACGGGAAGGACGGGGCCAGGCGACCGACGAATGCGCCTCATGCGTAAGAATGTAGATCGGAGCTTCACGGGCAAGATCGGACGGGTGACCGGGCGAGTCGCGCCAGGGACGATCGGCGAGGTCATGCTTCCCTATCACGGTGGAACCAGCGCCTATCACGCCTACCCCTTTGACGGCACCAGTGAGTTTCTTGTTGGCGAGAAGGTCCTGGTGATCTACTACGATCCCCCGCTGACCGTATATGTAGATGAGCTTCCGGATGTTCTGAGGCACGACTGAACGCCCGGACATTCGCTGGCGCTTGTTCCGCCCCGATGCTGCGGGATTGGCGCCTCCCCCATAGGCTCTTTGCATGGCCAGATACTTTGACGTCCACCCTGAAGATCCCCAGCCGCGAGCAATCAACCAGATTGTTGAGCTTCTGACGTCCGGTGGGCTGATCGCCTATCCGACTGACTCCTGCTACGCCTTGGGCGCACAGCTGGGCAACAAGGAGGCACTGGATCGCATCCGCACCATCCGCCAGCTCGACGACAAACATCACTTCACGCTGGTGTGCAAGGACTTTGCCCAGCTGGGCCAGTTCGTCCAGATCGACAACGACGTTTTCCGCGCCATCAAGGCTGTGACCCCAGGCGCCTATACCTTCATCCTGCCGGCAACCCGGGAAGTCCCGCGCCGGCTAATGCATCCAAAGAAGAAGACGGTCGGCGTGCGCATCCCCGACCACAGGTTTGTCCAGGTTCTCCTGGCCGAACTGGGCGAACCATTGCTATCCAGTACGCTGCTGCTTCCGGGACAGAATGATCCACTGACGCAAGGCTGGGAGATCAAGGAAGAGCTGGACCACGTGCTTGACGCAGTGGTTGATTCAGGCGATACCGGCGCGGAGCCGACGACGGTGGTGGACTTCTCGGGTGGTTCTGCCGAGGTTGTGCGGCGGGGAATGGGAGACCCTTCGCGGTTTGAATAGCTTGGGGCCGAGTGGGTGTTTCAGGCCTATTGACAGCGTTGAACCACAGGGCCAATCTTGGATCGTCGAAGCCAAGTTCGTCATGGTTTCGGCGTGATTCCTTAATCAAACCGCTCATCTCACGGCCCGGGGCTGGGGCGACCGCGACTTCCGACGGATCAACACTCCAAAGGAGGGGCCATGCCCATCGTCCAGGAAAGCATCTTCATTCCCAAGCCGCCCCAAGAGGTTTTCGATTACGTATCGGATCCGAATCATCTGCCCGATTGGGACTCCTCCATCATTGAGTCCCAGCAGATCGATGACGGACCGGTCAAAGTCGGCACCCGTACAAAAGGAAAGAGCAAGGTCCTGGGACGCCGCTTCGATTGGACCACTGAAGTCACCGAATTCGATCCGCCACGGCGGGCAGTATCACGTGGTGAGGGCGACCTGAACTTCACGATCACACTCACAACGGAACCGGAAGGGGATGGAACCCGTTTCACCAACCGGATAGAAGCGGACTCCGGCCTGGGCGGTGTTTTCGGAAAGGTCGCCGATCCTCTCGTTCAGAAGGCCCATTCCCGGACTACTCGGGCGAACCTGGAAACGCTGGTGGAGATCCTTACGGAACACTGAAATCGGCCACTGAAAGGCCACTGAAAGCAGAGCGTCGAAGCCATGCCCGTCATGGCTTCGAATCAGGGCTCAAGCCGCTTGCGCAGGAGGCAGAACTCGTTGCCCTCAGGGTCGGCCAGGACGTGCCATTGCTCGTGGCCGGTCTGCCCGACGTCGGCGGGACGGGCGCCGAGGGCGAGCAACCTTTCCAGCTCGGCGTCCTGGTCCCTGTCGACGGGGTTGACGTCGATGTGCAGGGGGAGCCTTCCGATCCGCGGATCGCTGCTGGGACTCAGGATGATGGTGGGCTGCAGGCCGCCGAACCCGGCGTCCGGCGGGCCGATCTCGATCGCACCATCCTCCCTGTCGAGCTCGACGTAGCCGAGGACCTCGCTCCAGAACCGCGCGAGCCGTTCGGGGTCGGCGCATTTGAGGACCAGTTCGCTGATACGGGATGCCATGAAGCTCAGTGTACGGACACACTCGGTGCGAATGCAGTCAATATCCGGTCCCGCCGAAGGCAGCTAGGGCCCGGATTCAAGCTCCTTGACAAGCCTGTTGAACTCCTTGTCCCACGTGTCGTGGTCGTACTTCCGGTAATTGCGCTGCAGTTGTTGCAGCCGCCGCATTTCAGCCCACGGATCCACGTCTACGACGGCGGGCGGGGTGCGAACGGGAGGGCGGACCCTGGCGGGCGGCGCGGTAGGGCGGATCCTGGCGGGTCTTTGGTTCCTGATCTGGGGATTCCTTGGGTGATTGCCAATCATGATAAGGACGAAAATAATACCCAGCAGCACACCCACCCATGGATAGGTGATAACAACAGCCAAGCCCAAGAGAAATATCCAGAACATCTACCTCACCGACTCGAAACTACTGGAGACGTCGTGCCGACGAGGAGGCCGAATGTTTGGAAATGTCGAGCGCATCGAACTCCGCCTGCCATGCCTTGAGGTCTTCTGCCCTCCACTTGCGCTGTAACGCCCGGCTGCGTTTGAAATCGGCCCACGGGTCAAGGTCGGCCGGTGTCTGGTCGGCGGTTGCGTAGTCGGAGGACTCGTAGTCCGTCGTTGCGGCGATCAGGGAACGGATCGCGATGATGCCGACCACGACCAGGATCAGAAGGAGGGCGACGCCCACCCCACCCATTTGCCTCACTCCTCAGAGAAGTTGTGTGCCTTTCAGTATATCGAGGTAGGAACTCAGGCGGCAGGGGAAAATACCGCGCTTGAGGGCGGTTTCCGAGGTCGGTCCAGGGTTTTTAGAACGTTTGGCTTAATTGTCCTGAACGTCTTGACAGGGGCAAGCGGCAGGGCCAATCTT
The DNA here is from genome assembly GCF_018613855.1 of Arthrobacter sp. ISL-30. Taxonomy (GTDB): domain Bacteria; phylum Actinomycetota; class Actinomycetes; order Actinomycetales; family Micrococcaceae; genus Arthrobacter. The sequence goes on from NZ_JAGGPK010000017.1 coordinate 13,330, forward strand.
GGAGCGTCGAAGCCATGCCCGCCATGGGTTCATGAGGTTTCTTTTTCAATCCGCTCATCTCACGGCTCGGCGCTGGGGCGCCCGCGATTTGGCAGAATCGCAGGACGTCATGATGCGCAAGGTGGATCATTCCGGCGTAGAGGTACATGGCCCAACCACCGAAGTGCTGAGTCATTGGCCGAGTCTGGTCTTGGCATTCGTGTTGGCGCTGGCATGGCTGCATTTCGCCGGAGACTCGCGCGTCCTCGCTGAAGATGCGACGTCCGAGGCAACGGTACAAAGTTCAAAGTCTTTGCAGTTGCCCAGGCCTCCCATCAATTTGCCGGCTGGCTCCCCTGAACTCTGGAGGTTCCGGCTTCTCGGCGGTCCCGTCATGGCTCGTTAGGCGGCGTCGTGCACTTCTCTCACCTCCCAAACAGGTTCGCCATAGTTGAGCTTCCCGACAATTGCAGCGACTGTCATTGCCGCCGGGCTTACCCTCCGGCCTGCCTCAACTCATCGGACAACCGGAGTCCGGCTCGCTCACTAGGTGAGCCAGGCCGCCGTCGCGCCTTTACCACTCTGTTCACCCAACCTTCCCCCTGACGCAACCCCCACTCCCCCGCCTCTTCAGCCCCGGCGATCACGCTTAATGCGTGAGGATCGCAATCGTTGCCGAATCATTCCTGCCACTGATGAACGGGGTCACCCACTCGATCCTGCGGGTGCTGGACCACCTGCAGGAGCGGGGCGACGAGGTGATGGTGATTGCGCCGTCGACGTCTGACGCTGAAGTTTCCGACGTCGTCAAAGGCGCCTTTGTTTACCGCCTCCCTTCAGTGCCGCTGGCCGGCTACACGAACGTGCGGGTGGCGTTGGGCGGCGTGCATCGGGTCAAGAGAATCCTTGCCGATTACGCCCCCGACGTCGTGCATCTCGCGTCGCCGTTCGTGCTCGGCTGGCGGGCAGTGCAGGCCGCGCACCAGCTCGGGATCCCCACGGTGGCCATCTACCAGACTGAGGTTCCCAGCTACGCTGCGCGGTACGGCGTGCCGTTCCTGGAGAACTGGGCCTGGAATCGGGTGGACAACATCCACGTCCTGGCCACCCGCACTCTTGTACCCTCCACTTTCGCGCTGAACCAGTTGCGCGGCCGCGGAATACTCCGCGTGGATATGTGGCGGCGCGGTGTGGATACCGCGCGATTCAACCCGGCCAAGCGCTCCGACGCCTGGCGAAGATCGGTGGCGCCCGAAGGCGAGCGCATCATCGGCTATGTGGGCCGGCTGGCCATCGAAAAGCAGGTGGAGGACCTCGCCGTGCTGGCAGATGTCCCGGGCACCAGGCTGGTCATTGTCGGCGACGGCCCGCAGCGCGAGACGCTCGAGGCAGCCCTCCCCCAAGCCACCTTCACGGGCTTCCTTGGCGGCGAGGATCTGGCCCAGGCGGTGGCATCGTTCGACCTGTTCGTGCATCCCGGCGAGTTCGAAACCTTCTGCCAGACCATTCAGGAGGCCATGGCCTCAGGCGTGCCGGTCGTCGCCACCGGCCGCGGCGGCCCCTTGGATCTGGTGGAAAACTCCCGCACCGGCTGGCTCTATGAACCCGGCGACCTCACCGAACTCCGCAATTACGTCCAGGACCTGATGGGCGATGACGCCAAGCGCCGCGCGTTCGGAACGGCGGCCCTCGCTTCGGTCCAAGGACGGACGTGGCCAGTGCTGAGCGCGGAACTGGTGCGGCATTACCAAGAAGTTGTCCGTGAACACTCAGTCGTGAGGAATTGACCATGAAAATCTCTGTCGTCGGCTGCGGCTACCTCGGTGCCGTGCACGCTGCCACCCTCGCTTCGATGGGCCACACCGTGGTGGGCGTCGACGTCGACCTCCACAAGCTCGAACAGCTCGGCAAAGGCTTCGCGCCCTTCCACGAACCCGGCCTCGACGAGCTCCTGCGCCACGGCCTGGACACGGGACGGCTCAGCTTCTCCTCGGATTTCGCCAGCGTCGCCAAAGCCCAGGTCCACTTCCTCTGCGTCGGGACGCCACAGTCCAAGACTTCAGATACCGCAGACCTCCGCTATCTGGTCGCAGCCACGAAGGCTCTGCTCCCGCACCTGGCCAAGGGTGCCGCCGTCGTTGGCAAGTCCACCGTTCCGGTGGGAACCGTGGAGATGCTCCAAGGCATACTGGCGCGTCGTTCGGACGTCCTGCTCGGCTGGAACCCTGAATTCCTGCGACAGGGAACGGCAGTGAAGGACTCGCTGGTGCCGGACCGGCTGATCTATGGGGTGCCGGGCGGCAAGGGCGCCGCCTCCGGTAAGCCGGTCACCGCCATGCTCGACGCCGTCTACGAACCCCTGATCGGTGCCGGCATCCCGCGCCTGGTCTGCAACTTCGCGACGGCGGAACTCATCAAATCGGCGTCGAACGCCTTCCTCGCCACGAAGGTCAGCTTCATCAACGCCATGGCCGAACTCTGCGACGCGTCCGGGGCCGACGTCACCGAACTGAGTGATGCCATGGGAATGGATCCGCGCATAGGCAACCGCTACTTGCACGCCGGGCTGGGCTTCGGCGGCGGTTGCCTGCCCAAGGACATCCGCTCCTTCCGTTCCCAGGCCCGGACCCATGACGTCCGCTCTATTCATGAATGGATGGGTCTGGTGGACTCCATCAACCTTCGCCAGCGAACGCGGACGGTCGAGGTCGCGAAGGACATGTGCCATGGCTTCCTCTCCGGCCGCACCGTGACTGTGCTGGGCGCCGCGTTCAAGCCGGACACCGACGATATCCGGGACTCCCCCGCCCTCGACGTCGCCCTGCAACTCGCCGCCGCCGGTGCCCACGTCACGGTCACCGATCCCAAAGCCATCAACAACGCGTGGATGCGCTACCCGCAGTTGCGTTTCGAGTCCTCCACCAAGCGCGCCCTCGAAGGCGCCGAACTCGTGCTGCTGCTCACCGAGTGGGACGAATACCGCGATCTGTCGCCGGCCGCCGTCGGGGAACTCGTACGACGCCGGATGGTGCTGGACGCGCGGAACGTGCTGGAAGCTTCCGCCTGGCGGGCGGAGGGGTGGACTGTCCGGGGGCTTGGGAAGGGCGCGAACACTCCGGTTCCGCAGTCGGTCCCCGGCATCCCTAACCAGTACTGCTAAGGGCCTAACCAGTACTGCTGAGGGTCCCGTCCAGCCAGGAACGCAGGGCGGGAGCCGGCGCGGCGCCTGTCTGCCGCGATACGACTTTCCCATCGACGAGCATCACAAGGGTGGGGATTGCCTGGATGTCGAACCGGTCAGAGAGCCGTGGTGCATAGTCCACATTGACGCGCACCAGCTTTAGGCTGCCCGCCCGTTCCGTCGCCAACTGGTCAAGCGCGGGGCTAACCATGCGGCAGGGACCGCACCATTCTGCCCAAAAGTCGACCAGGACGGGCACGTCAGACTGTTCGGCCACCTGAGGGAAGTCGCTCTCGCCGGACTCAACAATCCAGGGAAGCCAGTTGTGGCAATTCGCGCAACGTGGTTTGCCCGATGAGGCGGCCGGGACACGGTTGGACTTGCCGCAGTGCGGGCACTGGATGATCGCCTTGTTCATGGTGGTTCCGGCCCCTCTCTCATCAGCTCTTTGTTGGATTCAACGACGAAACTGTGGAGGAACTTCCCGATCTCCCTGCGCCTACGGGAATGGAGTCAACAAAAGCAGGGATCCACTACCAAATCTGGTTTCCTGCAACACCCCTTTGACTACCGGTTTCCAGGCTGAGCGACGGGATAATGCACGAGTGACCCTTGTCATGAGAGCCCTCCTTTTACCGAATGAAATGGCCGCCCCGGCCAGTTTCCGCCCCGGTGACTAAGCTGCCCGCTCCCTCATCCGACGCTGGACGTCGAGCAGGAACCTGAGTCCGGCGTCGGACAGCTCACCATGGAGCGAGCTCATCCAGCTGGGCGATTCGTTCAGCACCAGGCACCGCATGGATTGGCCGATTTCGCGGCTGAGTTCGTGTACCCATTCAAGGGGAATATCGCCGCCGTCGTGTGCCCTAAGGCCCTCCTGGTAAAGCGCCATCTGGATGATCTTGCCCCGCTTTTCAATGGGCGGTGGGGTCCCTTCCACAGCCCAGTGAACCAAGAGTTGTGTCATCACACGGTCGGCGGGGTGCGCAGGAAAGGCCAGGCAATCCGCGGCGTAGTCCCACAAGACGGCAGGATCACCGGCAACGCGGCGGCCCGCAGGAGTCAGGGTCAGCCGGTCCTTCAGTTTGCGCAGCAGTTTCCAGTCCTGCAGCAGGGAGCGAAGCCTGAGGATGGGATTGACGTTGCGTTCGTTGCGGCCTGTCCCGAACCATTCGTCATCCCATCCCAGTTCGGTCATGGCACGTTTGACTATTGCCGGCTTCAGATAGCCGGCGGAGGTCAGTTCGAGTCCGTCGGGCGCCGCTTCATGGAGCAGCCACAGCAGGGGCGCAAAGACTGATTCCATGTCCTTCGACGTCGGATCGCCGGGCCAAAGCCTGCGGCCCAGTTGGTGGAGACGCCCGTTGATCTCCACAAGGTCGAACGCAGCCGGGTCAAAATCCTCGGCTTGTTCACCGGTTACCATTTCGAACCATTCCGCGGCGTCCAGGTATTCAGGGTGACTGGGATTGCCAAGGACCTTGATGAAGTTCGCGTAGCCGCCAGTACCGCCGGAGTCCTCCACCGGTCCCCTCATCGCGCCATCGAGGCAGATAATGGTGTTTTCGCTGATCTTCGCCGGACCGATGACTTCGACCCTGTGGGTCCACGTGTCACCGAAATCGTACTCGTACTCCACGGCTGTGCCTGGCTGCGCCGGATCGATGAGCTCCAGCAGCCTGACGTCGTCGGCCGCCTCGGTATCCGACTCATTAACGTCGTCGTCGCCACCGATTATGACGCGCGGCCGGCCCTCACGGTCCACTGCCCGAACACCAAAAAGGTGGTAGTCCTGCCACCCGAAGGCTTTCTGGATAGCGCCATGGAGTTCAGAGATTGTGACAGTCTCGGGGAGCACTACCTGCCGCCAGATAAGTGGATCAGTATCCGTGATGCTGATGCGGAGTTCGACGGCGGGAACCTGCTTGGGTGCGTCCATTCAGCTATTCTGCCAGCACCTCAGTCCAGTTCGGCCCGGCGTCCTACAAGATTGACCCAAACATCGGATGATTGGCGGCTAAGATGTAGCCATGGCTGTCACAGACGAAGCGATCGGCAAGATCAAGGACATGCTGATCCGAGGCGAAATAAAGGCCGGGGATCGCCTTCCGCCCGAGAAGGAACTGAGCGAGCGGCTGGGGTTGTCTCGTAGCTCCCTTCGCGAGGCGGTCAAGGCGCTCGAGCTCATCCGGGTGCTTGATGTGCGCCGCGGCGACGGTACCTACGTGACAAGCCTTGACGCTAAGCTCCTCAACGAAGCCGTCGCGTTCGTGGTGGACCTGCACCAAGACCGCTCGATTCTGGAGCTCTTCGAGGTCCGACGAATCCTGGAACCTGGTACGGCCTTCATAGCTGCCGGCAAGCTGAAGCCGGAGGATCTCCAGGCCCTTCGCGCCACCATGGACGGAATCGATGAGAATACCGCCGTTGAAGAACTCGTTGCGCACGATCTCGAATTCCACCGCCTCATCACGGAGGCTGCAGGCAACGACTATCTCACCGGCCTCCTGGAGGCTCTTTCCAGCAGGACAGTCCGTGCGCGCATCTGGCGGGGACTGACGCAGGAGAAGGCAGTGGCCCACACTCTGGCCGAGCACAAGGCGATTGCCGACGCCCTGGAACGCGGTGACGCAGAGCTCGTTAGGTCGCTCGTCACGGTCCATATCAGCGGCGTCGAATCCTGGCTGCGCCAGGCGGTTTAGTAGTCCTGCGCCTCTGAACAAAGTTGTGGTCGTCAATGGGTTCTTGTTCAGGGCCGACTGCACTACCTTTTTCCTATGGCCATGGGCAAGCAACAGGTGCCCTGACCCCCTACAGGAATTTCTACTCAGAAGGAGTGGGAAAGGTCATGAAAACTAAAACCAAAATATTCTTTGGTCTCTTCTTCGTCCTGTTGCTGGTTGCTGGTGGGGCAGTATTTTTTTACTTCGACAACTCAAAAAGAAGTAGGGCCGCAGAGTACAGTCCGCAGATTAACGCATCAGATTTCTCAACGAACATAACCAATAAATACTTCGCTCTTCCGGTCGGCAAGAAAATGACCTATGAGACTACCAACCAAGGCAGAGTCACCGAGAGAATCGAAATTGAAATCCTGCAGGAAACAAAGCGCATAGAGGGCGTTGAGACGGTCATCTATTTGGATAAGGAATACAAGAACGGGCAGCTGGTGGAGGAAACCAGGGACTACCTGGCCCAGCATAGCAACGGAGATGTGTGGTACTTCGGCGAAGATGTGAACAATTACTGGAATGGGATATTGCTGAATCATTCGGGCAGCTTCATTCATGGACAAGATGGGGCAAAGGCCGGCATTTGGATGAAGGCCGAGCAGCGCGTCGGAGACTCATATAGGCAGGAATTTTACGTTGGCAATGCAGAAGATATGCGGGACACCGTTGCTACCGGCCAGACCGTCACTACGAAAAGCGGAACATACACTGACTGCGTCAAGGTCTACGACTGGACGCCGCTTGAGAAAAATGCACGAGAACATAAGTATTACTGCCCCCAAGTCAGTTCACTGGTTCTTACTGAGGACTTGGAGACGGGCAGTCGATCAGAACTCGTAAATGTTGCTGCGCCCTAGCCTTCCAGCCGTTTAATGCCGACTTCCGTCCGTGTCGCCCGCATTCGCACCTGTTCTTCGAGCTTCACTACAGTGCTCCAGCTACGAATAGTCATTGACCTGTAGAGAGGCGACGACATTGTTTTATTCAGCCAGCTCTTGGTACGTCGGGCACTGAGCCGCTGGAAGTAAATCACTCCATCTCCCTGCCATGCCTCGTCGACTCCATCACGTGGCGTGATCGCCGACATGGCCTGTGCCGGGTCGATCCCAAGCAGGAAGATCACATCGCTGTGGAACTTCTGCGGCTCGTCGCCAAATCCTCTCGGTCTTCGGTCCATGACCGCCTGCAGCTGTCCGTAATCGAGCACCAGCGCCGGCAATGGCTCGCTGCCCGGCTGGAGGCAGTCCCGCATCGCCGCTGAGATCTTCTTCCCTAGCTGAGCCGAGGATCCATCCGCATCAAACAACACGTTGCCGCTCGCTCCGAAGGTTGAGACGTTCGTCAGCCCTGCTCCTTCGAGGCAAGTCGTAAGAGCGCTCATCCGCATGACGCTTCGCCCGCCAACGTTCACGCCGCGGAGAAGTGCGAGGTAGCGCGTCATCCCTTGAGCGCAGCGTCTCTTTCAGGAGGCAAAGCGGCCACTGCGCTTACCTCGATCAACGCTCCGGGCACCCCCAAGCCAGCGACCCGAGCGGCAGTAACCAGCGGCGGAGCGCCATCCCGCGCGAGCTTTGGTGCGATCGCGCCGTAGGCGGAGGCGAGATCGGCTCCCTCGTCCAGGAGGACGAACCACTGGATAACGTCCTCCAGCGTGGCGCCGGCCGCTTTTAATGCGACGCTCGCGTTGTCGAGCGCTTTACTCGCCTGAGCGGCGACATCGGCGGAGACGATCGATCCGGTCTCGTCGACGCCGTTCTGGCCGCCGAGATAAATGGTTGTGGCTCCAGGAGGAACGACGGCGACGTGGCTGAAAGCGGGGCTAGCGACGAGTCCGGCAGGTTGCAGCAGGGAGATAGGCATACCCGTCATGATGTCAGTGAACCGTGACGACAGTCGAGAGGTCGAGGGCGGGGTTTATTTGCCGTTTAGGATTCCTTCCGAAGCCGCAAACCCTGCATACCGCCGTCGACTGCCAGGGAAATACCTGACGTCGAACCGGACAGCGGGCTGGCAAGATAGGCGACGGCGCCGGCCACCTCTGCCGCTTCCACAAGCCGCCCCTGCGGCTGGCGTGCGTTGAGAGCGGCGCGTTCGGCCGCGGGATCGACAGCAGAGTCCAGCAGTCGGCTCACCCATGGCGTATCAACGGTGCCCGGGTTTACACAGTTCACCCGGATGCCTTCGCGTATGTGGTCGGCGGCCATGGCCAGGGTGAGGGACAGCACCGCGCCCTTGGAGGCGGAGTATAGGGCGCGTTGCGGAAGCCCCGCCGTGGCGGTAACGGAGCACGTGTTGACGATCGCTGCTGAAGAAGACTGGCGCAGGTAGGGCAGGGCTGCGCGGCTGACGCGGGCGATGCCCACGACGTTGATGTCCAGTACGCGGTGCCATTCGTCATCGTCGTTAGCTGCGACGTCGCCCTGCGCGCCGATGCCGGCGTTATTGACCACCACGTCCAGCTGTCCGAACTTCCTGGCAACCTGCTCGACGGCGGCCCGCACCGAGGCGTTATCGGCAACATTGCACTCCAGGGCGAAGTGCGGGGAGCCTGCCGGATTGAGGTCCAGGACGGCGACCTCGCCGCCACCGGCGGACAGCCGATCGGCAATAGCGGCACCGATGCCGGACGCGCCTCCGGTCACCAGTGCGACAAGGCCTTCAAACTCCCTGCCGTACTCGGCGCTCATTTGGAAATCCCGCTCGACAAGGCGGAACGAGCAGACGATCGGGCGTCAGTTTGAGCTCGATAGAACTCTTGGCGTTGCCTGCCTAGTCCGTCGATTTCGAGTTCGACGACGTCGCCTGGCTGGAGGTACGGGAAGCGGCCTGAGAGGGCCACCCCTTCAGGCGTACCGGTGAGGATCACATCCCCCGGCTCCAGCACCATGTATTGGCTCACGTGGTGGACGAGGGTGGCGGCGTCGAAGATCATGTCCGCAGTGCTGGAAGACTGCCGGGGTTCGCCGTTGACCCAACTGTGCAAGCCCAGGTTTCTGGCGTCGACCTGGTCCGCCGGAACAAACCAGGGACCCAAGGGCGTGGAGGCGGGCAGCGATTTGCCCTTGGTCCACTGGCCCGCCGTTCCGGGCAGCTGGTACTCACGTTCGGAGAGATCGTTGGCCACCACATACCCGGCGATGCACTCCTCGGCCTCGGCCGTCGTGGAAAGGTATGACGCTTTACGGCCGACGACGATCCCCAGTTCGACCTCCCAGTCGTACTTTTCCGACGACGGCGGGATGGGCGCGGCGTCGAACGGACCGGCAACGGTGTTGGAGGGCTTGAGGAAGACGACAGGAATGGTGGGCGGAGCCGCGCCCGATTCGGCGGCATGCGCCACGTAGTTCATCCCGATACACACCACGGAACCCGGCCGGGCAACCGGCGAACCGATCCGCAGCCCTTCCGGGGAAACGGCAGGCAAACTGCCCGACTCGAGTGCTGCACGGGTGCGCCCCACGCCGTCGTCGGCCAGGAAGTCGCCGTCGATCTCGGAGGTCAAGGCCTCAAGGCTGAACCATTGCTCCACACCGTCTTTCCCACTGGCGATCACTACGGGCCGTTCCTCGCCGAGCGGACCCACTCGCGCAAACTTCAAATGCATCTTTCCTCCTTCTGCGCAGCCCTAACATCAGAGCTATGCGGACTTGTTTCTCCCAATACTACGGAAAAGTAAGTCATTGACAAGGCAGACATCGGATGTTTATTCTCGGAGAAGATTCCCGGCCGATTATGTGACTCTGCACTCGGGCCGGAGGGGAGAAGTGACCCCGCGCCGTCATCAAAATAGGGAGCACTATGAGTGTCATTTCTGCTGTGGACATCTTTGACGTCAGGTTTCCCACGTCTTTGGAACTGGATGGGTCGGATGCCATGAACCCGGATCCGGATTATTCCGCGGCGTACTTGGTCATCCGTACGAACGCCCGCGATGGGCACGAGGGCCATGGCTTTGTCTTCACTATTGGACGCGGAAACGAAGTGGAGGCAGCCGCCATCGGCGCCTTGCGGGACCACATCCTGGGGCGGAACGTCGAGGAACTGCTCACCGACATGGGTGGCACGTGGAAGTACCTCGTCCATGATTCCCAGCTCCGCTGGCTCGGCCCGGAGAAGGGCGTTATACACATGGCCATCGGCGCCGTAGTCAACGCCTTGTGGGATCTCAAGGCCAAGCGTGCCGGTTTGCCGCTCTGGGAACTCCTGTCCCGTATGACTCCTGAGGAACTCGTGTCCCTGATCGATTTCCGCTACATCAGTGACGCCCTCACACCAGATGAAGCATTGGGCATCCTCCGGGCCGCGGAACCCGGCCGGGGCGACAGAAGGGCCAGGCTCCTCATGGAGGGCTACCGGGGGTACACCACGACGCCGGGCTGGCTGGGATACAGCGACGACAAGCTCTCGCGGCTGGCCAAGGAAGCCGTTGCTGACGGCTTTACCCAGATCAAGCTGAAAGTCGGAGCCAACCTGCAGGACGACATCCGGCGCGTCCGGACGGCGCGGGAAGCCGTAGGCCCGGAAATCGGGATCGCGGTGGATGCCAATCAGCGGTGGGAAGCCCAGGAAGCCATCGACTGGATGGCACACCTGGCTCCGTTCGACATCGCTTGGATCGAAGAACCCACCAGCCCCGACGACGTTCTTGGCCATGCGGCGATCGCCCGTGGCGTTGCACCCATCCCGGTGGCAACCGGAGAGCACGTGCAGAACCGCGTGGTCTTCAAGCAGATGCTGCAGGCAGGCTCACTGGAGGTCCTGCAGCTGGACGCCGCCCGCGTGGCAGGGGTCAACGAGAACATCGCCATCCTGCTCCTTGCGGCCAAGTTCGGCGTCCGGGTCTGCCCCCATGCGGGCGGCGTTGGCCTCTGCGAAGCCGTACAGCACTTGTCCATGTTCGACTTCATCGCCGTCTCAGGAACCAAGGAAGGCCGGATGATCGAATTCGTGGACCACCTCCACGAACATTTCGTCACCCCGGTAGACGTCCACTCCGGCTGCTACTGGCCGCCGTCGTCCCCCGGTGCCGGAAACGAAATGCTCCCCCAGACCCTGTCCGACTACAGCTTCCCCGAAGGCCCGGTATGGGCAGCGGTATCGGCGTCGAAATCCTGACGGCCCCAACGCAAAGACAAGAAAGTCACCCGACATGACTGACACGATCGCCCTCCACACCCGGCTCAAGCCCGGCGCCGAGCACGAATACGAAGAGGCACATGCCAACATTCCCGCCGAGCTCCTTGACGCCTTGAAGCAATCGGGTGTTCAGAACTGGCGCATCTGGCGCAGCGGGCAGGACCTCTTCCATCTGGTCGAAGTGGATAACTACCAAGAGATGCGTCGCGCGCTGGCCGCCCACCCGGCGAACGTCCCGTGGCAGGCCCGCATGGCTGAGCTCCTGGAAATCGAAGACGACTACTCTGGCGAGGACTTGGGCATCCCCCTTGTTTGGGAGATGCCAGTTGGGGAGATGCCATGAGCACTGCGAGTGTTAAAGGGCTGGCGCTGGGCAAGCTCGGCTTCGGCGGAGCCGGCATCGGAAACCTATACCGCGCCATTCCGGATGCCCAGGCGACTGAAACCGTCAATGCCGCCTGGGAAGCAGGGGTGCGTTACTTTGACACTGCCCCGCACTACGGACTTGGCCTGTCCGAGCGACGTCTCGGTTCCGTCCTTAGCAGCAAGCGCCGGGAGGAGTTCATCGTGTCCACGAAAGTGGGACGGCGGCTGGAACCGGCACCGGACGCCGAAGGAATGGACGACGAGGGCTTCGAAGTCCCGGCTACCACCAAGCGGGTGTGGGACTTCACCGAGGACGGAATCCGCCTGACCCTCGAGGGTTCCCTGGAGCGTCTTGGCCTGGACCGTTTGGACATCGTCTACCTGCATGATCCCGATGTGCACGACCTTGAAGGCGGCATCACGCAGGCCTTGCCGGTGCTCGAGAAACTGCGGGCAGAAGGCGCCGTCACGGCCATCGGGGTCGGCACCAACTCGGCCGAGGCTGCACTGGAATGCGTGGAGCGTGCCGACCTGGACCTGGTGATGCTGGCAGGCCGCTACACCCTGCTTGAGCAGCCCAGCGTTCCGCTGCTGGACCGCTGCATGGCGCTCGGCACCGGCGTCGTAAATGTTGGTGTGTTCAACTCCGGGCTCCTGGCGCGCCCCGAGGTTCCCGACGACGCGCACTACAACTACGCCAAAGCGCCCCGGGCGCTGGTGGAACGGGCGCGGAACCTTGCCGCGGTGTGCCGCGATTTCGGGGTGGAACTTCCGACGGCGGCCCTGCAGTTCGGCTTGCGGCACCCCGCCGTGGTCAACGTGACTGCGGGCGCGAGCCGTCCGGAACACATGGCCACGAATGCGGCGCGAATGGCTGAAGAAGTGCCTGAGGAATTGTGGGAGGCATTGGAGGCGGTCAGTCGTGATTGATGCGCACCTGCACCTGTGGGAAGTAAACACCGACGCCGCCACGGTCGCCAATGCTCAGCGCCCCTACTCCTGGCTCGGACCGCAGCACGGAGCCCTGTTCCGCAGCTTTGGTGAAGCCGAGGCCGAAGAGACCCTATATTCTGCGGGCGTCCGGGGAGCCGTGCTTGTCCAGGCCGATGACACGCTCGCGGACACTCGCTCGATGCTTTCCGTCGCGGAGCGCAACAGCTGGGTGCTCGGCGTGGTGGGATGGATCCCGCTCGATACTCCGGCAAAGGCTGAAGAGGAACTGGAGCAGTTCCTTCGGCACCCCGTCTTCTGTGGGGTCCGGCACTTGGTGCATGACGATCCCCGGGACGATTTCCTTGACCTGCCGCAGGTGCGGCAGTCGCTGCAGCTGCTGGCGCGCCACGGCCTTGCCTTCGATGTCCCGGACGCTTTCCCGCGGCACCTCGGCGCAACCCTCCACCTGGCCTGTGACCTGCCGCAACTGACTGTCATCCTGGACCACCTGGGCAAGCCGCCCCTGGCAGACGCCGAGGCGCTGGAGGTCTGGCGGAAGGATTTCCGGGGACTCGCCGAGCTTCCGAATTCCATTGCCAAGATTTCCGGGCTGCATCTGCCGGGTGTCCCTTACACTGCGGAGGCCCTGAGGCCGCTGTGGGATCAGGCGTTGGAGGCCTTCGGCCCGAGCCGGCTAATGATCGGCAGCGATTGGCCGGTCAGTAGTTTGGGGGCGCCGTATGAGCGGACCATGGGCGTGCTCCTGGAACTGGTAGACGAGCTCAGCCTCGATGAGCAACACCAGATCCTGGAAGGCACGGCCAAGCGGAGCTACTCGTTGATTCACAAGGAAGTGACGTAATGACAGCACTACTATCCGTCCACGGCGTCGGGAAAAGCTTTCCCGGTGTCCGGGCCTTGCACAACATGCAGCTTGAGCTCCGCCACGGCGAGGTCCTGGCGCTTGTCGGCGAGAACGGGGCCGGCAAATCGACCCTCATGAAACTGCTGTCCGGTATCTACACCCCGGACCAAGGGACCTTCAAGCTGAACGGCCAGCCTTTCGTGCCCGATAATCCCAAGCACGCGCAGGAACTGGGCATCAGCATCATCCATCAGGAGTTCAACCTGATGCCGGATCTGACCATCGCGCACAACATCTTCATCGGGCGGGAACCGCGCCGCTTCGGCTTGCTCACTGAAAGGGAGCTGAACCGCAAGGCCCTGGCCCTCTTCGACCGCATCAACCTCCGGCTGAACCCCCGCGAAAAGGTAGGCAACCTGACGGTGGCCAAGCAGCAGATGGTGGAGATCGCCAAGGCCCTGAGCCACGAGTCCAAGGTGATTATCATGGATGAGCCGACGGCGGCGCTCAACGACGCCGAGGTGGCCACCTTGCACCACCTCATCCGCGGTTTCATTTCCCCGGACACCGGCGTCATCTACATCTCGCACCGTATGGACGAGCTCAAGCAGATCTCCCAGCGCATTACCGTGATCCGCGACGGCGAATACGTGGACACGGTTGATACGGCCCAAACCTCCATGAAGGAAGTCATCTCGTTGATGGTGGGCCGCCGGATTTCCGGGGAGCAGCGCCCGTCCCCAGCAACGGTCGAGGCAGCGACGGAGGCGTCTTCCGACGTCGTGCTTTCAGTCAAGGGACTGAGCACCAAGACGCTGCTCAAGGACGTCGGCTTCGAACTGCGCCGCGGCGAAATCCTCGGCTTCGCCGGCTTGATGGGGGCCGGGCGGACTGAGGTGGCCAGGGCAATCGTTGGTGCCGACAACGCCAGTTTCTCCGAACTGAAAGTTCATGGCGCCAGCGTTGCTGTCCCCAACCCGGCGGCCGCCGCCAAATTCGGCATCGGCTACTTATCGGAGGACCGTAAGCACCTGGGGCTGATGCTGGAGCGCGACGTCAAGGAGAACATCACGCTCTCCTCGCTGGCAAAGAACGCCCCCGGCGGGATCATCAACGACAAGGCACTTCGCCGGACTGCCGAGGTATTTAGCCAGAAGCTGCGGATCAAGACGCCATCCGTGCATCAGCTCGCCCGCAACCTGTCCGGCGGAAACCAGCAGAAGATCGTGATCGCCAAATGGCTGGTCAAAGACTGCGACATCCTCATCTTTGATGAACCAACCCGAGGGATCGACGTCGGAGCGAAGGAAGAGATTTACAAACTCCTCGACGAGCTGGCCGCCAGCGGCAAGGCGATCATCATGATCTCCTCCGAACTGCCCGAGATCCTGCGCATGTCGCACCGGATCGCGGTCATGTGCGAAGGCCGTATCACCGGATTCCTCGGAAACGCCGAGGCCACCCAGGAAAACATCATGGAGCTGGCAACCCGCCGCCCGTCAGTAACAGCGCCAGTAACAGCAGGAGAAATGACAGCATGAGCCTGATTGACACCCCCACTCCCCGGACAAAGGCAGTGCAGCCTTCGCCCGGCGACGGCACCCTCTCGGTGCGGTTGCGGTCCTCCCTCCAGCAGCTCCTGGCGTTTGGTTCGCTAATCGTCCTGGTGGTGCTGTTCGGGAGCCTGAACCCACGGTTCCTGGTTCCCAGCAACCTCTCCGACATCCTGCTTTCCACCGTGGTCATTGGGCTTCTGGCCCTCGGAGCAACATTCGTGATCATCACGGGTGGCATTGACCTCTCTGTCGGGACCGGGATGAGCCTGTGCTCGGTCATGACGGGCGTGGTCCTCACCTACCTCGGTATGCCCCTCTGGGCGGGCGTGATCGGAGGCGTGCTGATGGGCGCCTTGATCGGCGCGGTCAACGGGTTCCTGATTTCGGTCCTGAAGATTCCGCCCTTCATCGCCACTTTGGCCACCATGCTCGTGGCGCAAGGCATGGCGCTGGTTGTGTCCGGCACCAAGCCGATCTACTTCACCAGTACCGAGGGATTCGCCAATCTGGCCCTTGGCAAGCCGATCTCCGGCCTGGTGGTGCCCAACGCGGTATTCATCTTCTTTGGCGCCGCGGTGCTGGCGGGCCTGGTCTTGAGCAAGACCCTGCTGGGCCGCTACACCTTCTCCATCGGTTCCAACGAGGAAGCCACGGCCCTTTCCGGCATCAACGTCCGCAAATGGAAGCTGTGGATCTACATAGCCGCTGGCGCCTTCACTGGCCTCGCCGGTGTGATGATCGCGGCCAGGCTCAACTCGGCCCAGCCCGGCCAAGGCACGGGTTACGAACTTCAGGCGATTGCCGCAGTCGTCATCGGTGGGACCTCCCTGGCAGGTGGTAAAGGCTCAATCGTGGGAACCGTTATCGGCGCCCTCATCATGTCCGTCCTGACCAACGGCCTGCGTGTCATCTCCGTTCCGCAGGAATGGCAGAACGTGGCAATCGGCGTCGTGATCCTCGTGGCTGTCTATCTGGACATGCTGCGCCGGAAGGAGCGCACCACTTAGGCCAAGCTGAGTCTTTCCAATCTTCGATTCGCTTGAAAACAAAGGAGTTTTACCGCATGAGCAAGTCCATCTTTAAGCGCCGCGCCTTCATCGCGGCAACAGGCCTGGCCCTGGGTGCCCTGGCCATCACTGGTTGTGAAGCCCCGGCCGGGTCCACCCCTGCCGACGGCGGTGCCAAACGGTACGTCGCCATCGTCTCCAAGGGCTTCCAGCACCAGTTCTGGCAGGCCGTCAAGCAGGGCGCGGACAAGGCTGCGCAAGAGTTCAACGTCGAGGTCAGCTTTGAGGGGCCCAACACCGAGAAGGACGTTGACCAGCAGATCCAGATGCTGACAACGGCCATCGGAAAGTCCCCGGACGCGGTTGGCTTCGCAGCCCTGGACTCCCAGGCCGCCACTCCCCTGCTGGAGGATGCCAAGTCCAAGAAGATCCCCGTCATTGCCTTCGACTCCGGCGTGGATTCCACCATCCCCGCCACCACGGCCTCCACCGACAACAAGGCCGCCGCCGCCGAGGCCGCAAAACATCTGGCGGAGCTCATTGGGGGTACGGGAGAGATCGCCATTATCGGCCACGACCAGACCTCCAAGTCCGGCAACGATCGTCGCGATGGCTTCAAGGAGTACATCGAGAAGAACCACCCCGGCATCAAGATAGTGGCCATCCAGTACGCCGGCGGCGACCAGCTGCTCTCCGCAGATGCGGCCAAGGCAATCCTCACCGCCAACCCGAACCTCAAGGGCATGTACGGCACTAACGAGGGCTCGGCAATCGGTGTGGTGAAGGCTGTTGAGGAGCTCGGCCTCAAGGGCAAGCTGACCGTTGTGGGCTTCGACTCGGGCAAGGCCCAGATTGATGCCATCAGGTCAGGGCTCATGGCCGGCGCCGTCACCCAGAACCCCGTGGGAATCGGCTACGAGACGGTGAAGGCCGCGGTGGCAGCCATCAAGGGCGAGAAACTTCCGGAGAAGATCGATACCGGTTTCTACTGGTACGACTCCACGAACATCGACTCGGACCAGATCAAGCCGAACCTATACCAGTAGGTTTAGGGACGAAAAAAGCAGGGCCGGTCAATGACCGGCCCTGCTCTTTAGAATCCGAAGCTTAGAGAGCCTGGATGTTGACAGCCTGGGGACCCTTGGGACCCTGCTCGACGTCGAAGGAGACCTTCTGGTTCTCTTCGAGGGAGCGGTAGCCGCCCGAGTTGATTGCGGAGTAGTGTGCGAAAACGTCCTGGCTGCCATCTTCCGGGGAGATGAAGCCGAAGCCCTTTTCAGCGTTAAACCACTTGACGGTTCCTGTAGCCATAATTTTTGTCCTTACTGAAGGTGGAGGTGGTCCCGACTTTCGGGCCTCCGGCGTGGGTGTTCTTACCGCTACTTCAGAAAGACACGGTCTTTCAACCGCTCGTACAACTGAACTACGAAATGCAAAACACGACAACGCATCTAAGTCTACAGATCTTTGGCTGGATGGCTAGTCTTTGGAGAAATTCGTCCCAGGGACGCGTCACGAGGTGACACGGGCGCCGAAGGGGGCGTCGGCGTCGTACCCATTTCAGGCCGGAAACCTGCAGTACCTAGCTAGCTGGTCCTGGGCGGAGCAAGATGACTCTATGAAAAAAATGCTCATAGCTGGTTTCACGGCGGCAATCATGGGGTTTGGCGCATTGAATTTAGCGGCCGCTGGCAACGCAGCCACCGACTCATCACCCATCAGCGGGCAAATCATGGTGAAATTCCGCGACGCCGGCGCGGCCCCCGGCGTATTGCGTAAGCATGGGCTCAGCGAGGGTCCAAGTATCGGTAGCACTGGCGCTCACCTGATCAAAGTACCGCCCGGTAAAGAATCTCAACTCATCGGAGCCTTAGGGCGAAGCCCGGCAGTTGAATACGCTGAACCGGACGAGCTGGTTACTGCCGCTACAGCTGACGAGTATTTCCCCCGCCAGTACGCCCTGCAAAACGATGGTCAATCATTCACCAACACCAAGGGCGACATATTTGTTGCCGGGGGCACGAAGGACGCTGATGTTGATGCCGTCGAAGCGTGGAACGTCACGACCGGTAGCGGCATCAAAGTTGCTGTTCTCGACTCAGGTGTCGCCAGCGACAACCCTGACATCGCATCAAAGGTTGTGGCACGCGCCAATTTCAGTAGTTCAGCAACTAAGACCGGTGACCCAATCGCGGAAGACTATTACGGACACGGAACCCACGTAGCCGGTATTGTTGCCGCCACCCACAATACGACTGGTGTCGCCGGCGTATGCCCGGGGTGCACGATCTTGGCTGGCAAAGTCCTTAACGACAGCGGGGTTAGCTCCACCTCAGGCATTGCAAATGGGATCAACTGGGCCGTGAGTAACGGTGCCAAGGTGATCAATATGAGCATCGGACAGCGCACGTCATCACGCACCCTCGAAACTGCCGTTAAGAATGCGTGGAATGCAGGTGTGGTGATCGTTGCCGCAGCAGGCAACGGCGGTAATCAGTCCAAGATCTACCCGGGCGCATACGCTAACGTCATTGCTGTCGCCGCTACCGACAACACAGACGCCAAAGCATCGTTCTCAACCTACGGAGCCAGCTGGGTGGACGTCGCAGCACCCGGAGTCAACGTCTACTCCACCTTCCCGAACCACACGTTCGTCCTGGGGACGCAGAACAACCGCTCCCAGGGGTATGACGTCGGCAACGGAACCTCAATGTCCTCACCTATCGTCGCTGCAACTGCCGCGCTTGCCTGGAGCTCCCAGCCTGGCGCGACTAACACGTCAGTCCGCGCAAAGGTCGAATCAACCGCCGACAAGATTTCTGGCACAGGCACCTACTGGGCATATGGCCGCGTGAACGCATACAACGCGGTCCGGTAGTCCGCAGTGGGCGGAACACCGCCCGACGGGCACTCCCTGAACAGGCCGAGCCGCAGTCCCAGCGCCATTCGGTTAGGAGGCTCCACCGTCGTGCTCGTCCGCGTAGGCGGCGCGGGCGCCCGCAATGGGAACGACGCCGGTGAATGAACAGCAGGTGAGTTGGCGTGTCTCGCCACTCATCCCGCCCGACCAAGCCCCCAATCTCCCCACGCCCCCACTCACTTCCGGCATGACCGCCACCTACCCCTGAAATCCGGCCATAGTCTGCTCTTCGTATCCCGGCCGGAGCCACCATCCACGGCCCCTCCGGAATGCATCTTCACCGCTGCATCACGAGCACCGAGGCAACAAGGCTCCGCCCATCCATTGGGCGGAGCCTGGTCCAAACGACGACGGGAGAGGTTCCCGTCATCAATAGCGAGGGGTATCAAATATGGAGTATTCGCAACCGTCAATAACTCCGGTGGTAGTGCCGGCTTTCGTGGAAAACGATGCGCCCGTTTTCGTCGCCGCGATTGGCTGGGTCCTGATGATTTTCGGGAGCGCCTGGGCGTTCTGTCTGGCGAACTGCGGCTGGAACAACGTTGCCCATTGCGAAGCCCGGTGGCTGGAAGTCGTAGCCGTCTGCTACAGGTAACCGCCGCCTGCTACAGGTAACCCGAACGGGGCGGGCTTCGCGGGAACTGTCCCCAAGTTCACGCGAAGCCCGTCTCGGTCCTGTGGCTCATTTAGGAGCAAAACATGCTTGTCCAGGAAGACCTCGATTTATGGCCCAGTGATGTGGTTGCGTTCAATCGTGGGGTTGTCCTCGAAGGAGACCTCCTCATTGACCAGCTGACGGGGACCAGGCTTAGCCTGAACGGTCCCGCTGTGCAGTTGCTTGCGGCAGTAGACGGAAAAACCAGCGTGGAAGATTGCGCTTCACTCATTGCTGCCGAGCATGGCTGGGATTCGACCCGAGTAACGAACGATTTCGCTGCCGTCATCGACAACCTCGAACGGTATTCACTTCTCCACATCCGGCGCAGCTTCCTGTCCAGGCTCCAGCGCCAGAACATCATCACGGCCCTCTCCCGACTCCTGTCGCTGGACTGGCCGCGGCCGCCCCTCCGGCGCTATCCCCCAAACCTGCTGTCCCTGACCCTTGCCTGTCTTCGCGCAACCCGCTGGGGGCTGCTGGCTGGAATGATCGTGTCCTGCCTCCTGGCCCTCGTTTTCACCATGCAGGGACTGGGG
The DNA here is from genome assembly GCF_018613855.1 of Arthrobacter sp. ISL-30. GTDB lineage: Bacteria > Actinomycetota > Actinomycetes > Actinomycetales > Micrococcaceae > Arthrobacter. Next base: position 33,199 of record NZ_JAGGPK010000017.1, read on the forward strand.
CAGACCGCCAACGGCTGGAAACTCGCCTACGCCTTCCTCCCCTTCATCCTGTTCCTCGCCTTGGTCAGCCACATCATCTTTCACGAAGCCGGACATCTGGCCGCCATGAATCTGCTCGCGCCACAGTCCAGCAAGTACGTCCTCGTTCGGGGCCTCCGAATTAGCGTCGCGCATTCTTCCTTGGGTCCGACGACGGAGCGGGCTGTCGCTGTCGCCGGCCCTCTTGCGGGCCTCGCCGGCGCCCAGTTCATCGGCCTTGCCTTACTTGCAGTGCCGGAGATGTCCGCCGTCGCCCCGGTGATCAACCTGAGCGGCTTCCTCCACCTCTACAGCTTTTGTCCCTGGACCGCCGATGGCCGGATGATCTGGAAGAGGCGGCCATGACCGCGGCGGAGGGTGTCGACGTCGACGGCCTGGTGGTGCTGCAAGGAGACTTCGTCCTTGGTCCGGTTTCAATGCGGTTGAATGCCGGTGGCATTCATTGCTTGCTGGGACCGAACGGGGCAGGCAAAACCACCCTCATCCGGGCTGTCATGGGCCTGCAAAACCGAAGCGCCGGCGATATCCGGATCAACGGGATCCAAGTAGCGGGTCGCAGTCCGAAGGTGCTACGAGGCATCGGCCTGGTTCCGGATGACCCTAAGCAACTGCTGGAGGAGCTGACCGCCAGGGAGTTCTGGGCGTTGACCGCCCGGCTTCACGTGGACGCCGAAGGCCGTGATGCGGCCCTTGCCCGGGCTGAGGAGTTGGCGGATTTTCTGCAGTTCACTCCCCCGGCGGACACCATCAGTACTTTCAGCCTGGGCATGAGGAAGAAGACCCAACTGGTGGCTGCCCTGCTCCACGCTCCGAAGTTCCTGATCCTGGATGAGCCGCGCAACGGCCTGGATCCCCTCGGGATGCTGCGCATGGAATCCCTGCTGGTTGAGCATGCCCGCTCCGGAGCCACGGTCCTGGTCGCGTCCCACGACTTGCACTGGGCGGAGCGCTTCGCCGGACACATCCTCATCCTGAACCAAGGCCTGCTCGAAGCGTCCGGGACTGTGGCCGAGCTGATCTCGCCAAGCGGCTCACTCGAGGATGCCTTCTTCAGGATCGTGAGCGGGAAATGATCAGTGAGGCATTCGAAGTGGCGGACAAGCTCGTGCAGTCGTGGCTGGCCAAGATGAAGCTTCCACTGCGCAAGGCCTGGGCAGCAGCGGCGTTCCTTGCCATTGGAACGACCTGTTTCTCCATCATCGGGTTACTGCTGCTTGCCGGATCAGAAGAGTTCATACCGACGGCGCCAGCCTTCCTGGGCCTCGCCCTTGTGCTCATCCATTTCCTGAGCATGCTCGTGGCCATTACGCTCAGCGCTTCCAGCGCCCAGGATTCGGCGGTTATGGCCTGGTGGCGCTCGATGCCCGTGTCCGATCGGGCCCTCGGTTTGGGCTGGAGCATCCCAAGCTGGGTGCTCACCCTCGCTCAGCTGGTCATTGTTGTTCCTGCGCTTCTCACGGTTTTCGGTGGCGTCGCCGATCCGGCATTGATCGTTTTCGTGGCCAGCTGCGCGGTCTTCGTCGGAACGGTTGCTGGACGTGCCGCGTTCGTCGTCGCCCGCACTGTCCTGCGCAGGATCAGCGTCAACTTCGCGGCCCACGCGCAGGCGTTGGGCACCCTCGCCTGGGTGCTCTCCCTGGCAGGGGCCACCGAAGTTGTTCGGCTGACGCTGACCGCCAGCGGGGAGAACCAGTTCCCGCTTGCGTCGTTGCTCGGCTACCCCGTACTCGTCACCGCTTCGGTCCGGCATTCAGCGCTCGACGTCGGCATCCTCGTGGCGTGGCTCCTTGCGGCGGCCGCTGTAGAGACCGTGCTCTGGCGGCACTTCGCGCTGGTGCGCCACGACCCAAGCAGGGTTCTCCGGCTCGGGACTGCCTTCACGGGCAAGGAACGGTTCCCCCTTTTGAGACTGGAATTTACCCGGCTGGCCAGGCGTCGCAGGGTGCAGGCGGCGGTGTTGAGTACCTTGGTCATCCAGGCCGCACTGGCCCTGGTCCACCAGAACATGGACAGTGGGTTGCGGGCGTCGTTCCTGGACAATGCGCTGCTGGTCAATGCCATTCTCGTTGCGTATGCGCCGCTGCTCGCGCGCGGCATGAGCAATCGGTCCACGCCGTATGCCAGGGTCATGGGACGGAGTCCCGGCAGTTGGGCACTGGCAGTTACTTTCAGTGGCATGCTCATGGCGTTGTTTACCGCCGCCCCTGCGCTCGTTTTCTGGTCCATTGGATCAGGCAATCCGGGGATCTTCGGTGCGGGGCTTGGCCTCGCTACGTTCACCGGGGTCACCGCGGCCATCACTGGATTTGTGCTGACACCTGGAGATGAAACAGGCGCTGGCGAGTCCCTGGGCATGCTGATCGTAGGGGCTTCCCTGTTCCTGGTGGCGAAGGCTTTAACGTCGGTGGGTTTCGATAACGTGCTCACAGCGGGGCCGGCCATGGGCGTCTTGGCCGTGGGCATGATCTGCATCCCTTCCCTTATCGAATCCTTCCGATGGGGCGATCGGGGCACCACAAATGAACCGTCAGCTGCTGTTCAGAAAAGCATTGATCTCCAGGAAAGGAAGTAGCATGCAAGCCCCTCCGAAACGGGTTTCACGATGGGTGTTCATCCGTAGGGCGGTCCTCTTGTCGTTCGCACTCGGACTGCTCATCACGACGACGCTGGTGCTCATTGCCGCCGTCCAGTTTGGGGGCGGAATGGGACCAGGGACTTATCATCTGCAGCTCGGTCCGCTGAACTTCTTCACAGTCATCAAAGATGAAGTCCCGGCTGGCTCAACGTCGCAGCTCCGGCCAGGGTTCGGCGTCGTCGTGTTGAACGTGCTGTTGCCTGTGCTGGCCGGACTCCTGGCGTGGCGGAAGTATGAGTCCTCGGCGAAGCAAGCGGCGGCAGGCTCGTAGTACCTGCCGTGTCCGAGTTGGTTATCTGATCTGGGACGGGCTGGATATTCCCGAGCTTGTAGACCCTATCGCCGCGTCGGATGCTCTAGGGATAAACCCCTGGATCGCGATAAAATGACAGACAAATCCGTCGCGGCGGTGAGGTGAATGAGCAACAAGCAGGAAGAGTCCGAGAGCTTGGGCGCGGGCTGCGTGTTCTGGCTCCTGCTGATCCCGGTCTGGCTGGTCGTCACCTATCCATGGCTGCTCCTGTTACCCATCGCGCTCTTGCTCTTCGTCATCCTTGGCAACCGCCCGAAGAAAGTTCGCCGTCTGCATCCCCCGCAGACAGTCGCCCCCACACCTGCGACACCTGCGCCGAGGACCATTGCCGCACGGCCTCCTGTAAGGACAATTACGCCCGCACCACCCCCGAAGGTCATCCCCGGCCAGTCAAAGCCAGCCCCTCCCGACTTCATTCCGAAGGATCGCGAATACGACAGGTACTTGGCTAGGACGTGGGACGAGGAATTCGAAGCGCTGATCAAGAAGCGTGAGCAAATCCGCCGTCCTAAGCAATTCCGACCGTCCTAAAGGAGAGCGCGATGATACGCACAATTGGCAGGCGCAGAACTAGTCTGATCGGCCTCGTGTATCTGGCCATCGGGGTGATAGTCGCCGCCACTCACGGTTATCTTGTGGCATGGAATATTCCTGGCAACATTCTGGAAGGCTTAGCAGCGATCCTGCTTTGGCCGCTCGTGGCCATCTTCGGCGTTGATCTGCATACCCTGATCGCATAGGCCCTCGGCTACGCGTGGATTTACTGTGCAGCGGGTGAATTCCGCACGAGCTCGAACAGGCTGTTGCGTGAAGCAGTCCGGGTCTTCTTGAGTGCGTTGGAGATGTGATTCTCTACGGTCCGCACGCTGATTCCCAAATGATCGGCTATCTCAGCGTTGCTGCGGTGGCCGGCCAGGGCGGCTATTTCAGCCTCCCGGGCGGTCAGCGGCAGCGACGAACCGCCGGTCAAGGAGAGTATCTTCCCGTTGGCTGGATGACGTGACCGGAAGGTGGCCGCGGCCCGGTCTATGTCCTCGGCTGAATCGACGTCGCCCAGCGAAAGGCAGCGAATAGACGCTCCCTTGAGGAGCATGTGCACCAGCTGAAGGTCTGCATCCGGCTGGTAGTGGTCAAGCCAAATATTTAGGAACCTGTAGTCGCCGTCGACAATAGCACCGGCTACAACCAGCAACTGGTCGTGCGCCCGTACATCACGGTCGTGGAGTGTGCGTCGGAGCAACTCGCGAACGCGGTAATTGGGAAGGACGCAGAGAAAGAAAAGGGCTGTGTGGGCCGCCTCCAGTACATACCCGCGGTTCAGCTGTTGCTCTACGATGGCAATCGACTGTTCCTCGAAGACGGCCGGATCGAGGGGACGCTGCGCCAGGAGGTTGAGGAATCCAGCGGCCATTCCCGGAAGGGCACCGGTTTCGGAGCCGGGGCGGCGTACATGCGCTGAGACGGAGGGCAGGGAAGACATTCCCCTCATTGCTGCCCTCAGTCCATAAAGTCTCAGCAGTGCGTCGTGGAGGGAGTCCGCCAGGAATCCCGGTCGGCCCAAGGCGAAGACGCTGTTCATGACGTGTTCGGCTTCGTCCAAGTATCCGTAGTGGATGAGGGCCAGCACCGTCACGTAGCTACTGGAAATGAAGCCGAAGTGGTCCAGGCATCGGCGGGCTGCTGCGCGCTGTTCAAGCGCGATGGTCAGGCTTTCGTCGATCCTTCCCCCCGCGAACAGCCCCAACCCGCGTATGAAGGGGTCCAGGTGCGGAATGAGGTCAAAACCATCCGCCGAATCAATCGCGTGGAGGGCCGCTGAGGCATCAAGCCGATAGAGCCCGAGCATGGCACGGATACAGGCAATCACGCCGTTTTGTTCCTGCCCGGAAGGCAGGCCCTCAAGGATGCGGTCCAGGTTCTTCGGCACGCCATGATAGGAGGCTTCGAGGAAGAGCGCCGCCGCCTCTGCCTGGGCGTCCCAGTCAGGAAATTCTGAGCCGAACTTGCTAAGAATGGCGGTGGCAGCATCGAAGTCATCAGCTGAGTAGATGGCCCACAATGCCTTGGTCAGAATGAAGAAGAAATAGTCGGCTGGATCGGCGTCCAACACTGAGGTTTCGTTGAACACTTGGCTGATCCTTGCGGCATCGATGGGCGCACCCCAGTAGACGCGAAGGAAGGCAACGGCATTCGACGTCGACTTTTCCGCCTCCCAGCGCTCGAAGTGGCGGCGTTCCCGGAACTTGACCTGCTCGCCGAAGAAGCGGGCGCTGGCAATCTCAGCGCCTCGCTCACGGCGGAGCGTTTTCAACGATTCGGCAAGGCGATCAGCGGCATGAACGTCCGGAGGTGCTGCGTGGGCAGGATCCTTGAGGATGTTGGCAATTCGGGCCGCAATGGCCCGACGGTCCACGAAAGTGCGACCCTCGCGGAAGTAGTCGGAAAGCAGTGGAGGGCTCGGCGCCGCCCAGATGCTATTGCCGCCGTGGTCCATGAAAGCAACAAAGCCGCGCCGTTCAAGGCTTTCCAGCACATCTGAGGTGACTAACTGCTTGAGCTGGTCCAAAGGCAGCGCCCCTGTAAGGGCCATCGTGTGCAGGCCTGTGAGTTCCTCGGCCTTGAGTCCTTGGATGAGGGTCTCAATGGTGCCGTGCAGGTGATCGTTCCAAAGCGTGCGTCCGTTGAGGCGCCATTTGCCTTGATCCAGAACAAGGAGTTTGCTCAGTGCTGCGGTTTCTGCAATTCTGGCCGCCAGTCGTGGGTTTCCGGCCGAGTCGGCAAGAATTCGGGCTGTAGTGTCGGCATCGGCCGAAACTCCCAAGGTCTCCGTGATAACTGTGCTGACTTGCTCATAGCCCAAGGGGTTTAATCGGACCTGGGCTTCGGACGAGCGGCCAAGAACGGAGAGCTGGCCCAGGAACGTGTCCGGCGAATCATGCATGGTCACCACCACTGGCCGCTTCGTCCGCAGAAGGACCGCATCGAGGATGGCCAGCGACTCGTTGTCGAGGGCCTCGACGTCGTCGATAACGAGGACTCGTTGCCCTGCTCCAACCAGCTCGGCTGAGAGCGTATCAGCTACTCCGATAACTCCTGTGGGACCAATCCGGAGGTCCAATCCGAGGGAGTTAATGCCGGCGAAAGCGATCCGCCGCAGTGAGCGCACGCCGCTAATGACGTAGACCTTCACTCCCGCGCTTTCCAGCCCTGCGACGACGCGACTCGCGACCGTGGAGCGACCGCTCCCGGAAGCTCCGACGATTCGAACGTTGATACCGCGCGCAACATAGTCCAATGTTCGCCGCACTTCCTGTTCGAACACCTAGTCCCGGCTTTCTCTACATCAATACCAGTGGGGGCTGGCATGGCTGTTTGGTGATGGGTTGGGGCTGCCGGGATAGCTAGTCCCGGCAGCCCCGCCGACGCACTGTTGGGGGGCACCGCGTCGGTAATGAGCCGGACCTGGTCCGGCAGCAAAGAGGCCTGATTTGGTACCCCCTCCAGGCACCATCATCCGCCAAACCTGTGACAATTTTGGGCCTCGTGACTGCCCAAAAAGAGGCTATGGCTACATCCATGTAACTAGGTGTCCTCGGACTTCAAAATGAGTGGTGAATGGGCGGCATTTAGGTGGTTATACCGTCCCTGCTGGTTGGGCCCGTCGGCAAGCACCGTGGGCCTCCGGTGGTTGAGCCCGTCGAAACCGAGCCTGTCGAAACCAGCGCAGCGCTCCTCTGGTGACCATTCCCGTGACGCCCTACACTGCAGGCAGGTCGAGTCGCTTCCTTTCACTACCCAATCAAGAGGATTTGGACATGGAGATTCCCAAGCCGTCTGACGCCGACAAGGAGCATTTCCGCTCCGTCCTCCCGACGAACCCTGAGGTCGTCGTCAAGCCGATGTTCGGCAACTTGGGTGCCTTCGTGAATGGCAACATGTTCGCCGGCTTGTTCGGCCCCACTATCGGTATCCGGCTTTCCAAGGCAGACCGGGCAGAGCTCGAATCGACCGAGCGGACCCTGCCTTTTGGCCCCGCGGAGCGTCCCATGGGTGATTACGTCGGCTTGCCTGAGATGTGGAACGAGGAGGGCGACGGCGATGTAGCCCGTGAGAGGTTCTGGGTGGCAAAGGCCTTCCGCTATGTCTCGGAGCTGCCGCCGAAGGAACCGAAGTCGCGCCCCGCGAAGAAGTAGCAGGCTGCAGTCAGCGTGGGCAAACGAAGGGTGCTGACCTAGCTCGGCAGATCAGGTCCTGCTCCTAGCCTTCACCCACGTAGTCTCTCAGGTCAGTGACAGGCGTAGGCGCTCTACACCCGCCTCACCTTCCGGCACAAGGGAGAACAACTCTTGGTTGTTTGACAGATGTCCGAGCATGTTCCGTAGGTGGTCCCGCTCCGCCGGACCCAAGTCGGCTGCACGTAAGTCCCCCGCTCGGACGACGGCGGCAAGCGTCAGGAAGTCAGTGATGTGGCGTTCTCTGTCAGGGTCATTCACGATCGTCAGAGAACCCGCCTTGCCGATCAGGCAGCCGAGCAGGGTTGGCCGATTCACCAGTCCTGAAGCAGTGTCGGCCGCTATGTCGACGGTTTCGGACCGGTCTATGGCATGCTGGGAAGCTGGTGCGGCGATTGTGGTTCCACCGGTGACGCCGCGGCGTTTTGCAGCCCGTTCCCCCAGATGCCGCGGTATCAGGACGTCCACCACAGCGGGTCCGCGCAGCCAGCGATGCTGGTGGCCCTCAAGTGATTCGCCGGCGGATTCGAATCCAAGTTTGACCAGGACCGCAGTGAAGTCCTTGAGCATGCTTGGGTATGCCCTGACGTCCAGCGCGAAGTCGGCGTCCTTAGTCGGACGCACGATAGGGGCGTCGCGTTCGATTGCATGAAGGTAGACGGCCTGGCCCCCAACAAGGACCCAGCCGCGAGGCATGGTGGCGTGGATTTCAAAGACCGCTTCCCAGGCCTCGCGCTGGTCGGAAAGCATCGGGGGCAGGCTAATGGGCATTGACGCTTCCGATCAATTCGCGGGCGGCGGCCTGTTCACGTGTGCCCGGGCGTTCGGCTAGATCGGCCGCGACGAGGAGCGGCGGGACTTCCTCCGGCAGCTCCTCAGCAACATGTAGCACGACGTTTGGTCGACTGCCCATCGGTGCCTTTACAAGCAGCCAGTCCCGGACGACAGAATCAAAATTATCGCGGCTCACGTACGCCTCTACTTCTGAGTTGGACAGCAGTCCGGAGGCGGGGTGGGAGACCCCAGAGAGCCGGATTCGGTTGTCTCGTCGCAGTTCAACGAGATCAGCAGGATTGGACGACATCTCAACCTTGTCGGACCGCTTTGCGAGCAATGAACGGACGAGAACCGCCGGATCTTCTGATTCCAGCAGACGTTGCCACCGCTGGCGCAGGCGTTGCCAGTCAACGGGAGACAGATCGGGCGGCCTGTCTCCCCGGACAGCGTACGGTAGGTATTGGATGAACTGCCAGGCGCTCCGCTTCGAGAGGGGCCGACCTGCAATTCCGCCAGGTTTATAACTGGCGGCATCTGCATTTTCAATGATCCATCGGCCAGCCACCTGCTGGCCACGAATGCGGCCGTCTTTCAGGAGAGCGCGTACTCGGCGCTCGGAGATATTCAGGCGTTGGGCGACTTCCACCGTACTCAGAGCCATAACAGAATTATACCGCGTCCGGAACAATTATGTTATCCAGGGCTCTGCCAGTGAGCCAGCCCGAAAGTGAATGACTACTCCTCCACAGAAAATGTCTTAGGCCACACCTAGCCTTGCCCACATACAGCAAACCGCTGAATGTTGAGGCTCAGATGAGGCAGATCTTCGACGGCGGCTGCTGTTCTCTCCACTATCGCTTCCACCTAAGGATCTGTCATGGAACCACTCGCACGCACAGCACCACCCGTCCCGGCGGCCCCCGAATCAAAGCGGGGCAACGGCTTCGGCACTGCAGCTCTCGTTCTGGGCATTCTCGCCATCGTCTTCTCGATCATTCCGATCGCCGGCTTCATCGCCTTTGTCCTCGGCCCCCTCGCCGTCATTTTCGGCGTCATCGGCCTGACCAGGAAGTTCTCCAAGAAGGGCACCGCAGCGGCGGGCCTCATCCTGGGAGTACTCGCCGTCATCGTCGCCATCATCGTCACTGCCGTCATCAGCGCGGCGGCCCAGAGCGTGAGCGACTCGCTGAATAAGGAACACAAGATCGGCTACGTCGTCACCGTCACAGGCAAGGCACACGTCTCCTACTGGACTGAGGGCGGCATGTCCACGGAGGACATCACGGGCAACTGGAACAAGGACGTCACGTCCACGGGCTTCAGCATGGGCTCCGTAACCGTCACCGGCGACTACGCCAACCCCACAACAGTGACCTGCGAAATCCTGGTCGACGGCCAGAGCGTCGCGAAGAACAGCGGCTCAGGCACCAGCGCTATGGCGTCCTGCTCGGGCAGCAGCTCAAGCATCAAGAAGTAACTGTTCGACGGCGGATCCGGTGCTCCAGCTGATTGGGGCTCGAGCACCAGATTCCGCGCCTTAGCAATCAAAAAATCATGAATGGGGATAAAAGATCATGAGCAACACCGCACCTGATTCGGGCTCTGGCCCGGATGAACCTGAACCAGTCGGACGATCGGAAATGCCAGCATGGCAGCCGAATATTGCACCGCTCCCGGAGAGCACGACTTTGGAGAGAACGACGGCGGCCGGCCGTCAGATACGCTCCCGTCAAGGACTGCTCAAGCGGGTTCCATTCTGGGGGCGCCTCGTAGTTCCCGCAGTTCTTGTTGCTGGGCTGATCGCCGGAGCCGTTCTTGGTTTGGCGGCCCGGCCGGCCGTCAGCTCAACCAAGGAATATGCGGCGCTTAGCGGCGAGCTCACGGGCAAGATCAAGGATGCCGAAACAACCATCAGCCAGCTCCGCAGCGCGGGTTCCGACAAGGATGCCCAGATCAAGACCCTCCAATCGGCAGCGGACGGAGTGAAGACCCTCGAGCAGCAGCTCGCCGAGAAGGAAAAAGCCTTGGCAGGCAAAGAAGCCGACTTGGCCTCGCGCGAGCAGAAGTTCAGCGAGGCTCAGAAACAGGTCGCCGCAAACCAAATCAAGAACGGCCTGCACGTGGTCGGCGGCGACGTCCAACCTGGCGTGTACACGACAGCGGGGCCCGACGGCACAAACTCCGTCGGCTGCTACTACGCCTGGATGACCAGCACCGGAAGCGATGCGGATATCAAGGACAACAACATCGTCCGAGGTGTAGCAACAGTTACTCTCGTGAATGGGGAAGTCTTCGAGTCGAGCAGTTGCCAGCCATGGAGCAAGATCGGCTAGAGCCCGACGGCTGTAGACGTGGTACGTGCCTGGCACATCCGTAATGGAGGAACGGTACGGGCGTCCGAGTCGCGGACTTCCGGGACACCCGGTTACCGTTGTGGTCAATCAGCCACACAAGCAGTCCGCTGCATCGAGGGACATGATGGACTACTACGCAATCAACTCCCTGCGTGAGAACCACGCAGGCTGGTCGTTGCTCCGCGCCCAGAACGCCCCGCTGGCACTGACCTTCTTCATGGCGGCCTTCACAGGCCCCAACCAGCGCAACATAGGCCGGCAGCAACTCATCGACATCCTCGACGACGTCCTGTTCGGGCTCCGGGACGTAGAGGGCGAGGACAAGTTTCCGCGCCAGGCCTCGGAATACCTGGACGACTGGGCCGCTCCCGAAAAGGCATGGCTGCGAAAGTACTACGTTCAAGGTCAGGACGAGCCCGTTTATGACCTGACCCCTGCGGCAGAAGATGTGATCCGTTGGGTGGAGAACCTGCGCGGCCGGGACTTCGTCGCCACCCAGTCCAGGCTGACGAGCATCTTCGCGGTCCTCAAGCAGCTGGTCCAGCAGTCCGAAACGGACCCCGAGGTTCGGCTCGCCGAACTCCAGCGCCAGCGAGACGAGCTCGACGCCGAGATGCAGCGGATCCGGGACGGCAACGTCAAGGTCATGAGCGCTCCTGAAGCCTTGGACCACTTCCAGCAGCTGACAGCTCTAGCCAAGGATCTGCTCTCAGATTTCCGCGAGGTCGAACAGAATTTCCGCAAGCTGGACAGGCAGGTTCGGGAGCAGATCGCCACGTGGGATGGCACCCAGGGCGAGCTGCTTCAGTCGATTTTCGAAAACCAGCAGGACATCAGCAGCTCCCTCCAGGGCAGGACCTTCCAGGGCTTCTGGGACTACCTGATGTCCCCGCAGGCACGCACCGAACTCCGGGACTTGCTGGAACGCGCAACCCAGATCGAAGCCCTCGCACAACTCGACAACCTGCATACAGTAGTGAACCTCCAGCAAGACTGGCTTCCCGCCGTCGAACAGACCCAGGCGACCGTCCGGCAGCTGTCGCAGCAAATGCGACGGCTCCTGGACGACAAGGTGTTCCTGGAGAACAAGCGCATCATGCAGCTGATCCGCAGCATCGAATCAGCTGCGCTGTCCACTCGGGAGCGACCGCCGTCGGGAGTTTTCATGGACATCGCCGCGCCATCCGTGGACGTCGCGCTGCCCTTTGAGCGACCCCTCTATGAACCCAGCACGCGCGTTCTGGTCGATGACGACGTCATTGCCGCCGATGACGCGGACCTGGACGCCGGCGCCCTCTTCAACCAGTTCCATGTGGACAAGGAGCGGCTCAGATCCAATATCGACGCCGTACTCGCCGAGGAGGAGCAGGCTACTCTGGCAGAAATTACCGACGCCTATCCCCTGTCGCAGGGCTTGGCCGAGGTCGTCGCCTATTACCAGCTGGCCACGGAATCCGACTGGGCCACTATCAACCCTGAGGCATCGCAACACTTGTCCTGGCAGTTGCCCGACGGCAGCATCCGCGAAGCTACCCTGGAACAGATCATTTTTGGAAGGCCCGCATGAATCCCGGAGCAGAAACGGAAACCCGGACGCCCGAGGAGCTTCCCGGCGTCGTCACCAGGCTTTTCAAAGGCGTGGTCTACGCCGAAGCGGATGAAAAGATCTGGCAGTCCCTGCTGGGCCTGACCTCCCACGTACGGGACTATGTCGCCGTGCTGGGGCTGGACCTCATCCTCGACGAATCGGAAGGCTACGCTTTCCTGAAGTCTCGGGAGGACGCGGACGGCACGCTGCCCCGGCTGATCCCGCGCCGCCAGTTGACCTTCAACGTCAGCCTGCTGCTGGCCTTGCTTCGCGCCCGTCTACTGGAATTCGACACCAACAGCAGCGAGCTCCGGCTCATCATGACCGAGCAGGACATCGCTGACATGGTCTCGGTTTTTCTGCCCGAATCCAGCAACGAAGCCCGCATCCTGGACAGGCTAAGCACCGACATCAAGAAGGTGGTGGAGCTCGGTTTCCTGAAGAGGCTAAAGGGACAAACCGGCACCTATGAAGTGGCCCGCATCATCAAGGCTTTCGTGGACGCCCAGTGGCTGGAGGAGTTCGACGCGCGGCTGGCGGACTATCGCGCCTCGCTCGCCGGAACGCCACTGGCAAGCGCCGAGGTCAAGGAGGTGGAAGGCACATGAGCACCGAACTGCAGGACAGCCTTTTCAGCCTGGACGAGGCGTCTGAAGTAACGGGCCACAAGGCGGACGACGGCGGCACTCCCCCGGGCTTCCGGCTGCACCGTTTGGAGCTGCTCAATTGGGGCACCTTCCACCAGGGCGTGCGTACTTTCCGTCTGGACGGCGCCAACAGCCTGCTCACGGGCGATATCGGCTCAGGAAAGTCCACTGTGGTGGATGCGATCACTACCTTGTTGCTGCCGGCCAACCGGATCGAGTACAACAAGGCCGCCGGGGCGCAGAAGAAGGAGCGCACCCTGATGTCGTACGTCAGGGGCTTCCACAAGAGCACGCGAAGCACCGGCGGCGAATACTCCAAGCCTGTTGCACTGCGCGGCACTGGCACCCTGACGGTGGTGCTCGGCGTCTTCCACAATGCTGTGCTGGGCAAGTCGGTCAGCCTGGCCATCACGCTTTGGGCGGCCCAGGAGGCGGGCCAGCCCAACCGCTTCTACTCACTGGCGGAGGCCGATCAGTCCATAACTGAAGATTTTGCGAACTTCGGTCAGGACCCGTCAAAACTAAAGAAGAAACTGCGCGATGCCGGGGTCGCCGTCCACGACACCTTCGAGCCGTACGCCGCGGCGTTCAAACGGCAGTTTGGTATCAGCGGGAACCAGGCGATGGAGCTCTTCCATCGTACGGTGTCCATGAAGCAGGTGGAGAATATCGCCTCCTTCGTGCGCACCAACATGCTTGAGGACGACGACGTCGCTAGCCGGATCACCAATCTGATCCACCACTTCGACGACCTCAAGAAGGCCCACGAGGCGGTGCTGCGCGCCAAGGACCAGATTGCCCTGCTGACGCCCGTCCGAGACGGCTCAGAGCTCTATGCAAAGCTGAGTCGCGAGGACGAGCTGGCCCGGGCGCAGAGGGACCAGCTTCATCCCTGGTTCACCAATCAAAAGCTTCAGTTGAGCCTGGAGCACCAGGCGGAACTGGAGCGCACCGGGGCACGGCTGCAGGAGGAAAGCGAGAAGCTCGGCACGGAAATCATTCAACTGCGGCACGAGCTGTCGGCGGTCCAGGAGGATATCCGCACCAACGGCGGCGGACGGTTGGCCGTCCTCGATGCCGAGATTTCACGACTCGGCACTGAGTCGCGGGCCCAGCGGACGCGTTTCGAAACTTATACGACCGCGGCCACCGAGCTGGGACTGCAGGTCCCGGAAGACAGGGTGCTCTTTGACCGGAATGCGTCCCGCCTGGTCGAGGTGGAAGAGGAGATGCGCACCAGTTCCGGGGAGCTGCAGGAGAAGCTGACCCAACTGAATATTGCTCGTAAAGACCTCGAGGACCAACTCGCCGAGATCAGCGCCGAACTAAGCAGCCTGCAGTCCCGGCCCAACCTCCTGCCGCGCCCCCAACTGGAGCTCCGCCGTCGTCTATGTGAGGGAACCAGCATCGCGGAAAGCGAGCTGCCCTACGTCGGCGAGCTGCTGCGAGTCCGCGACGGCGAAGGCGCGTGGGAGGGTGCCGCGGAGCGGACGCTGCACGGCTTTGCGCTCTCGCTGCTGGTGCCCTCCGAGCATTACGCCGCTGTGAGCAGCTGGGTGGATGGCAACAACCTGCGCGGCAGGCTGGTGTACCTGAAGATCGGGGAAACCTATGTACCGAAGTCAGCCGAGCCGGGAACGTTGGCCGCCAAGATAGCGATCAAACAGGGCACCCCTTTCCGCGATTTCCTGCTGGACGAGCTCAACAGCCGCTTCGATTATTTTTGCTGCGACAGCCTGGAAGATTTCCGCCGCTATCCCAAGGCGCTGACCGTCAATGGGCAGCTGAAGGGCGGGCGTGGGCGGCACGAGAAGGACGACCGTCGTGACCTGGCCGACCGGCGAAACTATGTGCTCGGCTGGGACAACCATGACAAGATCGCCCGGTTCCTCACTGAACAGGACGAATTGCAGGGCAAGCTGCGGAGTGTTACGGCGCAGCTGGGTAAGGTCAACGACGCTTTGGGCGTGTTGGGCAGGAAGAACCAGCAGCTCGGTACGGTCCGATCAGTGGCGGATTTCGGCGAGATTAGCTGGCAGCTCACCGCGCGACGGATCGAAGAGCTGAAGCGGGAGAAGGCCGAGCTTGAGTCGGCCAGCGACGTGCTCCAGCAGCTCACGGCGAAGGAGGCCGCCGTCGTCGACAAGCTGGCCCGCCTCGAGGACAAAGTGGGCAAGCTCCGCGAACGGCGCGGCGCCAATGAGAAGGATGCAAGGGACATCGCCGAAGCAATAGACGAATGCGGTGTTGTCTTGGCGGAAAGTCCGTTGACGGACGACGGCGGGGTGCTGGCTGCTGTTGCACAGCTCACCGCCGGGGTACTCGGAGACAAGACGTTGACCTACAAGAACACGGGGACCGTGGAAAGTTCCGTCCGCGCGGGGCTGACAGACACCATCGACGCCCTGTCCAAGCGGATCGCCCGTGCCGCGGAGAACACCGTGCGGCTCATGGCGGACTTCCGCAACAAGTACCCGAACGAGACGACGGATTTTGATGCATCGCTGGAGGCCGCCAGCGAGTACAACCGGCTGCTCGAGCAGCTGGCCAGCAACGACCTTCCCCGGTTCGAGGCCCGTTTCAAGGAATCGTTGAACCAGAACACCATCCACGAGGTAGTGGCGTTTAACGCGTTCCTGGACGGCCGGCGGCAGGACATCGTGAACCGGATCGGCGAAATCAACCAGTCCCTGGCCGGGATCGAATACAACGCCGGTCGCCACATCCAACTGGAGCATCAGAACAGCACTGACTTGGACGTACGCCAGTTCGGGATGGACCTCCGAGCATGTTCCGAGGGGACCATCGGCGATGACGATCAGTACTCCGAGCAGAAATACTTGCAGGTGGAGCGGCTGATCGAACGTTTCCGGGGCCGGGACGGCTACACCACGCTGGATGAGCGGTGGACGGCCAAGGTCACGGACGTGCGGAACTGGTTCACGTTCTCGGCGTCGGAAAAGTGGACCGAAACCGGCGAGGAGTTCGAACACTTCACCGATTCGGGCGGCAAGTCCGGCGGCCAGAAGGAAAAGCTGGCTTACACGATCCTTGCGGCGGCGCTGGCGTTCCAGTTTGGGCTGGCTTCAGGAAAAGCCTCGAAGGGGCGCAGTTTCCGCTTTGTAGTTATTGACGAAGCGTTCGGCCGCGGCTCCGATGAGTCCGCGCGCTACGGCCTGGAGTTGTTCCAACGGATGAAGCTCCAGTTGCTGATCGTCACGCCGCTGCAGAAGATCCATGTGATCGAGCCGTTCGTCTCGCACGTGGGATTCGTGGCAAACACCAATGGCGACGATTCCCAGCTGCGCAACATGACCATCCAGGAATACCGGGACGAACGGGACAGGCGTGCCGGCTAACGTTGGCCAGCGGCGCTGGACGACGCTCTCGGGGCTGCGGGCACAGTCAGTGGGGGCCTGGAACCGTGGCCAGTTGTTGCGCGAACTGCTGGAACCTTCGGGTGGATACCCTCGCCGCCGTCCGCTGAAACGCCCGACGGCGGCCGAGCTGCTGAGGGACTACGCTGCTGCCCGGGACTGGGCCGGCGAGCTGTTTGCCGGAGTCGGGAATTACACCCTCGAAACCGCCGAGAGCGGGCGTAATACGATTGGGGCAAACACGCTGCCCATCGCTGCCGTCTTTGCGACTGCTGAGAATGAGATTGCCTTTGCCGGGAAGACGCGCGAGTCGGCGAGTTTCCTTAATCTCGCTGCCGGGCTGATCGAGCTCGATCCCGCGTTCCGGCGTTGGGCCTTGCGGCGACCACTGCAATTGCTGGAACTTGGCGATGCAGCGCTGACCGCGGCCCGGGTGACACTCTGGTTGCGCGACAATCCCTTACCGGGAATCTACGTTCGGCAGTTGAGCCTCCCGGGAGTCCATACGAAGTTCATCGAGACGCACCGGAAGGTCATTGACCAGATGGTGACCACGCTGCGAACTCCTGAACCGGCGGAATCCGATCAGGCAGCGCTGGAGTCAGCGTCGGACGTGTCCGAGGATGCGCACCTGGAGACTGATGACCTAGACATGACCAGCCGCGACGGAGTGGCTCGAACGCCAGCGGCGAAGTTTGCCGCGCGCCACGGGTTCCTGCATCCTCCGGAACTCGTGCGCTTCCGGCTTCTGGATCCGGACATTCCCGCTCTGGGCGGGGCTCGCGACATCACAGTCACGGCCGAGGCATTCAGCACGCTCAGCCTCCCGGTCCATACCGTTATTGCGACTGAAAACCAGGTGAATTTCCTTGCGCTTCCCGATCAGGCGGGGACGTTGGCCCTTTATGGAGGCGGCTACGGCTTCACGTCTCTGCGGGATGCGGCGTGGTTACAGAATTGCGAACTTATGTACTGGGGAGATCTGGATACCCATGGCTTCGGGATCCTAGATCAACTTCGAGCCGTTCATCCGCATGTTCTGAGCGTCCTGATGGACGAGGCAACGCTATTGGCGCATCGCCCTGCTTGGGGAACCGAGGCGTCGCCATCACGTGCTGTGCTCAGCAGGCTGACGGCTGAGGAGGCTGCGGTGTACAGGTCGTTAGTGGACGGAACGCACGGCATCTCGGTGCGCCTCGAACAGGAACTGATCCGCTGGGACTGGGCCCTGGAGCAGTTGAGTCTCAGCTTCTAGTGCGGCGACCCTGACCGATCGGCGAAAGCGTCGAGGGCCTTGAGGATCTCGTCCGAGCGCCAGTGCCGGCCACGTTTGAATTTGTCGAAGCCCTGCACCACGCCGGCATCTTCCAGGACCTGCATCTGCCGCCAAATGGTGGCCGGGGCGAGGCCGAGGCGGCTCTCGAGCAGCTGGGCGTTCACGACCGGCTGGCGGGCCAGCAGGTCGGCGATCTTCCAGGCGGCGGCGTCCCTGCGAGCCTTGATGCTGTCCTTCCAGCGATCTCTTGCGGCGGTGATGTCGGCGGCTAATTGCTTGCCGTTGTCAATGGCGCGGAACGTCGGCTTGAAGGTGCGGCTGCATTCCCCTCCAAGCCGCCGAGTTTGAAACAATAGACAATGCAGCACCAGCGAAAGGGGCACGTCGTGGTGAGCAGAATCGCGGTGCCGGGCGCTGAAACTTTCGGATCAGCACACGCACGTTTCCGCCCGTGATGACCGACGACCAGACGCATGGGGGCCAGCGCCGCGCGCTTCGGCCGCTCTTTGGTCTTTTCCTGCTCGGAGTGCTCGCGTCAGTGCTGGCGTTCCTCGGGCCCGGCTTACTCAGTAATTTGCGCACTGAGGACGGCTGGCTGCTGTGGCGCCCGGAGTGCGTCGTTGAAACCTCCGAGGGGGAGGTCGGTCTGGATCGTGATGAAGCGAAGCTGGTCACCAGAGCGGTGGCGCTCCTCTCCCGCGGGATGGCCGCTCCGGACACCGCCGGCATCGACGCGGCCGTGTTGCAGCGGCTGGCCGACGGGCCACCCGAGGACGCTGGTCCTACCCTGGCCTGCCGGGGCTCGGCCGCCAGTGACCTGCAGGAACAGCAGTTGGGTGTCACCGGCCTGACACCGCGCGCCGAGCGGTTGCGTGCGGCGATGACCGAGGTGTTCGGCGACCAAAGCCTGGGCGGGTTCGCCCCGGGTGGCATAGATCAGGGGCACGGAGCGGAGTCGACGCACTACGACGGCCGGGCAATCGACATCTTCTTCCGCCCGGTGACCGAGGAGAACCAGCGTAAGGGGTGGATGCTGGCTCACTGGCTCGTCGCCCACGCCGAGGACCTGGACATCCAGTACGTCATCTTCGACGATCGGATCTGGAGCGTACACAGCTTCCGAGGGCAATGGCAGGACTACGACGCACCTGAGCCCCGCAACGAGATCCTGCGTCACCTCGACCACGTACACGTGGACGTGCTGGGCGGAAGCCGCGACTAGGGCGTGTTGCTAAACCCATCTGATGTTTGGATGCGGTTGGCTGGTGTGATGGGCAATCGCTTTTTGATATCCGACGAGGTGTGGGCCGAGATCGGACCGCTGTTTCCTGCGTGGAAGGGCAACGGGCGCCCGGTCGCGGACCGCCGCACGGTCGTGGAGGGGACGGCATGGAAGTTCCGGACGGGGGCGCCTTGGCGGGATCTTCCCGAGCATTTCGGGAACTGGAACACCGTGTTCAAGAACTTCGACCGCTGGGCCAAGGACGGCACTTGGACGAAGGTGCTCGAACACGTCCAGACCCGCGCCGAAACCCTTGGCGATCTCGACTGGGTCGCCTCAATCGATTCCACGATCGTGCGCGTCCACCAGCATGGTGCGACCCTTCCCCGTCACACAGGGGGAGCCGTCGAATTACATGAAACTCGGCCTGGAACCGCCTGACCACGCGATCGGACGATCCCGCGGCGGCCTGACGTCCAAGCTTCACATGGCCACCGACGGCAAAGGGCGGATGCTCTCAGCCGTCCTAACAGCCGGCAACATCAACGACACGACCATGATGGCCGCGACGCTGGAACAAATCAGAGTTCCACGCCCGGGAAGGGGAAGACCGCGCACCCGCCCGGACCAGGTCCTGGCAGACAAGGGCTACGCCTCGAGAGCCAACCGCATCTGGCTGGCCGATCGCGGCATCAAGGCCACTATCCCGGAGAAGTCCGACCAGGCAGCCAACCGGAAACGGAAGGGCTCCGCTGGCGGGCGTCCGCCAGCATTCGACAGCGAGGCCTACAAGGGCCGCAACGTCGTCGAGCGGGGATTCAGCCGGCTCAAAGACTGGCGCGGCCTCGCCATGAGATCCGACAAGACCGCACGCAACTACCTCGCCGCCATTCAGCTCGCTGCATCACTCGTCTGGCTAAAAGCCAGCTTTAGCAACAACACTCCCTAGGGAACAGGCCTCAACCACTGGAGGACACTGAGCCTCGCGAGCCAGGGATGCCCCCCGTGAGAGGGCCAAATGGACTAACACCGACACGTTGTGAGAAGCTTCACAGGTTTTGGTGTGTGGTGTGCGCCACTGCGTCCACCGACCATGCGCACCACCAAACCACATCCCCGACCGCATCACCCACGCTCTTCATGGAGGGAACCCACTCATGAGCGAAGTCTTATCAGCTATCAATGGCGTTATCTGGAGCGACTGGCTCGTCTATCTCTGCCTCGCCACCGGCGTCTACTTCTCCGTCCGTTCGCGCTTCCTGCAGGTCCGGCACGTCAAGGGAATGATCCTGCAGCTGGTTCGGGGTGAGAAGTCCGCCTCCGGCGTCTCCTCGTTCCAGGCTCTGGCGATGTCCCTGTCCGGCCGCGTCGGAACCGGCAACGTCGCCGGTGTCGCCACCGCGATCGCCTTCGGCGGACCGGGCGCCCTGTTCTGGATGTGGGCAGTTGCCTTCCTGGGCGCGTCGACGTCGTTCATCGAGTCGACCCTCGGCCAGATTTACAAGACCCGCGACCCGCTGACCGGCGAGTACCGCGGCGGCCCGGCCTACTACTTCTCCCGCGCGTTCGCTCACACCAAGGGCGCCGGTTTCTTCAAGGTCTACGGCTACGTCTTCGCCGCCGTGACCGTTCTGGCCTGCGGCGTTCTGATGCCGGGTGTCCAGACCAACTCGATGGCCACCGCGATCGGCGGCGCATCGACCCTCCCGCCGTGGGTCGTCGCCATCGGCTCCGCCATCGTCCTGGCGCTTGTCATCATCGGCGGCGTCAAGCGGATCGCGAGCGTCGCAGCGTTTGTGGTGCCGTTCATGGCCGTCGGCTACATCATCCTTGCCCTGATCGTCGTCTTCGTCAATGCTGCCCAGCTGCCGGAAATCCTCTCGCTGGTGTTCCGCAGCGCCTTCGGCATGGACGCGGCCCTCGGCGCCATCATCGGCCTAGCCGTCATGTGGGGCGTCAAGCGCGGCGTCTACTCGAACGAGGCCGGCCAGGGAACGGGCCCGCACGCCGCGGCCGCCGCAGAGGTGTCACACCCGGCGAAGCAGGGCCTCGTCCAGGCCTTCGCGGTCTACATCGACACCCTGTTCGTGTGCTCGGCCACCGGCTTCCTGGTCCTCTCGACCGGCGCCTACCGCGTCTTCTCCGGCGGCAGCGAGGACGGCGAGATCCTCGCCGAGGGCGGCCTGCTTTCGGCAACGGCCACCGTCGGACCCCAGTTTGTGCAGACCGGATTCGACTCTGTCTTCCCCGGCTTCGGCGCCGCGTTCATCGCGGTCACGCTGGTCTTCTTCTGCCTGACGACGGTCATCGCCTACTACTACATGGCGGAGACCAACCTGCGCTTCCTCGTCGGCGACTCCTCGAGCAAGATGATTCCCGGTATCCGGACCAGCGTCGGCCGCGCAACCACAATCGCCCTCCAAGCAGCGATCCTCATCGCCGCCGCCTACGGCTGCATGAACACGGCCGCTGACGCGTGGGTGATGGGCGATATCGGCGTCGGCCTCATGGCCTGGCTGAACATCGTCGGCATCCTGATCCTGCAGAAGCCTGCCTTCAAGGCGCTCAAGGACTTCGAGAGGCAGCAGAAGCTCGGCCTCGACCCGGTCTTCGACCCGCGGCCCCTCGGCATCACCGGGGCCGCCTTCTGGGAGTCCTACAAGACGGCGGACCGCGAGAAGGAAACCGCGCGGATCTAGTGCAGCAGTGCACCGTGCGCCGCGCCATCCACGCGGCGCACGGTCACACCCCGCTCCGGGCACCTTCTGCATGTCCAACAAACGAATTGCACTTGCTAGGCTGGAACCCCCGGACACCCACAAAGAGCGGGGCAAACGTGCATCGGGACGCCGCCCGGTTCCTGTCCCAGCCGGTTGTCGCCCAGCCCGGCTCGCCGCTGGGAGTGGCGGTGTACTCGCGGATCCCCGAGGCCATCCGCAACGGCCTCCTCACTCCCGGATCCATGATCCCCACCGAGACCGAATTCGGCACCGACATGAAAGTCATCCGCACCGTGGTCCGCGAAGCCCTCATGCTGCTCGAGGAAGACGGCCTGATCAGGGCGCGGCGCGGCGTCGGGCGCTTCGTCTCGGACATGCTCCCCCGCATCGGCATCGAACGCATCCGCCCCTTCGAGGAAGTCCTGGGCAGCACCGGCCAGCAGGTTCATCCGCACGTGGCCAGCATGCTGATGGACGAAGACACCCTGGTGGCCCACTGTGACTCCTCGAGTAGTGAACCCTCGCCGTCACGGCAAGTCCTAACGCGACTAACGAGGGCGGAAAATGCCCTGTACGAGGAGCTCGGCAACGGCACGTACGGGGAGAAGATCCGGCTCGAGTAGGAGCTGATCAACTGGGACTGGGCGCTGGAGCGCATCCTGACAAACCTCTGAATCAGGATCGGCAACGAAATGTCCCTGCTCGAGAAGTCTGAAGCTTGAGAGTCTGCGCCTTTGACTGCTCGCATACCGACCTGGGCCGGCAGCGTAGCTAATCTATTGGCTGAAGCGGTCTAATTGGGGTTCGTCTCGGGTTGCGGAGTCCCGCGCTCAAGAGAGGCTTTACTGTGCCACTGCAGCCGCCACCGCGAACACATCTGCAGGCATCGGCCGATGGAGCTTCCAAGTGATAGCTATCGGCCTCTCCCCCGAATGCTGGACATAGTCGACTGGACCCAAACACGTGTATGGAACTGTCAGACCCGTCTCATCGTCGGCAGTATTCCTGGTGAAGAGCAGGATGTGCGACTCGTGTTTCAGCCTGTCCAGATACCGTCGGCCCGTTGGGCTTCCCGGCGACGTCGCATTTTGCGATTCCCAGTGGAACAGCTCTGGGCTGATGGCGTAGTCCTTGTACATGGTCGTTGCTGAATGCTTCTTGTCGTCCTTGTTAAGTGTCACAAAGAACGCGTCCGTGGCCGTGACAGGGCACCAGGCGACGCCTTCGCGGTGCTGCACGTTCTTGCCCTTCTCTAGTGAGCCGTACTCCAGTGCGGCGAGGATTTCTTCCCGCCGATACGTTGCATGGGTCAACAGCGGAATGTGCTGCAGGCCGGCACCCAACGTCTTGGCCGAATGCTTGGAGCGGGCGACTCCCAGCTTCACGAGCTGCCGGATCTCGCTGCAGACAAACTGATAGCTGCGCAAGTACCCCAGTCCGGCGTCGTATGTTTGAAAACCGCCGGCGTCGTCCCAGATGGTGTAGAACAGCATTCGGGCAAACGTCTGCTCTCTTGTTCCAAGCTCTGCGTAGCGGGGCACGTCTGTAGAGACGAGCATGGAATAGGCCTCAGCCCGTTCGGGATCGTCGACGTGAATTAGCGCCGCCATGCGGCTGAGTAGCTTCTTCTCTTCAGGGTCAGACAGTTCATGGTGCTGGCCCTTGAGGACAGATTCGAGCGGCGAAAAGCCCTCAATCAGCTGAGCCTGCCTGAGGTAGCCTGTCCAGGAATCCTTAGTTGATCGGTAGATATCCTTGATTTCATTTCCGGACTGTTCCAGATACGCCTGTAGGTCGAGCTCCCCGTAGGAGGCAATATCCCGGATCAATTGGGCGCGGTTGAAGCGTAGCTGCGACTTGATGTTCTCCAGCACCACACCTTGCGCGACGCGGTCCAGGACAATCTGCGAACCTGAAGGCAGGAAAGGGAACTCGTCCTCCACAGCCTTTTCCAGCTCTTTGCGTCCGTAGCCCGTCAAAGCCCGATATCTCAGATCGAAGCGGAACTCACGTCGCTGCTGGCCGATGAAGTCCAGCACGGTCAGGACTGCCTTGTCGTCTGCGCGGCGCAGCCCTCGTCCGAGCTGTTGGAGGAAAATCGTCGCGCTTTGAGTAGGCCTCAGTAGCAGGATAGTGTCCACCTCGGGCAGGTCCAGACCCTCGTTGAACAAGTCCACCGCGAAGATGCAATTGATCGTGCGATCCCGGAGCCGCCGCAGCGCAAGAGCGCGTTCGTCGTCGTCGGTGTGTCCTGAAACTGCCATCGAGGCGATGCCTGCACGAGTGAAAACCTCCGCCATGTAAATGGCGTGCTGGACCGAGACGCAGAAGCCGATGGCCCGCATATCCTCTGTGCTAGTCACCTTGTCCCGCAGCTCGCGGATCACTTTGCCGGCGCGGGCCTCATTGCCGGTATAGAGCGCGTCCAGCTGCGCGACGTCGTAGTTGCCGCGCTTCCATTCGAGGCGGCTGAGGTCGACGTCGTCGGAGACACCGAAGTAGTGGAAAGGAACCAGCAGATCCGCATCCAGCGCATCCCAGAGCCGGAGCTCACTAGCCCGCCGGCCGTCGAAAAACTGCTTGGCAACGTCAACGCCATCGCCGCGTTCCGGCGTCGCCGTCAGTCCGAGTAGCTCCTGGGGCCGGAGGTGGTCCATCAGTTTGCGGTAGGACGGTGCGTAGGCGTGGTGGAACTCGTCAATAACGACGACGTCGAAATCGTCGGCTTTGATCTTCTCGACTCCCATTGCCGCGATTGATTGAATGCTGGCGAAGACATGTTTCCAGTCCTTGGGCTTGTGCTCGCCCACGAACAGCTCGGCGAAGGAACCCTTTTGAAGAACGTCCCGGTATGTGCGCAGGGACTGCTTGAGGATCTCTTGGCGATGCGCAACGAAGAGCAGCGTGAGGTCCCTGCCCGCTGCATCGCAGAGGCGTTTGTAGTCCAGGGCGGCGATTACCGTTTTGCCGGTGCCGGTTGCAGCGACGAGCAGATTCCGGTGGTGCCCCTTGTCGCGCTCTGCCTCGAGGTCCTCGAGCATCTCGACCTGATGCAAGAAGGGCTGGACCTCAAGACCGGTCGCCGCTTCTGGTGCCGTTGTAAGTTTGCCACCGTTACGTGCGAGAGCGGCGTCGAGCTTCTCCGCGTCGCGATCTGGATCGTAGCTCTGGAAGGCGCGCTGTTCCCAATAGCTATCGAAGGTGACCTCGAACTTCTTCAGGAGGGCAGGGGTCGCAACGGCGCTGAGCCGAACGTTCCACTCCAGGCCGTCCAAGAGCGCAGCGTTGCTCAGATTCGAGCTGCCGACGTAGGCGGTGTGGAAGCCCGAGTTGCGGCGGAGGAGCCAGGCTTTCGCATGCAGCCGGGTGGATTGGGTTTCGTAGCTGATCTTCACCTCGGCGCCGTAGCGCCTGACCAGTTCATCGATGGCGCGTCGCTCGGTGGCTCCCATGTAGGTGGTGGTTATAACCCTCAGTTTGACGCCTCGGTCCCTGAGCGACTGGAGGGCCGGCTCAAGGAGACGCAGTCCGGTCCAACGGACGAATGCGCACAGGAGGTCAACCGTATCGGCTGATTCAATCTCAGCTCGAAGTTCAGCGGCGAGGTTGGGGTCGTCCTTGCTGTTGGTGAGGAGGGCGGAGTCGCTGAGCTTTGTGGTGGGGCGGCGGAGGTTCCTTCGTTTGAGGGTGCCTGGGCGGTGCAGGGATTCGAGCAGGCTTGGGCCATCCGTGATGCTGTCGCTGTGCTTCAGCTCACTGAGGAGGCGGTTGGCGAGGGTGACCCTTTCATCCGGCTTGGCGGCTGTGAGCGCTTCGCGAACGACGTCGGCAACGTGCCTGGAAAGTACATCAGGGGCTTCTTGCTCATCTAGTGATGCAAAAACCGGATGGAGCTCCGGAACTGCCTCGAGCCGCGCTGCAAGGGCGTCGGTCTTGATTAGTTCGTATAACCCTTCTGCCAGCTGCTCTGCTGCCAGTCCCCCATCAAATGTGTTCACTGCGCCAGGGTATGTGATTGAGGATGTAACAACCAGTAAGGCTCCACGGTCGAAGAGTGCAGTAATTGTCGTACCAAGGAATTACTCTTGCTCGCGTCAGCAAATGGTAGGTTCCAAATCCTATTTTTGGGGGAACCATGCAGTCAGAACATCTCGAAGTGGTCCCTCCCTGGTCCAAACAAGATGCAGTTCTTCAGACGGACCCATCTGGCAGAATTCTGAACATACATTGTGAGGAAGACTGGAACTACATCCGTAGCACCAAACCGGATCTGAAATGCCCTATAGATGGGTGCCACCTGACTTGGCTCATTTCCTTAGTGCGTGACTTTTGGGCCATGGATCGCGTCGAGGATGCCTTGCTGTTCGGCGTTGATGTCGGGGGCGGATTTTTGTGTGGTGCCGTTGATGGCGATGGTCGCTGAGCGCAGGGGCCGGAGCTGTTTGATGACGTTGGCGATCGTGAGCCCGGTCCTGTTCTGGACGGTTCTGGAGACGGCAAGCGCGGCGAACACGATCGTCAGGTGTGCCTCGATCGCATCGCGGGTGCGGTGGAACATGGGCCTGGCCCGCAGGTCTGTCTTGCTCATCCGGAAGGACTGCTCGACGTGCCAGAGGTCGTGGTAGGAGCCGATGACTTCGGTTGCGGCCATGACCGTCGCCGGGATATTCGTGACGTAACCCTTGAGGCCGGCCAGTTGCCGGGCACGTGTCAGTGAGGCGTCGTCGAGGCTACGTTTCCCGCCGGTGGTCTTGACGAAGCGTGGGACCCGGGCTGCCTTCTGTCCCTCGATGACCTCGCGGGCCCGGTTCTCCTGGGCCGTGAGAGTGGTGGCGTCGCGGACAGCTCTCTTGCGGGAGTAGGCCCATACGGCCCGCCATGAGCCGGGGTTCGTGGCAGGGTCCCAGACGGGTTCAGCGCGCACATCCGTATTGTTCTCGTTCTTGTGTCCGGTTCTGGGTGTGATGGTGTCGATCAGTTGCCCGTCGCTGAACGCGTCGCCGTGCCAGCGGAAGTGCGAGGCGAGGTCGGCCGGGGCTTTGGTCATCCGGGAGCCGACGATGAACCGCAGGTTCGCCTCGTCGAGTTCGCGCAGGTTGCCCGCTGAGAGCATGCCGGCGTCGGCCACGACGACCATGTCGGTCAGGTTGTGGCGGGCCTGGAACTGCTTGAAGATCGGCACGATGGTCGCGGTCTCGGCCTGGTTGCCTTCGAAGCAGCCAATCTCCAGCGGGAATCCGCCGCGGTCCACGAGCAGGCCGACGACGATCTGCGGGTCGACGCGGCGTTCCTTTGAGTAGCCGACCTTTCGCAGCGCGTCTTCCTTCTCGGCCTCGAAGTACAGCGTGGTGACGTCGTAGAGCACCAGCGAAACGTCCCCGCTCGTGCTGGCGTGCTCGAAGCACCAGGTCGCAATCCGGTCGCGGTACTTGCCCGCCGCGGCCCGGGCCAGGGTGCGTTTCATCGTCGCGTAGCTGGCCGGGGACTGGCCCAGGTCCCGAAGGACTCTGCCGGCATCCAGAAGCGATGTCGGTTCGACGACCCGGGTGAGTATCACCAGGTCGCGGAATTTCGCCGCCTACCGATGTTTTGGCGAAGCTGTCCGCGTCACCGGCCGAGTCCCAGGCGGTGAACCGGCTGGTGGACCGGCGGCTGCTGTTTGAATGCGCGGTGACGCACTATGCGGCGGTCAATGCCACGTCTGAACAGCTGGATGAGCTGGAGCGGCTGACCCGCGAGATGGCAAAGTCCAGCGACTGGTCCTACTACCACCGGATGGACGAGCAGTTCCATCAGCTGGTGGGCACGGCGTCGTCCCTGGACACCGCCGTCGAGGTCTGCCACGAGACCCTCGCCGAGCTCTACGACTACCTCATCCCCTACCCCATCGAGAAGCTGCACACATCAAGCCGCGACCACATCGCACTCGTGGCAGCATTGCGCGCCGGCAACGTTGAGGAAGCAGTGGAGTTCTCCCGGAAGCACGTGGACATCCTGCACCGGACGATGTTTATGGGGCTGACGGGCGGCAGAGCCAAAGCCAGCACGTCTGACTGATAGCGCGCTGCGATTGCTGAGATTTTCCGGCAAAGATACAGCACCCAAATTCGCCGAGCTTGGAGTGCATAGTGCCCAAAGCATCAAGCAATGACAATGATTCGCGATTAATGATCAAGATTCGCGCAGTTTTCTCCTAGGAACCAAAATGCGGGCACTTTCTCGGATCTAATCAAATTACTTTGACGCTATTGGGGGAAGCGAAGATGCTATGTCTGCCGGCTGGATCGGTCTACCGCTTCTGCGGTCTGCGTTCCATGCTGGATTTCCTCCATGCGCGTCCATCACCGCACCCACCCGCACGCTTCGCATCGCACGTCGGTCAGGTGTCCTATGGAAGGACTCTCATGAGCCAGCAACCCTACACCGCCCCCTATCCTCCGAACTACGGCTATGGTCAACCGCCGGTAAGCAACAAGTCGTTCCTGACGACCTGGCTGCTCTCACTGCTCCTAGGCGTCTTCGGCGTTGACCGCTTCTACCTTGGCAAGGTAGGGACCGGGATCCTGAAGTTAGTCACGTTTGGCGGGCTCGGCATTTGGGCCTTGATCGACCTCATCTTGGTGCTGGCCAACAAAACGCGCGACAAACAGGGGCTTCCGCTCGAAGGTTACGCCAAGCACAAGAAAGTGGCCCTGATCGTCACCGGCGTCGTAATTCTCCTGAGCATCGTCGTCAACTCCGCCAAGGCGGGTTCGGCCCCTTCGTCCGCGTCCGCTGGTTCCACTCCCAAGGTCGCGACTGCAGCTCAGACAGCATCTGCCACACCATCGCCCACCAAGGACCCTGCCGTTGCTGCTGCTGAAGCTGAAGCCTCTGCAAAAGCCAAGGCTGAGGCTGATGCGACAGCTAAGGCAAAGGCCGAAGCCGACGCTGCTGCTAAGGCCGAGGCGGACGCCGCGGCGAAAGCAAAAGCCGAAGCAGACGCCGCCGCCAAGGCCAAGGCTGAAGCTGACGCCGCAGCTGCGAAGGCCGCTGCCGAGG
Source organism: Arthrobacter sp. ISL-30 (assembly GCF_018613855.1). GTDB lineage: Bacteria > Actinomycetota > Actinomycetes > Actinomycetales > Micrococcaceae > Arthrobacter. The sequence goes on from NZ_JAGGPK010000017.1 coordinate 61,420, forward strand.
CTGAGGCTGCTGCCAAGAGGGGTACGCTCAGCCAGCAGAACGCATTGCGCAAGGCTGAGAGTTACCTCGATTTCACGGCTTTCTCCCGTACGGGCCTGATCCGTCAACTGGAGTTCGAGAAGTTTTCAACAGGGGACGCGACGTGGGCTGCGGACCGTGTCACCGTCGACTGGAACGAGCAGGCAGCCAAAAAAGCCAAGAGCTATCTTGAATTCACCTCCTTCTCGCGCTCGGGCCTGGTCGAGCAGCTGCTCTTCGAGGGCTTCACCCCGGAGCAGGCCGAGTACGGAGCGAGTACGACAGGTCTCTAGCGGCCAGGTTCAATTGAGCGCTCAAGGCACCAACGCCGATGCCGCCATCGGAGGTGGGCAACCGAAATATCTGCTGCCATGAGAGCCCAAATGTCCCCCTGGACACTGTCTAGCGGGACATCAACCGGACTCGTGAATTCCAAATTCGACCGTAATTCGTCCATCAAGGGCGATGCACGAAGGTTCCAAAAGTGCCCAAACTGGAAAGGGCACGGCAATAAGGCAATTGATTGCCTAACATTTCAAGGGGGATTAGTTTGAAAATCATCACAACTTTCACCAGCAGCGTGCTTCTGTGTTTGGCCCTTTCAAGCTGCGCGGGGTCACCGCAAGCCGTTCCCACGGTCACGCATACCGTGACTGAAACTGCCACGGCAATAGTGACCGTGACTGCGACCGCCACGGTCACAGCTGAACCTGTTGCTCCTGCCGTTGTGGCGGCCCCAGTACCGGCTCCTGTTGCTCCAGCGACTGCCATAATCCCGGCCAACGCTGCTGGAATGAATGCGGAAGCACTCGACGATGAACTGACGGTGCTCGGCTTCAAGAAGGTCATCTACAACTCTGACACTGGCAAGACCGTGCTTCTGCTCAGCAACTGGACAGTCACCGGAATCGACAACGCCGGAGCGGAACAGGCCGTCGAAAAGGCAGTTGTCGTTCACGTAACAAAATGATTCTTCCCACTCACGTTGACCTCCCGCGCCTGGCCGACGAACGGTTGCATCTTATTCAGACGACAGCTTGAAGATCGAAAAGAGGCGTAAGAAGGATGGAAAAATCACCTGACCGCTGACAAAGCAGCCGCCGTTGCTTATGAACGCCTCAGACAGACATCCAGGCTGCGGGACAGGGGCGAGTCCTGCGGGTAGGTTGCCTGAGGGGGAATCGAGAGGAACAGTTCGGATGACACAAGCAACCGTCACTCATTACGAGGTGCTTGGAGTACCAACGACGGCTCACACAGCCGAAATCAAAAAGGCATACCAGCGTAGGCTCAGGACTTCACACCCGGATACGGGTGGCAGCACAGGGTTATTCCGACTCTTACAGGAAGCATACGAGGTCCTCTCGGACCCCGCCGGCCGGCGGGCCGCCTACGATAGCGCTCCAGGGCACAAAAGTTCTGGAAACCCTGGGGGCGCCAGCGGCCAGCGTTCCCAACAGGAACGATCGCGGCCCCAACCGGATTCCTCTCAGCAGAAGCCGGAATCAGCGTTCGCTGATATGGAGCAGCCTCCCGCCCCGCCAACGTGGACCGGACCAGCTGTGGAGTACCGGCCATCACTTGTCCCGCCGTCGGGCGAACGACCAAAGATTCGCCAGCTCACGTCCCTGGACACGCACTTGGCGCACCGTCTTCCTCGTCTTAGGCAGCGTCTGTACCGTCCCGCCCCTGTTCAGTACTATCTGGTAATTCAGCACTGCTCGGTCAAACCTCAACTGGTTGGTCATGGGGCTAGCCTGGCTCCTGGCCACCGCCCTAACCCAGGGCTAGAGGCTCGTTTCGGCGGAATCCCGGTAGAAGCGTCCGAATCGGTGAAGATACAGATACATGCCGATGAAGGTGGCCAGGCCTAGAAGTGGGCCTGCCCACATGGCAACTTCCGTCCCGTGAACGAGTATTGCTGCGGCTCCGAATACACCACCCACTATGCCGACTCCTGGGCTGGCCGTGGCGAACTTTCCCTGTACATCGCGACCGATCTGCCGGTACCGGAGGCCTTGCAAGATCGCGAACAGGATGAAAGAAGCGACCATGATCAACGGCCATGGCCCATCCGCCATTGCCACAACACTCAAGGTCAGCCCGTACATAGCGGCCAAGGCTAACCAGTAATTCCGTATGGTCGTCCTGATTCTCGTGTTCATCATCAGCAACCTCGATTGAAGTCGATTACGGATCCGGCGATTGCCATGGCCGCTGAGCATCCCAGTGCAGCCATGGGTCCGAAGAAACCCATGGCGCCGCAGAATGCGGCGTTGGTGCCCCACCAGGCCCATAGTGCTGCCCAGGCTGCGGGACATTGAGGGAACATTGGCTTCAGCGCCATGCTACCAACGCCTCCGCCTAGCATCGTCGGTTTTGCCTTGTTGATCTTCCCCACCTTGGAGCCGTTCGGCCCGTCCTTTACTTCGAGGGTCAAAAATCCGGTCTCCGTCAGTACAACCAACGACTCGAGCACGTCCGTCGGCATCGAGGCCGCCAGGAACTGCTGTTGCAGTCCGCTATCGAAACGACTATCGGATGAGAGGAACGTCGTCAGAGCATGGGAATCTTGGATCATTCGAAGACGCTGAGCGAAACCAGCTGGGTCCTCTGTTCGGGACTGTTCCAGGCGTTTCATTGCCTCCGCTCTCTGTGACTTAGTCGGCTGGAGCAATGCAACCCCTGAACCGACGGCGGCTACAGTTCGCGGCGCCGCGGCACCGGCAGGTCCGATCGAAGTGGTGAGGACGGCGATGACCGCCACAAGCGTGGTGATCGCTCGCCAGACCTGCCGACACTTGGTTGCTGTGTGAACCATCTATATTCCCAATCTTTAGATTTCACTCGCCCGTAGGCAGCGAGCCAACTACCAGCGGTTGACGGCACTTGTTGCTCCCAAACGCAGGACCCTTCCGGACGCTGCTGTCTTTTTTGGATGCGAGATGTGGCCTGCTGGCGCATTGCCAACCTAAATCCGCAAATCCTCATTAGGTGGACTCCGGATTCGAATTTGCGTGCTGGGTGGCTTGAAAATAGGTGCTCTCACATGAAATTGAGTGTTGTATGTCTGGCTAGGTTCCTCAAATTAGCAGGCGCTTGCATTCTGGATGGCCTCATCATCCGTAAACGACGCCTTTCTTAGACTGACCGGCGATATAAAGAGTCGAGTGTCGGACAAACGGTTTCGGGCAATGATCGAAACGAGGAACCTCTTCCACTACTTGTCAACGGCGTTCCCAAAACGTCTCGCGGAGCTGCCAGATCATCATCATGGTCACACTGCTGCTAGATGCCGGACTAGCTCGGGAACGTACAAGGCCGCCCACGTTTCAATTGGGGCGGCCTTGTAAGATCCCGGCGGGTGAGGGCCTATGAGGGCACTGCGCCGATCTGCTGCATGATCTTCAGCGTGTCAGTGACTCCCCAGTGTTCGGCGACCTTGCCGTCGTCGACACGGATAATATCGATCCCGGCAATTTCAACGCTTTGGCCAGTTGGCGCAATTCCGACGAAGTCGCCTGTGTGCGTACCCGTCATTATGCCGTGAACGCACTCCAGGTTTCCGTCGGCCAGGAAAGGCTCTATTGACTTGATCTGGAGATCCGAAAACGCCGACCGGACTGTGTCTATGTAGAACCGCACACCTCCCTTTCCAAGCGGTTGGCCGGGAAGCGGCTCCTCGTGGTCAACGAAGAATATCTTGGTAGAAACGTTGCATTAATCCACTTCCGTGAGACATTTCCGACTCCTTTATGGGTACCAACCGGACGAGCCTATGGTCCCACTCCCCCACTGCCCCAACAACGGGTGGGTGCCAATAACCTGCGTGTGGGCCGCCGTCGTGTCCGTGGCGGCTTCGATGCCGATCTGTTCGCTATTTAGCGGCTAATCCCAGGCTTCCGCAGAGCATCTACCGCCAGATCCCATCCGAATAATTGAATCTTTGTTAACCGCCCTACGACCGAGTCATAAACGGCCCGGAATCGCGTCCGGAATGCCGTCAGGCTCGTTTTGGAGGGGGCGACGCGGCGGTGACCTAAAGTTGCCTCTTCAAGTAGGCGGCACGGAGAAGTACGCCTACGTGTATAAACCCCCCGAATTATTGTGAACAAAACGAGTACAGATTACTCGGGCGCCGATTCGAAAGCGCCGCCTATCGTTCAAGCAGCGCATGATGGATGCGTCGGCATTCTCCAAGAATGTCGGGTCTCGAATGGTTGGACGGTGAGACGGTGAAGCCGGGCCCCTTGGTCAGCCACCTAAGCAACGACAGAGCATTCCTGCTGACTGCACGCTTGCACACACAAACTGATCCACCTTCTCTTCGGCCTGTGGGACTCACCCGTAGGGCCGGCCGGCGTCGAAAGTCGCCTTCCAGTGCAGGCATGCCCTTTCGCCGTTTCAACGCCAGACAGGCCGCCTTTCCGGCATTGGCGCTGACGAGTTTCCTTTACTCCGGCGCTTCAATCTCCTGTCCGGTAAGAACCGGGTAAGCGGCACCGCCCCAAGAGTCGCAGTTGGGGACTGCGGCGTCCGGACGATTACGCCCGGCCTTTTCAGCATTCTCATTCTTTGAAAGTGAGTAACATGCAGGCAAAAACACGTGCGCAGATCGGCGTTTCCCTCGCCGTTTTTGCGCTGGCCTTGAGCGGCGCCTCCACCGCGCAAGCAAACCTCGTCGGCAGCAGCTTTGACGCCGGCGACGGAAACCTCGTCGTCGACGACGAGGCCAAGGACTGGGCCAACATTGGCATCAACTGTTCCCCCGGCGCTCTCGTGGGGTGTGCCATTGACAAGAACACCGGCCAGACTGATGACTCGTTCGGCAACGGGACCAAGGAAGACGACGCGGTGCCAAGTATCGTCAGCGGTCAGATTCCGAACAACAAGAGCGATCTGCTGCGCTTCTACACCCGACTCGTTCCGGAAAACGGGGACGACTTCCTCTACCTGGCCTGGGAACGGGTCCAGGAGCCCAGCGGCACCACGAACATGGACTTCGAGTTCAACCAATCGAAAGTCCTGTCGAGCAATGGTGTAACTCCGGTCCGTACAGCCGGTGACATCCTCATCAAGTACGACCTCTCGCAAGGCGGCGTGAACCCGGTTCTTGGCTACCACAAGTGGGTCACCACGGGAAATGCCAGGACCGTGTGCGAGGCATCCAACACAGTGCCGTGCTGGGATAAGGTCCACACACTGACGGGCTTCTTCGAGGGCTCTACTAACAACGGCCCAGTCACCGACCCTATCGAACCCAACGCCCCGCGGACGCTCAGCGTACGGACATTCGGTGAGGCCTCCATCAACCTGACCGACTCCGGCATCCTCCCGTCCGGCGCCTGCCTGCCGTTCGCTTCCGCCTACCTGAAGAGCCGGTCCTCCGACTCCTTCACCGCAGCCGTGAAGGACTTCATCGCACCCATAAGCGCCGGCGAATCCAGGTGTGGAACGATCAACGTCATCAAGCAGGATGACGACAGCCCGGCCTCGGCCCTTCAGGGCGCTGTGTTCACCCTGTACAACGACGCTACTCCTGTAGGCGGCACGCTTGGCGCGGAGGACACCGCCGTAGTGCCGACGACTAGCTGCACCACCGGCGCCGACGGCAAGTGCTCTTTTACGAATATCTCCGTAGGAAACTACTGGGTGGTCGAAACCACGACGCCAGCCGGGCATGCCACTGCCGCCCCGCAGGCCGTCACGCTAACGGGAGACGTGACCGTCCCGCTCATCTTCGTCGATCCTCGTGATTTCAAGGTGATCGTCCTCGTGTGCAAGGAGGCAGACAACTCCCTGTACCCAAGCACGGTGACGCTGGATGGAGTCGACAAGACTTCGCTCGCGACCGCACCGGCCGGGCTGACGGCTGCCCAACTGTGCGGCCTTGGTGGGGCTGCCTATGACGACAAGAGTTACGGCGACCACCCTGCGAACGTCAATATCCCACAGTAGACCAGTTACACTTCCTGACTACTGGAGGCCACAAAGTCTGGTAGCAAGTCTGGTAGCCGACTGCACAGATGGTCTGCGTTATGGGCCTCCAGACCATCACAAAAATTGCCACTGGCTGTTGCGGCTGCCCGACGGCGGCGAGTACCGCCGTCGGGCCATTCCGCTACTCGCAGGCGACCCCGTCCGAGTCTCGGTCCAGAGCAGGACGGTAGCCAGCCTGCCCTGCCAACAGGGGCGCGACTCCAGCAGCCCTTGCAGCGGCGCAGTTGGCGTAATAAGCAGCCGCAGGGGCTGGCGCTACCGGTGCCGGCGCAACAGGAGCTGGTGCCGGAGCGACCGGCGCCGGAGCAACCGGTGCGGGAGCAGGAGCCACGGGGGCAGGAGCGACGACTGCGGGCGCTGGCTCTGCGGGTGCCGGAGGTGCCGGCTCCGGTGTGGCGGGCGCCTTCTCACTGGTAGGTGCCAGCTGCCCTGAGCAGTTGGCGAGAATGTTTGCCATCGCATCGTGCTCTGCCTGCGTGACCCACAGCTTGTACGTCGCTTTCACTGAGATCTGCCGGGCAACGTATTCACAGCGGAAGGCTTTGTTGGACGGGAGCCAGGTGGCGGCGTCGCCGTCGCCCTTCTTGATGTTGGTCGGACCGTCCGTAGCCTGGAGATTCAGGGGATCGTTGGCGAAGGCTGTCCGCTGTTCGAGCGTGAGCTGCTGGGCGCCTTTTTGCCAGGCGTCGCTGAGGGCAACTACATGGTCGATCTGCACATCGTCACTAGTGGTGGCACCGCGGATGAAATTGATGGTGGTACCTGTGTATGGATCTGCCAAAGTTCCGGTCTGTACCTTGCAAGGCACACTGTTGGTGTACGTCACCGCAGTCAGGTCCCGCTTCAGAGTGTCGTTGCGGGTGTCGCAGCCATTGCGGTCAACGTCCACCCAAGCCTGGCCGAACAGCGAGCGGTCGTAGCCGGTTTTTGGAGCCCTACCCTTGATCGGCAGGGTGGCCAGGAGATCAATCGCCTTGGTCGCGTATGCCGGGCGGGAGTTCGGAGCGTTGAAAGTGAGGCTCGACGCAGGCACATAGGCATTGTCAGGGTCGAGTGGTGAGCCGGTTTCCTGTGGAGTCGGATACCCAGTTGCCGTCACACTAGCCTCTGGATTCGGGGCTGACGGGCTGTTACCGGAAGAGGCTGCTTCGAGGTCCTTGGGAGCTGCAGCGCAGCCGGCAATGAAAACTACGGAGGCGGTGGCAAGCGCAACGGCGCCGGCTTTGTTTTTTACTCCGACGATGAAGGCGGACGCCCTTGGTTTTCGCGGCGGCTTCGGTCCCTGACCGGCTGGCGCAGCATCCAGAAGGGACTCAATATTCGACATTCATTTCCCCCATTAAGAACGGCCCGGTAGGTGGCCGGACCTTTCGTTGTCGACAGTCGCGTCAGGGCGAGAGCCTATTCGAAATGCGACCCACATCCCGGCAAATTGCGCCAATCTTGAGGGAATCTTGAGCAAAACTTGTGAATCTAACTATCACTTTCTCATTGCCTCCGTAATAAGCACGTAAAGTCTCGGAGAGCTGATATAAAAATCTTGGCAATTAGATGCGAGATTTATTTCTTTATATTCACCATTCTTTGCTGCAAATAAGAAACATCGCTTTTAAGCTAGAAAATGAAAATGGGTTGAGGTAACCCGTGAAGACGGCACAAAAGCTGTTTTCGCTTTTGACCACGCAGAACAATACTCAAAGAAGTCATTTCCAACAATGAGTGTTTACGGTAATACTGATGGTTCCGAACTTCGGCTAATCACGTGTGATGGCTATGACGCTGTAACCGGTGAGTTCGACGACAACTACGTGGTGTACGCAAAGCTGGTTATCTGAATTCCCTCAGCTTAAGGAAACTCAAATATTGGGGGGTTTCCTAAAGCGTCTGCCGTGAATATCTGTCTGCATGAAAGATGTTCACGGCAGACGTGCGTTCCACTAAACCTCTAGGCAATGGAATGGCCACGAAGGCTGGCGCCCCAGGGCGAGGCCCTCGGGATCGTTGAATCGCGCTGCAAGATCGACCAGGAAGACACCAGTTCCAGTGACCAGGAGAACTGTGCCGGCCACGGCGAGCCGTCGCTCGAGCAAGCCCTCCTGGCCGTCAATCCCTCTTCCCACGCCTCAGTGATGGGCAAGCATCGCCACACCGACAGGCAGCACGATTGTTCCCGCGGCGAGGAACAACAGCTCCACGCTCCATTGAACGGGGTCCGCCAGCAAAATCTCCAAGGGGCCATCGACCGGGTCCCGAGAACCCTCTGGAGGCGTCCCTACCGATCGCCACTGTTCATCGTGGCGACCTCCTCGACTTGCTCCGTCGCCGCCCAGCTTGCGAGCAGCCGCAGGGACTCCTCCGACGTCGAACCGGGCTCGGCGGGATATACCGTCAGTGTGAGGCCTGGGTCCTCTGCAAGCTGCAGCGCTTCGAACAGAAGCTCGAGGTCGCCCACAACAGGGTGATGGAACTGCTTATTGCCCGAGTAGTGCCGACGCACGTTGTGCGCAGCCCAGCGGACTCGGAACTCCTCACTGCGCATCGACAGCTCGCCGACGAGGTCCGCGAGACCCTTGTCGTAGGGGTTACGGCCTGACTCGGTGCGCAAAAGCGCGACGTTGTTATTTGCAGCGAGATTCCAGTCAGGATAAAACTCGCGGGCCCGGGGATCGAGGAAAATGAACCGCGAGTGGTTCGCAGGCCGCACGGGGTCCTTGAACATCTGGGAGTAGAGCGCGTAGCCCAGCTTGTTCGCGGCGAGGAGGTCCATGCGCCCGTTCCGCACGAATGCGGGAGCGCCTGTGATCGCATCCAGCATGGCCTGCACACTCGGTCGGATGCGCTGCTTCTGGGGCTTTGCCTGCCTGCTTACGGACGAGACGTTGGCGGCACGGGCGAGGTCGAAGAGATGGTCCCGTTCGGCGTCGTCGAGCTGGAGCGCACGGGCCAGCGCCTCAAGAACACTCTCGGAAACCCCCGCGAGATTCCCGCGCTCGAGCCGCGTGTAGTTGTCAACGCACGCCTGCGAGCATCGCCGCCTCCTCGCGCCGGAGTCCCGGCACGCGGCGAGTGCTGCCGAAGACCGTGAGCCCGGCCTTCTCCGGCGTGATCTTCGCGCGGCGCGACGAGAGGAACTCCCTCACCTCCATCCGATTGTCCATGGCCTCAACGCTACACAGGCGGGGCGGGGCGTGGGAGGTACTGCCATTACCAGTAACAACAGTGCACTCGCTGCTCTCCGCGAACGGCAGTTGTATGTATATCGACCCCGGCTAGCAGACTGCGCCAATCTACCCAGAAGAAATAGGCGGAACCATGACCCTTATACCGAAGGCCCCGGCTCGACCCCTGGCCATGACCACCGGGCTCACGCTCCTGTTCGCCGTCGCCGGGGGCGCCGCCGTCGGCAATCTGTACTGGGCGCAACCGCTGCTCGACGCGATCGCGGGCGATCTTCACGCCACCACAGCGACGGCGGGCTGGCTCGTCACGGCAACCCAGCTCGGCTACGCGGCGGGCATCCTGCTCATCGTGCCGCTTGGCGACGTTCTCGACAGGCGGCGGCTCGTCGTCGTCCTGATGCTCGCCTCCGCCGCGGCACTGGTGCTGTGCGCCCTCGCGCCGTCGATGGTGTTCCTTCTCATCGCGGTGACCCTCCTGGGCGTCACGACGGTGGCGGGGCAGATCCTCACGCCGCTTGCCGGAGACCTCGCCGACGACGGGCGTCGCGGACGCGTCTTGGGTACCGTCGTCGCCGGCATCCTTATAGGAATCCTCGCGTCGCGAACAGTGAGCGGCCTCATTGCCGCCGCAGGCGGATGGCGGGCCGTGTACCTGGTGGCCGCGGCCGGCGTCGTCGTCCTCGCAGCGTTGCTGTGGCGCAAGCTCCCGCCGCTCGCGCCCAAGACACGCGTCCCGTACCCCGAGCTTCTCGCGTCGGTTGGGGCCGTCGTGGTGAAGGAGCGTGCCGTACGCTGGACGCTCGCGCTGTCCTCGACAGGCTTTGCGGTGTTCACCCTGTTCTGGACCGCGCTCACGTTTCTGCTCGCCGGGCCCCCGTTCCACTACCCAGTCGAGGTGATCGGGCTGTTCGGGCTCGTGGGCATCGCGGGAGCCGTGACTGTTCAGCGCGCCGGACGACTGCACGACCGCGGCTGGTCCCTCCCGGCAACGGGCATAGCGTGGGGACTCGCCGTTGCATCATTCGTTCTGTCGATCTTCGCGGGGAGCGCCGTGGTGCTGCTCATCGCCGTCGTCTTCGTTCTGGACGTCGCGCTCCAAGGGCAGAACGTGCTCAACCAGACCCGGATGCTCTCGATCTCTCACGAGGCGCGCAGCCGTCTCAACACCGTGTACGTTACGACCAACTTCATCGGCGGGGCGATCGGCTCGGCCGCCGCGGCGCTGCTCTGGAACGCGGGCGGCTGGACCGCAGTGTCCCTGGCGGGCGCCGCGTTGAGCTGCTTCGCCCTCATCGTATGGGCGCTCGGGCGACGCGGACCGCTGGCGGGCGGCCGCTGACCGCATTCGTCATTGGCCCTACCTGGGTCCACTATCCCTTCGGCGCCCCCGCCGTCGACCCTCTTACCACCAGCTCGGTCCCCAGCTCGATCCGCTGCGGCAGCTCCTCGTCCCCCTCCAGATGCCGAAGTAGGGCCCGTGTCGCCGTCTCGGCCATCTGCACCACCGGCTGGCGGATCGTCGTCAATGGCGGCTCGACCCATTCAGCAGCCGGGATGTCGTCAAAGCCAATAACCGACAAATCATCAGGAACACGAAGGCCGGCAGCCCGCGCAGCCCGATAGGCCCCGAGCGCCTGATCATCATTGCCCGTGAAAATCGCCGTCGGCGGCTCAGTCAGCGACAGAAGCTGTCGCGTCCCGGCCTCGCCGGCCTCAGTCGAGAAATCGCCCGGCACCATCAGGGCAGAATCCATCCGAATCCCGGCACGCCGCAACGCCGCGAGGTACCCGTCCTCGCGGGCACTGCTGCACTGCAGGTCCTCGCGGCCGCCGATCATCCCGATCCGCTTATGCCCCAACTGCAGCAAATGCTCCGTGGCCGAATACGCGCCCTCCCAGTTCGCCGCGCCCACCGTCATCAAGTCCGGCCCCGGCTGCCCCACCGGATCAATCAGCACCACCGGAATCCCCAGCGACCGGATCCGACGAATCTGCTTGGGATCCAGCTCGTACACCGCCAAGATCAGCCCGTCCGACTTCCGCTCCGCCAGGTTCGCCAGCCACGGCCGGATCCGCGAGCCGTCCAGTGACAGGCTGCTCACCACCGTGCCGTACCCGGCTTCCTGCGCCACGCGTTCAACGCCCTCGATGATTTCCAGCGCCCACTCGGAACCCAGGCCCGGGAACACGAGGTCAATCAGGCCAGCCTTCTTGCTCCGCTTGGCTGGCCGACGGGCATAGTCACGCCGGGCAATGATCTCCTCCACCCGGGCACGGGTCTCCGCGGCAACATGGGCATGCCCGTTGAGCACCTTGGAAACGGTGGGCACGGACACGCCCGCCTCGAGGGCGATCTCACTAATCGTGGCCCGACCTGCATCCTGTTTGCTAACCATGGAACCCGTCCTCCCAGCCGAGGACCCAGCCTCAGCTCTGACCGTTTTCGGAAAGTTCCCACGTCTGGATCCGGCCGCACATGCCGTAGATCCTGCGGGTTTTCCGTCTGCCTATCGTAATCCGCGCATCCTGGAGATAGAAACTTTCTTCGGATTCCAGAGAACTCAGCTGGCGACGAGTCACCTCCGCCTGCAGCTCTGCACCGTCTGCCAGAATGCCCGACCAAGCGCCTGTCTTATCCCCCACCAGCCTGGCCGCCGCCGCGTGGAACCCGGCCAACGCCGTCGGGCCTTCAGCCAGCACTGCCTCCTTCAGGGCAAAGTATCCCTCCAACGCCAAATCACGACGACGGCGCGCGGCCGCCTCGGCGGCCAGGTTACCGCCGTCGGCGTCCTTGGAGGGAAGCTCCGCGGCGCTGCGGTACGACTCTGCGTCCACCAGGTGCTCCGGCGGGAAAGTCATCACGGCGTCGCCGTGCTCCGGCAGGCCGGCGTTCTGCATGACCACTAGAACCTTGAGGTCGCCGGAATCGTTGATGGCGCGATGCACCGTGCCGGGGGTGAACCACAGCACCACGCCGGGGGTCAGCTCGGTGGAAGTGAAGCCGCGCGAATCCAGGGTCTCCAGCCTGCCCGAGCCTTCGAGCACCACATACGCCTCGGTGGAGGCTGTGTGCATGTGCGGCGTGCCTCCGGCGTTGCCGTCGCCGCCCGGCCAGCTGTAGATGCTGACTTCGGACAGGCCTGTAGCTCCCGGAAACGACGTGACCCCTGGGAAGGAGGTGCTGGCCATACTCACGTCCAGCTTTCCAGCGCAGCCTGTGCTTGCGCGGCGAGGCCTGCCGCGCGGGTGGCATCCACGGCGCCGTCGGCGATCACCACGGCATAGCGGTACTTCAGCGGCGATCCCTCGCGTAACGGCACTTCCGCGCTGAAGAACGGGGCCGAGCCCAGGCACGCGAACATCGATGAGCGGGCAAACCACTGGTTGGGCGCGCCCGCATTGGCGGGATCCTCCACGAACGTAATGGTGGAGGAGCGGCAGGTCACGTCGTGCTTGCCGGTGAAGGAGATCCACGACGTGCGGGTGCCCATGAACTCGTCCCCGCCGGTGCCTTCTGAGGAGCGGAACTCGCCTCCTGTGAACGAGCGCGGGCCACGCCAGAACAATCCGCCGTAGCCGGCGTTGTCGCGGCCCTCGGTGGTGGGGCTGCCGATGAGGATTTCCTCGCCTGAGATGTTGGTCATCTCGGTCTCGAACAGGATGGCGTAGGCGGTCGGCTGGTCAGCGCCGTCCTGGCCTGAGCCGTCCTGATCAACCGCGTCCAGGTCCACCCCGTCAAGCAGCTGAATGTTGAAGCGGCGGTTTTCCCCGATAACCGGCTCGCCGTTTTGGCCGGACCAGTACAGGGATTCCGACGCGGTGATCCCGGCACCGGATTCGTCGATCGCCGTGAATGCCTCATGAGTCATGGCGCCGTTGTTGTCCAAGTTGGCGTACTCGGTGGCGCTCGTGTAGGTGGCTCCACCCCAGAAGTTGTGCTTGCCCACGTTGGGCAGGGCCCAGGACAGGCCCTTGTGCCAGACGTGGTCCCACGGCCGGGAGATGGTGACCTCGTCGCCTTCGAGGGTGGTGAGCGGATGGAAGAACGGCCGCGGGCTCTCGTATTGGTCGTCCGTGGGTTTGTAGGTGTAGGTGGCGATGTGCTGGCCGTTGGCCGTGAAGGTGAGGGCGGCGCCGTCGTCGGAAAAGCTGAGCTGGCTGGTCGCGGTGCTGGTAACTGTGGGGTTGGTCATGAAAAGTCTCCTGGCGAAAGTCGTAAGTCGGTGGGGTCAGACGCGGGCAGTGTCGGCGAGCATGCGGGTGCCCAAACCGTCCCCATCCATGCCGCCGTAGAAGGGGTGGCCAGGAATGATCTCTCCGCGGCGCACGCTCTGGCCTGTGAAGGCGGAGGCGTAAATGGCGGCAGCGAGCTCAAGGGTCTGGCGGGCGGAGTCCGCATCGGCTGGGAGCGGGCGTCCGGCGTCGAGCGCGTCATACATGGCAAGGAACTGGGCTGAGTGGCCGCTGCCGCGGTCCAGCGGCTGGCCGGTCCAAGCGTCCTTGACCTGGTCCTCATTGCCGGGGGCGCCTGTGATGGTCCAGTTGTCCGTGTTGTAGCCGTAGAGGTGGCTGAGTTCCACCGTGGCGAATTCGCAGTCGATGCGGATGTCCGAGGTTTCGCGTGGTGAGAGCAGCGAGTTGATGATGGTGGCCACGGCGCCGTTTTCGAAGCGAACCAGCGCGGCGGAGAGGTCCTCGGTGGAGGTGGCGCGGGCCTGGCGGGAGGCGATGGCGGTGACCTCTTCCCACGGTCCCATCAGGTGCAGGAGGAGATCGAACTGGTGGATGCCGTGGCCCATGGTGGGTCCGCCGCCTTCAGCGTTCCAGGTGCCGCGCCACGGCAGGTCCCAGTAGCTGTCCGGGCGGTACCAGAGTGTGTCGCAGCGGGCGACGAGCGGACGGCCGAATTCGGTGCCGCCGATCAGCGTCCGGGCTGCGGCGGAGGCATCGCCGAAGCGGTGCTGGAAGACGCAGGAGAACTGGGCTCCGCCCTTGGCCTGGGCCTTGTCGAGGCGGTCGAAGTCGGCGAGGCTCAGCGCCGGGGGCTTCTCGGAGAGGACGTGGACGCCGGCTTCCAGGCATTCGATGGCCTGGTCAATGTGCATCATGGGCGGGGTGCAGAGGTGCACGATGTCCGGCTTGGCCTCGCCCAGCAGTTCGGTGAGCGTCTGATAGCGGCCGGCAATGCCGTGCTGGTCGCAGAAGGCGTCCAGTCTTGCGGCGTCCACGTCGCAGGCTGCCACCAGCTCCGCGCGGTTCTCTGTCCGGGCCAGGTTGTCCGCGTGCACCGCCGCGATTCCGCCCGTCCCAACGATGGCCACTTTGTACGTCCGCATCTGAACTCTCTCCGTCTTTGCAGTGAATCGGCTGGCTGGTTTCGGTTTTGCGTCCGAAACTTTCTAAGTTGTCCACGAACTTTCTGTGGCTCTTGCGGGGCGTTTTTCCCGCGTCCCGTCAACGGTAGAAATCTTATCGCCGCTAAGTCAAGGGTTTCTGAGTCTAGAAAGTAAATATAAGTTTCTGATAGTTTCTAAGAAACGTACTGCAGACCTAGGAGACGCCCGTGACTAGCGGAGCCGCTGAACAGCAAGCCCTCCCCCGCCTGGCTGGCGATGACGTCGTCGAACGCCTTGTGAGTGAGATGACGCTCGAGGAGAAGCTGGCCCAGCTGGTGGGCGTTTGGGTCAATGCCTCCATCGACGGCGACTCCGTGGCGCCGCTGCAGAACGAGATGGCCAGCGACAACCGTTCGTGGGAAGAGGTGATCTCCAACGGCCTGGGCCAGATCACGCGCATGTACGGCACCAATCCCCTCGAGCCGCTGGAGGGGGCGCGCCGGCTGCAGAGTGCGCAGGAACAGATCATGGCCGCCTCGCGCTTCGGCATTCCTGCGCAGGTTCATGAGGAATGCCTCGCCGGGCTCGCCGCCTGGAAGGCCACGGCGTTCCCCGTGCCGCTGGCATGGGGTGCGACTTTTAACCCTGCGCTTGTCCGGCGCATGGCTGGGGTGATCGGCGAGCAGATGCGATCCTTGGGAATTCACCAGGGCCTGGCTCCCGTGCTGGATGTGGTGCGCGACCTGCGCTGGGGCCGGGTGGAGGAAACTATCGGCGAGGATCCGTACCTGGTGGGAACCGTTGCCACTGCCTACGTTCAGGGCCTCGAGGAAGCCGGGATTGTGGCCACGCTCAAGCACTTCGTGGGCTACTCCGCGTCGCAGGCCGGCCGCAATCACGCGCCCGTTTCCATGGGTCCGCGCGAGCTCGCCGACGTGATGCTTCCCCCCTTTGAGATGGCGGTGCGGCACGGCGGAGTCCGTTCGGTGATGCATGCGTATACCGACGTCGACGGCGTTCCGGCGGCGGCCAATCGCGAACTGCTTACTGGGCTGCTTCGGGAGAAGTGGGGCTTTGAGGGGACCGTGGTGGCCGACTACTTTGGCGTGGCGTTCCTGAACGTCATGCACGGGGTGGCTGCCGATCTGGGCGACGCAGCAGTCCTGGCTTTGTCGGCTGGAGTGGATGTTGAGTTGCCTTCTGTGAACGCCTTTGGGCGGCCGCTGCTAGAGAAGATCCGTTCGGGTGAGCTGGATGAGTCGGTTGTTGATATCGCCCTACGGCGGGTGCTTCTTCAGAAGGAGCAGTTAGGGTTGTTGTTCTCCGACTTTGATCCGGCGCCGTCTGTCCTTGCTGCTGGATCTGTTGACGTGGATCCTGTGGAGAACCGTGAACTTGCCCGCGAGATCGCCGCGCAGTCGCTGGTGCTGTTGAACAACAGGATGTACGACGGCGGGCCGGCTCTTCCGCTGTCGGCTTCCGGTCCTGGTTCCATTGGCGTGGTCGGTCCACTGGCCCAAGACCCGTTCGCGATGCTGGGATGCTACTCATTCGATGCGCACGTGGGCGTCTCCCATCCTGACGTTCCGATGGGCATCCGGATTCCAACGGTGGCCCAAGTTGCTTCCGAACGCTTCCGTGATGTGCGGAGTGCGGCGACCGGAAACTGCGAGGCCATCATCGAGGAGCAGATCGCTGAAGCCTGCAGCATCGCCGCGTCTTTCGAGAACTGCGTGATTGTGGTGGGTGACAATGCCGGCCTCTTCGGCCGCGGCACTTCCGGTGAGGGCAATGACGCGGCCGACCTCCAACTACCCGGCGACCAGCACCGGATGCTGGACCAAATCCTCACCGCAGCGTCCGCAGCCCAGACGCGTACCGTCCTCGTAGTTCTGGCCGGACGTCCTTACGCCCTGGGTGACTTCGCCGAACGTGCCGACGCCATTGTCCAGGGTTTCTTCCCGGGCGAAGAAGGTGCTGAAGCGTTGTGGGATGTGCTGACCGGCGTCGTCAATCCTTCCGGCAAGCTGCCGGTCTCCATCCCCCGGACCCCAGGCGGACAACCGGGCACCTACCTGCACAGCAGGCTGGCTGGCCAGTCCGGCGTCAGCTCCCT
This sequence comes from Arthrobacter sp. ISL-30, assembly GCF_018613855.1. Taxonomy (GTDB): domain Bacteria; phylum Actinomycetota; class Actinomycetes; order Actinomycetales; family Micrococcaceae; genus Arthrobacter. The sequence continues at coordinate 78,069 of NZ_JAGGPK010000017.1, forward strand.
GGACCCGTCGCCGCTATACGGCTTCGGGCATGGGCTGTCCTACACGTCGTTCGAATTCTCGGACCATTCCCTCAGCGGGCCCACAATGTCGACATCGGACGCGGTCACCGTAAGCTGCACCGTGACGAACAGCGGCTCGGTAGGCGGTGCGGAGGTGGTGCAGTTGTACCTGGAGGATCCGGTGGCCGAAGTTGTCCGCCCAGTGCGGGAGCTGATCGGCTACGCCCGAGTAGAGCTGGCCGCCAGCGCATCGGCGAGGGTGGAGTTCACCGTCCACGCAGACCACACGTCCTTCACCGGTGTGGACCTTGAACGCTTAGTCACCCCAGGCCTAGTCAAGCTGCACGTGTCAACTTCGAGTACCGAAGACGTGCACACCCACGAGCTGATCCTTCATGGCGAGCGGCGCGTGGTGGGCTACGAGCGGGAGATGCTGACGCCGGTGACGGTGACCCCCCTGCCCTAGCGGGAAGCTGCGGCTGTTACTGCAGATTCCAGTTGGGCTGCGGGCTCGAACCACCCGACCGGGCGCATACTCACCTCCGGGGCCGAGCGGTGAAGCCCAGGCTGAGCCGCCCAGCGGACGCCATTCGCAAGGACCCGCTGGATCTGCGGATGGTGGTACACCGGGTACTCCTGGTCACCGGGGCTGAAGTAGAAGATGCGCCCCTTGCCTCGGGTGAATGTGACGCCCGAGCGGAACACTTCACCACCGGCGAAGGAACTGATGAAGATCAGGTCGTCGGGGTCTGGAATGTCGAACAGCTCCCCGTACATCTCCTGCTCGGGAATGACGATGGGGCTGTCCACGCCTTCGGCGATGGGATGCGAAGGCTTCACGGTCCACACGAGTTCGCGTTCGCCGTCGTTCCGCCATGCCAGGGAGCAGCTGGTCCCCAGCAGCCGGGTGAAAACTTTGGCGAAGTGCCCCGAATGGAGCACGATCAGCCCCATGCCGCCCAGGACGTGCCGGTGGACGCGTTCGACGACGGCGTCGCCCACCTCGGCGTGGGCCTTGTGGCCCCACCACAGTAAGACGTCCGTCTCCGCGAGCGTTTCTTCGTCGAGGCCATGTTCATCGTCGGTGGCGAGCACTGCCGTCGTAATTTCCGCTTCCGGATGGTAGGAGCGCAGCCCGGCTGCGATGGCACCGTGGATTCCGTCGGGGTAGATGTCTCCGATGTGGGACGGCTCGTTGAGGGCCTCGTGGACGCCTTCGTTCCAGACCCGGATTCTCAGTTTGTCGTTCATTAGAGACGAACCTCCGTCTGTTCCCGTGCCGACTGGTAGCACGCGTCGATGATCTGTGCGCGGTAAAGAGCCTGGGATCCGTCGTGCTCACCCCAGACTTCCTCACCGCCACGAATAGCCGTGACGAAGTCTTCGACAACGGCCTGGTGGGCACGGCCGGGCAGCGCCTGTGGAACGTAGTCGGCGTTCTCGCCATCCCGTTCAGTGAAGACACTCAGTTTGCCGACGGGTGCCAGTGGGTTGCCCTGCGCTTTGAGTTCCGCGCCGCCGTCGGTCCCGTAGACCATGAAGTCCAGCAGGTCGTCCGTTTCCCGGTAGCTTGCCCATCCGGCCTCGATAAGTAGCGTGGCTCCGCCCTCAAGGCGGAGGAACGCGGAGGCGAAATCTTCCACTTCGAATGCATGGCTTGTGGCCATGGCGGAGTAGCGGTTGTTGCCGCCCCGCCCGCGGGGACCTAGCTCTGCGTGGGTGGTGGCAGATACGGCCACTACTTTCGGTTCGCCGAGGAGGTGCAAGGCGTAGTCGAGCGCGTGCACACCGATGTCCGCCAGCGGTCCGCCGCCGGCAAGTTCGGGGTTGGTGAACCAACTGCCGAGCGTCGGGATGCCTGAGCGGCGCAGCCACGAGGCCTTGGCGTAGTACGGGCGTCCGAGCCCGCCGTCGTCTATCACTTCCTTCAGTGCCTGGATGTCACCGCGGCGGCGGTGATTGAATGCCACGTCGAGGATGCGCCCGGCCTTCCGGGCTGCGTCCACCATGGCCTGGCCTTCGGCGGCGTTGCGGGCGATCGGCTTCTCGCTGAGCACATGAAGACCGCGCTCAAGGGCGGCGATGGCAATGGGGGCGTGCAGGAACGTCGGCACGGCGACGCTGATGGCATCCAGGCCACCGTGCTCCAGCATCTCTTCCCAATCGGCAAAGGCCTTCGGAATCGAATATTCGGCCTGCAACGACTCGCGAAGATCCTGTTCCATGCCGGCCACCGACACGATCCTGACGCCCTCAAGGGAGGCGTAGGCCTTCAGATGCTGTTGGCCTGCCCAGCCAATGCCGACGACGCCGACCCTCAGTTCCCGGGCTCGTGGCTCTTCCACTGGAGGGGATTGCGGACTGGGCGACTGCTCGTTGCTCACGGATGTTTCCTTTTCTTTGAGTGTGTGTTTGGTGTCTTGAGTCGGTGTTGGGGCTGGTTAGCCTTTGACCGCGCCGGCGGTCATGCCGGAGACGATGCGCTTCTGGCACACCAGGACGAGGACGACGAGCGGGACGGTGATGATCACCGAAGCGGCACTGATGGTGCCGAGGGGCTGGTCGAACTCACTTGTGCCGTTGAAGAACGCGATCGCCACAGGAACCGGTCGGGCCGCGGGCGAGGTGGTCAGCGTGACGGCAAGTAGGAACTCGTTCCATACCGAGATGAATACGAGGATGGCAGTGGTTGCAAGACCCGGAACCGCGAGGGGGAGGATTACTTTCCGGAACGCCTGGAACGGGGAAGCACCGTCAATGTAGGCAGACTCTTCGAGCTCGCGCGGGATCTCCCGGAAGAACGAAGTCAGGGTATAGATGGCCAAGGGCAGCGCGAAGGTGAGCTTCGGAATGATGAGGCCCGGAAGCGTGTCATAAAGGCCGATCTCGCGCCAAATGGAGAACATCGGCGCGGCGATCGCGATGGCCGGGAACGTTGTGACGGACAGGATGAGCGTCAGGATGAGCCCCTTGCGGCGCATCTTTAGCCGGGCCAGGGCATAGGCGGCGAACGAGGCGAAAATAAGCGCCACACATGTAGTGACGACGGCGATAATCACCGAGTTGCGCATGGCCAGGAGGAATTCGGAACTGCCGAACACGGAGACGTAGTTGTCCAGCGTCGGTTGGCTGGGGAACAGCTCGCCCTCCCCCAGGCTGGATCCCGTCTTGAGGGAGGTATTGATCAGCCAGTAAAAAGGCACCAGCGAGAAGGACATGACTGCCACGACGAACACCCAGACGAGCGGGTGGAGGCGGGCTTCACCCCGCAAGCGGCGCTTGCCGGGACCAAACTTTCCCGGCCGGCGCCCGGGACCCAAGGAGGCGACGCCCCTTCGGGTTGGATGTGAACGGTCGGCGCGTGCCGCCGTCGTGCCTGTTGCGGTGACAGTGCTCATTGGTCCTCCTTGGCGACCTCGCGGATGTTTCCACCGGCGAAGCGGATGTACACGATCGAGACAGCCATGACCGTGAGGAACGTCAGTATGGACAGCGCCGAGCCCTCGCCTATCAGGCGGTTTTCCCGCAGCTGGCTATAGGCGAGCATGGACATCGACTCCGTGCCATTGGCGCCGCGGGTCAGGACGAACGGCAGGTCGAAGACCCGGAGGGCGTCCATGGTGCGGAAGATGGCGGCCAGGACGATCGCCGGACGAAGCAGCGGCAAGGTGATGTGCACGAAGGTTTGCCATTTCCCAGCGCCGTCGAGCTCCGCTGCCTCATAGGTCTCCGCGGAAATGACCTGGAGGCCGGCCAGGATGAGCAGCGCTGCGAAGGGCGTGGTCTTCCAAACGTCCGCAAGGACGATTACGGCCATTGCATAACCTTGTTCACCGAGCCAGGCCACGTCGCCGCCCGGAAGCCCGAGGGCCGACAGCACGTTGGTCACCAGTCCAAGGTTGGGCTGGAACATGGTCTCCCAGGTGATGGCACTGACCACGGTGACGATCGCGTACGGCAGCAGGACCACGGTTCGGAGGAGGGCCCTGCCTTTGAATGCAAGGTTGAGGAGGAGCGCCATGGCGGTGCCGAGAACCAGCTCCAGGGAGACTGAGAGCCCGGCGAAAAGGAACGTCTGCCCAAACGCCGCCCACCATTCATGACTTGCAAGCGCTGAACTGTAGTTGTCCAGTCCCACGAAACGTGAGAGGCCGGCAGTCCGGACGCTGTACTGGTTGAGCGAAAGCCAGAGGGCGTACCCGATCGGCACAGCCGCCACGAGCGCCATCAGGATCAGGGACGGTGCCGTCATGCGGACAGCGAGCCGCCGCTCCGCGCGGTCCCGGACATTGGTGCCGGAAGCTTTGAGGCCGGAACGTCCGAGGCTGGTACGTCTTTTGCTGCGAACGTCGCCGGCCGGACGCGGGCCGGGAGAAAGTGTCTTGAGGGTCATGATTAGAAGCTCGCTTTAGCAGTCTTGATCTCCTCGGCCATCTTCTTCACGGCCTCATCCGTGCCGACGGTCCCGGAGAGCACGGCGTAGACGTTTTTATGGATCGCTTGGGAGATCTGCGGGTAGACGGGAGAGACCGGGCGTGGCTTGGCGCCCTTGACGGAAGCCAGCAGCTCCTTCGCGAACGGCATTTTGGCGAGGACAACGGGGTCGGAGTAGGCCGCCTCGTTGACCGGAGCCTGCGAGAAGTCGATGGCAACGTGCTTCTGCCACTCAGGGGTCGTGGCGAAGTTGATGAAGGAGACGGCGGCGCCCGGGTTGGTCGAGTGCACCGAAATTCCGAGGTTCCATCCGCCGAGCACGCCGCTAGCCTTCGAGGATCCGTCGAAGGAGGGAAGCGGGGCCACGTCGAAGGTGCCGGCAAGCTTCGTTGCGTTCAGGAGCCGGTAGACGTGCGGCCAGTTGCGCTCGTAGCCGTAGTCGCCGGACTCGTAGGCCAGGCGGGTTGCGTCCTCGTTATAGGTGAGCACGGCGCGGTCGGCGGAGCCCTTCTCTAGGCCCTCAGCCATGAAGTCCAGGACTTTCCGGGTTTCAGGGGAGTCCACTTTGACCTCGCCCTTCTCATCCAATACTTCGCCCCCTGCGCTGTACAGCAGTTCAAGGAAGTTCACAGTGAGTCCCTCATACTGCTTGCCTTGGTACACATAGCCGTTGCCCGGCGCCTTGGCAGCGTCCGCATAGAGCTGGGTCCACGTCTCAGGCCTGGAGACCCTGTTCTTGGAGTAGTAGATGAGTCCCGCGTTGGTGAAGAACGGCGAACCCCAGTACTTGTCCTCGAACTTGGTGGTCTCCAGCGTGGAGGGGATGAGCCGGTCCTTATTGGCCTCTACGAGCTTCGTCTGGTCAAGCAGCCAGCCCTGGGAAGCGAACTCCGACGTCCAGATGACGTCCAGGAGGAAGATGTCGCATTCCGTCGACTTACCTTCGAGGCGCTGCACGGCCTGGGTACGGGCCTCGTCCGTGGTGGCGCCGATTTCGGTGAATTTCGCCGTAATTCCGGGGTTTTCCTTGGTGAAAGCGGCGGCCGTGCCCCTGTAGATGCCGCTAGCGTCCTTCCCTCCGCAGATGTTCAGGTTCCCGGAGGCATTAGCGGCCGACGCCGGATCTGCAGCTGCCGCGTTTTCCGTTCCCTGGGAGGCCGGACCACCACCGCAGCCGCTCAGCAGCAGGACTGCGGTTAGAGCCGCCGCGGCCATCGTGATGTGCCGCCTGCTGTGCGGAGTTGAGCAGCCGGTGATCGTCTTTGTGGCAGCGGCCACTCGCATCGGAATAGAGCTTGGAGTGAAGTCCAAAATGGCTCCTTTGAGGTCTGTGGGAAGTCGCGGAGGGCAGCGGCGAGGCTGCCCGAGCACTGCGACGTGGCTTCTTTGCCTATATTTGGAATCGATTCCAAATTTGAAGCAAGTGACTCCTCTTTGAAGTTTGGAATCGATTCCAAATGAGTGTGACAGGCACCACGTAGAGCTGTCAACTCTCCCCGGGAAGGATTGTCACTGGCTCTCTCTAGCCTGAACTCATTTACGCCTTGGTCGAGCCGCGAACCACGAGCTCGTGAGGGAGGAAGAGCCGGCCGCGGCGATGTGCGCCGGCAACAGTCATCCGCTCAAGGAGTGATTCAAATGCCACTTGGCCCATGTCGTAGGCCGGCTGCCTGATCGTCGTCAATTCCGGAATGCACATTTCCGCCTGCACTGAGTCGTCAAAGCCTGCTACGGCAATGTCGTCCGGGACTCGAAGGCCGGCGTCGGTGATTTCGCGGACGCATCCGGCCGCGACGGTATCGCTGCCACAGAACACCGCGTCGGGAAGCGGACCCGTCTCCAGCAGTTTCCTGGTCAGCCTGCGCCCAGCATGGAAGTCGAAATCACCTTCGACGAACAGCATCTGGTCCGGCGACAAATCCGCCTCCGCGGCCGCCTGGCGAAAGCCTGCCTCCCGGAGCCGGCCGGAGCGGGCCGCCCTGTTCCCGATCATGGCCAGCCTTTGGTAACCCGTCTCAATCAAGTGGCGCGTGATGTCGAAAGCGGCCTGGCGGTCGTCGATGGACACTCCGAATGCCGCCTCGGAATCGGCAATCTCGCAGACTTGGACGACGCTAAATTGCTCGGCTAGTGTCTCGACGTCGTCATCGGACATCGTTGGCGAAAACAGGATCAACCCGTCCACGGAGCTGTTGCGCAGCATGTCCACCAATTGCTGCTCCCGTTCGAGGTCCCCGGAAGTTGGTGCAATGAGACTGACATAGCCCGACAACGCTGCGGCGTCCCCAACCCCGCGGAAGACTTCACTGATGACGGGCGAGTTTAGGTTCTTGGCAAGGGCCAGAATGCGCATGGTCCGGTCCCTGCGCAGGTCTCGGGCGGAGGCGAGGGGGCGGTAGTTGAGCTGGCGGATGGCTGTGGTTACTTTTTCCTTGCTCGACTCACTCACAGCCGGGCTTCCGTTCAGGACGCGGGACACCGTCCCTACAGATACTCCTGCCGTTTTGGCGACTTCCTGGACTGTCGCTCTCGCCATTGGATTTGTCCTTCCGCCACCTGGGATGGTGGTCCTTGCCGCCATGCCCCTGCCGGGCTTCGCCGGGGTTTCCTCAGCATAGCCGTACAGCGATAGACCGAGTCGATATGGGCAGGCGCTCCACGCGCCGCCCCCGCACATCTGCGACGCAGCTAATCTCTTGCCCGTATCAAGCGAGTCGGACATCCGTGTCCGGATCTTTTCGGGCGTCGATCATTCCGGCGATCTTCTCTTCCAGCGCTGCAACGGTCGCCTCGGGCAGGACGATCAGTCCATCGAGTTCTCGCCGCGCGCGCTTGTACGCCGTCTGCCGTTCTGCTGGGGTGGCGGCGCTATCCTCAGCTATCTTCAGCAGCTTTCTGGCGGTCGCCAAACGTTGACGTTCGGGGCCCGTGAACTTCCCGTCCCTGATGCGCTTGGCTTCCCGCTCTGCGACGTCGAATGCCACCTCAAAGTTGTGCACGGCGGCTCGATACTCAGCCAGCCGGGCCGGCGTCGTAATGTCTTCCGGGGAGGCGGGTCGCATCCCGTCAGCTTCTTTCTTGGCCCGAAGGAACGCGACCGTGAGTGGCTCCCGCACATCCGTCATGAGGGGGAAGTCGATGAGGTTTCCGACGTCGAGCTCATAGTCCAGCCAGCGGTGATTAACGGAATCGTGCGCCGCTATCAGCGAGACGACTTCGGCTTGGCTGGCTTGTTCTGCTTGCACCGCGTGGTTCTTGAGCTTGTAGAGTTCTACGCGGCGGCGGTGCCGGCGTTCGCTGGCCCTGGACCAAGACCTGGCCCACCCGCCGATCATTCCGCCAATGGGAAAGATGAGCCACCAGAAGCGGCCGAGAAAATCGAAAAAATCTTCCACACGTCAATCCTCCCATCGGCTCGGACACGCCCTCAAGGACACGAAGACCGGACACCCCGCTAGCATTCCCCTATGGATCAACAACTGCACTTCATCACGTTCGCAACTGAGAACCTCGACCGTGCACGCGCTTTCTACAAGGAGGGCCTCGGCTGGGATCCGCTGATGGACGTCCCAGGGGAGATCATCTTCTTCCAGGTCGCGCCGGGGGTGGTGCTCGGACTCTTTGACGCCGAGAAATTCGACGAAGACCTGGTCAGCGCGGAGAAAACGAGCGGCGTCAGCGGCGTGACGCTCTCGCACAACGTCGGGAGTGCACCCGAAGTGTCCAGCACGATCGAGAAGCTGGTAGCAGCCGGCGCCACAGTACTAAAGCCTGCCCAGGCCGGGGCATTCGGCGGCATTTTCCACGGCCACGTCAAGGATCCGAATGGCATCATCTGGGAGATCGCGCACAACCCGGGCTGGCGCATCGATAACGAGGGCAAGGTGGTGTTCGCATGACTTCCCGCCCGACGAAGTTCGCCTGATCACCAGCACGGATGCATGTACTTAATCGACCCGAAGGTCCGGGCTGGTAGCCCGACCTTCAGCCTGCCGTCGTCAATCTTTTGCTGCCCGGATGGCGCGTCGCACCGCCGAACCCAGGACGGAGATCACCGGGACCAGGCACACCAGTGCCGTACGCCCTGGAGACGCCGGTGTTTCTGAACGTGTCCACGAGGGAGGAGAAGGTATCAGCCATGCGTCCACCTAGGCTCGGCCCCCAGCGATCGCTAGAGACCCGTCTTGCCCATTAGAGCCCGAGCTCAGTCAGGATGATTGGCGGTGCAGTCCGGACTACTGGTAGTTCAGGCTCAGGAGCAGCGCCTTCAACTGGGCATACTGTTCGGTAGCCATCCACTCTCGGGCTGCGTCAGGTGTTGCGAAAGCGGGCTGCTTTTCAAAGTCGAACACCACGTAGGCCGACATGATCCCGTTGGGCAGGGGAATCTGGTTGGACCCGGAACTGGTCTCCCCGGACTGGAACTCGGAGGCACGGCGGACGTCCATGAAGTAGTAGACGGGCCCGTCTGCAGTCTCAGTCGGGGCCGGCATTCCTTCGTATGTGACGGGAAGGATTTGGTCTGAGGCGAAGCCGAACTCCACTGGATTCCCTGCCGCCTCAGTGATGCCCGAGACGGGGGCGTGGTCCAAAACCGTCCGCTTGACCCGGCCAGCCGCGCCGTCGCCGTACATCCCGCTGAATATCCTGGCCACCTCGGCGCCAGAGCTGTCGCTCACGACGGCAATGACTGCACCGGCCTTGTCCTGCTCGTTCAGATAGGGGCCCTGTTCGATCCTGACGGTCCAACCTTCCGGATACTTGAACGAGATGTGTCCGTCGGGGAAGGCGAAGGTTTGCTGCACGACAGCTGCTGCTGACGGTGTCTCCGAAGGTACTGTTTGGGTCGGGGTCGCCGAAGGTGCCGTTTGCGTCGCTGTCGCCGAAGGTACGGTTTGCGTCGAAGTGACGGTGGTAGCCGGTGCCGGGGTGGAAGACACTTGACCGAAGTTGGAAGCTACCAAAATGCCGCCGGTGACTGCCGCCGCTCCCAACGCCAGCGCCCCCGCAATCCGGAATCGCCTGCGCCTGCGGTCCTCCAGCGGGGTGACACCCGCCGTCGGGCCATCAGTAAAGACCACAGGCCCAGTCAGCATCCGGTGCAGGGCCTCCTCGCCGTCGACCATCACCTGCGGTTCGGCCTTTAGCGGATCGATTGCGGAAATCTGGTTCTTGATCGGATCCATTTCAGGCACCCATCCTCTGTGTGGTCGATTCTGAGCCAGCCGGCATTTGCTTCCGGAACGCGGCCCTGGCGCGATGCAGACGGACTTTGGCGGCGGACTCACTGCACTGCAGTACACGCGCAATTTCGGAGCAGCCCAACTCCTCCCAGTAGGCCAATTGAAGGATTTCCCTGTCCTGGCCACGCAACCGGGCCATGGCATCCTGGACAGCCACGTTCTCTGAGTCCTCGCCAAAGCGGAGTGCGACGTCGTCCCGCAACTTTTCATGGAGTGCTTGCTGCCTCTCCCGGCTCCTGTAGGCATTCCCAATGAGATTTCGGGCTATGGAGAGCAGCCATGCGGATTCCGGGCGGGTCCTTTCGGTCCATTTCTGCCACACGACACGGAAAACGTCGGCAGCGATTTCCTCGGCTATTTCGACGGATTCGACGCGCCGCCGGACAAATCTGAAAACTAACGGATAACTGTCTTTGTGAATGGCGATAAACGCCAGCTCACGCTCGGAAAGCACAATGTCCCCCTCAAAGGCCGGAACTGCAGGATATCCATATAGTTTCCGGCCACACGCCAATGGTTACTCATGGGAGTTCGAAAGGTGGCGAAATTCTGTCTCAATGCCTGTGCCCCGACCAACATCAGTCGGGCTGTGCAAACGCGGGATAATGGAACTGTGAGCGATCAGGACCTTTGGGATGAGTTCGATAGCCTCAAGCCCGCAGCTCCGGACCGCGTGCCTGGTTATCCCGGCGGGGAGCCCCAGGGATTTGGGTTCCGAACAGGCGTGCGCAGTGCAAAGGTGGCTGTCGGCTTCGCTGTGTATGCGCTGGTCCTGGGGACATCGCTCGTCCTTATCGGGGCCGTCACCTTCGTCAGTACCGGCCAATGGCTGCTGCTTGGATTGATGGTGCTGATCGAGGCCGTCTTCGTGTTCGGCTTCCTCCGACTTATAGCCCAAGCACGCAACCGGCGGTCCGCCCAATAGCCGGAGAATTCCACGATTCCGTCTTTTAGCTACTCGCGGCCGCTCGCGAGCGGATCTGCCGGCGGAGCCTCCGCCAGCGACAACCTGTTGCTGTCCGGGTCCAGAACAACAACGTGGCGCACGCCGTTACCGTAGGTCTCCACCGGCTCATGCTCGACGCCGAAGGCTGCGAGGCGGGCCAGAATTCCGTCCAGGCCTTCCACACCGAGCGTCAGCAGGGCATGGCCGGCGCGGTCGGGGTCCTCGTCAATAAAGATCCAGGCAGACTCATTGATCTGCCACAGGGCTTCGCTGTCAATGACCTCATCAGCCGGACGGCCAAAGAATACCTCGAACCATTTCAGGGCAGCCGCCCTGTCCGTCACAGGAACACCTGCATACAAGTGCGTCACCGATACCGTCATGCCGGGTAGTTTAGCCACGCGTAGACGGTAGATACACGCCTACTTCACCCAGCCGACCTTCGGAAGCCAGCCCGTGAGGATGGGCAGAACCACTGAACTCTGCATGGCCCCGAGGTGATCCAGGCCGGGAAGCACCTCGACGTCCCATCCGGACTCTATGAGCGCATCCTTGTGTGTAGCCAAGGATTCTCCAATCTTCACTTGAACGTCCCCCCATCTCTGTCCGTAATCGATGCGGTCGTCCGCTCCGGCGAAGACGAGCTTTGGCAAGTCCCGGGGGATCGAGGCGGCAAAGTCGTCAAAGTCCTGAAGGGCTTCATAGTCAGCTATGGCAAGGAAATCAGCCGCGACATTCTCGGGAGTGAGCGTATCTGGTGCCGGGTGAGCCATCCGATGACCTTCGTAGTCGGCCGCGATCACCCGATTCGATCTTGAAAGCCCATTGACCAAGTTGGGACCCAGATCAGGATCCCCACCCCATTGGCGCATCGTCTCGGCTTCCTCCGGTGCATACTGATCGAGACGGGCAGGCACTAACAGCGCAGGTCCGTCGCCCTGAACCGCGACCTGGATGGTCGTGCCATCGTGCAAAATGGCGACAGCAGAATCAATCATGGCTTCTCCCCCGTGCGTACAACTTCGACAGGTTTAAGAATGTCACGAGCTACCCAACCGTCACCGTGAACTTCTCTTCAACAACCCTTAGCAGCGGCCGGGAGTTCAGGCAGATCAGGTAGACCATGGGCCCGGCGATAAACAGAATCAGGAACACGCTGGTAACCGTCAGCAGGAACGCGGTGACGAACAGGATGCCCGCGTTACCCACGGAAACCCGCTTCTGGGCGCCGAGGCAAAACAGCGAGATCCGGAGCAGATCCCGGGTCCGAAACGTGAACCTGGACAGCAGCAACAAAGCCGTCACGCCGGCGGTGCACACCATTAGGCCCAACACCAGCAGGCCGATTCGAACGGCACTGCCGGCCGGATTGCCCGGGTCAATTGTGGCGGGCAGCAATGCCAGGTTGAACACGACGACGGCCAGCAGCACCAGGTACGGCAGCCACACGGCGAGCGCAGGACGAAAGTTCTCGCGATAGCCGCGGAGGAAGTCTAGAGAAACGCCAGTCTCATGCCCGAGCAGCAGCCTGTTGAATGCGTACATGGCCGCCGTCAGGGACGGGCCCAGCAGGGCGAACGCCACAAGCACCAACACGATCCCCGCCACTGAACCTGCTGCGCCACCCACATTCGCCACGCTCATCAGCACAGGAGAAAGCACCAACAGCACGTTGGCCAGGACCAGCAGTGCGTCCCCCATCACGACGCCGTAAACCACGCCGGCCGCCTTGAACAAGGGACCAGAGCCGTACTCCGCCTTTTTTTGAACCACCGAGTGCCTTTCCCTAGCCTTGGCAGCTTTGACCTTCTTTGACAGGAACGCGGCGGCGACACGCCGGAAAGGCGGAGTGTCGCCGTCGTTCTTTGCTTAAAGAGGGTCGGTCTTGTCGCGGATGCCTCAGCCCGCGTACGCCTTAGAGGCCTTGTTGGCCAACTCTACGTACTTGGACTGGCCCTTAGTGTCGAGTTCCTTGACGTACGCATCGAACTCACTCAGGGGCCGCTGGCCGGTGATGAACTTCAGGGTGTTCTGCTTGGCGTGGTCCTTCAGCGGGGTGAGCGCCAGGGTGGCCTGCTCACGGTCGACGTCGCTGAACGGAACAGGAGGGGCAACGGGCCGGGGCTTCTTGCTCTTCATGGCCTTCTGGAACGCCAGTTCCTCCTCGTTGAAGGTTGAGTGCAGCAGGTCGGTAGTGCCGCCGTAGGCGAAGTTGCCGCCCGAGAAGCCATACTCAACACGGAGGTCCTTGGTGCCGGCCGGGTTCAGGCCCTGGAAGTTGATGTCCGCAGCCAGCTTCCGCTTACCGCCTTCCTTGGTGAAGGTGGTCCCCTCCACGCCCCACTTGCTGAACTCCTGACCGGCGTCGCTGTAGAACAGCCAGTCGATGAACTGGATCAGCGCAACGAAGTCCTCGCGGTCCTTCACGGACGAGTTCAGCATGATGCCATTCTCCAGACGCGAGCCACCGATGATGTCGCCGGCCGGACCGCCGGGCACCACGATTTTGGAGACCGCAAAGTTGCCCTTGCCCAGGGACTGCTCCATGGACGTGCGGTAGGTGATGATGTTCTGCGAGTTCGCGCTGATCACGAACGACTTGCCGGAGACGAACTTCTGGATGGCCGCATCGTCTGGCTGGGTGAAGCTCTCCGGGTCCATCAGCCCCTCGGACACGAGCGAGTTGAAGTACGTCACCAGTTCCTTGAACTGCTGCGTCCCGGCACCGAAGCTGAACTCCTTCTTGGACTGGTCAAACACCAGTCCGTCCAAAAGGCCCCAGCCAGCCACGGTACCGAAGGCGGTGCCTGCGATGTTCAGCACGCTGTTGCCGTTGAAGCGGTCAGAGAAAGGCACGACGTCGGGATACGCCTTCTTGAGCTTGCGCAGCACTTCGCGGAACTCGTCCCAGGTCTTGGGCTCCGCGATGCCCTCCTTCTTCAGGATGTCCGTGCGGAACGCCAGTGTGTAATCCGGCCATAGCTCCTCATGCAGGCCAGGCAGCACGTAGTACTTGCCGTCCTCCTGGGTGAGGCCCTCGATCTCGGGCTCCAGCTTCCACTTCTTGACCTTGTCCTGGAAATGCGGCATGAGGTCCACATAGTCGCTGACCGGCAGGATGGCGCCCGAGGACACGTACGCTGATTCCTGGCCCGGGTAAGTCTTGGCGATGATCTCCGGCGCATTGCCGGAGCTGATGAGCAGGCTCCGCTTCTGCTCATAGTCGCTGCTGGGAACGATGGTGGGCTCCAGTGTGACGTTGTTGGCAGAGGCCATCTTGGTGAAGAGCAGCCAGTCCTTCTTGTACGGGTAGGAGGGCATGTCGCTGAACAGGAAGGTGAACGTCAGCGGCGTCGTCGCCTTGAACGTGTCCCCCACCCCAAAGCTGTCCATCGCGCCGGTGCGGGACTTGGAGGTATCTACCTCGGTGCCGGAATCGGAGTCGCAGCTGCTCATCATCAGGCCGATGGTGACGACGGACGCCAGACCGAGGAAGTCTCGTCTGCGGATCATGGGCTTTCCTTTCATAAGGGGTTATTCCTTGACGGAACCGAGCATGACGCCCGAGAAGAAGTACTTCTGGACAAAGGGATAGACACAGAGGATGGGGATGACAGTCAGGACGATGGTGACCGACTGGATGTTGGCCGCGATCTGGCCCAGGTTTTCCACAGTGCCGCCGGCGGAGCTTGCGGTGTTGCTGGCACCGGCGATCATGTTGCGAAGGTAGATGGTGACCGGAAACAGCTCGGGCTTATCCAAATAGAGGAAAGCCTGGAACCAGGAGTTCCAGTTGGCCACCGCATAGAACAGGACCATGGTGGCCACGATGGCCTTGCTCAGCGGCAGGACCACCTTGAACAGGACGCCGTACTGGGTAAGGCCATCGATGGCGGCGGCTTCCTCCAGCTCACGGGGCATGTTCTCGAAGAACGACTTCATGATCAGCAGGTTGAAGACGCTGATCGCGTTGGGCAGCACCACGGCCCACAAGGTGTCCCGCATGCCGAGGGAGCTGATGAGCACGTAGTTGGGGATGAGGCCGCCGTTGAAGAACATGGTGAACACCGCTATGCCGATGAAAACGCTGCGGCCCTTGAGGTCCTTCTTGGCAATCGCGTAGGCAAAGCTCGTGGTCAGCACCATCGAAATCGCCGTGGCCACCACCGTGTAGAGCACCGTGTTGCCGTAGTTGTTCCAGAAAGTGGAGTCGGCCAGGATCAGCTTGTACGTCTCGGTGTTGAAGCCCATCGGGAACAGGTTGACCCGCCCGGCATTGATGAAACCCTCGCTGGAGAAGCTCTGGGCAATGATGTTCAGGAACGGGTACACCGTCAGGAACACCACCACCAGCAGGAACGCCAGGTTGAACACCCGGAACGCCTTCATCCCGCGGGACTCCTTCATGTCCTTGACCAGGACTCCAGCTTCCTTTTGGGAGGGCGTCTTCCGGCCGGGCCGCTTCGGCGCGGACCGCTTCGGAGCTGGCAACTTCGGAGCGGGCGTCTTCGCCTCGCGCTCTTTGAGCTCGGAACTAGTCATGGTTGTCCCTTTCACCACAGGCTCGTTCACCACAGGCTCGTTCCTGCGAGGCGCTTGGAAAGCGCGTTGGCCGACAGGATCAGCGTGAGGCCAATGACGGATTCGAACATTCCGATCGCCGCCGCATAGCTGAAGTTGCTTGATTCCAGGCCCACCCGGTACAGGTAGGTGGAGATGACGTCCGACGTCTCGTAGTTGAGCGGGTTGTAGATCAGCAGGATCTTCTCGAAGCCCACGGCCATAAACGTGCCGATGTTCAGGATCAGCAGCGTGATGATGGTGGGCCGGATGGCCGGTAGGGTCACGTGCCACGTCTGCTGCCACCGGTTGGCGCCGTCGATCCTTGCTGCCTCATACAGCGACTCATCCACCCTGGTCAGCGCCGCGAGGTAGAGGATTGCGCCCCAGCCCATGGTCTGCCACACCTCAGAGCTGATGTACATGGGCCGGAACCAGCCGGCGTCCTGGGTGAAGTTCACCGTGGTGCCGAACACCGTGCTGGCGATCTGGTTCACCGTGCCGGTCATAGAGAAGTTCTGCAGGATCATGCCGGCGATGATCACAACAGACATAAAGTGCGGCAGGTACGCCACGGTCTGGACGGACTTCTTGAACTTCTGCGAGCGCAGTTCATTGAGCATGAGCGCGAAGATGATGGGCATAGGGAAGCAGAACAGCAGCGTCAGGACACCCAGGATGATGGTGTTCTGGAATGCCTGCCAGAAGCTGGGATCGTTGATGAACAGGGTGACGTATTTCAGGCCCACCCACTTCTCGCCAAAGATGCTGCCGCCGGGATGGAACTGCCGGAACGCGATGACGTTGCCGGCCATCGGCAGGTAACGGAACACCACGAAGTACGCCAACGGCAGCAGCACAAGCGTGTACAGCCGCCAGTCCCGTTTGATGGCCAGCTTCCAGCCGCCGGGCTTGTTCCGCGGCTTCTCCGTTTGGCCGGGTGGTTCTCCGGCGGGCGACGCCGTCTCGGGAGGAACTTCCAGTCTCATTGCCATGGCGCTGCCTCCTATCGGGTTGCTTCTGCCGTGACGGACTCTTCAGAAACAGACTCTTCAAGCACCAGCACGCCGAACGGCGGAACCTCAACCGTCCCCTGAACGCGACTGCCGCTGAGGAGATCCATGCCGCCGTCGAGCACGTCTACACTGGCGGGGGCGTCATTGTGGTTCAGCACCAGCAGGTAACTCTTCCCATCGCCGGATCGGCGGCGGACCTGGACGCCGCGCAGCGCTTCCAGGAGAGGTACGACGCCGGCGGCAGCGCATTCGTCCAGCAGCAGCGGGTGCAGCACGCCGCTGTCCACTCGGGCCGAGATGTAGGTGGCGCTGCCGCTGCCGAAGCGGTTCTGTGTGATGGCGGGCGATCCGGCCAGCCGGCCAGAGCTGTAGGAGGCCAGCACCTCCGCCGTTTCGGCGTGCAGGTGCTCCGTCCAGTACGACGCCGACCCGGCACCGCCGTCGGCCAGCTCCAGTTTGACCTCCTCCCCTTCGCCGGCGAGCGGGTGCATCTCTTCGCTCCAGGCGCCGAGCACCTTCCGCAACGCTCCGGGGTAGCCGCCCAAGCGGATGGTGTTGTCCTGGTCCACGATGCCGGACAGGTAGCTGACCACCAGGCGGCCGCCGTCGTGCACGTACTGCTCGATCCTCGCCGCCACTTCATCCGTAAGAAGGTACGACGCCGGCAGGACCACCAGGCTGTAGGCCGACAGGTCGCTCTTGGTGTCCACGAAGTCCACGGTGATATTGGCATCGAACAGCGGGCGGTAGAGGCGGAGCACCTCCTGCGTGTAGCTCAGGTCTGAGCGGGGCGAGTTGCCCAGTTCCAGCGCCCACCAGCAGTCCCAGTCGAAGACAACGGCGGCCCTCGCCGTGGAGCGCGTGCCGGTGATGCCGGCGAGGTTCTTCAGCTCCTGGCCTAGTTCGCAGACTTCATGGAAGATCCGGGTGTTGGGGCCGGCGTGGTTCACCATGCCCGAATGGAACCGCTCCGTGCCGCCCTTGGCCTGGCGCCACTGGAAGAACAGGATGGAATCCGCGCCCTGGGCGATGGCCTGGTAGGAGCCCAGCCGCATCTTGCCCGGCAACTTGGAGACGTTGACCGGCCACTGGCTGACGGCGCCGGTGGCCTGCTCCATGACGAGCCAGGGCTGGCCCTTCCGCAGCGAGCGCATCAGGTCAAAGTTCAGGGCGGCCGCGACGTGGGCGTCCTCGTCCCGGGGGTCCGGGTAGATGTCCAGGGCGACGGCGTCTTCCTCCGCGGCCCAGGCCCAGTAATCGTTGGTTTTGTAGAAACGCATGAAGTTGGTGACGATGGGCAGGTCCGGGGTGTGCCGGCGCAGGATGTCGCGCTCCGCCTTGTAGTGCTCCAGCAGGCTGTCCGAGGTGAAGCGGTGGTAGTCCAGGCGGCGGGACGGGTTGGACCATGTTCGCGGCTGGGCTGGGGCATTTACTTGGCTCCAGTCCGAGTAGAGCTGGCCCCAGACGTCGGTGCTCCAGGCCTGGTTCAGTTCGTCCAAGCTGCTGTACTTGCGTTGGAGCCATTCGCGGAAAGCCTTGTCGGCGTGTGGCCCGTAAGACACGGGGCCGTATTCGTTTCCGACGTGCCACATGCGCAGTGCAGGGTGGCTGGCGTAGTGCTCCCCCATCCGCTCGGCGATGGCCATAGCCTTCTTGCGATAGACAGGGTGGGAGACGTCAAAATGCTGACGGGAGCCGAAACCGAAGGTGGTTCCGTCCGCGAGGACTGGAAGAATGTCCGGGTGCTGGGCGATCAGCCAGGCCGGCGGGACGGCGTCCGGGGTGGCCAGGTCCACGCCGATGCCGTGCTCATGCATAAGATCCATGACTTCGTCGAGCCAGCCAAAGTCGTAAACGCCATCTGCGGTTTCCAGGCGGCTCCAGGAAAAGACGGCCAGTGTGACCAGGTTGACGCCGGCCCGCTGCATCAGCTTGGCGTCCTCCAGCCAGACTTCACGGGGCCACTGTTCGGGATTGTAATCACCACCGTAGGCAATCCCGCCGAGGCGCTGGTGCATGGTTTTCAGGCGGTGTTCCGCGGTGTGGGCGTCTGGCTCGATGGTCATCTTTGTCCTTTGGTCGGCACCTCCGATCGCGCGATTCCCCACCGTGCGACCTGCATCACTTGGAAGAAACTATCGTAAAGTTTACGCAAGCACAAGAAGTTGCCTGGGGAAGTTACCGTGGTTCTCCTTGCCGGTTTTTCGCCCAGGAGGCGGCACTTCCGCGTCTATGCGGGTCGGAACCGCTCTGCCTCCAAGGCTGAGGTAGTGAGAACTAGCTAATTGTTTCTGATAGTTCTCAGAAACTATCGGAGCCAGCACCGAAACTCCCGGGCAAGGGCGGGCTGCCTGGCCTCCCTACGCCAGGCGAGCGGCCGGCGAGCCGGATGCGGTAGCCGACAGCGCGGCGTCGTCGAACGCTGCCGAGCGGAAGGCATCGTTCAACCGCTTTACTTGACTCCCGAGGCAGTCCACAATTGGTCCCACCACAGCCTCCACTGGCTCAGCAGGGTGCTGCCCGACTGCCATGCTGAGGAACGCTGACATGAACAATCCACTGATTCCGACGGATTCCCCTTCGGGACCCGGCAAAGAAGGCAGGAGCAGGAGCGAGGCTCCGAATGCCGACGCCGATCCCGCCCCAGCAGTGTCCGACCGGGCGGCGCGACTGGCGTCCATCCCCTCCTTTCGACGGCTTGAGCGCTACATCAGCCAATTAGGCCCTCGATGGCAGACGGCCGGCTGCGACTTCACTTTCGGCAACCCGCACCAGATGCCGCCCGACCGCTTCGTCAATACGCTTCGGGATGCCCTGAGGCCACAGAATGATCAGTGGTTCGCTTACCAGACCAACGCGGCGCCTGCCCGGGAGGCGGCGGCCGAATCCCTACAGAGGTTGCTGGATGTCCCGTTCCGGCCCGACGACATCTACCTCACCACAGGAGGGTTCGCCGCGATCGCGCTGGCGCTGAAGACCGTGGCGGATCCAGGCGACGAGGTCATTTACAGCCTGCCGCCATGGTTCCTGTACGAGCCGCTGGTCCTCGAGGCGGGACTCGTGCCTGTGAAGGTGACCATCAATACGACCACCTTCGACCTGGATCTCGCCGCCATCGAGGCAGCAATTACGGAGCGCACCCGCGTGGTGATCATCAATACGCCCAATAACCCCACGGGGCGGATCTACCCGCCAAGTCTGCTGCTCCGCCTGGCGGAACTGCTGGAGACGGCCTCGGCCAGGATCGGCCGTCGGATCTACCTCGTCTCGGACGAACCCTACAACCGGATTGTCTACGACGGCTTGCGCTTCCACAGCCCCGTGGAGTTTTATCCCTACACGCTGCTGGCCTACTCCTACGGCAAGACTCATCTCTCGCCTGGCGAGCGCGTCGGCTACCTGGCGCTCCCGCCCACCATGCCCCGTCGGCATGAGCTGCGCCCTGCCATCAACAGCCTGCAGGTGGCCATGGGGTGGGTCTACCCGAACGCCCTGCTACAGCACGCGCTTCCAGAGCTGGAGAAGTTCTCCATCGACGTAAACCAGTTGCAGCACCGCAGGGACCGTCTGGTCAGCGCGCTCGGCAGCATGGGCTACCGGATATGGCCGCCGGAGGGCGCGTTCTACCTTTATGCCCCGTCTCCGATCCTGGATGACGAGGCGTTCACTGAATCACTCGCACGCCGGAATGTGTTCGTGCTTCCTGGTGTGCTGTTCGAGACCCCCGGCTTCTTCCGGATATCCCTGACCGCGAACGAGGACATGATCGAGCGCAGCCTCCCTGCCTTCGAAGCGGCGATGAAAGCGAGCACAGCCTGATCCCAGTGTTCTTGTTAACCTCAGGTCCAACTCCCCGCACACCTTCAGCCACTTCGCCTCCATAGCGTGGACGGGTCGCCGGCGCACCGCCGGTAACCCCGTCACCCAGGAGGAACCATTATGCGTACAGTCCTGACCACCGCGGCCGCCGCCGCGCTCATCGCCGCTATGGCGAGCCCCGCCGTCGCCGCCCCCGACGCCGAAGCCGGCACCGCGCCGTCGTCGAACGCTGCTGGAACCACTCCTTCGGCAGTTAAGACCAACGAACGCAACGGCTCCTTCGACCTGCAGTCGCACCGTGGGGGCCGCGGCGAATGGAGCGAGGAGTCCTTGGCCGCGTTCGCCAAATCCCTCGAGCTCGGCGTGACAACCCTGGAACTGGACACCCACCTGACCGAAGACGGCAAGGTCATCGTCTGGCACGACAACACCATCCAGGCGAACAAGTGCATCGACACCGCCCCCGCCACGGACGGCGACAGCGAATTCCCGTACGTCGGCGACCGTGTCGCGGAGCTCTCCCTCGCCCAGATCAAGACCCTGAACTGCGGTTACACCCAGCTGCCCGGCTACCCGGAACAGGACGTCATCGAAGGCAACCGCATCGCCGAGCTCAAGGACGTCTACCAGCTGGCCAACGACTACGACGCCGAGAAGGTCCGCTTCAATGTGGAGACCAAGGTGGAAGACGGCAAGGCCGGCGGCGAAGGCATGGTGGCCCTGACAACGGCCGTTATCACCGAGATCTACCAGGCCGGCATGGCCGAGCGCACCACGCTGCAGTCCTTCGACTGGTCCTCACTGAACCTGGCCAAGCGGATCGCCCCGCAGCTCCCGCTCGTCGCCCTCTCGAGCGGCGACGCCTGGCTCCAGGTCGGTCAGCCGGGCGCCAGCCCGAACCTCGGCGGCATCGACATCGACGACTACGACGGTTCCCTCGCGAAGGCTGCAGCTGCGCAGGGTTACGACGTCGTCTCCCCCGCCTTCGCCTCCGTCACCCCTGAGATGATCGCCGAAGCCCACGAACTCGGCCTGCCCGTCATCCCCTGGACCGTCAACAAGGTCGCCGACATGGAGCGCCTCATGGACCTCGGCGTCGACGGCATCATCACCGACTTCCCCACCCGCCTGCACACCCTCATGGAAGAGCGCGGCTTGAAGCTGCCGAAGGCGTACACGCTGAGCAGCTAGCGGTCTTAGCTACAGCCGGGATAGGCCACCTCACGGTGGCCTATCCCGCGCACATGCTTTCCGGCCACTCCTACATTGAGTGTCCGGGCATCATCGCGGGCGACAAGGCTACGCCGATCGCGATGACGGCCAGCGCCACCGCTACTGAACGGTTAGCGAGCCGTTTCCAGGGGAGCATTTTCTCCAGTGCGATGAATGCCCCGACCACTGCCATCCAGCCGATACTCATCATGCCCAGTGCGAACAGTGCGACCATCAGCGCCCAGCAGCAGGTGACGCACCATGCGCCGTGCTCGACCCCCATGCGCAACCCACCCAAGTATCCCCGCCGCATGCGGTGCAGGACGAAGTCAATGGGCGTGCGGCATTTCATGAGGGAGACGTTCTTGGCTGGCGTGAGCTGGTAGATGGCCGCAGCAAAGATCACTCCCGCTGCGAGGTAGCGACCGCCTGGATCCGATGAGAGGAAGTCGGGAAGAAGTGACGTGGCGGTCTCGTAGAGCGTATAGGTGGCGAATCCAAAGATCGTCCATGCAATAAGGTAGCCGGCAACGAAAATGGCGGTGGAACCTGACGGGGCATAGCGTCCGGATTCGCGACGGTGGCGCTGGATCCGGGCGTACGCGACGATCATTGGTGCCGCCGACGGAAACATCATTGCCGCCAGCATCACGACCCACGTCGTGATGAAGAAGCCCAGTGGTCCCGGATCCGTCCAACGCCCCATGTCCATCCCATCCATCTGGGCGGCAGAGATGATCCAACCTACGGCGGCGAGGGCAAGTAGAACCGTGACTAGGCCGGCAACACGCAGATCGACCCCGAAAGCTGCGGCGCGTGCGGAAGAGCGCGTCACAGCACCTGCATTCAGCTTCCTGTTTTGCATGTGTGGACGACTATCACGCCCGGCCCTTGAAGGTGCCTTCGGCCATTTCGCTTGCGTAGCTGAAGTCTCCGGTTTCGCCGTAGACGCCGTCGAAATCCAAGCCGAAAAGGTCCGAGTGGCCCGGCCCTTTTCCAATCATGAACTCGGGGGCGAAGCCGAACATCGCATTCTTGACTGTGGTGACGCCGCCTTCAGGTCCAGGCAGGGACTCGAAGGTGTAGTTCGCACTCTCGCCGACAGACACGGACGGCGACTCGCCGTCAGACAGCATGATGCTGGCTCGCTCGACGCCCAGCCACTCTCCATAGAGGGCTGCGAAATCCGCGAAGGCGCCGCCGGCGTCGCCATGGAGGATCTGTTCGATGGCAGCCGCCTGCGCTTCGGAGGCGCTTTCGTCGATGACAACACCAACCTTCCAGCCGCCCGCGCTGAGGTTCGACGGGAACCAGCTAACGAAGGCGAAGTCGACTCCCGAAAGATCGGTATCATCGAGGTTCCCTTCGGCGATATGGAACACGTTGAGGCTACGGCATTCACCGTTCGGACCTGTGGGCTGGGTGTCGATCGGGCACGGGCAGATCAGCGAGCAGGTGCAGTTACCTACGTACTTTCCAGACATTTCCCACGACATTTTGGGCTCTCCTAGCTGGCAGCAGGCCTAGGAGTTGTGTCCTGAGCGCAGTGCCGAATTGATCACTGAAATGAGGCCCAGCCCCCATCAGTGCCAACGCTACTCGGCATGATAAGGGAGCCAATATGGTGTTCTGCCCCGGGATGACCTAGGCGCGGATCGTCTGAGCCAGGGCCGTTTCGAGGAACTCGAGGTGAGCCGGCGTCGTCGCCGTCGTGTCATCTGCGTACTCGGGGTGTTTCGTGAGGAACTTCTTGATGTAGGGGCAAACCGGCACGATGTTCAGGCCCGCGGCGACAGTCTGGTCGAGCGCCTCGGAGGCCAACTTCCCGGCCAGCCCCTGTCCGCCGTACTCCTCGTTGATGACTGTGTGGTAGAAAATCCGCTGCGGTCCGCTGTCGTAATCCTTGTACGCGGCCTTCCCGATCACACGACCGCCTACGAGCACCTCAAAGCGATCCCACTCGGGATTGTGGCGAATGACGACGTCGTTCATGCGGATTGTTCCGATTCTTGGGTTATTCCGAGGACGGTTGGTGTCGCCGCCTGAAGGGCGTGTGACCTGGGGAAAGGCTGCGCCGGTCGCGCGACTATCGGGATAACGCGTCAGTCTGTGAGTCCGCATAGGCGCTGGATGATGTCCTCGTGGTTGTGCCAGATCGGCACGGCTGGCGGACTGGTGCTGATTACGCTGGTGGCTTTGGCGAGGGCTTGACGTTTCATTTCGGTGTCGGCGTGTGCGTAGATGAGCGTGGTCTCGGGGTCAGCGTGACCAAGCCATTCGGTGAGCAGTGGCAGAGGCATGCCTGCTTGGTAGAGGTGCATGGCGCGGGAGTGGCGCAGCATGTGCGGGTGGACCTTCTCGGGGATTTCGGGGCAGCTTTCACGGGCCTTGGCGGCGTGCTGACGGAGGAACCTGGCGACGTTGTCGTCGGACATGGATGTCTTTCGGTGCCTGTGGATCGTGTAGAACAGCGGCTGTCCAGGGTCGAGGTCGGCGTGGAAGGCCGCGGTGTAGCGGCGGCAGTGGGCGGCGGTCTCGGTGTTGATGGGCAGGCGGCGGGGTTTGGATCCTTTTCCGATCAGGTCGACGGTGAGCCGTTTGGTGTCGATGTCGCCGAGGGTCAGGGCCAGCATCTCGGCGTCACGGGCGGCCAGGTCGTACATGAGGATCATGAAGAACTGGTCGCGCAGGCCGGTCTTGGTGCTGGCGTCGGGGGCCGCCAGCAGAGCGGTGATGGCGGTGGTCGTCATGTAGCGAACGGTCGGCGTAGCCGGGGTCTTCAATTGGGGGATGCCGTTGAGGTCGGCCAAGTGCATGGCCAGTGTCGGCTCAGCTGTGGCGGCGTATCTGAAGAAGGAACGGATGCAGGCCAGTCGCTGGTTGTAGGTCGTTGCCGTCCAGCCGCGCGTCGTCCTCATGTGGTCAAGGAATCCGATGACGCAGGCTCGGTTGAGGGTCGTGAAGGTGATCTGGCTGAGCGGAACCTGTCGGCTATCGGCGAGGTGGGCCAAGAGCATGTTCCAGGTGTGGCGACAGGAGGTGATGGTGCGGGGGCTCGCGCCGCGTTGCCGGGGCAGGATCACGGTGAACCACTCGCGCAGGTGCCGGTAGAAGCTGTCGGTTGGCGTGGTCATGGCGTCACCTCCGGGATGATTCCTGCCGTGCCGGTCAGCCCTGTTGCGGATAGGCGCTCGGGCAGCAGATGCATGTAGTAGGCGGTTGCGGAGTAGGTCTCGTGGCCCATGTAGGCCGACAGGTACGGCAGCCAAACGTTGAGGTCGCGGCCTTCCTCAACCCAGCGCATCAGGGTGCGGGTGGCATAGTTGTGGCGCAGCGTGTAGGGCGTGGAGCCGGGCGCCAAATCTCCAGCCATACCGCGGCAACGGTGGTACGAGGCTGTCAGCCAGCGTCCGCGGTAGGGCTGTCCGGGGTGGTCTTCGAAGAAGAACTCTCGGCCGGGGCGGTGCAGGTTCGCCAGCTCGTCGAAGCGGGCCAGCAGGGCGGCCATACCGGCGTCGATCGGGACGCGGCGGTCCTTGTTGTACTTGGTCTGCTCGATCATCAAAATCGCCTTGTCGAGGTCGACGTCGCCGCGGCGCAGCCGCCGGGCTTCCTGCGGCCGTAACCCGCAGCCCAGCATCAGCCGGAACACCACCGGGATCGTGTACTCGCGAAACGGGCTGGCCGAGCAGGCAGTGAACGAGTCGGCTGCTGAGAAGAAGGTGGCCAGCTCCTCGTCGGTGAAGATGTGCGGCAGGCTCCTGGCACGGTGGCTGATCCACTCGGCAGGCAGCACGAACGCCTCAGCGTCGACTATCTTCAAGTACTTGCCGAACTCGCGGATCGCATGGGCCTTGTACGCAGGCCATTCGGTACGTGTGCCTTCCTCACACCAGGCCGTCACCAGCTCCCGCGACAGAATCGTCTCGCCGGGCCGATGGGCCACGCAGAACCGGTCGAAGCTCTTCATCGGATAGACCAAGGTCTTCGCGTAGCCCAGACCGGCTCGCCACTCGAGCATCGCCTCGATCTGTGCCGCGAAGCCGCTGCTGAAGGTCGCGCTCATCGCAGGCCCTCCACGGTAGGAGCGAAGCGGTCAAGAGGCAGACAGCACGCCCGCAGCGACTCATCGGCCAGGGCAATGTAGCGCCTCGAGGAGGCGAGCTGGCCGTGGCCGAGTACCTGTGCAGCCAGCTCCAGCTCGGCACCGGACTCGACCAGACGAGTGCCCGTCGTGCGCCGCAGGGCGTGGAACGTCTTGCCGTCGTGGGCCTGGTGAGACACGCCAGCTTTGTGGAGCCACCGATTCATGATCAGCGCCCCGGTCGGGCCGCTCAGCTTCACGAACGGGGCGTAGACACGGACAAAGACCTCAGGCGCCTCGCACACCGGTCTGCCGTGCAGGAGCCAGGCGGCTATCGCGTTGCCAGCCTCAGCCGACAGCGGCAGCGTCAGCGGTGCCGACGTCTTGTGCTGGACCAAGCGGATCTCATCCCGACGCCAGTCGATCTGGTCCAGCCGTAGCGACACGATATCGCCACAGCGCAGCCCGGTCGACAACGCCAACCGGACCCGCGTAGTCCCTCTTCCCGCGCGGGGAGCCAGTCTCGATCGCGGCGAGGATCCGGCCAGTCTCCTCGGGCGTGAAGCACGGTAGCGCCCGTGCCCGCCGCGGCCCGACCCTTGCCAATATCGCCTCGACCTTCAGCCCCGAGCAGCCCTGCTGGTTGGCGAACGCGAAGAACCGCTTGATGGCCCACACGGTGTTGCCCATGCCCGATGTGTGGCGGGGCCCGACCGCGACGAGGAAGCCACGGACATCATCAAGCGTCGCCGCTCCAAGGGTGCAGCCAGTGCTGTCCAGGTAGCGCAGGAACTGGCGCACCTCGCAGACTGTCAGGCGCACCGAGCTGGATGCCAGCTCGCCGCGCAGCGACTCCGCGAAGGCAGTGAGGACCGACTCCCCAGTCGTGCTCAGGCCCGGCGCCGGCCTGCGCCGCCGCCAGACCACGACCCCAGTCTGCTGAAAGTGCAGCATCACCCTGACTGTCTTCTCCAGCGTCGACCGCATCGTGGGGCCGATCTCCCCACGGCGCACCCGCTCGTCCATGGCCGCCAGGAACTCCTCCACGGCCCGTTCTGTCAGCCGATCGATCCCTCGGCCGCCGCAGAACCCAACCACAACATGACAGCAGCTTCGGTAGTACTTGACGGACGCATCGGCCAAGCCGATTCTCGCGGTTTCCTCCAGCACGCCCTCAGCAAGCGCTTCTAACCCCTTCTCCATGACCCGGACCTCCATCGGACGGCCGCGGCCACTCCGAATGGGCCGCGATCACACCACGATGTACATGAAACCCCTTCGATGCACAGGGAACGCCCGGACCAAGACGCCCGCGCTCAGCCCCCGAAGCACGACAGGATTATTCCGACCCAGACGGGAGACTGCCGAGGTCACAGGCCCGCCCCCCGCAGCAATCCGAATAATCCGAGAATCGGAACAATCGACGTTATTCCGAGCTCGGAATAATGTTGATCTCCTTCTCTTTAACGTAAGGTTCCCGCCGGCCCTGAGCCGGCGCGGGTCTGCTTAGCCTAACCGCGCAAGGGCTCGGCTTTATTTCCCCGCCCCACCCAACTGGGTCGCAGTTGTTGTCGTTATCAGCCCCAATAACGACAACAACTGTCGGTCAGTTGGCAGGGACAGCGATTGGAAGGGTTGACATGTGATCAAATGGTCACCTATCGTTAATTCCATGGACGCCGTTTTCAAGGCACTCTCCGACCCCACCCGCAGGGAGCTCCTGGATGAGCTCTTCCGCGAGGACGGTCAGACTCTGAGTGCGCTCGAAGCGCGGTTCAGCATGACCCGCTTCGGGATCATGAAGCATCTCAGAATCCTTGAGGAAGCCAGCCTGGTGGTCACCCGCAAGCGCGGCCGCGAGAAGCTCCACTTCCTCAATCCGGTGCCCATCCGCCTCATCCATGACCGCTGGGTGAGCAAATACGCAGAACCATGGGCCGCTGCCCTCAGCGACCTCAAATCCAGATTGGAAAGTCCCATGGAAAAGATCTTCGAAATCTACATCAAGACCACCCCAGAACGGCTCTGGGAAGCCATCACCAACAGCGAGATCCGCAGCAAGTACCAGTTCGGCATGCGGATCCAGTCGGACTGGACACCGGGGTCCCGCTTCGAGATGGCTCCCGACGGCGGCGGCCCCCTCGGTGAAGGCGAGAACCTTGAAGTCGATCCCCCGCGTCGCCTCGTCCAGACCATGCGTGCCCTGTGGAGCGACGACGTCAAGGCCGAAGGCACGTCGCGCATCACTTGGGAAATCGAACCGGTGGGCGACGACTCCTGCCACCTCACGGTCACCCATGACCAGCTCCGCGAAGGCGCCAACGAGGAACTCTACGGCGGTTGGCCGATGATCCTCTCCGGCCTCAAGACCTGGCTGGAGACGGGCGAAAAGCTCACGACACCGGGCTCGCTGCTGTACACGTAAGGGACGACGGCGGGTGGTTGAGCTTGTCGAAATCGGGTTTCGACAGGCTCAACCACCAATTCTATGCGTCAGTCTCCACCAGCACCCTCACATCCCACGCTCCCAGCTCCAGCACATCCCCGTAGTTCATGTACTCCCCCGAGATCACATCCCGGGCCGCCCCGGGCAGCTTGAAGCTGCCCGGTGTCCAGGACCAGTTGTGGATGAAGCGCAGGTGGTCCCCATTCCTCGCTGTGGCGCCAGTGACGGTCTGTGAGGCGGAGTTCGGGCGCCACTCGCTAATGTCCTGCTCGCGAACAGCCCATTCAGCAATGTCCCGAGCCAGTGCCTCGTCGGAACCGTGCCCACATAGGTAATGCGCCCGTCACCGTGCAAAGAAGTCGTCACAGCCGGCCAACGCCCGAAGTGCGGATGGTCGTAACCAGCCAACACCTCGGCACCAAGGGACTGAACGCCGTCGATCCAGCGCGTGCCCGCGGCACCGGCGCTGCATGCAAAACCCGAGCCCTCAGCCGTTACAACCTCGATAGGAGCAGAAAGCGTGCTGAACTCGTCGTAGAAAAGCCCGGCGGCCTCATCAAGGTGCGCGGGCTTGCGCTCAAGCCGCGCGCGGGCCTCCTCGTCCTGGTAGCCCGTGCGAATCCCCAAAACTAGGTGTCCCCCGGCGGCGGCATAGGAACGAAGCCAAACAAGCTCCTCATCCGAGGCAATGGCCAGGCCGGCGGCCACCAGAACAGGGTGCGCGGCCGCGTACTCCCCCGGATCGGAGGCGACCATCTGGCTGGGGTGCAGCAAGCGTGACTGCAGTCCGGCGTCGAAAGCTCCCCTATAGAAGGAGTCAAAAATGGTCTGGAAAGACCGCGGGTCTGCCGACCCATCAGGGAGCGGCAGTTGGGGCGACTCCTGCAGCGCCCACTTGGTGTCGTTCGAATAGACCAACACAATGTCTGCATCCGGGGTCAGTCCGGTCACCAGCTCACCGGCAGCTGCGAAGTCCGCGCCCAGCGCCTTGATCTGCTCGTAGACGCGACCCGGCTCCAGGCTGTGTGGCAGGATGCCGCCCCAGAACGTCTCAGCGCCGAAGTGCAGGGTGTGCCAGTGCCAGTATTCGATCATCGTGGCGCCGCGGGAGACCAGCGCCCAGGCGGCCTGGCGCCACTGCCCATCGTAGGCCGGCTCGTTGTGGTGGTCAGGGCCGATCGCCTGCGCGTTGGTCTCCGTGACAAGGAACGGCGCCTGCTTGGAGGAGAACATGCGGTCCGCCGTCGCATACAGCGACCACGTTCCCTCCGTGGTCCAGCCCTGCTTGGTGGGAGCGGGAGCGGGCAGGGCCAGGTAGTCCTGCATCCGGTAGTACGGGTTGCCCGCGGTGACATCCAGTTTGGAGGTGAGGTCGTCGTCCTTGACGGTCGGCCGCTCATACGAAATGCAGGTGGTCACAAACTGGTCCTCGCGCGCATACTCACGGACGACGTCGGCCTGCCAGTGAATGAAGCTCGTAGTGAGCTCGCCCTGGAAGCGCCGCCACGCGAGCGAGTATTGCGGCTGCACATTCCCGTCCGGCGTCCACAGGTCCGCCCAGTCCGACAGCCGGTGCGACCAGTACGTCAGGCCCCACTCGCGGTTGATGTTCTCCACGGTTCCGTACTGCTTGCGCAGGCGCTCGACGAAGCGCTGGAAAACGCCGTGGTTGAAGAAGATCTCGTTGCCCGGCTCGTTGTCCACCTGGAAACCGACGACGGCGGGGTGCCCGGCGTAGCGGGCCACGACCTTCCGGATGATGCGCTCGGCGTGGAAGAGGAGGGCGGGATGGGTGTAGTCGATCTCCTGGCGGGCTCCCCAGCCGATCGGTTTCCCCGTTGAACGCTGGGCGTTGATCTCCGGGTACGCCCGGGCGAGCCACGGCGGCGCCGCGTACGTGGGCGTTCCCAGGATGACCTTGATGCCCCTTGCATAGGCTGCATCAAGGACGGGCTGGAGCCATTCGAGGTCGAACACGCCGTTCTCCGGCTCCCACGTTGACCAGACCGACTCCCCACGCGAATCACCGTGAAGTGCGCCTGCTTCATCAGGTCCATGTCGGCTTCGAGCCGCTCCATGGGCTGGTACTCGTGGTAGTAGGCTGCGCCGAAGAGGACGCTGTCTGTGGGGTACGGCAAGGTGGTGCCTTTCGAAGAGTCAGCAGCATTAGTTAGCGCTAACAACACTGCAGCACATACGTCATAAGTACAAGGCTCTTGGGAGCACGGGTGAAGGTTTTTTGTGGTCTGCGGCTACGCTGTCTTCCGTTCCCGCCACAGCAGCGACAGCACGAAGACGACGGCGCCCAGCCCCAGCATGACAGCAACCATCCGGCCCCAGTTTTCCTGGCTCACTCCGCTGCTATAGAAGATTCCGATTATCACCGTGGCGGTGATGGCGCCGAGGTAGCGGCACGTCTGGAAGATCCCTGCGGCAACGCCTCGTTCCTCCGGCCGAGCCGACAGGTAGAGTCCCTGGTTGGACGCAGTGCTGACGACCCCATACGGCAGGCCCATTAGCGCGGTCAGAGCCAGCACCAGCGGGATCGCGAACGACGCCGTCAGTAGCCACAGCGCGCCGGAGGCCGCCGCGAGGAGGACGACGCCGGACACCAGCACCCGCTGCACGCCGTACCGCTCGATGCCCCGGACGGCCAACGGCGTCGAAAATGCCGAGATAGTCGCGAGTGGCAGCATGAGCAGGCCGACCAGTCCGGCGTCGTACCCTGCGGCTTCCTGCAGCAACTGCGGCAGGCCGAAGAAGGCAAAGTAATAGACCCCGTTGAAGACGGCGAAGCACACATACACGAGCAGCAGCGAACGGTTCCTGGCCAGCAGCCGGACGTCGAGGAAGGGCGGGCTGGACGAAGAGCCCGGCCAGCACGGTGGATCCGGCGAGCAGCCACCAGCGGTAGTCGGGCAGCACATTCAGCAGCGCCATCATCAGCAGGGTCAGCGATCCGACGAAGCCCAGGATGCCTGGCAGGTCGGAGTCGCGCAGGAGCACGGAGGCACGCCCGCGCTCAATCCCCGTGTCGTTTGGCGCGAAGCGACGCACCGCGAACAGGGCCACGAGCGCCAGCGGCACATTGATCGCGAAGAGAGCCTGCCAGCCGATCAGCCCCACCAGCAAGCCGCCGACGACGGGCCCCACCGCCGCTGCGGAGGTGTTGGCCAGTTGGATCCGGCCGAGGGGTCGAGTGGGGCTGAGGCTGGCTTGTTTGCTGAGCGCCGAAACCATGACAACCGCGCTGGGATACGCGGTGGCAGTGCCGATCGCCATGAAGACCCGGGCCACGCAGACAAGCGCGAAGTTGGGCGAAAACGGGGCAAGCACACACGTCACGGCGACCACGCCCATGCCAAGGATGAAGAGTCTGCGCGGCCCGAAGCGGTCGGCCAGCCGGCCCATAAGCGGCTGCCCGGCCGCAGAGGTGAGATAGAACGAGGTGATCACCCAGGTGACGGTGGCGGCGTCGAGCCCGAAGTCCGCACGCAGCACCACCAGGGCGACGGCAATCATGGACGAGTTCAGCGGATTCAGCGCCGTCCCGATGCTGAGGGCAGCGACAGCGACGCCGGCTCGCGGAGAATTCTTCACGCCCTCCAGTCTGCGGCATGGTTGCCCGGGAGAACGGTAAGGGGCCTGTGGGCAGCGTCACTAGGCCGGGTGGGCCTCCTGCTTGGCTTTCCGTTTCGCCGCTTTCCGTGCCGCTCGGAGCGCGCGCCGTTCCAGGCGATCTACCATCGCCAACAGCACGATAACCGTTACCATCCACAACACCGCGACCGTGAACACGAGGGTGATCGCCGCGATTGAGTCCATACAGCGAGTTTAGATCTGCTTGATGCAGATAGTAAGCGGACTTATCGCCCCACACTAAGGGCTTGAGCCCGGCGCAAAAGCGCTACGCTGGAAGTCCTGGCTGAAGCCGTCCGGCCGCAACTGTGAAACGCAACGTATACGCTGCCGGAGCCGCCCGCCATGACTAAACAATCCACCAGCCAGAGCTCCCTAACGGACGAACGACTTCGCGAGATTGCCCGGAATTCCTTGGGGTTAGAGCACCTCCGCGAAGGCCAGCTTGCCGGTATTCACTCCCTTGTTGAGGGACGAGATGTCCTCGCGGTAATGCCCACGGGCTACGGGAAATCGGCGATCTACCAGCTTGCGGCGCTGTTGCTCCGCGCGTCTGCGACGTCGAATGGCCCAGCGGCGGCGAACTCAACGTCGGATGCCCCAAAGCCCGGTCCCGCCGTCGTCGTCTCGCCGCTGATCGCCCTCCAGGAAGATCAGCTGGACGGGCTCAACGAAGCCCTCGGCGCAAACGCTGCCGTTGCCATCAACTCAGCGCGCAGCGAGTCCGAGCAGGAAGAGGGCTGGGAAGCGGCCGAGCGCGGCGACGCACATTTCCTGTTCCTGGCGCCGGAGCAACTCGCAAAGGAAGGCACCGTGGAGCGGCTGGCCAAGCTTGGCGTCTGCCTGTTCGTGGTGGACGAGGCGCATTGCGTATCCTCGTGGGGCCATGACTTCCGGCCCGACTATCTCGCACTTGGGGAGGTGCGCAAGCGGCTGGGGAATCCACCCACCGC
Organism: Arthrobacter sp. ISL-30; assembly: GCF_018613855.1. Lineage (GTDB taxonomy): Bacteria > Actinomycetota > Actinomycetes > Actinomycetales > Micrococcaceae > Arthrobacter. Next base: position 110,421 of record NZ_JAGGPK010000017.1, read on the forward strand.
TGCCCTGACCGCCACAGCCTCCCCTCCCGTCCGCGAGGAAATCCTGCAACGGCTTGGTATGACCGGACGGCCTGACGTGCAAGACGTGCTGGTCCTGGTGCGGGGATTCGACCGGCCCAACATCCGCCTGGAGGTCATCCGGCACCACGAGGACGCGCAGAAGCGACGCGCCGTCGTCGAGCAGGTGGCGGAGCTGGTGGGCGGCGGGCGCGCCGAAGCCAAAGGCCCGGGCCTGCTCTACGCCGCCAAACGCAAGGACACAGAGCAGTACGCGGCGGACTTCACCAAGCGTGGCATCCGGGCCGAGGCGTACCACGCGGGCCGGCGAAAGGCGGACCGCGAGCGTGTCCAGGATGACTTCATGGACGGCAAGCTCGACGTGGTCGTTGCCACCACCGCGTTTGGCATGGGGATCGACAAACCCGATGTCCGCTTCGTCTTGCATGCCGACATTCCCGAATCCCTCGACAGCTACTATCAGGAACTCGGACGCGCTGGCCGGGACGGCGAACCGGCCCTTGCCGTGCTGCACTATCGCGCCGAGGACCTGGGCCTGCGCCGCTTCTTCGCCGCGCATAAGCCGGACCCCGACTCGCTGCGAAGCGTGCTGGAGGCATTGCGCGACGACGGCGGCCCGGTCTCGCAGAAGGAACTCGCCGAGCGGACGGGTCTCCCCGGCCGGCGCCTCACCGGCCTGCTCAACCAGCTCAAGGACACGGGCGCGGTCTCCTTCGGTAGGCGGGGTGTCCGGCTCAAGGCAAGCGCCGAGCCGTCCGACGTCATCGAGCTCGCCCTTGAACGGGCCGAGTCCCGGCAGCGCATCGAGCGTTCGCGGATCGAGATGGCCCGCGGCTATGCCGAGACGGATTCCTGTCGGCGCCAGTTCCTGCTGGGCTACTTCGGCGAGGAGCTACCCGAACCATGCGGCAACTGCGATGCCTGCGACGCCGCAGCCTCTCGCGAGGACACCGCCTTGGGCCTCCAATCGAAGATCGCTTCCCGGGCGGAGGAGCATCACGACGACGACACTTCCGACGAGGCGTTTCCCCTGCAGGCCGCCGTCGAGCACAAAGAGTGGGGACCCGGCGTCGTCATGCGGCACGAAGACGACGTGATCACGGTCCTGTTCGAGCAGGAGGGCTACAAGACGCTCTCCCGCGAGGCCGTCCTTGAGAACGGCCTGCTCAGGGTTAGTGGGCGATAAGGGTCAGCGGCCGCTGAGGACTGCTTCCTCCTGGTCGAGTGTGCTCACGCTCTGGGCGGCCGCTTCCGGGAACCAGTCTGATTGCAGCGTTTCCAGCAGGTGCGGCGCGAACTCCTCGGCGAGGCTCAGCACAACCCTGCACCTCGCTCCGGGCTGCTCCGGGAACCCCATGTACAGTCCTCGCAGGTCGCACACAGTCTGGCCGCGGCCGGGACCATCGGTGGTGTCCACCTCGACATGGACGATCGGGGCAATCGCCACCTCAATACCGCCGACGGCGATCGCTGCTGCGAGGGGATCGTGCATCGCCGAACAGGCGCGGCCGAACTGGTTGACGTAAAACCCGAAGTAGTAGCCGAGCATTCCACCCAACGCCTGGGCCATGGGGTGGTCCGTGGCCAGCAGCTCCTGGCGATGGCCCTCCTCCAGGACGTTCGTCATCGTGACGTCGAGCGGCACCAGCGTGACGTCCCAGTCCGCGGCGAGAACCTCGGCGGCGGCTTCGGGATCGTTGGCGATGTTGGCCTCCGCGACGGCGGTGATGTTGCCGGGGGCCGAGGCCGCACCGCCCATAATGGTGATCTCCGCAATCAGCTCCGGAAGCTTCGGTTCCAGTCGCAGGGCCTGGGCAATGTTGGTCAGCGGACCGATGAGCACGACGCGCAGCTCCCCCGCATACTGGTTAGCCAGCCGGACGAGGAGTTCCGCGGCCGACTCGCTGACGGTTTCGCGGTTCGACGTCGGCAGTTCCACCTCGCCGATACCGTTCGCCCCATGAACGTGCGGGGCGCCGCCACGGAAACTGCCAACCAGCGGGTCATGAGCGCCGACGGCGACCGGGATGTCCTGATGGCCCGCCAACTGGAGCAGGTCCAGGGTGTTCCGCGCTCCTCCGGCGGCGCTGATGTTTCCGCTGACGGTCCCGATGCCCACGAGCTCCGCATTCGGCGCGGCGAGCAGATACGCCAGGGCGAGGGCGTCGTCAATGCCGGTATCGCAGTCGAGGAAGAAGGGGCTGGCGGGCTGTTCAATCATTGGGTTCTCGCTTCGTGGGTTAGTGCTGAAAGGTGTTGCGGCGTTGGTGGGGGTGCTTTGGCGAACGACGGCGGGTGGGGACCGGCGCCGCTCCGGTACCCCATCCGCCGTCGGACGCTAGATCTTTTCGCCCTTGGGTGCGGCGATGAACAGGCCCGCCAGGAACGCGGCCGCCGTGATGGACACCGAGATCCAGAGTGCGGCCGAATAACCGGCTGCGGTCCCGAGTCCCGCGAACGGAGCAACGACGACGACGCCCAGGCTCGCTCCGATGCCGAAGGACGCGCCGTTGATTCCGGGCAACGCCGCCGGGGCTTCCTTCGGCGAGAGCAGCACGGACAGTCCGTTGATGGAGGTCAGGAAGAAGCCGTTGTAAAAGATGCCGAGGGCGGCGATGGCGATGAGGACAGCGAGTTGGTTGCTGGCGAAGAGCGCCGCAACAATGGCGCAGGCGAGACTCGCTGCCGTTCCCAGGCGGACGGTCCTGATCCAGCCGCGGCGGTCGGCGATCCAGCCCGCGAGGGGTGCCGCGAAGACGCCGATAAGGGCCGCCGGGGTAAGGAACAGCAGCGCGGACAGTGAGGCGCTGAGGCCAAAGCCGCTCGCGCTGTCCTGGCTGAGCAGGACCACGGTGAAGTTGATGATGGCGAAGATGCCCGCGAGGGTGAGGACCGTCGTCGCAATGACCGGCCAGACCTGACGCGAGCGCAAGTGATGGATGGCGACCAGCGGCGTCGAACGCTTCTTCTCGATGAACCAGAAGGCCGTGAAAGCCGCGATGCTGCCGGCCAGGAGGCCAAGCGCGGCCGGGGACAGCCAGCCTGCGGACGAGCCCGTGGAGACGAAATAGGTGAGGAAGACCAGGAAGAGGGACAGGGATCCGGCGCCCCACCAGTCCATGCTGCCGGTGGTGGTGGCGGGTCGACCGTTCGGGACCACCTTGAGGACGCAGACGACGGCGATGACGGTCAGGACGAGGACAGCAACGAAGATCGACTGGAACCCGAGGGTCTCCGCCATGAGTCCTCCGAAGTAACCGTCGACGCCGCCGACGCCCCCATTGACCGCGGCGATGATGCCCACCGAGGTGCCGAACAGGCGTGCCGGAAGGTTCTCGTTCAGCACGATGTAGGACAGGGCGAAGACTGCGCTGGAGACGCCCTGCAGGAACCTGCCGGTGACGAGGATGGGCAGCGTCGGAGCAACGATGCAGAGAATCGTTCCGGCGCCCATGATGCCCAGCACCAGGAGCAGAGCGGTGCGTCGGCCGATGAAGTCGCTCCAGCGGCCGATGACCGGGCCGGCAATGGCGCCGGCGAGGAAGAACATCGACTGGACCTGGGCGACGCTTTCTGGGCTCTCACCGAAGAAGGCGCCGATGTGCGGAAGGGCCGGGGTGACCATGCTGGCGTTCAGCTGGAAGGACAGGACGGCGAGGATCAGCGTGGTGATCAGCACGGCGGCGCGGCGGCCGCCGAGCTGGGTGGCGGCCTGTGGTGCCGCTTGCGTAGCGGGCTGGGGTGCCGCCTGCGAAGCGGGCTGGGTTGCCGTTTGCGTGGCCGGCTGGGTTGCCTGTTGTTCGAGTGTTTTTGGCTGCTCTGCGGTTGGGATATTCACATCAAACTCCTTTGTCCGATGGCGCGGGTGGTTGAAACAACGCGACGCCTTGAGATGTGAGTTGTTATACAAGCATGTATTACGAGCCTGTGCAACTTCTGAGGTACAGTGTGCGGTAACCGATTTTGAGCGAGGCCTCGTGAGCGACAACGCCGTCCAGTTCCTGTCCCGACCTATCACGCCCCAGCCCGGGCAACCCCTGCGGGTGGCTGCCTACTCCCGGATTGCTGAAGCGATCCGCACCAGGCTGCTGCCTCCGGGGTCATTGCTGCCCACCGAAACCGAACTGGGCATCATGATGGACGTCAGCCGTACCGTGATCCGGGAAGCTCTGATGTTGCTCGAGGAAGACGGCCTCACCAGGGCGCGTCGCGGCGTCGGACGCTTTGTTGCAGACTCCCTCCCCCGCATCGGCATCGAGAAAATCCGGCCGTTCGACCAGCTACTCGGCGGCTCTGAGCACGACGTGCAGGTGAAGCGCGTCCTAACCGAGCTGCAGCCGGCGTCGGAATTCGTCGCCCCTGGCATCAGCGTCGAGCCCGGCGAGGAATGCTGGCTGTGGGAGAGCGTCCTGATTCGCAATGGCGAGCCGATAGCCCACCTGCAGGAGCACGCGCCTGCAGGTTCTGGCACAGGTGCCGGGTCCGACGTCGACCAGCTCGCCTCAGCTGCTGAGCTCGCCGTCCGCAAGACCCTTGCGGCCCAAACCCTGCTCGAGGTCCTCAGCGGGCTTCCGGGGCAGGCTCTCGGTCCTGGCGAGTGCGAAATCAGCCTGAGCACCGCGGGTCCGAGCCGAGCGAAGCTCCTCGCCCTGCGGCCCTCGGACCCGGTGCTCGTCCTCACGCAGTACGTCCGCCGGAGCGGCGCCCCGTTCTACCTCGCAAAATGCCTTGTGGCGGCCAAGGCCGGCCACCTCTCCGTCATCCAGTCCGCCTAGCCTCGTCGGCACGGCCCTCCCTGCTAAGGAATTCCCATGAATGACTTCCTCCGTCCTGCCCTCACAGTTGTGGGCAGCATCAACCTCGACATCACGGCAACGGCCGAGAGACTCCCCTCCCCCGGCGAAACCATCGGCGGCGCCGTCCTGCGCCAGCAGCCCGGCGGCAAAGGCGCCAACCAGGCAGTGGCAGCAGCGCGCCTTGCCGGCAGGTCCCGGATGGTTGGGGCGGTGGGAAACGACGATGCCGGACGCCACCTTCTTGAGGCGATGGCTGCCGCCGGGGTCGACACTCGGGATGTCGCGCGTGTTGATGCTGCGACCGGGACTGCCCTGGTGCTCGTGGACCGTGACGGCGAAAACCAGATCGTCGTATGTCCGGGAGCAAATGGCGAGGTCTCCGTTTCCGGCGTTGCCTTCGCGGAGGACGAGGCCGTTCTATGCCAGCTCGAGGTTGACCAGGCAGTGGTGCTGGATGCTGCGCGGGCCACTCGTGGCTATTTTGTGCTCAACGCCGCGCCGGCCGCGCCCCTGATCCCTGAGCTGCTGGAACGCTGCGACCTCGTAATCGTGAACGAGACCGAGTACGAGCTGATCCCGGAGCTCAAGGAAGCTCGCCTTGTGGCGGTGACGTATGGCAAGGACGGGGCGGCGATCTATGAACAGGGCCAGCGCGTGGCCGAGGCCCCGGGAGTGCCTGTGTCTGACGTCGCCAACACCATCGGCGCCGGGGACGCGTTCTGCGCCGCCTTGGTGCTGGCTCTTCGTTCGGAGCTGGATTATGGAAGCGCGCTGGCAGTGGCGAACGCCGTGGGCGCAGATGCGGTGCGGGATCCGTCGTCGCAGCCGGCCCTGAAGCCGCTGGAACACTACATCGAAGCTGCGATCGCCAGCCGGTGATCGCCCCTCCCCAACTGACTGGCAGTTGTTGTCGCCAAAACCCGGGCGGAGTCAAGTAGTCGGGGCAACGCTGGGGTTTAGGCTGCCAGCAGCAGTTCGTTGAGCCGGTTGGCTGGGGTTTGCAGGTTCAGGGTGGGCCGG
>NZ_JAGGPK010000018.1 GCF_018613855.1 Arthrobacter sp. ISL-30
CCGGGCCGTCTGACAGTCCCAACCCGTCCCGTACGTTGTCGGAGGCTGCTCCCGCCTTCCCCGGCGTTCCCCGGACCAGGCTGCCTCCCAGCTTCACCGGCCAGCTGCGACTGACCAGCGGCGGGGTCCTTTCACCCCCACTCGATTCCAAGCGCCTCGTGGCGCACGTCCGGCTTCCAGTAGACCCGGTCGCGCTGACCGCCGTCGGGCGTAATCACCCGGACCGTGGCAGGAGGAAGCTTCCGTACTCCGCGCAAAATTGTTCGAGGCGCCGGCACAATGGAATGCCAGCTGAGGTAGTGGTGGAGGGCGACGTCGTCGATGGTCGTGTCCACGCCGCCCACTGCAAGGAGCGCTGGAAGCGTGGACGCGAATCTCATGCGCCCTGCAGATTCGGTGATGTACAGGGGCTTGATGCCCAGGCGGTCCCGGGCGAGGACAATGCAATTGCGCCTCTCGTCTACAAGCGCGACGGCGAACATGCCAACAAGGTGGTCCACGAAGTTCTCGCCCCAATGCCTATAGGCCTTGATGACCACCTCGGTGTCACTAGTTGAGCCAAACACGTAGTACCGCTGAAGTTCCCGGCGCAGCTCATGGTGGTTGTAGATGCACCCGTTGAAAGCAAGGGCCAGCCCCGAGCCGTCGTCGGTCATGGGCTGGGATCCGCCCTCCGAAAGGTCAATCACACTGAGGCGGCGGTGCCCGAGTGCTGCCCAGCCGTTGGTCCAGGTCCCTTCTCCGTCCGGCCCCCTGTCCGCCATGGAATCCGTCATCAATTCCACACGATGTAAATCCGCCCTTTCCCCCCGGAAGGCCACTTCGCCCGCTATGCCACACATTATTAAGTCCAATTTCTAACACTAAGTATGCTTACTGTTCTAACACTCGCTGCCCTTTCAGGCGGCGTCAAGTACAAGGGCCATATCGGTCGTACGGCGCCTTTAGTTTGGGAGTACTCAGTGGGACGCTTGAAGCCGGTCCACGGGAAGGGGAGCAGCATGCGGATTGCGTCGGGACAGTTCAGTGCAGGAATCGACTCGGCGTTGAATCTGCGGGAAGTTTCCGGGCTGATGAAAACAGCGGCCGACGGCGGTGCGGAGCTGCTGGTGCTGCCCGAGTCGAGCCTTTATGCCAGTTCGGAGCCTCCGTCCGTCCTGTCCGCAGTGGCGGAAAGCCTTCAGGGTCCCTTCATCAGCGGGATCGCCGGGTTGGCGAAGGACCTGGGCCTTTCGGTGGTGGTAGGAACTGCCGAGGCGCACGAGGGCGGGCTGCCCTACAACACCCTTGTGGCGATCAATTCCAATGGTGAAATCACCGGCACCTACCGCAAGATCCATCTGTACGACGCCTTCGGCTACCGCGAAAGCGACGGGATCCTCGCAGGGGAGATCCTGCCCCCGTTCCTGCTGACGTTTGGAGAACTGCGCCTCGGTACGCTCACCTGCTACGACCTCAGGTTTCCGGAAAGCGCCCGCTATCTGGTCGACGCCGGCGCGAATGTCCTCCTCCTGCCGGCGATGTGGATCAGTGGACCTGGGAAGGAGGATCACTGGAACACCCTGGTGCGGGCCCGAGCAATCGAGAACACGTCCTACGTCGTTACGGCCAACCAGACCGGACCGCTCGCCACGGGCTACTCAATCATCGTGGATCCCTTTGGCGTGGTGATAGCAAATGCCGGCGAGGCTCCCGGCGTCGTTTTCGCTGACCTCGACATTGAACGCCTGGCGGCGGTGCGACGGAAGGTGCCCTCCTTGGTCCACCGCCGCTTCCGGATTGTCCCCGGCGGGCTTCCTGGGGCGTGAACATCGATACCCAATGGTGACGGGCACGTAACACAGAATAAACAAGCGCTTCGTAGCCTTGCTGTAGGACGTTTCCCGGAAGGACACGCGCATGAATGCCTCAGACAACGCGATCAAGCCGATCATTGGGCTGACCACGTACCTTGAACAGGCCGGCACCGATGGTTGCGGGACGGTCCGCGCCGCCTTCCTGCCGGAAACATACCTGACTCCCATCCTTACTGCAGGGGGAGTGCCGGTCCTCCTCCCGCCACAGCCCACGGCCGGCAACATGATCGAGCACCTCGTAAGCAGGCTTGACGGGCTCCTGGTTCCTGGCGGCTGGGATGTGGATCCGGCACGGTACGGCCAGGAGGCCCACCCCGCGACGGATGTGCCCAGGCCGGAGCGTGATGAGTGGGAAGCAGCCCTCATCCTCGAGGCGATCCGCCAGGACGTTCCCCTTCTGTGCATCTGCAGGGGTGAACAGTTGCTCAACGTCACACTGGGCGGCACGCTCCACCAGCACCTGCCGGAGGTAATCGGAACGGCGCACCACCAGCTCGGCGACTTCAAGTTCAACAACATCCAGGTGGCTATTAAACCCGATTCCAAGCTCGGACAGCTCATAGGCTCTGAGTCCCTTGAGGCCGTGCCCGTCTCCCACCACCAGGCCGTGGACCGCCTGGGTGAGGGACTGATCGCCACTGCCTGGAGTGAAGACCAGGTGATCGAGGCAATCGAACATCCCGGCGTTGATTTCTGCCTCGGAGTCCAGTGGCACCCTGAACGGCAGGCCCAGGAAAAAGCCCTGTTTCACGGGTTCATTGAGGCCGCCAGTGCCAAAATGCTGTCCCGACTGCGTCCGGCTCCGGTGGATTCCATGGAGTTCGCGCACGAACTGGCTGCCAGCTAACCCTCAGCCGGCTAACCCCCAGCCGATCCGGGGACGAATCGGACAAGGCAAAGTGTCTGGAATCCCGGACGCTTAGTTGCCCGAATTCTTCAGCCTTCTTCTTCGGCAGGTGCATCCTTAAGTACGGGAAACCAGACACCTGCCTGAAGCGAAGAGGATCATGCAACGCGGAGCAACCACCAGAAAGCCCGACAGCACCGCTGTCTCGACCACGACAGCAGCCGCCTCCCCGGCAGGAGCACGCATCAAGGTGGCCTCCAAAGTCCCTGCCGCAGAGAATACCCTGCGGATCCTCAAGCTCCTTGCCTCACGTCGAGGCCCAATGGCGGCGTCGCAAATTGCGACTTCGCTGGGCCTGCCGCGCTCCAGTGTCTATCACTTGCTGGGCGTCATGGAAGCCAACGGCTTTGTGCTGCACCTGCACGAAGAGCAGCGTTATGGCCTCGGAATCAGCGCCTTCGAGCTCAGCTCCGCCTACTCCAGGCAGGAACCGCTGTCCCGGCTGGGCCGGCCCATGCTTGCCTCCCTTGTTGACGCCCTCGGCGAGAGTGCCCACCTTGCCGTCCTCCACGGGCGCGACGTGCTGTACATCGTGGAGGAGAGGGCCAAGAACCGCCCTTCCCTGGTGACCGACGTCGGGGTCCGGCTTCCCAGCCACCTTACGGCCAGCGGACGGGCGATTCTTGCCGCCCTGCCCAAGTCCCAAGTGCGCGCCCTCTATCCAAACGCCGCTGCCTTCACGTCCCGCCATGAGACCGAGTCGCCCATCATGAAGTACTCCGCGCTGTCTTCCCATTTGGACCAGGTGCGGCAGCGCGGGTATGCCACCGAGCACGGTGAGATTACGCCGGGCTTTGGCTCGGTTGCCGCCGCCGTGACTGACCACTTGGGATGGCCGACGGCGGCGGTCGCCGTGACGTTCCTGGAGGACAAATTGCCGGCCGAGGAGTGGCCCGTGCTGGCGGCCCGCATCCAAAAGGTGGCCGACGAACTGTCCATCCGCATCCACGGCCGCCCCGGAGCCTGAAATACCAGGGCCAACCTCGTGGGCCCGTCGGATTCTGCTCGATCATCCCCAGCTGCGCCCTCTCCAGCCGCGGAAATGGGCGACCAATGCGGTAGTCCCGGCGAATGATCCGGCAGAATCCGACGCACCCCAAAAACGCCTTCCTCCAAGCGTCTGGAATTCCGGACAGCACACCCTTGAAACCCATTCCTGAAGCGCCATCAAGGGGCTTTAGTGGATATAGAACAACTTTCCATCTGAACCACTTACTAACGAAGGAGCCACCATGGCACCCGCCGATTTCACTACTGGTGCCCGTCCGGTCAAGGCTGCCCGGGGTATGGAGTTGACTGCGAAGTCCTGGCAGACCGAGGCGCCGTTGCGCATGTTGATGAATAATCTGGATCCGGAGGTTGCCGAGCGTCCTGATGATTTGGTGGTGTATGGCGGTACGGGGCGTGCGGTGCGGTCCTGGGCGGCGTTTGATGCGATCACCCGGATGCTGGAAACCATGGAGAAGGACGAGACGCTGCTGGTGCAGTCGGGCAAGCCGGTTGGCGTGTTCCGCACGCATGAGTGGGCTCCGCGGGTGCTGCTGGCCAACTCCAACCTGGTGGGGGACTGGGCCACCTGGCCGGAGTTCCGCCGGCTGGAGGCCGAGGGCCTGATGATGTACGGGCAGATGACGGCCGGGTCCTGGATCTACATCGGCACCCAGGGCATCCTGCAGGGCACCTACGAGACGTTCGCCGCCGTCGGCCGCAAACTCCTTGAAGCGGGCCGGCATCCGGCCCCGGCCGCCGAGGGTTCCGCTGAGGGCCCGCTGGCCGGGACGCTGACGCTGACCGGCGGGTGCGGGGGCATGGGCGGGGCGCAGCCGCTGGCTGTCACCTTGAACGACGGGGCGTGCCTGATTGTCGATGTTGACGAGAGCCGGCTGCGGCGCCGGGCCGGCAAGCGGTACCTGGACGAGGTCGAGACCGACCTGGACGCCGCGATCGCCAAGGTGGTCAAGGCCAAGGAAGAGCGCCGCGGCTGGTCGGTCGGGTATGTGGGCAACGCCGCCGAGGTGTTCCCGGACATCCTGGCCCGCCACCTGGCCGGGGAGCTCACGGTTGATGTGGTGACGGACCAGACCTCCGCGCATGATCCGTTGTCCTACCTGCCTGAGGGCATCAGCGTGGCCGAATGGCACACCGAGGCCGCCGCGGACCCGGAGGGGTTCACCAAGAAGGCCCAGGCCTCGATGGCCAGGCATGTCCAGGCGATGGTGGAGTTCCAGGATGCCGGGGCCGAGGTGTTCGATTACGGCAACTCGATCCGGGATGAGGCCCGCAAGGGCGGTTACGCCCGGGCGTTCGAGTTCCCCGGCTTCGTGCCGGCCTACATCCGGCCGCTGTTCTGCGAAGGGCTGGGCCCGTTCCGCTGGGTCGCGCTGTCCGGGGACCCGGAAGACATCGCGGTCACCGACGCCGCGATCAAGGAACTGTTCCCGGAGAACACCCACCTGCACAAATGGCTGGACGCCGCCGCGGAACGGGTCGAGTTCGAGGGCCTGCCCGCGAGGATCTGCTGGCTGGGCTACGGCGAACGCGCCAAGGCCGGGCTGCTGTTCAACCGGCTCGTCGCCGAGGGCAAGGTCAAGGCCCCGATCGTGATCGGCCGGGACCACCTGGACTCCGGCTCCGTGGCCTCCCCCTACCGGGAAACCGAAGCCATGGCCGACGGCTCGGACGCGATCGCCGACTGGCCGCTGCTGAACGCGCTGCTCAACACCTCCTCCGGCGCCACCTGGGTCTCGATCCACCACGGCGGCGGCGTGGGCATCGGCCGGTCCCTGCACGCCGGCCAGGTCTCCGTAGCCGACGGCACCGACCTCGCCGCGCAGAAACTCGAACGCCTCCTCACCAACGACCCCGGCATGGGCGTCATCCGCCACGTCGACGCCGGCTACCCCCACGCCATCGAAGTCGCCAAAGAACGCGGCGTCCGCATCCCCATGACCGAACACAACTAATCCCCCTCGTCGCCCTCCCCAACTAGCTGGCAATAGATGTCGCTATGAGCCCTGAAAACGACAACAACTGCGGACTAGTTGGGAAGAGGCTCCAGGGGAACGCTCGCCGGACTTACTCGCTGGACTTTAACTAGGAACTTCAATGACACTCACAACCCACGCACCACGGACCGTTACCCTCGGCTCCAGTGGCATCACGCCTGAAGACGTGGTCGCCGTCGCGCGCTATGACGCCAAGGTGACCATTTCGCAGGAGGCCCTGGACACTGTGGCCAAGGTCCGCGCCCACATTGATGGGCTGGCAAACTCCGACACCCCGGCTTATGGCATCTCCACGGGCTTCGGGGCCCTGGCCAACCGGCACATCCCCAATGAGCTGCGCACCCAGCTTCAGAAATCGCTCATCCGCAGCCACGCAGCGGGAATGGGCCCGGCCGTAGAGCGCGAAGTGGTGCGTGGCATCATGTTCCTTCGTGCCAAGACCCTGGCTTCCGGCCGCACCGGTGTGCGTCCCGTGGTCCTGGAGACCATGGTTGACGTTCTTAACGCCGGCATCACGCCCGTGGTGCGGGAGTTCGGGTCGCTGGGATGCTCCGGCGACCTCGCTCCGCTGTCCCACTGTGCCCTGGTGCTCATGGGCGAGGGCGAAGCCACGGGGCCTGACGGCACGCTGTTCGGTGCCGCCGGCGGACGGACTGTCGCCGAGCTGCTTGCCGAGCACGGGATCGAACCAGTCACCTTGGCCGAGAAGGAGGGGCTCGCGCTGGTCAACGGCACCGAGGGGATGCTCGGGATGCTCCTGATGGCCATCGCTGACCTTCGCCTCCTGCTGACGACGGCGGACATCACCGCCGCGCTCAGCGTGGAGGCTCTGTTGGGCACGGACCAGGTGTTCCTCCCGGAGCTGCACGCCGCCCTGCGCCCCCATCCAGGCCAGGCCGCAAGCGCCGAGAACATGCTGAAGGTACTGTCCAACTCAGCGATCGTGGCATCGCACCGAGAGGGTGACTCCCGCGTCCAGGATGCCTACTCGCTGCGTTGCGCACCCCAGGTTGCAGGTGCCGTCCGCGACACTGTGGATCACGCCGCGTTGGTGGCCTCCCGCGAACTGGTTGCCGCCATTGACAACCCGGTGGTGCTCCCGGACGGACGAGTGTCCTCCAACGGAAACTTCCATGGCGCTCCGGTGGCTTACGTCCTGGACTTCCTGGCGATCGCCGTGGCGGACCTCAGCTCCATTGCCGAACGCCGCACGGACCGCATGCTGGACCCGGCACGCTCGCACGGACTCCCGGCCTTCCTGGCCGATGATCCGGGCGTCGATTCGGGGCTCATGATTGCCCAGTACACCCAGGCCGGGCTGGTCTCGGACAACAAGCGGCTGGCCGTTCCGGCGTCGGTGGACTCCATTCCAAGCTCCGCCATGCAGGAGGACCATGTCTCCATGGGCTGGCACGCGGCCCGCAAACTGCGCAGGGCCGTGGAGAATCTTCGTCGCGTCCTGGCTGTGGAACTCGTGGCGTCTGCCCGGGCCATCGACATCCGCACCCAGCTTTCCGGTGGCGAGCTCACTCCCGGTCCTGCCGGAGCGGCCGTGCTGGAAGCTTTGCGCGGAGTCGTCCAGGGACCCGGTACAGATAGGTTCCTGTCGCCGGAGCTCGAAGCGGCTGACCGTTTCGTGGGCGAAGGGGAGGTCCGCGCGGCGGCCGAATCCGCCGTCGGAATCCTTGCCTAAAACCGAACTTTCGGTCAAGCGGGGTTAACAATTCGTGACGCCCCGGAAATAGTCTGCATGTCAGGCTTCCGGGGCGTGGCGGGTGTAGTAGAAATGAAGGGTACGGTGCGTCCATGACAACGAAGTCGTGGGCCCGCCGGTGAATTTCAATTCACAAATGAAACAGCGAACATCCACAAAGGGGTAGAGGTTCAATGAAGGCACGCGGGACAGTCCTGTCCAAGCGAATCGCTCACGCTGCAATAGTTTCCGATTGGGGAGTCTTGAAGGCGGGGGAACGGGTCGAGATCATCAAGCACGCGCACGTGATTGCAGTGGGTGAAGTAGAGGAGGTTTCGCTCAGCGGCAATGTGCTTTGGCTGGAATCTGGAGGGACGGGCTCAGGCGAAAGGCCTTTCATGAAGTCCGACGGCGTCCAGGTTCGCCGGGCGTAGGTGGCTAAATAGAAAGAAATCCGGGACCCGTATCCTGTTCTGCGGTAGCAGTGAGAGGACACGGATCCCGGATTCTTTTTTGGCATTTAGGTATTCCGCGTCCCCAGGGGCAGAAATACTCTGTCGCGGTCTTAGGCCGCGATGGCCTCGCGGGTCTGGCCGAAGGGAACGCTCTCGTCAAGGGCCACGGTGTAGGTGCCCGGTTCGTGGCGAGTAACGAGGATGCCACAGGTTCCGTTCTGTGCCGCAGCCTCGATGAGGGATTCCACTGCGCGCTCCAGGCCTTCGTGTACCTCGTCGGCCCGCTCAAAAGAGAGCCGGATCGACTGGGTTTCGAGGGTTGCCATGCTCATTGGAGGACTTTCTGTTGGGGGTGTCGCGGGAGTGCGACCTCCCCATCTTACAAGACCTGTCCAGTCAAACGTTAGATGTCGGACAAATTCCAACGATTAGCGTTTTACCGTTTCGAGCTTGAGCATCTTGGCGGCTCCGCAGCCCAATAACTGGGGCCACTAACTGAGGGCTTCTCTTCCCTCCCCGCGCCTGCAAAAGTTGTGCCGTGATCAACGCCGAAAACTCCTCCAGGCTGTTTCCCTCCTCAGAGGTCGTGGAAGCGGGTGGCTGGCGCGCCGAACTGCGCAACGATGAATTGGCTGACATCAGCTTCAACGGAACGCCTGTCCTTCGTGCCATCCGCGCAGTGGTGAGGGATCACGACTGGCGCACCCTCGTTCCCACAGTGCGTCGCGTGGCCCATCGGGACAAGGGCGACGGCACAACCGTCCTTCTCGACATCGACTTTGATGGCTTCGGCGCGAGTTACACCGGTGAGCTCGCGATCCACTTCAAGGCAAACAACCTCAAGGCGACGTTCGACGGCGTCGCGCCCGCCGCCTTCCGCAGCAACCGGATCGGGCTGGTGGTGCTGCACCGGCCGGATGACGCCGGCCGCCCCGTCACTATCGGCAGTCCGGGCGGCGGCCGGACGCCGTCGACCTTTCCGTTGGACATCAGCCCACACCAGCCCTTCCTGGACATCGCGTCCATGGAGTGGGAGCGTGATGGCACCAGGTTCCAGCTCCGCTTCAGCGGCGATGTCTTCGAGACAGAGGACCAGCGGAACTGGACCGACGCCTCCTTCAAGACCTACAGCACCACGCTCTCCAAACCCTTTCCAGTGGAAGTTCCTGCAGGCAATCGCGTGCACCAGTCGGTGCTGCTGACGGCCAACCCGACGGCGGGCACCGGAGGTGGAACCACGGCAACACCTGCCGCTGCACCTCAAGGGGCTGCAACTCAAGGCGCCCCAGTCCTGACAGTGCTCGACGGCGCGGCGGCCCGGGTGCCGGCGCTTTCGATTTCCTCTACTTCCGGATCAGGCGAGCTCCTCGGGCGGCGGATCCCCGGGCTGGAGGCGCTGCTTGTGGAACTACATCCTGGAACTGACGCGGAATCTGTCGTTCGGAGCGCAGTGGAGCAGGCAACAGTTTTGGGCGTTCCCCTGGATGTCCGGCTGGAGGTTCCTTCCGCGGATCGCGTCCCCGGGCTCCTGGATCTCCTGCCGCTGGAGAACGTGATGCGGCTCGGCATATTCGACGCCGTGAGCCGCGTGACTGAGCCCGGATTGTGGGCCGTGCTGGAGGAGGAGGCAGGCCGACGTGGCTTCACCGGGACCCTCGTGGCAGGTGCCAGCTCGCATTTCATTCAGCTGAACCGAAACGCGGACCGGCTTCCGAAGAATGCCCCGGCCCTGACCTTCAGCATCACACCGCAGAAGCACACCACGGAGATTCCCCACATTGTTGAGACACTGCCGATCCAACGCCTCACCGCGCTAAACGCCCTGAGGATCGGCTCCGGGCGGCCGCTGCACGTGGGACCCGTAACGCTGAAGCCACGGTTCAATGCCGCCGCAAGCTCGGGCGGGATGGATGCGGCAGGCGGGATGGATGCGGCAGGTATGGATCCGTTGCAGCCCGAGCCGTTTACTGCAGCCTGGCTTCTGGGCAGCATCGCGGCCCTGAGCATTCCCGGCGTCGAATCCGTCAGCTACTTCGAGGCTTCCGGCCCTCGCGGCATCAGCGGGCCGGGGGGACTGACGCCGGCAGGTGAAGTCCTGGCCGCCCTCGCAGGGCTGCGTGGGGCGGATGTGTTGGAGGTCGATGGCACAGTGCCCGGGCTGGTCCTGTATCCCGTGCGTGACGGCGCCAGAACAGTCCTTTTCGCCGCCAACCTCACGCCTGACCGCCTCAGCGCCACGGTACGGCTGCCGCTGGGACTGACTCACGACGGCGAGGCGAACCTTGAACTCGAAGCGTGGACCGCCGTGGTCCATCCCCTGGACTGAAACCGCATCACCCCTGGCCCAAGTAGATCGCAGTTGTTGTCGTTATGACGCCTCATAACGACAACGACTGCGAGCCAGTTGGGCGTGGACCAGGCTCACCTCTTGCCTTAATGCGTTAGCCTTTGCTAACGTATTAATCGTGCTGGATTTGCTGGAAGTAGCTGCGGAGCCGAATCGACGTCGGCTGCTCCAGCTCCTGGCTCGCGGTGAGGCAACGGTTACGGAGCTGGCCTCCGAATTTCCGGTGAGCCGATCAGCGATCTCGCAACATCTCTTGCTGCTGGCCGAAGTCGGCCTTGTGTCGGCCCGAAAGGACGGGCGAAACCGGTATTACCGGCTGGAAGAGCAGGGAATGGCTCGGCTGCGTGAGCAGTTCGATGCCTTCTGGACAACCGAACTGGACCAGCTGGTTGCCGACGCCAGTGAATTGAAATCCAAGAACATCACCCAAGGAGACTCGTAATGTCTTTTTCGAAAACTGTTGTGCTCCCTGCCACCCCTGATGAAGCTTTTGACCTGATTACCCAGCCAGAGCGGTTGCGCCGCTGGCTGACTATTGCCGCGCGAGTGGACCTTCGGGTCGGCGGCGCCTACCGCTGGACAGTCGTCCCAGGCATGTCTGCCGCCGGCACCTTCACTGAGGTTGAGCCCGGCAAGCGGGTAGTGTTCACGTGGGATTGGGAGGGTGAGGCCGCGATGCCAGCCGGCTTGTCTACAGTGTCTGTGACCATGGAGGAAACGGCAGGCGGAACTGCCGTGACGCTAAGCCACCATGGGCTCAGTCCAGATCAGGAAGCCGGCCACGCAGAAGGCTGGAGCCACTATCTGGACCGTCTCGTGGTGCTGGCTACTACTGGCGACGCCGGCGCGGATGAATGGCCTCCATCGCCTGTTCCGTTCACCGAGTTGACCGGCGCTGAGGCCACGCTCGCCGTCATCCAACGGGTCCTGGCCGGACTCACGCCTGCAGACATGAATCTCCCGACGCCCTGCGAAGAATTCACCGTCGAGCAGCTCGTGGGCCATCTCCAGGAGTCGGTTGGCGGCATAGCTGCGGCCTTGGGCGCCAGGGACGTCCAGACCGACGACGGCTCGCCGGAAGAGCGAATTGCGGCACTGGCACAGGCAACGCTGGAAGCCTTCGCCGCCCGTGGCCTGGAGGGAACCATCGATATGGGATTCGCCCAGGTCCCAGCCAACATTGTGGCCAACATCCTGAACCTGGAATTCCTGGTTCATGCCTGGGATTTCAGTGCCGCTACAGGACGCCCCCTCGAGGTCGCCCCGGCGCTTTCGGACTACGTGCTGGAACTGGCCCGAAAGACCATCAACCAGCAACTGCGCGACGGCGGCAGCTTTGGACCGGAAAACATCGTCGCCGAGAGCGCTGATAGTCTCGAACGCCTCATCGCCTTCACTGGACGCCGGCCTGAACTCACCGTCACCACCTAAGGCGCGTCACTGCCATGCGCCAGGAGCGTTCGGCCACGCCCATCACCCTGATGGACAACGCCCAATAGGCCACGCCCACTGCAAGGGACAGGCCAACAGCCAGGGCTTTATCGATTTCCCTGACATCCTGGAAAACTGCCCAGTGCGTGACATAGGCGTAGAGCGAGGCGCTGGCGAGGATCCCCACCACGCGGTGCAGGATCGCCGGCAGCGGGAGGGCCGGCAACCAGGCCAGCAGGAGGATCCCGGCAAGGATGGTGGCCTCGCGCCAGGGGTTGTCGAAATAGCCGGGCAGGGTCAGTGCGGCCAGGGCGGACAGGGCCAGGCGCTGCGGGATGGTGCGGGCGCGGGCGAAGGCCCAACCCAGGGCGAACAGCCACAGGACGGGGCGGGTATGCAGGATGTCGACGCCGACAAGGCCGTAACGCGCCAGCAGCCCTGCTCCAATGAGGGCTACCGGGAAACCAAGCGGGAACCGCCGTTCCGCCCGATCTGCCCAAGGGATGGCCAGGAGGGCGATCATGGCGAGCAGCACATACACCAGCACTTCCACGAACCAGAAGTGCCAGGCGTCGGTCCAGTGCTGCGGCCCGATCATGGTGTTGAGCAGCACGAGGTTGGTGGGGGTGTAGTGGATTTTGTCGGACAGAAGCATCACTGCCCCGATGAACGCCACTGTTGGCACCACAATCCTCGCCACGCTTCGCAGCTGTCGGCGGAGCCGCGGTATGCGGTCACCGCCCAACTGGAAGCGGGCAAAGTTGTAGCCGGCCAGCACCATGAGGATATGGGCTGTCCCCGGCCACTGGACAAGTTCCACGTGCGTGCTGATGATGACGACGATCGCGACGGCGCGGAGCACGATGCTCGTTTCCAGCGGTGCGAACAGCCGCCTCCTCCGGCTCTCCGGTCGCCTTCCGATCAGTTCCCGGACCGGCGTGACGTGCCAGTTCCCCGGGAGTTGGCTTCCCAGGGCCCTTTCCAGGCGGATCGAGGCCGCCACATAGGACAGTGAATCCCCTCCCAGCGAGACGAACGTGTCGTCGTCGCCGATGTCGTCCCGTTCGAGGGCATCGGCGAAGATCCTGCGGACGTCCTCCGGGCCGTCGTCGACCTTTGGCTCACTGGCGATTGGTCGCTGGGTTGCGGCTGCGCTGAGCGCAAGAACAGCCGGATAGTCAGTCTTGCCCGTCGCCAGGCGCGGCAGCTGCCCGACGGCGTAAACCTCCACTGCGGCGCGGGGCAGGCCGAGCTCCCCGGCCAGCATCTTGGCCAGCATTCGGGGTTCATGGCTGCCCTCGACGGCGGCCACCAGTTTCTGGTCGGTTCCGGCGCAGGCTGCTGCGGTGCCACCAAATCCGGCGAGGATTTTTTCCACTTGGCCGAGGTCGATCCTCAAGCCCACGATCTTCACGAAGCGGTTCCGTCGGCCAACCACTTCGTACAAACCGTTGGGGTGCTGCCGGGCGAGGTCTCCCGTGCGCAGCTCCTCGATGGTCCTGCCGGCCGCGAGGTCAGCGGGGCTTTCCGCGTAGCCCAGCATCACATTGGGACCCCTGTAGACCAGCTCGCCATCTTCCAGGCCTGGTATGGGATCAATGCGGAACTCACCGCCGGGTATCGCTACGCCGATGGTTCCCGGATGGGAAGCGGCCAGGGACGGAGGCAGGTAGGCCATCCTGGCAGTGGCCTCGGTCTGGCCGTACATGACAAAGAGATCCCAACCGTCCCGACGGCCTTGCTCGGCGTAGCGGGTGACCGCGCCGGGATCCAGGCGGCCTCCCGCCTGCGTGATGTAGCGGAGGCTGGGCAGGTCCCTTTCGGCGAAGCCGGCACGGTCCAGCAGCTCGAAGGTGTAGGGAACGGCTGCGAAGGACGTGGCCTTGCAGTTGCTGAACAGCTGCCAGAAACACTCATCGACAACCGACAGGCCGGTCAGGACCAGCCCGGCTCCTCGAAGGAGGTGACTGTTGATGACCGACAGCCCGTAGCAGTAGTACATCGGCAGGGTGGTCATGGCCCTGTCGTCCCCGGTGATCTTGAGGTACTCGGCGATAGAGGCCGCGTTTGACTGCAGGTTCTGTCGGGAGAGCCGCACCAGTTTGGGGGAGCCCGTGGAGCCCGAAGTACTCAGAAGGAGCGCCAGGTCCGGATGCAGCTCATGGCGAGTGACTGGCCGTACCTCCTCCAGCTGGATCCCTTTGGGTCCGGAACGGAGGATCACGTCGGGGTCATAGCTTGCCACGAGGGATTCGAGGGCAGCGCTGTTGTCTGCGGGGGCCAGGATCAGGGGATGGCCTCCCGCGAGGGCGGCAAGATACGCCACAAGGGAATCCACGCTGTTGTCCGCAGCGAGGATGGCAAGCCTGCGCATAGTGCCCAGCCGGGCACCGAAATCCTGCACACGCCAGGCCAGTTCCCTGTAGCTGATGGCGCTTCCGCCGGTGAGTACGGCGGGGCGTTCGCCGAACACCGCCAGGTCGGAGGCAAAGCCGACCCCGGCGAATTCAAGGGGGAGAGTCACCCAGTCAAAGTAAAGGGTAGGCATGCCTAACTTCAACTGGACTAACGCAGGCGGCGCGAATTTTACACTGTTTGACCTTTGTCTTCGCTGATATCAGCGCCCTGCTACCGTTCGCCGCCGGATGACGGGATGCCCGGCAGGTATTCGGACGGCAGTTGGGAGACCGGAATTATGACCATGTCCTGGACCTTCCAGTCCATGTCGATGCAGGCCTTGCGGGCAGCTTCAAGCCTCTCCAGAGTAGGCATGACCTGACCAGCCGGCACCACGAAGGACTCGACGTGGAACACATGTCCTTCATCCCGAATCCGGGACTTCGCGGTCTCCACCCAGTCAAGGCCTTCGAGGTATTCGTCGATTTGCCCTCCCACGGGGTGCGGCTCGGAGTCGTCGTAAGTCCTTGCATGCTTGTCCATCAGGGCAGTGATGGCCGCGCGGGTGTTCCGGACGCCGTCGTGGAGGATGCTGGCAGAAATCACCAGGGCAGCCACAGCATCCGTCCACCACCAGCCGATTCCAATGCCTGCCACCCCAACAGCGGCAGCCAAGGCGGTCATCCAGTCTGCCTTGTTCATTGCGGCATCGGCATACAGGACCTTGTCATGCAGGGTCTTCGCCAGCTTCATTTTGACATGGCCAAGATAGACCGGAGGGCCGGCCGTCAGCAGCATGGCGCCGATCATGATCCACCCAAGCCAGATGGTCTGGCCGAAGAAATCGAAGCCGCCGATTGTGGGATGCTCGCCTGTGACGAGGCCCAGGCCGGAATCCACGATTAGGTAGGCGCCCATCACCACCAGCGCGATTGAGGCAACCACATGCGCAATGCCCACTGCACGGTGGAAGCCGTAGGGATGCTCCTCGCTGGGCTGCTTACGAATGACCCGGGCAGCGATCAGGAAGGAAAACGGAGGCAGCAAGGACAGCACGTCCTCCACCCAGGCGGCCTTCACCGCCTGTGAATTTCCCAGGACAAGGTAAATCATGGCCGTGGACACGGTCAGGAACGCGATGGTGATCCACTCGAACTTCTTCGCCTTGCGCAGCGCAGCATGCTGCTCTTCTGGAAGTTCCGTGTGGCCGAAGCGCGCAGGGATCCTGCCTGGGGACCTGTCCTCGCCCGAAGACGTACTCGCGGCCTTCACTTCGAGGTCATCGCTTCCATCAGGAACTTATCGAGTTCAAGCAGGAACGCGTTTTCGCCTTGGCGTATGAGCATCACATGCTTGTGCCTGGTGCCGCGTTCGTCCGTGGACTCGGTGTAGCCCCGGGTCAGCCCTGAGTGCTTCTCCCACGGTGTCTTGTCATTCAGGCCCGCGATCATCAAGTCCAGTTCGCCGTGCTTGATTCCCTCCGCGAGGACGTACTCGGTGCCGGTTGTCCATTCGATCCTGGCATTGAGCTTCCCGGCGAAATCCCGGACCAGGTCAGCTTCCCGGCCTTCGGGCTCACCGCCGGGTGGCAGCGAGACCCATTCGCCATTGGGGCTTGCACCCACACGCATGACACCGTCGCTCACCCGATCCAGCGTGCCATGCGGGTCGACGGGAACGGATTGGCAGCCTGCCAGGAACAACGCTGCGGCGAGCGCTGCGGTAAACGCGAGCACGGCGGCAAAGCGAGTCCCTCCGCGCTGCAGGAAACTTTTTCCGCCCACCGGCACCTCCGCCGTCGATGACTGACCGGGCTAGTGAGTGAGCTTGCCGAAATCGCTTTGGAGTCGAAATCGCTTGGACACGCTCAACTACCCCTACTGACAGTAAACGCCTACTTCGTCAGTGCGACCACGGAGCGCTCGAAGACCTGGTCCTCAGTTCCCGAGCCATCCACATTTACCAAGATCCCGCTCTGGAGGTAGAGCGAGGTAATCGGATGGGTCTCCTGGTAGTACAGCGCCAGGCGGTGTCGCATGATGTCTTCGGTATCGTCGGAGCGCCGGGTGAGGGCGGCGCGCATAAGCATACGGCGGATGAGCTCCTCATCGTCCACGGTCAGTTGCAGGGCCATGTCCAGCCTGTGGCCAGTCACGGCCAGGATGGCCTCAAGTTCAGACACTTGGGCGCTGTTGCGTGGGTAGCCGTCCAGGATGAAACCGTTTCGAAGGTCCTCGCGATTAAGGCGTTCACGCACGAGCTCGTTCGTCACGCTATCGGGAACCAGGTCTCCGGAATCCAGGTGGGCCATGACTTCCCGGCCCAGCGCCGTGCCAAGCCTCACCTGCTCGCGAAAGATTTCTCCAGTGGACACGCAGGAGATGCCCAGATGACGGGAAAGCCGCTCGGCCTGCGTTCCCTTGCCGGATCCCGGGGGACCAATGATCAGCATCCGCATAAATAGGACGACTTCCGTGAGTGGATGAAGACGTGTTTCTGTATCGTCGCGGCGATCGGCCTCTAATGCAAGAGCGGGTTTTCAAGCAAGGCTATTGATCGACGTCGGACTTCCGGTCACCGGACCGCCGGGCGGACGCCTCGATCCGCTCCCAGTGGGCCTGTACCTCCTCGGGAGACCGTTCCGGCAGGTTGGGGTCGCCAGGTCCTTGACCCACAGAACCGTCGATGAGTTCTCGCAGGATGTCGGCATGGCCCAGATGTTGGGCCGTTTCACAGCAGAGGTGCACCAGGATCTGGTGCAGCGTCACGTTGCGCCGTTCCTCGGGCCACCACGGGACGACGCCGGGCGCGTCAAGCGGCAACTCATCTATGGTTGCGTCGCTATGAGCAGCCGAGAACCGATGCAACTCAACAACCTCCTCGCGGGTTTCTTCCTCCGGAACCCACATGTCGGCGTCGGGCTCGGCATCCTCGGCGTACCAGGGCAGTTTCCGCCCGCTGGGCCGTCCGAATACGTCGCCGAGGTATCCCAGCTCGACGCTGGCCACATGCTTGACCAGCCCCAGCAGGTTGGTACCGCTGGGCGTCATAGGCCTGCGGGCGTCGTATTCGTTCAACCCGTCGAGCTTGGCCAGGAGTTGGGAACGCCTGGTGCGCAGGTAGCGGTGGAGCGTTGCCTTGTCATCTGCTGCGCCCGGACTGTTTATGGCGGGGTTCATAGCGCGCACTATACCGACGTGGTGGCGGGATTCGAACCCGCGTTCGCTGCTTTGCAGGCAGCTCCCTGGCCTCTTGGGTACACCACGTGCTCCGAGCCTAGGTATGCGCTGGCACAGGTCCCAAGGTCCGTTAACCTGTCTTTCCCCGCGTTTCGACGGGTTTCCTCGTATTGCCCTTTGTGACTGATTGCCCTTTGCTGCCGTCAGGAGAGCAGCGTAGTCAACAGCCGGGCCGCCACCTTGGCGGTGCGCGAGTCGACGTCGAACTCCGGATTCAACTCGGCCACATCAAGGTGCAGCAGCTTCCCGCTGGCCGCAACCTGCCGGCAGACAGCCGTGATGACGGGGAGCGGAACGCCATAAGCCGCAGGGGCGCTGACCCCGGGAGCTACCGACGCCGGCAGGACGTCCAGATCGATGGTCAGGTAAAGCGCGTCCACCTGCTCGAGGAACGAGGCCACGAACGCGGACGTAGCCTCCGGCGAGCAATCTTCGTCCAGCAGGTAGTCCACGCCCAGGCGGGCAGCGGTGTTGAAGAGGGTTCGCGTGTTGTTCGGCTCTGAAATTCCGACGACGGCGTACTTCAGTTCCCGGCCGGCGGCGGCTTCGGCGTTGGCCATTTGCAGGAACGGCGTTCCGGAGCTGGGCTCGGGCGCGTCGCGCAGGTCGAAGTGGGCATCGAGGTTCAGCACGCCGAGGCGTTTTCCGCTGCGTAGGGCTGCGGAACCTGCAACGCCCAGGTAGCTGGCATACGCAGTTTCGTGCCCGCCGCCCAGCAGCACGGTGAGGTTCCCGGCGTCGAGCAGTTGCGAGACAACATGTCCGGCGCGCTTCTGGCCTTCCTCCAGGACGCCTGGGGTGTCATCGACGACGGCGACGTCACCGGCGTCGAACACTGTGCGATCCAGGTGGTACGCCAGCGGACCCAGCTGCGCGCGGATGGCCGCCGGAGCAGCCGCCGCTCCGAGCCGACCCTTGTTGCGCCGGACGCCTTCGTCACAGCGGAATCCGACGACGACGGCGGGACGCCGACCGGATGCATCAGCGGCGGCGTCGGATATTTCTCCCAGGGAGACGCCGGGGGAGTACGGGGCTACGGCCTGCCACCAGCGGCGGTGTTCCTGGGCATCCCCGTCGAAACGCCCGGTCCAGGGCTGGGGCGGAACATCAATGGAGGGCAAAGCGGAGTACATGCTTCAAGCTCATCGCACGGCTGCCGCCAAAACCAGCCCCGCCGCCGTCGACGTGTCCGGAATGCCAGAAACTCCTACCCCGCCACCCCATCACCCTCCTACCCCGCTCACCCAGGTAACTGGCAGTTGTGGTCGTTAAAACGGGGGCGGAGTCAAGTAGTCGGG
>NZ_JAGGPK010000001.1 GCF_018613855.1 Arthrobacter sp. ISL-30
CCGCCTGACCCCGACAGGCTCACCCACCCCCCCCGCCCAGGTGCGAGATACCACGGGAAGCACCACCCAAAACCACGAAACCCCACCCCCCCGTCGAACCTGGGACTTCGAACCCGGGCCGTCGAACCCGGGCCGTCGAACCCGGGCCGTCGAACCCGCCAGGAGCTCAGCCCGAGTAGAACTCCGCGAGCTCGCTGATGAGCTTCTCCGGCGCCCTGATTGGGCCGTCGTGACCGAAGCCGGGCAGGATCGTGTAGCTGGATCCGGACAGGACGTCATGGATTTGCCCACAGGCAACCCCGAAGTATGCCGGGCTCTTCTCGCCCACTACAATCAGGGTTTCCAGGGGGAGCGCCAGGAACGGCTCCGCAGGCATGTCGGCCGCGATGATCGCCTTGATCTCCCTGACTCCCGCGTGCATAAGCTCTCGCATCTGCTTCCCCATGGGGGTTCCCGCGGTGAGCCGGTTAGCAAGGGTCAGCATGGAGAGCGGCATACGCGAGAAAGGGCCGCCGGTCTCAGGTCCCTTGAGCAGGACCGCCAGGCCGCGATCGTAGTCGCCCGCCGCCATCGCACGCTCGTACTCCGGGATCCAGTCGGCCCTCACGCTGTGGTTCACTGACACTGCGGGATCGTAAACCGCGAGCCGTTCCACGGGTAGGTGCCGGGCAGCATGCAATGCCACTGCGCCGCCGAAGCTGTGGCCGAAGACGTCGCTGCTGGACGTGTGCCTCATGACAGCATCAAGGTCGCGGATGTCGACGTCGAGGGTGTAGTCCTCAGGCTGCGGCGAGGAACCGCCGCGGCCACGACGATTGAAGGTGTGCACCGGTCGCCCCAGCTCCGCGCTCAGCCGCTGGGCGAAGCGGGTGTAATCCGAGGCGGTCACCATGGACGTGGCGACAATCACCACGCCGGAGCCGTGCGGGGACGCGTTTCCCCCGGTGGTAAAGACTTCGATAGTGGCGCCGTCGGCGGTGGTGATCATCTCCTGCGTCATGTTCCGAGCCTAACGGAGGCCGGTCGCAGCGGGGTAGCTGTTAGCCGTCAGTGGACGCCTTAAGCCGACTGGCCATCCGCTAGGAACCGGGCCACCCTGAGGGGCAGCCGCCGTCCAGGCCGCAGCGGGCCTTCGTGAAGCTGCCCCGGAACCAGTGAGAACTCAATGGACGGCACCGACGCAGCCAGCAACCTCCCAGTCTCGGCGAAGTAGCCGGGACTCCAGCCCCCACTGAGCATGAGGGTGGGAACTGCTACCTCGCTGAAGTCTTCGATGGTGGAATCCGCGGCAAGGACGGCCTGCATCTCGGCGACGGCGGTTGGCAGCAGGCGCCGCATTTCCTCTCCAAGCCGGGTCCTGGCAGACACTATGCTCAGCAGCCGCAGGGCCCCGAGGGGCAGCCGGGAAACGGGGCCGGCTGTTTCAAGCCCCTGCACCAGGTGCGCCCACGCATGATTGAGGCGCCCGACCTGCACGGCCTCCTCGAGCTCCGGCCGCCACCGCTCGTTCAGGTTTCCGGAAAGCGAGACTGCAGCGTCGTAGGTGACCAGTCGGCGGATCGGGATGGTACGCGCCGCCTGTAGCGCTACGAACCCGCCGTAGCTGTGGGCGACGACGTCTGTGGCGCCCATTGTGGCCATGACCTGCCGGAGGTCCGCTATTTCAGTTTCCGCAGAGTATGTTCCGGGTTGGGGCGTCGAACCAGCGCGACCCCTGCGGTTGTAGCAGTGGACCGGGCGACGCAGCAGGAGACTCAGTCGGCGGGCGAAAGGCAAGTACAGGGCGTCGGTCACCAGGGTTCCGTGGATAATAACGACGCCGGGAACCTCGCCGCCGGTCGCGGAACCGATGGAGTGCAGCTCAAGCCGGCCGTCGCCGTCGTCCGTTTGAACAGTTCGTGTCTCCACGCCGTCGAGTCTAGCGTCAGGTGTGTGCCGTTAGCAGAGGCAGATTCGGCGGGAAAGGGGGCAGCTGACTTCCCGGTAAACTTAAGCACTGTGACTTCAGAAAACACCCCCTCAACAGAACCCGCCGATGCCAGCGAACAGATGCGCGTCCGCATGGAGAAGCGCGCAAAGCTGATCGAACGAGGCATCGAGGCGTACCCCGTGGGTGTCGGTCGCACACATTCGCTGAGCGAGATCCGCGAGAAGTATGCGCACCTCGAAGCGGACGACACCACCGGAGACATCGTGGGGGTCACGGGGCGTGTGGTCTTCATCCGAAACACCGGCAAGTTGTGCTTCGCTACCCTTCAGGAGGGCGGCGTCGACGGCAAGGCAACCCGGCTCCAGGCCATGATTAGCCTGGCTAATGTCGGGGAGGAGGCGCTGGCGGACTGGAAGGCCATGGTGGACCTTGGCGACCACGTCTTCATCCAGGGCGAGGTAATCTCCTCCCGCCGCGGTGAGCTGTCCGTAATGGCCGATTCCTGGTCGATGGCGTCCAAGGCACTGCGGCCGCTTCCCGTCCTGCATGCTGACCTGAACGAGGAGACCCGGGTCCGGCAGCGCTATGTGGACCTGATGGTCCGCGACGAAGCCCGCGAGATGGTTTACCTTCGCGCTGCAATCACACGCTCGATCAGGGAGACCCTGCACCGTCACGACTACGTTGAGGTGGAGACTCCCATCCTGCAGCTGGTCCATGGTGGCGCGACGGCACGCCCGTTCGAAACCCACATGAACGCCTTTGACCAGAAGATGACCCTGCGCATCGCGACAGAACTTTTCCTTAAGCGTGCGGTGGTCGGCGGGATCGACCGCGTCTACGACATGGGCCGCGTGTTCCGCAACGAGGGCGTCGATTCAACACACAGCCCCGAGTTCACGACGCTGGAATGCTACGAGGCCTGGGCCGACCAGTTCGTTATGGCGGAGCGCATGAAGGAAATCATCCTCAACGTCGCCGACGTCGTGGGGACCCGCACTATCCAGACGGAAGCCGGGGAGATCAACCTCGACGGCGAATGGCGATGGCTGGGCGTCTACCCAGGCCTTTCCGAGGCAGTGGGCGAGGAGGTCACGCCCGATACCCCCCTTGAGCGGCTCCTCGAGATCGGTGATGCGCACGGCGTCAAGACCGACGCGCTGTGGACGCAGGAGAAGGCAGTTGTCGAATTGTTCGGCGAGATTGTCGAGCCGACGCTGATCAACCCGACGTTCGTCTATGACTATCCGCCGTCGGCGCAGCCCTTGGCTCGCCCGCACCGGGACGATGACCGCCTCATTGAAGCATGGGATTTGATCATCGGGGGCATGGAGCGCGGCACCGCGTTCTCTGAGCTCATCGACCCCGTCATTCAGCGGGAGCGGCTCACCGCGCAGTCGCGCCTTGCCGCAGAGGGCGACGACGAGGCCATGCAGCTCGACGAGGACTTCCTCCGCGCCCTCGAGTATGGGGCTCCGCCCATGGGCGGAATTGGGCTCGGAATCGACAGGCTTGTCATGCTCTTCACCGGCGCAGGCATCCGCGAGACCATCCTGTTCCCGCTGCTGAAGCCCGGGGGCCACTGATTATGGAGTACCTGGCAGTCCTTGCGCCGTCGGTCGTGGTCGGCCTCCTGTTCTGGTTCGCGATGAGGTCGATCTTCAATGCGGACAAGTCCGAGCGGCAGGCGGAAGCCCGTGCCCAGCAGGAAGCCGATGCCCGGCAGGAAGCCCGTGCCCAGCAGGAAGCCGACGCCCGGCAGGAAGCCCGTGCCCGGCAGGAAACTGAAATGGGAAAGCCGGAACCAACAGACCCCGCTTCTCGGGAAGAGAAATAGCCTTCTAATTCTCGGCCCGATATCCACAGGAACCAATTCGCCCTTTGACGCGTTGCCTTAAACAGGACGATAATCTTTATAGGTCTCGTTGTTTGATAATCTAACCTTTCCCAAAAGAGAGTCTCTTCATGGCACAGAAAGTCAAAATCATCCTTGTTGATGATCTGGATGAAGGCGTTGCGGACGAAACCGTGCGTTTTGCTCTGGATGGCGTCAGTTACGAAATGGATCTTTCCTCCGGTAACGCCGCAAAACTGCGTTCCGCGCTGGAGCCCTTCATAGCCAAAGCACGCAAGACCTCATCGGGCCGCCCAGCCCGGGGGCGCGGCGCCACGGCGAGGAACCAGGATTCCGCAAAGATCCGGCAATGGGCCCGCGAGCACGGCTATACAGTCAACAGTCGAGGCCGTATTCAGGCTGAAATTCAGGAAGCGTACCAAAAGGCGAATGCCTGACGTTAAAAGTTCAAATGCCCCGGCAATACTGTCGGGGCATTGCTTTTTATCCAACCAATCGTTCTTTTCCCTCCCGGCGGGGAGAAGTCCCATTTACGGAGGCAAAAGGGAGCGCCGGAGGCTGTATTGCGGGAAAAAGACTGAGTGCCGCAGAAAAAACCCGGCGAGGCATTCACTAAGTGCCTCGTGGAGTCATTCCAGGCATCATTGCAAAGGTGATCCGTGGCTGGTCTCCATTCAAGGCCAGCGAGGAGTTGCGGCCAGCGGGGAACTCACACCGGGCTCGCATTGGGCCTACCCCGAGCTGGGCGGCGGGGCGATCCCTGAAGCCCGATCCCTGAAGCCCGATCCCTGAAGCGCGATCCCCTGAAGCCCCTCCGCGGCACCGGCCATGCTCAGCCGGCCGTATCGGGGAGGCTGGGGCCGGCGTCGACATGGGGAAGGGGCGCCGGAAGGCTAATCCCGAACCCCGCCATGTTTCCCCCGTGGCGAACACGCCCCAAAATTCTTGCTTGGCCACGTAGCATCAAAGTACGTCGTAGCTAGGAGTGTGGCGAAATGTTTGAGAGATTTACGGACCGTGCCCGTCGCGTGGTTGTGCTTGCCCAGGAAGAGGCACGCATGCTCAACCACAACTACATCGGTACCGAGCACATCCTCTTGGGTCTGATCCATGAGGGTGAAGGCGTTGCCGCAAAGGCGCTTGAGTCCCTGAGCATTTCGCTCGACGGCGTCCGCGAGCAGGTGCAGGAGATCATCGGACAGGGCCAGCAGGCGCCGTCCGGCCACATCCCCTTCACCCCACGCGCCAAGAAGGTGCTTGAGCTCTCCTTGCGCGAAGCCCTTCAGCTCGGCCACAACTACATCGGTACCGAGCACATCCTGCTTGGCCTCATCCGTGAGGGTGAAGGCGTCGCAGCCCAGGTGCTCGTGAAGCTCGGGGCGGACCTGAACCGGGTCCGGCAGCAGGTTATCCAGCTGCTCTCCGGCTACCAGGGCAAGGAGTCGGCTGGCGCCGGCGTCGGCCCCGGCCAGCAGGAAGGGACTCCCGCCGGCTCCGTGGTGCTGGACCAGTTCGGCCGCAACCTGACCCAGGCTGCCCGCGAGAACAAGCTCGATCCCGTGATCGGCCGCGAGCAGGAGATGGAACGCGTCATGCAGGTCCTCTCCCGCCGTACCAAGAACAACCCAGTGCTGATCGGTGAGCCCGGCGTCGGCAAGACCGCCGTCGTCGAGGGCCTTGCCCAGTCGATTGTCCGCGGCGACGTCCCGGAGACCATCAAGGACAAGCAGCTCTACACCCTGGACCTCGGTTCCCTGGTGGCTGGCTCCCGTTACCGCGGTGACTTCGAAGAGCGGCTCAAGAAGGTCCTGAAGGAAATCCGAACCCGCGGCGACATCATCCTGTTCATCGATGAGATCCACACGCTTGTTGGTGCCGGTGCAGCCGAGGGCGCAATTGACGCAGCCTCCATCCTCAAGCCGATGCTGGCCCGCGGCGAACTGCAGACCATTGGTGCAACCACCCTGGACGAGTACCGCAAGCACATCGAGAAGGACGCCGCCCTGGAGCGCCGGTTCCAGCCCATCCAGGTCAAGGAGCCCTCCGTGGCGCACGCCATCGAGATCCTGAAGGGCCTGCGGGACCGTTACGAGGCGCACCACCGGGTGACCATTACCGACGGCGCCCTCGCCTCCGCGGCGCAGCTGGCTGAACGCTACATTTCGGACCGCTTCCTGCCGGACAAGGCCATCGACCTGATCGATGAAGCCGGTGCCCGGCTTCGCATTCGCCGCATGACCGCTCCGCCGGAGCTCAAGGCCATGGACGAGCGCATCGCTTCTGTGAAGCTCGAGAAGGAATCTGCGATTGACGCACAGGACTTCGAGGGCGCCGCTTCCCTGCGGGACAAGGAGCAGAAGCTCATTGCCGAGCGCGCCGAAAAGGAGCGCCTGTGGAAGTCCGGCGGCATGGACGACATCTCCGAGGTGGACGAAGACCTGATCGCTGAAGTCCTGGCGAACTCCACGGGTATCCCGGTCTTCAAGCTCACCGAAGAGGAGTCCTCGCGGCTGCTCAAGATGGAACAAGAGCTGCACAAGCGTGTGGTGGGCCAGGACGAGGCCATTCGTGCCCTGTCCCAGGCGATCCGCCGCACCCGTGCAGGCCTGAAGGACCCCAAGCGTCCCGGCGGCTCGTTCATCTTCGCCGGCCCCACAGGCGTCGGCAAGACCGAGCTGGCGAAGGCCCTTGCGGAGTTCCTCTTCGGCGAAGAGGACGCGCTCATCACGCTGGACATGTCCGAGTACTCCGAGAAGCACACGGTTTCGCGTCTCTTCGGCGCCCCTCCGGGCTATGTCGGCTACGAAGAAGGCGGACAGCTGACCGAGAAGGTCCGCCGACGTCCGTTCTCCGTGGTCCTGTTCGACGAAGTTGAGAAGGCCCATGCGGACCTCTTCAACTCGCTCCTGCAGATCCTGGAAGACGGCCGCCTGACCGATTCCCAGGGCCGCGTGGTGGACTTCAAGAACACGGTGATTATCATGACCACCAACCTTGGTACCCGCGACATCTCCAAGAGCGTGGCCACCGGCTTCCAGTCGGGCACGGACACCACAACCGGCTACAACAGGATGCGGGCACGGGTCACGGAAGAGCTCAAGCAGCACTTCCGTCCCGAGTTCCTGAACCGTGTTGACGACGTCGTGGTGTTCCCGCAGCTGACGCAGGACGAGATCATCGAGATCGTGGACATGTTCGTCACCCGCCTGGAGACCCGCCTCAAGGACAAGGACATGGGCATCGAGCTAACGAAGGAAGCCAAGGTCCTCCTGGCCACCCGTGGCTACGATCCCGCAATGGGTGCCCGGCCTCTTCGCCGCACCATCCAGCGCGAGATCGAGGACCAGTTGTCCGAGAAGATCCTCTTCGGCGACCTGCACCCGGGCGACATCGTGGTGGTTGACGTTGATGGCGAGGGTGACGACGCAAAGTTCACCTTCGCGGGCAACGCCAAGCCGCGGATCCCGGAGATCGCACCCAGCGCCTAGCGCTTGCTCTCCGGAATCAATCCCGGAGGCGGTCAGAAGTATTGATACCCCGTCCGCACAGAAAGTGCGGGCGGGGTTTCGCTTTAATCGATCAAGCCCGCAGCGCTGGCATGCGTCCGGCGTCGGGCATAGCGTGGAAGTGACCGGATGGCTCCGGCGCCTGTCCGGCCCAATCCGACGCCTGTCCGGCAAATCCGGCGCCTGTCCGGCCCCCAAAGGAGGAAGACCATGCCTGCTACTGGAAAGTCCCACCCCAGGGAACTCCCGGGTAACAAGCAGCCCGGCGAGCACCGTGCCTCGGAAACAGGTGCTGCGTATGACGAGCCGGTCGAGGCAACAACCGCCGATCCCGAAAGCGGCAGGCCTGGCCTCGGCTCTGAAACCCCCGCGGACGAAACCGGCGCCTCGGCGGACCATAGCCAAAAACCGTAGCTGGAAACCCGCGGCCGCGAGATTCCCCTGTGAAGAGCCGCACATTCAGTGTTGAATCGGAGCATGGAATCCACTAACCCGGAAATCCCGAACGAGCAGCCCGAAACCCCATTCCACGAACTCGACCACTACCTGGCCATCCCTCGCGTCAGCGGGTTGGCGATGAGTCCCGACGGCAAGCGCCTTGTCACCACAGTGGCGACGCTTAACAGCAAGGCAACTGAGTACGTGTCAGCGCTCTGGCAGATCGATCCTGAGGGCCATGAGCATGCCCGTCGAATTACACGCAGCGCCAAAGGGGAAGCCGGCGCCGCTTTTGCAAGCAACGGAGATCTCTACTTCACTTCGGCGCGCCCGGATCCCGATCGTGCCGACGAGGGTTCCGACGACGATCCGGTCAGCGCCCTCTGGCTCCTCCCGGCCGATGGCGGCGAAGCCCGGGTGGTCCTGAACCGCTTGGGCGGGATCAGTTCGGTCTTCACGGCGAAAGACGCGGACAGAACGATCGTCGTCGCGCCGGTATTGGCTGGAGCCGCGGACGAGGAGTCGGACGAGATGCGCCGAAAGAGCCGCAAGGAGAACAAGGTCCAGGCCATCCTGCACACGGGCTACCCGGTCCGATTATGGGATGAGGACCTCGGCCCTTCGCAGCCGCGCCTGTTCGCCGTCGAGCCTGGCGAGCCTCCGGCGGGCGGGAAGCCGTCCACGGTGGACCAGGCGCCGCCCCTGAAGCTGCGCAACCTGACGCCCGACGTCGGGGCCGGCCTCCGTGACACGGCAGCGGTCATCAGCCCCGACGGCAGGGCGGTCTACACCAGTGTGGTCAAGCCGCTGGCGAAGGCTGATTCCAGGCATGTGCTGGTTGCGATCGACGTTGCTACCGGCGCCCGCACCGTGCTGCTGGATCGTGAGGGGATGAGCTATTTCCCCGGCCCGGTCAGCGCTGACAACCAAACCCTGGCCGTGCTTAGCGAGAGCGATACGACCCCCACCCAGGCACCCCAAGTGAAGCTCCAGTTGCTGGATGTCGCCGGCGAACTGAATGTTGCCCCTGAGAGCCGGGAGCTCCGGCCGCTCGCGCACGACTGGGACCGCTGGGGCCACCCGGTGGCCTGGCTCCCGGACGGCAGCGCGCTGCTGGTCACGGCAGACGACGACGGCGCCACCCCGCTGTTCCGGATCGACGTCGCAGACGGGACCGTCACCAGGGTGACGAAGGATTCCGCAGCCTACACCGACGTCGCCGTTTCACCGGATGGACGCCATGCCTATGCGCTTCGCAGTTCGTACGAATTCCCGCCCGAAGTGGTGCGGGTCGACCTGGCCTCCGGCGAGGTGTCGAGGCTTCCGGCGCCGGCGGACAGGCCGCGCCGTAAGGGAACCCTTGAGCGGATTGAAGCGACGGCGGCCGACGGCGCCCGGGTCCCCGCGTACCTCGCCCTGCCGGAGGGCGCCTCGGCCGCGAACCCCGCTCCACTGCTCCTGTGGATACATGGAGGACCGCTCAGTTCCTGGAATGCCTGGACCTGGCGCTGGAACCCCTGGCTGCTGGTCTCCAAGGGCTATGCCGTGCTCCTGCCCGACCCGGCGCTGTCAACTGGGTATGGCCAGGCATTCATTCAACGAGGCTGGGGCGAGTGGGGCAAGGCGCCCTTCATGGACCTCATGGCCATCACGGATTCGGTCCTAGAACGGCCGGATATCGACGAAGCGCGTACGGCTGCCATGGGCGGCTCGTTCGGCGGCTACATGGCCAACTGGGTGGCTGGACAGACCGAAAGATTCAAGGCCATCGTGACCCACGCCAGCCTGTGGGCGCTCGACCAGTTCGGTCCGACAACCGACGCCTCCCAGTATTGGCTCAAGGAGATGACAGCGGAGATGGCGCTGGATAACTCTCCACATCGCCATGTGGAGAAGATCGCCACGCCGATGCTTGTTATCCACGGGGACAAGGACTATCGGGTACCCATCGGGGAGGGCCTTCGGCTCTGGTATGAGCTGCTGTCCAACTCGAAGCTGGCGGCGGACGCCGACGGCAAAACGGCCCATCGGTTCCTGTACTTCCCTTACGAAAACCACTGGGTATTGCAGCCGCAGCACGCGAAGATCTGGTACGGCGTCGTGGAACATTTCCTGGCCGCCCATGTGCTCGGCAAGGAGGTAGGGCTGCCAGCCGACCTGGGGCTGTAACGGCGATCCGCGGGCTGTAAGCGGGGGCCCGGCTTCGCTCCGACGTGCAAGCCCTTTGCCGGCACATAGGATTTGCCGGCACATAGGATGGGGCTGTGACTTCGACCTTTAGCATCCGCCCTGCCCGCACCAGTGACGTAGCCGCCATCAAGCGCCTCGTGGCACCGCTGGCGGAGCAGAGGATCCTGATGGCGAAGGAAACCGTGGCCTACTACGAGAGCCTCCAGGAGTTCCGCATCGCCGAATCATCCGACGGCGAAGTGATCGGCTGCGGAGCCCTGCACGTGATGTGGGAAGACCTGGCCGAAGTGCGCACCCTGGCTGCTGCCGACGAGTGGCGGGGCCGGGGTGTGGGTCACGTCCTGGTGCAGCGGCTCATCGAAGATGCCCGTGAATTGGGTGTCTCACGAGTCTTCTGCCTGACTTTCGAGGTGGACTTCTTCAAACGCCACGGCTTTGAAGTCATGGCGGACCAGACCGCCGTCGATCCCGAGGTTTACTCGGAACTGCTTCGCTCGCATGATGAAGGCGTCGCCGAGTTCCTGGACCTTGCGCGGGTCAAGCCCAATACCTTGGGCAATACGCGCATGATCAAGAAGCTGTAGGGCAGACTCGCATCAATCGGAATTCGGTTACTCGGCGGCTTCCTCGGTGGCGTCAGGATCCTCTTCCGGTTCGAAGGTGTTGGGTTCGTTGCTGGCTCCGGCTCCTACGCCTTCCTTGCTTGCGGGAATGGTTCCTTGAGGTCCGGTCTTCGCCGTCTCGCCCTGGCGAGGTGCCTCGTCGTGTTCGCTCATTTCTACCTCCCTAGTGGAATTTCGTTCCGGTGAATCCAAGCTAACAGCGGTAGGGCTGAAATTGCAGCGGAGCAAAAGGGCTATCGCCAAATCCAATTGATAGATAAACTTTGGAGCGGGTGGCTCGGGGCGGGGTCACACCGCTTGAGGGGGCGGACGCGTGTTGAAAGCCCACGGGAGGGACGGTCATTGGGGGCCGTCCCTTCCGTCGTTCCCACATGCTGGATGCGGGTCTACCCTGCGTGTTGTCCGGGTAGTAGGGTCAAGACACGATCGGCCTGTCACGCCCCAGCAGTGGATTGAACGCAGCAGTGGATTGAACGCAGCAGTGGATTGAACGCAGCAGTGAATTGAATACAGCATGAATGAACCAGGAGCACTGAAATGAAAAAGCTCATCAATGATCCGCAATCTGTGGTGGACGAGTCCGTAGAGGGGTTTGGCCTGGCGCATGCGGACCTTGTCACGGTACATGCGGATCCCAAATACGTCCTGCGCACGGATGCTCCTGTTGCCGGCAAGGTCGCCCTGGTCTCAGGAGGCGGAAGCGGCCACGAACCCCTCCACGCCGGCTTTGTCGGCCTTGGGATGCTCGACGCCGCGGTGCCTGGCGCTGTGTTCACCTCTCCCACTCCGGACCAGATCATTCCGGCCACCACAGCCGTGGATTCAGGTGCCGGAGTGATCCATATCGTAAAGAACTACACCGGCGACGTCCTGAACTTTGAGACCGCCGCGGAAATGGCCCAGGCCGAGGGAGTCCATGTCAGGACCGTGCTCGTGAACGACGACGTCGCTGTGGAGGATTCCCTCTATACGGCCGGGCGCAGGGGAGTGGGTGGAACAGTCCTGGTAGAAAAGATCGCCGGGGCCGCTGCGGAACGTGGCGACGATCTTGAGACAGTGCTGGCCGTGGCCGAGCGGGTCAACCGCAACGTACGCTCCATGGGCGTCGCCCTCTCGGCCTGTACCGTTCCGCACGCCGGGGCTCCGAGCTTCGACCTTGCCGATGACGAGATCGAAATCGGCATCGGAATCCATGGAGAGCCCGGCAGGCACAGGATCGCGATGGAAAACGCTGACGGCATCACCGACAGGCTGCTCCAGCCCGTCCTCGAGGACCTCCGTGTCGACTCCGGCGAAAAGGTACTGCTGTTTGTCAACGGCATGGGCGGAACTCCGCAAAGCGAGTTGTACATCGTCTTCCGGCGGGCGGCGCAGATCCTAAACGACAGGGGAATTACCGTGCAGCGCTCCCTTGTGGGCAACTTTGTCACCTCACTGGAAATGCAGGGTTGCTCGATTTCCGTCCTTCGCCTCGATGACGAATTCACCGAACTGTGGGACGCGCCGGTTCACACTGCTGCCCTTCGCTGGGGAATCTGAGCATGGCGCTGGATGTCACATGGGCCGTGCAGTGGCTGAGGTTATCCGCCGAGGCAATGGCAAAGCACCGCAGCGAACTCATTGAGCTGGATCGCGCCATCGGGGATTCCGACCACGGCGAGAACATGGACCGGGGCTTCAAAGCGGTCCTGCAAAAGCTGGCCGAGTCACCGCCCGAGACGCCGGGAGCAGCCCTCAAGCTGGCCGCCATGGCCCTTATGTCCAAGGTTGGCGGGGCCGCCGGGCCGCTCTACGGAACCGCCTACCTGCGGGCCGCCACGGCGATGGGCGAGGCAGGGGAGATCGACGCCCAGCTGCTCTCCGAGGCACTTACCGCAGCCCGTGACGGCGTCGTTGCCCGTGGAAAGGCTGAGCCGGGCGACAAAACCATGGTGGACGCCTGGACCCCTGCCGTCGACGCAGCCCGCAAGGCAGCAGCCGACGGCGATCCGGCAGCCGTCCTGGAGGCGGCAGCCGCGGCGGCGGAAGCAGGAGCCGTAGCCACGGACCCGCTCGTCGCGCGGAAGGGCAGGGCAAGCTACCTGGGTGAACGCAGCGCCGGGCACCGGGACCCCGGGGCCGCCTCAACGGCCCTGCTCCTGCGTGCAGCCGTCGAGGCGGCGGACCACGCGGCGGGGCCGCTATGACGGTCAGCCTGCTCGTCGTCTCGCACAGCGGAAAGATCGCCGAAGGTGCCGCGGAGCTGGCCGCGCAGATGGCCCCCGACGTCGGTATTCTCACCGCAGGCGGAACGGACGACGGCCGGATCGGGACCAGTCTGGAGAAGGTGCTGGCCGGGCTCGAGGACGCGCTCGCCACGTCCAATTCCAGCGGCGTGGTGGTCCTGGCGGACCTGGGCTCCGCCGTCATGACAGCTGAAAGCGGCGTCGAATTCTCCAGCAGTCCTGACCACATCCTGCTGGCCGATGCACCGCTTGTGGAGGGGCTCGTGGCTGCCGCGGTCGCCGCGCAAGGGGGAGCGGAACGGGAGGCGGTGAAGGCGGCAGCCGAGGCTGTGCGTTTCGGCACCCCTGGCCAGGGCGTTCCCGAGGCCGCCGTGCCAGCCGGCAAAGCAGGGGAGCCATCGGCAGTTGGTGAATTCGAGCTCATTAATCCAATGGGCATGCACGCACGTCCCGCCGCCAAGATTGCTGGGGGACTGGCATCTTTGGATGCCGAGGTGAGCGTCAACGGAGTTGAGGGCACCTCGATCATGGCACTCATGACCCTCGCTGTGGGCCAGGGTGGAAAGCTGAGGGTCGAAGCCTGGGGCACGGACGCGGACAAGGCCGTCCATTACGTAGAGGGGCTGGTGGCGAAGGGCTTCGGCGAGCTCTGAGAACCCTATTCCTGGCGCAGGCCGGCCTCGTCAAGGATCAGCCCTGCGGTCAGGAACTTTCCGCAGTGGGCGCCGAACGGATACTCCGCCTTCGGCGTAAACGTCAGCGAATGCACCGGGAGCGGATTGCCGTCCGACGCCGTCGCGCTCGCGGTGGCGTTGATCGGCGACTCTGTGAGGGCGTCCATCATGAGCATTCCACGCAGTGTGCCGTCAGGAGACGCGGTTGCCGAACAGGAGCCATCCGGCCCCGGCTCGCAGCCCTGGTCCACGGATACAGTTCCGGGCATTAGCTCCAGGTTGCCTTCCTTGCAGGTCTCCTCCTGGCATGCCTTCAGGTGCACAGCCTTAACCGAGGGAGCGTAGGAGGCGGGAATGGTCAGCGAAACCACCGGCGCCATGGCGATGGCGGGGCACGCGTAGCCTTCGGGCTCGCATGCCGAGCCCAGTCCCGTCGCCGCGAGCAAGAAGGATGCTACCAGGAACCTGCTCATGCCTTAGGGTAGGCCTCCGCGGGGGTGCGGCAAACGGCCGGGAATAAACCGCCGCCGCATCGTTACTCCACACCACTGCGTCGCGCACTCTCGTTGCCGATTCGCAACCGAAGTGGGCAACCGGAGCGGGCAAGTCGAAGCACCGGGCCGGCCTTCAGCCGGGAAGCCGGAAGCCGCCGTCGTGCAGTTCTGCGAGACCGTCGGCGAGCAGGCCTTCGAGCGCGCGTTCCAACTGTTCGGGGGCCGAGTTCAGTCTGTGTAGGGCGGTGAGCGGGATGGCAATGCCCTCCGGAGCGAAACCAAGGTCCGCGGGGGCCTGCTGGAACAAGTCCCGGGGAACGGGTGCATCGGCCTCTCGAAGCACCGCCATCACGGCACCGCGCACCTGCCGATCCGTTCCATGCCAGGCCTGCCCCTTGGGCATATAGCTCGGTGGCGGTTCGCCAGCGGCCCGCCAGGCGCAGGACTGCTGGACCGGACATTCCCCGCATTTGGGTGATCGCGCCGTGCAGACCACGGCTCCGAGTTCCATGACTGAGGCATTCCAACGCACGGACAGTGACTCGTCGTCGGGGAGCAGGGTGTCGGCCAAGCGCATTTCAGCTGCAGTCAGCGACGGAGCAGGCAGCGCAAGGCCGGCGAAGAGCCGGGCGTGAACCCGGCGGATGTTTGTATCCACCACTGTCTCCCGTTTGCCAAAGGCAAAAGCAGCGACGGCGGCCGCCGTGTAGCTGCCCACGCCCGGCAGGCCGAGAAGGGCCGCAGCGTTGGCGGGTACCTCGCCCCCGTGGTCGTCCCTGATTGCCGTAGCCGCCGCATGAAGCCGCAGTGCGCGCCTCGGGTAGCCCAGCCGTCCCCAATGCCGCAGCGCCTCACCCGCCGGTTCATCCGCGAGATGCGTGGGCGTGGGCCAGCGTTCCACCCATTCCTCCCACACTGGAAGGACCCTCACTACAGGAGTCTGCTGAAGCATAACCTCGCTGATGAGTACTCCCCACGCTGTACATTCGGGGTCGCGCCACGGCAGGGGTCTGGCGTTTTCGGCGAACCACATATCCATGACGGCATGCAGGCGGGCCGGATCAACCTCGAGGGGCTGAGCCATAGTGAACGCCCCTTTCCTCGGCTGGCGTGGTCAAATGGCCTGAAGTCCAGGCCCAGGGGACTCCTTGAAGAGCGCCCGACTTTCCAATCTACCGCAGGCAATTTCCCTTGCTTGGCGGGTACTGAGACGCAGCTCATACATGGGCGTCTCGTACTCCAGCGGCGTGGTGAGGAGCAAACCCGCGGTCCCGTTCTCTAGCCTGTAAACATGGTCAGTAAGGGCAAGCAGCAGTCTTCGGCGCGCAAACCGCGTCCAAAAGGCCCTGCCCGCCCGGCCAAGCGGCGGCAGAGCCCGGCCGTTTATCGCCGTCGCAGGCTCTTCGTTGGAATTGTCCTGGTGATTGTGCTGGCAATGCTTACAGGCGGCTTCGCAGCGGTGAGCGGTTTGCTGGCCTCCGGTACCGAACAGGTGTCGTCCAGGAACGCCGACGGCGGTTCGGGAAGCGGCGACGCCGGCAAAGCGGAGGAGGCCGGCACAGCTGGCTCCCCAAACAGCCAGCCCGATTCCGGAGCTCAATCTGCTACCCCGTCTGCCACAACCGGCTGCGATCTCAGCCAGGTCACCGTAAGCGCCTCAACTGACAAGCCAAGCTATGCAGAGGGTGAGAATCCAATGCTGACTATGAAAGTCACCAACGGAGGCCAAGTGCCCTGTGAAGTGAACCTGGGTACGTCCCAGATGGAATTCCTGGTGATGAGCGGCTCGGACAGGATTTTCTCCTCAAGGGACTGCCAGGCATCAAGCGAAGACCTTGTTAAGATCATCGAGCCGGGCAAGAGCGAAACCGCCAACTTCCCGTGGCAGCGCAATCGTTCCGTCGAAGGCTGCAAGGAGATGGCAGCCAAGCCCGGTGGCGGGGGAGCCACCTACATTTTCAGGGCACGGCTGGGTAACAAGGAGAGCTCAAAGGCCGTCTTCCAGCTGGGTTAGCCGGAGGGCAAGCGGGTACCTCAAGGATGTCAGAGGAAGCGGTCCAGCAGGCTCGCTTCCGCCATGCGGCTGAGGCCTTCACGAACCGTGCGGGCCCGCTGGTCTCCGATGCCATCCACTGTCATAAGGTCTTCAATGGTTGCTGCCATCAGGTTTTGGAGTCCGCCAAAGTGATCAACGAGGCGGTCGGCCACGGCCCTCGGCACGGATTTCAGCCCGGAAAGCAGCCGGTAGCCGCGAGGCTGCACAACGGCGTCGAGCGTTTCCACCCCTCCCGCGAAGCCGATGATCCCTGCGATCTTGCTGAGGTCGATCAGTTCCGTGGGGCCGAGGTTCAGCAGCGCCTGAACAGCCTCTTCGATTTGTTCAGGCGTGGCATCGGGGCCGGCGTAGTCGCGAATGATGACGTCGCTGCCAGGGCCGCGGCCCACGGTGAGTTCGTCGAGCTGGAGGGACAGGAGCCTGCCGTCCTCACCAAGCTCCAGGACGTATTGGGAGATCTCTTCGGAGATGCGGCGCACCATTTCCTGGCGCTGCAGCGTCACTGCCACATCCCGGACCGTGACCATGGCTTCGATTTCCAATGCCGACAATGAACTGGTTACCTGGTCCAGCCGCGCCCGATACCGCTCCAGCGTGGCCAGTGCCTGGTTGGCTCGCGCCAGCACCTTTTCCGAGCCCTCCAGCACGTGCCTGAGTCCATTCACGTAGAGGGCGATGATCTGCATGGACTGGCTGACGGAAATAACCGGAACTCCGGTCTGGATGGCAACACGTTCAGCCGTCCTGTGACGGGTACCCGATTCCTGCGTTTCGATACTGGAATCAGGCACAAGCTGGACAGCCGCGCGGACAATATTGCTGGCGTCCTTGTCGCAAATGATCGCGCCATCCATTTTGGCCAGTTCACGCAGCCGCGTCGGCGAGAATTCGATGCCGATGTCGAAGCCGCCTGAGCAGATGGAATCTATTGTCCTGTCGGACCCGAGGACGATTAGCGCTCCCGTACGTCCACGGAGGATGCGTTCCAGGCCATCGCGCAGGGCGGTCCCGGGAGCAACCCTTCCCAAAGTCGCCTTCAGCGATTCCTCGGGGCTCCGAGCCATAGCTTTTCCCTTCAAAGGTGCAAGCCGCAGCTCACAAACATGCCAATTTCACTCTCCGACGCGCCTAGCCAAAATGCCCGGAAAGCGACAAGCACAATGATAAAGGCATTCGGACCCTTAACCGCACCAGCAAGCCCCAAAGTGGTCCAAAGCTATGCTCTGCCGAGGCTGCAAAAAGACCCGTTTGGTGACCGGTTGAAGGGGGCATTTTGGCTTCCGCCGTGCCGGCGAGGATACCTCGAAGCCCTGCCCAAGTGACTCGCAGTTGTGGTCGTTAAACGCGGGCATAACGACCACAACTGCGACCTAGTTGGTAGTCTGGGCACCTGCTCAGGAGATCAGCAGATCCAGTACTTCTGCGAGGTGTCCCACTTCCCGGACCTTGAATCCCTCCGGTACCGGCCCCGGACCGTTGGGGCTCGCCGGGACTACTGCATGGGTGAAGCCGAGACGCTGGGCTTCTTGGATGCGCTGGTTGATTCCGGGGACCGGACGTACTTCGCCTGCCAGTCCAACCTCCCCAAAGGCTATGAACCGCTCCGGCAGCGGCTTCTTCGCTTTCGCGGAAGCAACCGCCAGCGCGACCGCCAGATCCACCGCCGGCTCGCTGAGTTTGACCCCGCCCACTGTGGCCACGTACGAATCGTCCTTTTGCAGGATGCAGCCGGCCCTCTGCTGCAGGACCGCCAGCAGCATGGCCACACGGGAGCTTTCCAGGCCACTTGTGGCGCGGCGGGGCTGGGAGCTGGAGCTTTCGGCCAGCAATGACTGCACTTCCGCGAGGAGGGGCCGCCGGCCCTCCATTGTCACGGTGATGCAGGTTCCGGAGACCGGCTCCCTGGTCCGCGACACGAAAAGCCCGCTTGGATCGGCCAGGCCGATGATGCCGGTTTCGTTGAGGTCGAAGCAGCCGACGTCGTCGGTGGCACCGTAGCGGTTCTTGACCGAGCGCAGCAGCCGCAGCCGGCTGTGGCGCTCGCCTTCGAACTGGCAGACGACGTCCACGAGGTGTTCCAGCAGCCGCGGCCCGGCAATAGACCCGTCCTTGGTCACGTGCCCCACCAGCAGTGTGGTCATATTCCGCCGCTTTGCCGCGGCAATGATGGATGCTGCCACCTCACGGACCTGGGAGACGCCGCCTGCGCTGCCCTCGACGTCGGCGCTGCTGAGGGTCTGCACGGAGTCCACCACCAGCAGGCGCGGCTCGAGTTTCTCCACTTGGCCGAGCGCCTGCCCCAGATCGGTTTCGGCCGACAGGTAGAGCGTGTGCGCGACGGCGTCGATCCGCTCGGCGCGCAGCTTCACTTGGGCGGCGGATTCCTCGCCGGTGACGTACAGGACATCCTGCCCCGTTCGCGCGAACTTGGCCGCGACGTCCAGTAGCAACGTGGATTTTCCGACGCCGGGCTCGCCTGCCAGGAGGATGACCGCCCCTGGCACGAGTCCTCCGCCCAGTACCCTGTCCAGTTCGTCGACGCCGGTGGGGAGGAAGGCTGCCGTGCTGCCATCCACTTCCGCAATCCGACGTGCCGGCTCAAGGACAGTGGTGGCCGCCGTCGTGCGCGCAATAGCGGTGCCGGTCTCCTCGACGGTGCCCCACGCCTGGCATTCGCCGCAGCGGCCCACCCACTTGACGGTGGTCCAGCCGCATTCGGCGCATTTATACGCAGGGGTTTTGGAAGCGCGAGCGGTCTTTGAAGCCATGCGACCAACAGTAGTGGGGGACACCGACACTCCGTGTCGAGCGTATCGCCGTCGAGCTTTCGATAGGCTCAACCACCGGGCGGCGCTAGAGCGGCGGGAGCATGTCCCGGGCCTCGCGTGAGTCCATGCCACTCGCCTCAAGCAGGTCAACCATCAGCGGGCGGAAAAGCATCACGACAGTTTCGCCCTCGAGCTTCTGGACATCCAGCATTTTCGGATGGAGCCGGGAGGCAATTTCGATGAGGTCCTGCCGCGCGCCACGCAAATGGGCGCGACGGGCGCCGTCGTGCAGTTCCGCGAGTCCAAGGGAGAGCTCGTCGACGGCGGCGGCCGTCTCCATCAAGACCTCCGAGATGCTGTCGATCGCCTCGTCAGACAGGGCGGTGTGGTTGATGGCGCTGGTCAGTCGCCGGGCGAAAACGCGGCTGTTACGGAGGGCGAGGTCGATGAACTCCAGCGATTGCTCAAGGCCGGCCAGCTCGTCCCGGTGACGGCGATATAGCGGTGCCAGGGTGGCCACCTCTCCGGATGCCCTGAGAGTTTGGCGCATGCGGTCCACAAGCGGCTGGCAGTTCCGTCCCCGGATCAGCGCGTGCCAGGCCTTGGTGGAATCGTTGTCCACCAGCCCGTCGGCGCACTCGCGCAGCACCTCGGCGAGTTCGTGCAGGATTTTCCGCACATCCTGGCGGGGCTCCCGGCGCGGATCCTTGGGCATGAGGATAGTGACGAGCAGGGCGAAGATGCCCCCAACGACCGCATCCAGGCTTCGCGTGAACGGGCCGCCGGCAGGCGCCGGAAGGAGCACCACCAGGAGCGACTGCAGGCCGAGCTGGGTGGTGAAGATGGTGCCGCTGTCCAGGAAGCGGGCCACCAGGATGGAGAACAGGAGGACGACGGCGGCCTGCCAGATTCCGGCGCCGAGCCAGTGAAGCAGAAGATCGCCGATGACGATCCCGATTGTGCAGCCGAGACCCACCTCCATGACCCTCCGCAAGCGGGGATCGCGCGAGAATCCCAGGGCGATCAGTGATGAGGTGGCCGCAAAAAGCGGGCCGGTGTGCCCCAGGACGTATTCGGCGAAGGCATAGGCGCCGACGGCGCATGCCGTCATCTGGACGGCGGGGAGCAGTGAGTTCCTGCTGCGGGCGAGGCCTGTCTTGATACGGGTGCGGAGGAATCTTCTGCTTGCGGAAAGTCCCGTCACGGCGCCCATCCCCACAGTCTATTTGTTTACACTGGATCATCCGGCCGGTGGCAGGGCGCCTTTATTCCTGTGACGGATCTAACGCAATGCCGGGCGCGCACTTGTTAACCAATGGTCCGCCGCCGTTCATCTTCCGTTAACTTTTCACCCCAAGTCCCGTTACCTGCCGACCTTAGTGTCGATCGAGGTACAAGAAGGCACGCAGTGCAAATATCAGCAGCTCGCAACCGCCGGCCTCTCCGTCCGGCACGCATCAGAGAATCCCTGGAAGGGGTATATCCAGTGAAGGCAACTCGCTTCGGCCGCAATACGGTCATCGCGGTCATCGCAGCCGGCGCCCTCGCGCTCACCGCCTGTGGCTCCGACAACCCGACCGGCACGTCCGGTGGCGCACAGACCGCAGGCACGAAGGTGACCGGCACTCTGACCGGCATCGGTTCTTCCGCCCAGGGCGCGGCAATGGACGCCTGGAAGACGGAATTCGCCAGCGCCAACCAGGGGGCCACCATCCAGTACT
This sequence comes from Arthrobacter sp. ISL-30, assembly GCF_018613855.1. GTDB lineage: Bacteria > Actinomycetota > Actinomycetes > Actinomycetales > Micrococcaceae > Arthrobacter. The sequence continues at coordinate 20,481 of NZ_JAGGPK010000001.1, forward strand.
CTCCGGACGGCTCCGGTGCAGGCCGCAAGGCACTCCTGGACGGCTCCGCACAGTTCGGCGGCTCCGACGCCTACCTCAAGGACGAAGAGTTCGCGCAGTCCAAGCAGGTCTGCGGACCCGACGGCGCCATCAACATCCCGGTCTACATCTCCCCGATCGCGGTAGCTTTCAACCTGCCCGAGATCAAGGAACTGAAGCTGGACGCACCCACAGTTGCCAAGATCTTCCGTGGCGAGATCGCCACGTGGAACGACCCCGCAATCGCCGCGCTGAACGAGGGCGTCTCCCTGCCCGATCTCAAAGTCACCCCGGTCAGCCGTTCGGATGACTCCGGCACCACCTCCAACTTCACCGACTACCTGGCCGCCGCCGCTCCCGAGGTCTGGACCGACAAGGCCGCCGGTGTCTGGCCCGCATCGCTGAAGGGCGAGAACGCCAAGGGAACCTCCGGCGTCGTGAAGACGGTTTCCGACACTCCTGGTGCCGTGACCTACGCGGACGACTCCGCCGTTTCCGGCAAGCTGGGCGTTGCACAGATCAAGGTAGGCGAGACCTTCACCAAGATCTCCGCCGAGGCTGCCGCCAAGGCCGTCGACGCCGGCAAGCCGGTTGAGGGCCGCGGTGCCAACGACCTCTCCATCAAGCTCGACCGCACGACGGCCGCAGAGGGCGCCTACCCGATCGTCCTGGTGTCCTTCCACATCGTCTGCAGCAACTACGACAAGCAGGAGACTGTGGACCTGGTCAAGGCCTTCGAGAGCTACGTGGTCTCCGACGCTGGCCAGAAGGCCGCCGCTGACGCAGCAAAGTCGGCGCCGCTGTCCAAGGACCTGCAGGAGAAGACCAAGGCTGCCGTTGAATCCATCAAGGTGAAGTCCTAGGACTTTCCGACTCTCTAAAGGCATAGTGGAAGCAATAGCCGAACACTGAGGTTCCCTGTCCGCGCCGACTGGCCATCACCAGTCGGCGGGGCAGGGAATTAGCCATGTAACACTAGTTCTGCCGCTGTGATTGACGGAGAGATCCGAAGGAAACAGCCAGTTCCGCCATAACGTGATCGAATCCAGAGGATCGTTTGTGACCACCAACTCCCTGACAACCTCCCAGGGCGCGGGCCGCGCCGGGGACAAAGTCTTTTCCGGCGCCGCCCTCGCCGCAGGATGCCTGATCCTCGCAGTGCTGTTCGGCGTCGCCCTGTTCCTCGTGGTGCAGGCACTACCGGCCTTGGTCGCACAGCCAGAGCAGATCCAGGGCGGACAGGGCTTCTTCGCTTACATCTGGCCGATCGTCATCGGCACACTGATCGCGGCCATCATCGCGCTGGTCATTGCGACGCCCATATCGATCGGTGTGGCCCTGTTCATCTCGCACTTCGCGCCCCGCCAGCTGGCCTCCGGGCTCGGCTACGTGATCGACCTGCTGGCAGCTATTCCGTCCGTGGTCTATGGCGCCTGGGGGGCAGCCTTCCTCGCAAAGGAAATCTCGCCGGCTTATGGCTGGCTTGCCAACAACTTAGGCTGGATTCCCATCTTTCAGGGACCGGCGTCCGCAACCGGCAAGACCATCCTTACCGCAGGCATCGTCCTGTCCGTGATGGTGCTGCCCATCATCACCTCACTGTCCCGCGAGATCTTCCTCCAGACGCCGAAGCTGCACGAGGAAGCGGCCCTGGCGCTCGGGGCCACTCGCTGGGAGATGATCAAGATGGCAGTCCTGCCCTTCGCCCGTCCCGGAATCATCAGTGCCGTCATGCTGGGCCTTGGCCGGGCGCTCGGTGAAACCATGGCCGTTGCACTGGTCCTTTCTTCAGGCGTGCTCACGGCCAGCCTCATCCAAAGCGGGAACCAGACCATCGCCGCCGAAATTGCCCTGAACTTCCCCGAGGCCGGCGGTCTCAAGGTGAACACGCTGATCGCAGCAGGCTTGGTGCTGTTCGTCATTACCCTGGCCGTCAACATGATCGCGCGCTGGATCATCACCCGGCACAAAGAATTCTCGGGAGCCAACTAAATGACCTCCACCCTGACCCCGCCGCGCAAGCGCTCGGCGCTGACCAAGGGCCAGCTGCCCAAGTTCGCCCCGCTGGTGGTCGTGGCCGTGGCCTTGGTCCTGGCCGCGGCAATCCTCGCGTTGATCGGGTTCAACGCCCTCGGCTGGGGAATCCTTTCAGCGATCCTCTTCACGATCGGTCTCGTGACCTGGAGCGGCCTGGTCGAAGGCTCGCGCAAGGCCAAGGACAAACTGGCAACCTGCCTCGTCGTCGGCGCCTTTCTTGTGGCACTGCTGCCGTTGGTTTCCGTGATCTGGACCGTTCTGGTTAACGGCATCCCCGGCCTCCTGACCCCGGGGTTCCTGACCACCTCCATGAACGGCGTCACCGGCACCACCGACAACAGGAGCGTCGAGGAAGGCACGCGCGTCCTGGGCGGCGTCTACCATGCGCTGCTGGGCACCATCCAGATCACCGTCCTGGCCACCGTCATTTCCGTGCCGGTCGGCCTTCTGACTGCGATCTACCTGGTGGAATACGGCAACGATCGTCCATTGGCACGCGCCATCACGTTCTTCGTGGATGTCATGACCGGCATCCCGTCCATCGTGGCCGGCCTCTTCGCCGCGGCGTTCTTCTTCGCCATTGTGGGGCCGGGCACGAAGACCGGCGCCGTCGCTGCCGTCGCGCTTTCCGTCCTTATGATCCCGGTGGTGGTCCGCTCCAGCGAGGAAATGCTGAAGATCGTGCCCAACGAACTGCGCGAAGCCTCCTACGCCCTGGGCGTCCGCAAGTGGCGGACCATCGTCAGGGTGGTCATTCCGACGGCGATCTCCGGTATCGCATCGGGAGTCACCCTCGCGATCGCCCGAGTGATCGGCGAGACCGCCCCGATCCTGGTAACCGCCGGCTTCGCCACGAGCATCAACAACAACGTCTTCAGCGGGTGGATGGCCTCCCTGCCCACGTTCATCTACACCCAGATCCTCAACCCGACGTCGCCGTCCAACCCTGACCCCTCCAACCAGCGGGCCTGGGGAGCGGCGCTGGTGTTGATCATCCTGGTGATGCTCCTGAACCTCGGCGCGCGCCTCATCGCCCGGGCCTTCGCACCGAAGGCCGGCCGATGACTTCCCGGCCGGCACTTCGCCCTAAACTTGAATCCATCTCCAACGCAATGAAGGAACACCATGTCTAAGCGCATCGACGTCAAGGACTTGAACGTCTACTACGGCAACTTCCTGGCCGTCGAAGGCGTGAACATCAACATCGAAGCGAAGTCCGTTACGGCCTTCATCGGCCCTTCAGGCTGCGGCAAGTCCACCTTCCTGCGCACCCTCAACCGCATGCATGAGGTTCTTCCGGGCGCGCGAGTGGAGGGGGAGGTGCTGCTCGACGGCGACAACCTTTACGGGCCCGGCGTCGACCCCGTGACCGTACGCACCCAGGTGGGCATGGTATTCCAGCGGCCCAACCCGTTCCCCACGATGTCCATCCGCGACAATGTGCTGGCTGGCGTGAAGCTGAACAACAAGAAGATCAGCAAGGGCGCAGCCGACGCCCTCGTGGAGCGTTCCCTTCGTGGGGCGAACCTGTGGAACGAGGTCAAGGACCGCCTCGAGAAGCCCGGTTCCGGACTTTCCGGCGGCCAGCAGCAGCGACTCTGTATCGCCCGTGCCATCGCAGTGGAGCCACAGGTGATCCTGATGGACGAGCCCTGCTCCGCCCTGGACCCCATTTCCACGCTGGCCATCGAGGACCTCATTAATGAGCTCAAGGACCAGTACACGGTAGTGATCGTCACCCACAACATGCAGCAGGCGGCCCGCGTCTCGGACAAGACGGCCTTCTTCAACATCGCGGGCACTGGCAAGCCGGGCAAGCTGATCGAATTCGGCGACACCCACACCATCTTCAGCAACCCGAGCGTGAAGGCCACTGAGGACTACGTCTCGGGCCGCTTCGGATAGCCCTTCCCTCAACCTTTTCCCCAACTAACTGGCATTTGTGGTCGTTATGAGCTCTCATAACGACCACTTTTGTTAGCTACTTGGGTGAGAGGGCCTAATACCCGACCTTGACTTCAATCTCTTCCGCCGGCAGCCCAAGGAACCCCGACGCCGCTTTCCTTATCGCGTCCGGAATGTCACTCAGATTGTGCACCTGGGTCACAAGGCCGGGCGCTTCATCGACAGTGAGGACGAGCTTCCCGTCGGTAGCATTCCTGATCCTCGCCGTCAGCTTGACCACTGGATTTCCTGACTGCGGATTATGGACATGGCGGGGCTCCCTGATTAGTCCTATGCGGGCCCGCCTGCTCAAGCCCCCAAAGCTGGCTCCCACCGTAACCCCTGCCCTCGCCGCGGACAAGGGTCCTTCGGCACGGCAGCCGGATGCATTTATCCACTCCCCTGACTAAATCCCTATAGGCTGTGAACTGCATCTCGCAGAGAGGTTCTGTGGGGAGCTACCGAACGGGGCAGAGATGAGGATTTTCAGGCGCGTCGTCATGCCGCTGGCATGGTTGGCAGTGTTCGCAGTCATAGCCGTGGCGCTGGTCAAGATTGCATTCATCGATGGGATGCAGCCAGGACAAGTACTGGCCGCACCTGGGGCGGCAGTCGCCGTTCCGGTGGTTCAGGCAACGCGGGCCACCGTTACCAATACGGTTCAGGTCCAGGCAACCGTCCAAAGTGACGCCGCGGTCAACGTCCGCAACACAACTGCAGGCGTGGTGACGCACCTCTTTCTGTCAGCCGGTAGCAAGGTGAGCACTGGGGACCGGCTGTATCAGGTCCGGACTGAAGTTCTGCCTGAGCCAACAGCTGCGGCTCAGCCAGTAACAGGGCCACTAACGTCAGGCCCAGCGATGGCGGAGACCGGCCGGGCGGGCGGTCCGAATACGGCCACAGCCCGAACTGCTGCCAGTCCCGTCTACACCTACACCGATGTGCTCGCTCCCGTTTCAGGTGAACTCGCTACTCTCACTGTCCTGATTAACCAGCAGGTGGGCGTGGGTGATTCCACGGGAACAGTCAACCCGGGAACCTTCACGCTCAGCGGATCAGTTGATGCCTCGCAACAGTACCGGCTGCTGGCCAAGCCGGCTTCCGCGCAAATCTCCGTCGTCGGGGGGCCTGCTCCATTCACCTGCCCGTCAGTGGTGTTGAAGAGCGTCGCTGGCGACGTCGCCGGGGCCACCACTGGGAACGTGCCCGGCGGCCTGGCCGGAGGCGTAGGCCGCTCCGTTCCCTACGCCATCGCCGGCCCCGGCGGAGGCGGCGCCCCCGAGCAGGGCGGCACGCCCACCGGAACAATCAGCTGCGCGGTCCCGTCCGGAGTGGAGGTGTTTGCTGGCCTGGGTGCAACGATGACCGTCACGGCCGGACAGGCCAAGGACGTCATCACCATTCCGCTCACTTCCGTCCAGGGCAGCGTGAAGGAGGGTTTGGTCTGGCTGGCTCCCGCCGGAGCAGCGCACGGTCCCGCAGCAGGTACTGCCGCGGGTCCGGCGGCGGGAAACCCGGCAGGAAATCCTGCAGAAAACCCTGCAGGAGCGGCAGCAGGAGAACCGGCAGGGCAGCCTGAGCAGCGAAAGGTTCAGTTGGGCCTCAACGACGGCTCCATGGTGGAAATCGTCTCCGGCCTGGCCGAGGGCGAAGCTGTCCTTGAGTTCATCCCCGGGGCGCCGGCACGGACACCGCAGGGCCCCCAGTTCGCCGGTTCCGGCCCCTACCCGATGGGAGGCTGATCGTGGAGGAACTCGTCTCCCTCAAGGGCGTGACGCGGACCGTCCTGCTGCCTGACGAACAGGAACTGCATATTCTCAGAGGCGTGGACCTGACCGTCTGCAGCGGCGACCACACAGCAGTTATCGGGCGATCCGGCTGTGGAAAGTCAACCCTGCTGAACCTCCTCGGGCTATTGGACCTTCCAACCAGCGGAGAACTCCGCTTCCAGGGAACTCCCGTGGAGCGTCTCGGGAACAACGAAAGGGCGAAACTACGTGGTTCTTCGGTTGGCTTTGTGTTCCAACAGTTCAATCTCCTGCCTGGCCGCAGCGCCTTGGACAACGTGACCACACCCCTGCTGTACGCCCGGGGCCCTGCAGTCTGGAAACGAAGGGAGCTCGCCATGGACATGCTGGACCGGGTGGGGCTCGCCTGCCGGGCGGAGACTATGCCGAATATGCTCTCCGGCGGCGAACAGCAAAGGGTGGCCATCGCAAGGGCGCTGGTTCGCCGGCCGCGGCTCATCCTGGCGGACGAGCCGACAGGAGCTCTCGACGTCGACACTGGGCAGGCCGTTATGGCGCTGCTCGATACGGTGGCCACGGAAACCGGAGCCGCCCTCATAACCATCACGCACGATGTGAATGTCGCAGGTTTGGCCCGCGCTTGCTACCGCCTGGAGTCAGGCGTTCTCACCCCCACCGAGGTCCCTGCGGGGGTGCTCGCGTGACCGGCGTGGTCTCGGCCCTGGTAGAGGCATGGCAGGAACTCCGGATCAACAAGACGCGAATTCTCCTGGCGCTGGTGGGGGTGGCCCTTTCGGTTGCGGCCCTGACCTCCGTAGTAGGGGTGGGCAACCTTGCGTGCGAGGGCTTCAAGTCGGCCGCGGAACGTAATGGCGGCCGTTCGGCGACCCTCGGCCTTGGAGTCTTCGGGCCCACCCAGGCGGACCCACAGAAACTCGAGGAAGCCTACAGCGGCATCATTGAACGCTACGGCATCAAGTACTACTCACATCTAAGCCCCGCCCAGCAGTCATTCCAGTTTCCAAACGGCGTACAGCAGGTGCAGCTCCAGGTGGTCGACCCCGGCTACGGCGTCATTCATCGGGTGGACGTCAGCCAGGGAAGCTGGTTCGCGGCCGACGACGAGGATCGCCTTGCTCCCGCACTGGTGGTTTCCGAGGCCTTCTACAACGCGGCCGGACGCCCGAACCTGGTTACCCATCCCAAAGTGACCCTGACTGGCAGCCAGGCAACGACGGCGGTAATCATCGGAGTGACGCCGGACCCCTATCCGCAGTCCCCGCCGTCGGCCTATATGCTGACCCGTGCTGCAGAACGCGCCGGAATCGGGGCAATGGTGGGAATGGGCCAGTTCAAGCTCTGGGTTCAAGACGGCCAGGCCGAAGCACTCAAGGCAGCCATCACCTCGGACCTCCAGCAGCAGTTCCCGGGCATGCAGATCCAAGCCGAGCGAATGGACTACGCCAGCCACGGAGACCCGTTCGCAGCGGTACAGCTCGCAGTGGGTGGTATTGCCGGACTTGTTTTGCTGCTGGGCGCGGTGGGCATGCTGAACATCTCCATGGTCACCGTCCGGTACAGGGTGCGTGAAATCGGGATCAGGAGAAGCTTTGGGGCGACCTCCCAGCGGATTTTCCTGGGCGTCATGATGGAATCAGTCGTGGCAACGGCAGTGGCGGGGTTGGCAGGGGTAATGCTTGCTGTTGCCGTGGTCAAGAACCCATGGATTGAATCGAAAATCGCGCCGGACCTGACGGAGTATCCGGCCTTCCCGATTGAGGCTGCCATGCTGGGGCTCGGTGCGGCCATCCTGGTAGGCGCATTGGCCGGGGCGATACCGGCCCTCGTCGCAGTCCGGGTCAAGGTGATCGATGCTATCCGCTTCTAGGGCATCTTTGATGACTCAACGCGGCTCCTTGCCCCGAAAGGATCAGCGGTCTAGCCTAATGCTGGTAAAAGAGCTCTAGCAGAAGGGCGGATACCTCAGTTTGTGAGGAGCCCGTCTATGCTCACCAACCCCATCTTCTATCCCGAGGGAACCGCCATGCGGCGTCGTGTGGACGCGGAAGTGCCCCAGGCCTCCTGCACTCCTGGAGACGAATCATGAGCTCGAGAACGTCCGCTGAATGGGCCCTTCCCCAGGTTCCGGAAACTGACCCTGTCGAGGTAGATGTCCTCATCCCCACCTTCAATCGGCCGGCCGAACTTGCCGTGACCCTTGCGGGCCTGGCGGCCCAGTCGCAACCTTCGTTCAGGGTTTTTATCAGCGACCAGTCCACAGAGGATCCCGCCTGGAAGCAGCCGGCCACCGCGGCATTGGTTCGTGTCCTGGAAGCGCAGGGCCATCACGTCAGGTGCATTCGCCATCTTCCCCGTCGAGGTCTTGCCGAGCACCGCCAGTTCCTGCTGGAGCAAGCCACGGCGGAGAAGGTGCTCTTTCTTGATGACGACGTGTGGCTGGAATCCGGCGCATTGGAGCGGATGACCGACGCGTTGGAGGAGTTAGGGTGCGGCTTCGTGGGGATGGCTCCTCAAGGGTTGTCCTACCTGGACGACAGGAGGCCCGAGCAGACTCAGATGTTTTCGCCGTGGGTAGGTCCTGTGCGTCCCGAGAGAGTGGGGCCGGACACTCCCGAATTCGAAAGATGGCCCCTTCACAGCGCAGCGAACTTGAGCCATCTGAACGCGGAACTTGGCCTCAAACCCGGGTCCTGGGTTGCCTACCGTGTGGCGTGGATTGGAGGTTGCACCCTCTACCGGCGGGGGGCACTCCAGGAAGCGGGAGGTTTCACTTTCTGGCCGCAGCTTCCTGCCTCCCACAGCGGCGAGGACGTTTTGGCGCAATGGCAGGTGATGGAGAAGTCCGGAGGAGCGGGCATCCTCCCGTCCGGCGCCGTCCACCTGGAGGCACCAACGACAATTCCCGACCGCGAGGTGGAGGCCTATAGGGCAGTAGGACGCGGGGACACCACAGGGTTGGCGACACCAAAGGCTTGAAGAGTTAGTACCGGAAGAGAAAGTCCCAACGAAAGGAACCAGTGCAATGGCTGAAACTCCCAATCCCATTCAGGTCCAGAAATTCCTCGGAGGCCTTGACTACCCGGTTGGCCGGGAGGACCTCGTGTCCAAGGCCAAGGAGTCGGGCGCGGACGAGAACGTCCTGTCCGCGCTGGAGAATCTCCCCGACCGCCAGTATGACAGCCCCACGGCCGTGAGCTCGGCCATTTCCGGCTCCTAGGGCTCGGGCTCCTAAGGGGCCCCAGACGCCGACGGCGGACTCCCCACTCTGGGGGGTGACAGTCCGCCGTCGGTTTTTTCCGTTTCAGGCTTTAGAGCCGGGTTTCGTGATTGTGCTCGTTCTCCGACCGGTCCCTGTCGCCCGGACGTTCCCCGCTCACCGGATGTTCGGAGTTGCCGGGACGGTCTGCACTCACCGGACGGTCGACGTCGAACGGCTCACCAGCGTGACGGCCGGCGTGCCCGCCAGCATGCTCACCGACGTGACGCCCGTCCTCGTGATGGCTGAGTGACGGGAAGATCGGCGAAGGCGGCAGGTCCGCCGACGTCGAATCCGCCGCAGGAGCCGCCGGACGGAACCGGCGCCAGGCGAGTGCCACCAGTGGCCACGCCAGGATCAGCGCAACAAAGATGTACACGGTGACGGCAATCGGTTCGCTCCACAGCCCCGAGATGTCGCCCGCACTGAGCTGCAAGGACTTGCGCAGCGACTCTTCGGCGCGTGGGCCAAGGATGAGCCCGAGGATCAGCGGAAGCACCGGGAGGCCGTAGCGGCGCATCGCGAAGCCCAGCAGCCCCAGGACCAGCAGGATGATGAGGTCGAAGGCCTGCAGGTTCACTGCGTAGGCCCCGAGCGTCGCGAAGAAGAGAATCCCCGAATACAGGTAGGGCCGTGGCAACTTCAGGAGCTTTGCCCACAACGGTGCGAGCGGCAGGTTGATGAGCAGCAGCAGGGTATTGCCGATGAAGAGGCTGGCGATCAGCGCCCAGACGAGCTCGGGTTCGTTCTGGAACAGCAGGGGGCCGGGCTGGATACCGTATTGGACGAAGGCGGCGAGCATAACGGCGGCCGTGGCGTTCGTGGGGAGCCCCAGTGCCAGCATGGGGGTCAGCGTGCCGGCGGCGGAGGCGTTGTTGGCAGCTTCCGGTCCGGCAACACCTTCGATGGCTCCATGCCCGAATTCCTCCGGGTGCTTCGAGAGCTTCTTCTCGGTCACGTAGGACAGAAACGTGGGAACCTCGGCGCCGCCGGCGGGCAGTGCACCGAACGGGAAGCCAAATGCCGTGCCGCGAAGCCACGGCTTCCAGGACCTTTTCCAGTCGCTCTTGCCCATCCAGGGCCGGCCTACGGGGATCGTCTTCAGGGGATTGCGTCGCAGGTGCGCTGCAATCCACAGTGCTTCACCTACCGCGAAGATCGCGACGGCGACCACCACGATGTCCAGGCCGTCCGCCAGCAGGGGCTGTCCGAAAACCAGCCGCTGCTGGCCTGTGATGGGATCCAGCCCTACAAGGCCGATGCCCAGGCCGAGGCCGAGGGCGGCGAAGCCGCGCAGTTTGGAGGACCCGAGCACCGCAGTCACGGCGACCAGCGCCAGGACTATGATCGCCAGGTAGCTGGGGTCGCCCAGGCTGACGGCAAACTGCACAACGATGGGCGCGAAGGCCACGAGCAGGGCAGTGCCGATAGTGCCGGCAACGAAGGAGCCGATGGCCGCGGTCGCCAATGCCTGTGCGGCACGGCCGGCCTTGGCCATCTTGTGTCCCTCTATAGCCGTGATCACGGTGGCGGACTCACCCGGCGTGTTGAGCAGGATCGACGTGGTGGAACCGCCATACATGCCGCCGTAGTAGATACCGGCGAACATAATGAACGCGCTGGTGGGTTCCATGCCATAGGTGAGGGGGAGCAACAGCGCTACAGCCATGGCCGGGCCAATGCCCGGCAGCACGCCGACGGCGGTGCCGAGCAGCACGCCGATGAAGGCATAGAGCAGGTTCATGGGGGTCGCCGCTGTGGCGAACCCCTGCATCAGTAGATTGAGGGCATCCATCTAGAGAACTCCCGCCAGGAGGCCAGCCGGCAGTTTGATGCCGAGGCCGAGGTAGAAACCGTAAAAAGTCAGGACGGCAAGTGCCACGGAAATAAGTCCGTCGCGGACGTACTTCCGGCTGCCGAGGGCCCATACGCTGCCCCAGAAGAGGATGGTGCCGGAGATGACCCAGCCCACGACGTCGATCAACAGGACGTTGAGAACGAAGGCGCCCAGCAGGGGAAGGACTGTGCGCCAGTCGCTCGGGTGGGTGAGGTCGACATCCTCGCCACCCTCGGCTTCGCCCTGGCCACCGCGGATGACGTTCACTGCCAGCAGGACAGCGCAGACCAGCAGCAGCGAGGCCACAATGATGGGCATCGTCCGGGGGCCTACGGGGTCGGACTGGGAATACGGGGTGTTCAGGCGAAGCCCGTCCCACAACACAACGGCCCCAAGGACCCCGAGCAGGGCCGCGAGGCCCAGCTCGGAGCGGCCCTTGAGCCACAGTCGTGCAGTTTTCACGCCAGTCCCAGCTTCGTGAGGACGTCAGCGACGCGCTTGTCCTGCTCCTTCAGGAAGGTCTCGAACTCACTACCCGTGATGAAGGCATCGCTCCAGCCGTTGGTCTTGAGTGCATCCTTCCATTCCTGGGTTCCGTGCATCTTTTCCAGGGCGCCAACCAGCTTGCTGCGGTCCTCCTCGGAGATGCCCGGAGGGGCCACAATGCCGCGCCAGTTGGTGAACACCAGGTCGATGTTCGATTCCTTCAGCGTGGACGCGTCTACGCCTTCGAGCCGTTCCTCACCACTGGTGGCAAGCACACGGACTTCGCCGGACTTGATCTGGTCCAGGTATTCGCCGGCGCCGGAGGCTGCGAAGCCGAGCTTGTTGCCCAGGATCGCGGGGAGCAGATCGCCGCCGCCGTCGTAGGAAACGAAGTTGACGCTCTTGGGGTCGATGCCAACAGCCTCGGCCAGCTGCATGGGAAGCAGGTGGTCAGGGCCGCCAGGGGAGGAGCCGCCGCCGACGCTGACCTTGGACGGATCCGCCTTCCAGGCCTTCACGAGGTCATCAATAGTCTTGTAGGGGGAGTCCTTGGAAACCATAATGGCGCCGGGCTCCTGGATGAGCCTGGCCAGGGGAGTGGTGTCCGTGAGCTTGGACTCGGACTTGTTGGTGTAGCTTGCGCCCACCACGCCGAGGCCCATGAGCATGGTCAGATCCCCATTGCCCTTCTCGTTCACGGTGCGGGCCAGGCCTACAGTGCCGCCTGCGCCGGCGAGGTTGAAGACCTCGACGCCGGACGCCGTCTTGGTCTCTTCCATGACCTTCGCCGCCACACGCGCGGTGGTGTCATAGCCGCCACCGGGGGTGTTCGGAACCATGATCCGCAGGCCGCTAACGGGTCCAGCGGCTGTAGTGGCGCCGCCTGTCTGTGTGTTGGAGCCTCCGGTGACGCCACAGCCAGTGGCGGCCAGTGCGATTGCTGCGACGGCGACAACGGCGCGCAGTGCGTTCAAGCGACGCATTTTGTCCTCTTCTCATCATTGGTGGGAGTAATCCCACGTTATGACCCGCAGTGATCCGCGTCACGCTTGTGTTCTCAAAGAATGTTTTGTTCATTGTGGTCACGATCACAGGCGGCTGCTGCTGGACCATAATGAAGGAAGAAGTCCACAATTTGGCGTAAACCAGCAAGCCCCAACGCCGTGAGCCGCACGGAACGCCATGCCGAAGGAGCCCCGTGCTCGAACACACTCTCCGGCCGCCGCGCCTGTCGCTGGCAGGCCAGTACCTTGCGTTGCAATTGCTGATCGTCCTGGCAGTGCTCGTGGGTGTCGTGGCGATATCGCTCGCCCAGTCGGCGCAGGCCTTCGAACGGGTCGAGGGCCGGCGGGCGCTTTCCGCCGCCGAATCCGTCGCGGCCATGCCGGTTGTCCGGTCACTCCTTCCAGGAGCGGAACCTAAGCTGGGCGCCGCCCTCCCGGCCGTGGCCGAATCGGCCCGAACCGTCTCCGGATCCAGTTTCGTCACCTTGGCCAAGCCGGACCTCACCATCCTCACATCACCGGATCCCTCCAGGCTCGGCCGGTCCCTGGAGCTGGGGGACAGTGATGTCCGCAGCGGGCGGTCTTGGACAGGGACCGTCAGCATGGACGGCATCGTGTCCATGGTGGCGCACGTGCCGGTCCTGGACGACGCCGGCTCCATGGTGGGGATCGTCGCCGTCGGACGTGAATACCCTTCCCTGTGGGAGCGCCTTGGCGACGCCGCGCCCAACCTGCTCGCGTACGTAAGCGTCTCCCTGGCTTTGGGGACGGTGGGTTCGCTGCTCCTCTCCCGGCGCGTGAAACGTCAGACCCTCGGGATGGAACCGGACGAGATCGCCGGGCTGGTGGAGCACCGGGAGGCGTTGGTCCACGGCGTGAAGGAGGGGGTCATCGCGCTGGACCCGCAAGAACGCATCACGGTGGCAAATGACAGTGCCCGCGAGTTCCTGCACCTGCCTGAGGACTGCGTCGGACGGAAACTGGAGGATCTGGGGGTGAGTGGCCAGCTGCGTGAGGAGCTGACAACCGAGCAGCCGGATCCTGACCGCCTGGTGCTTGTTGGAGAACGGATGGTGGTGCTCAACCGGAAACCCATGGTTTCGCGCGGGCGGATCATCGGCTCAGTAACCACGTTGCGGGACCGGACCGAGCTGTCCAGCCTGGAGAAGGAGTTGGGCGCCACCCGGACCACTACGGACACCCTGCGTGCCCAGACCCACGAGTTCGCCAACCAGCTGCACACCATCTCCGGGCTAATCCAGCTGGGCGAATACGATGAGGTGGTGAATTTCGTCGACGGCGTGAGCCACAGCCGAAACAGGCTCCAGGATGACGTCACGACCAGGATCAATGACCCCGCGCTCGCGGCCCTCCTGATCGCCAAGACCAGCCTGGCTGCCGAGCGGGCCGTCAGCCTGCAGCTCGACGACGAATCCTCCCTCGGGCGGGTGGACGAACAGCTGTCTCGGGATCTGACAACCGTTGTAGGCAACCTCGTGGACAATGCCATGGATGCAGTGTCGGGGGTGCCGAATGCGGCGGTTCGGGTGGGAGTGGCTGACGAGGCGGACCGGGTGCTGGTGACGGTCCGGGATTCCGGCCCTGGCGTGCCCAACGACCGCTTTGAGGACATCTTCCGCCAGGGCTTCAGCACCAAGGCGGTGAACGGCGACGGCGGCCGCGGCTTTGGCCTCGCCCTCACCCGGCTAGTATGTCTGAGGCGCGGCGGTGAAGTGGGGGTCCGCAACGAAGACGGCGCCGTATTCACCGCCAGCCTACGGAAGCGGAGTCCGGCATGATCAAGGTCCTGATAGTCGATGACGACTTCATGGTGGCCAAGGTGCACTCGGGCTTCGTCCGGCAAACACCCGGATTCAGTGTTGTGGGCGTGGCCCACACGGGAGCCCAGGCAGTTGAAGAGGCCCGCCGCCTGCAGCCGGACCTGGTGCTGCTGGACATCCATTTGCCGGACATCAGCGGGCTGGACCTGCTGCAGCAGCTGCGCGAGGCGGTACCCGAGCTGGACGTCCTGGTGATCAGCGCCGCCCGCGAGGTGGACACCGTGCGGCGTGCACTGCGCGGCGGAATCGTGCACTACTTGATGAAGCCGTTCTCCGCAGACGACCTGCGCGAACGCCTGGAACATTACCTTCAGGCGTACCGTCCGCTCACTTCCTCAAAAAGCACCGCGGAGCAGGCCGATGTGAACAGGGTCTTCGGCCTCAGCCAGCAGGAGCGTCCGCTCCCGAAGGGGTGCAGCGTGGAAACACTTCATCTTGTGGAGCAGCTGCTGCGAGATGCGGGCACGGATCTGTCGGCAACTGAAGCCGCTGATGCGCTAGGAACTTCCCGGGTGAGTGCCCGACGCTATCTCGAATACTTGAGCGAAGAGGGCCGGGTGACGGTGCAGCTCCGCTATGGCGGAATCGGAAGGCCGGAGCGGCGATACGCCTGGCGGAAGGCCGGCTAGGACCGTCGACTACGTCAGCGGCGAGGACGCGAGCCCGAAGATGAAGGCCACGGCACCCGTGACCAATGGGGTCAGGAGCCAAAAAGTCAGGACCCTGAAGGTCAGCCTCCGGTTCGTGGCGGCGAAGCGCTGGTTTGTTCCAGCGCCGAGGGTAGCCGAAGTCACTGTATGGGTTGACGAGATGGGCCAGTGAAGGCCAATGGCTCCTAGGAACAGGATCAGTGAACTATAGATCTGCGCCACGGAGCCGCGGAGGGGGTCGATGCGGATCAGCCGATACCCCAGCGTGTGCGAGATGCGCCAGCCGCCAAAGAGCGTCCCGGCTGTGAGCATCACGGAGGTGAGCAGGGCAACCCAGAGGGGAACCTCTCCGCCGTCGTACATTCCACCCGCAAGGAGCGCCAGAAGCAGGACGGCGGCAGTCCGCTGACCATCCTGCAGCCCATGGCCGAAAGCCAGGGCCGCGGTGGACACGGCCTGCATGCTGCGGAAGCGGCGGTTGATCACCGCCGGCTGTGTGTAGCGCGCCGCCCACGTGACCGGCCACACCAGGAGGTAGGAGCCAATGAACGCGATCATGGGGGAAAGCAGCAGCGGAAGAACCACCTGGTAGAGGAGGGACTCGTCCACGCCCCCGACGACGCTGCCGTCGATGATCACGCTGGCAACGCCCGCGCCGAACAGCCCGCCCACCAGTGCATGGGTGGACGACGACGGGATGCCCCGCCACCAGGCGTAGATGCCCCACAGGATGGCACTGGCCAGCCCGGAGGCCAGCAAGGCCAGCCCGCTGCTCCCGGCGGGAATGGAAATCCACGTACGGGCAACCGTCAGGGCCAGGGCAGTGCTGAGCCATGCTCCGACGAAGTTGAAGAGTGCGGCCAGCAGCACAGCAATCGACGGCGTCAGCGCTCGCGTCCGGACGGAGAGCGCGACGGCGTTAGAGGCATCCCGGAAGCCGTTGAGGAAGGCAAAGCCCGCGGCCAGCCCGACCACCAGGACGAAGAAGGCGCCCGTCACCTCAGGATTCCTTGACGATGATGCTGCCTACCTGCGTGGCCACGCGGCGCATGTCCTTGGTGACGTCAACCAACTGGTTGGCGACGTCCCGGTGGCGCGCGTACTGGGTGGATTTCATGTCCTTGAGCATGTCTGCCACCCAGATCCGGTGCGTCCGCTCTGCCCGCTTTGCCAGGCGCAGGATCTCGATCCAGTAGTCCTCGAGCTCGTCGAGGTCCTCGAGCCGCAGCATGGCCTCCACGGTTAGTTCGGCCTGGCGGCTGATGATTTCCAGTTGGTCGGCGGCCCTCTTGGGCAGCCGTTCGAGTCTGTAGAGCGAGACGAGTTCCGCTGCGGCGTCCAGTTTCTCCATGGCCTCATTGAGGTAGCGGGAGAGCGCGTACATGTCTTCCCGTGGCAAGGGATTCACGAAGCTGGTGCGCATGTGGGTCAGGAGGGCGAAGTGCAATTCCGTGGACTTGGCCTCGTGATTGTGCATGTCCTCAACGAGCCGTTCGTGGTCCGTGGCAGCTGCCCCAAGGATCTCGGAGAGGGTTCCGGTGCCTGCAGTAATTTGCTCGGCCATCTGGGACAGCAGATTCAGCCCGGCGGGTTCCTGGGGGAAGAGGCGCAGCTTCAAATTTTTTCCGGTTTCGGGAGGACGGACTGGAATCGACGTGACCGGGGTCGCCGGCCGTGCGTTACGTGACGTCTCCCCATGGACAGTCATCAGTTTAGCGTGGCTGATGAAGCTGGCTGGGCGCATAAAAATGGTGCCGAACCGGATACGCCTCTCGGCGGTAGGCCGCTCGAAGCGGCTGTAAGTTGAAGCCCGGGGGTTTCGCGGTTCGACACCAGTTTCAGTGTTCTACGGAGCTGGAGCTAAGTCAACATTGACAGACAAGCCCGCAAGTGGCAGTCGTTTTGCTCTCGGTCAGGCTAGTCCAGCTCACCCAGCCGCCAGGCATTGGCCGCATGCTCGAGGTCCTCTGCGGTCTTCACCAACAGATGCGAACTCCGGGTCAATTTGCTCGCATGGCGCTCGTTGGAGTGCTCGGCACCGTCTGCCAAGGTGGCCTGTCCCAGCGCAACGACCCGGCAGAAAGCGGCGGATCGTTCCAGCGCGACGTCGAAGTCGCCGTCGAAGGCCCCGGAGAGGATGGCGTCAGCCATGGTCTTCATTTCCTCCGCCCCGGGCGGCTCTGCGGCTCCCGCCACCACATTGGACACCTGGGCCGTGTCACGGCCGGCCTTGAAGTACAAGGAAATGCGCTCGGGGTCCTGCACCGTGGCGGCGCGAATCGCGTAGAGGCGCCACAGGGCACCGGGCAATGAACGTGCAGGGCTTTCCGCCCACATTTCGGCGATGGCGTCCAGGCCCTGTTCGTCCGCCAGCTTGACGAGCCTGCGGGTGACCTTGGGATCGTCACTGTCCCGGCCCCGGCGCACTAGCGCCTGGGCAGCCAAGTGGGCGGCCTCAGAGACCCGGGCGGGGTCCGCACCCCCGGCGAACGGTTCAAAATCGATGGGCGCGAAGGGCTTCGGCTTATGGTGCCGCGGTGCTCCGCCCTTAGCGCTGAATCCTGCTTGCTCGCTCATGGCACCCACGCTACTCCTGAGCATGATGGTGGTCGAGTACGGGTTTCCGGCCCAAATCCGACGGTCCTTCTGCGCGACGCGGCTGCCGACTGCTGGGCCCGTACTCTCGTTCCGGAACACTCCCGGCATTGCGGTAGAGTATCTAACGTCCAGAAATGGATGCAGGGGCCTTTAGCTCAGTTGGTAGAGCATCGGACTTTTAATCCGCGGGTCGTGGGTTCGAATCCCACAGGGCCCACCCTTACGCAGGTCAGGAGCACGTGGCTTCTGGCCTGCTTTTCTTTTGCGCTCCCTGCCGGGCTTCCTTGTCTTGATGCGCATGCGGCGTTTTGTGTACGCGGCCGGCGGCGGTCCGGCACCATATCAGGGACGAACCGCCGCCGTCTGCGTCCGGGGCCTCCCCCATGGAGGCTGCCCACTTCGGAGGCTCTTGGAAGGTTCCGCGACGCCTTTTAATGGTAAGCCTGCTTACTAGCCTTGGTCACCAGGTGGGCGAACGAATCTCCAGGCCCTACCGCTGACGGGATCTTTTCCCTACGGCCATAGGATGTTGGCAGGCAGGATTTGGGCTAGGGAGAGGTTGATCGGGTGGTGAGCAACAGTGGACGGCGTTTGCCAAGGCTGGAAGACGTCGCGGAACGGGCAGGTGTGTCGCACCAGACCGTTTCGCGGGTCGTCAACAACCATCCCAACGTCAGCAGCAAGACCCGTGAACGTGTCGAGGCTGTCATCGCGGAGCTCGGCTACCGGAGGAACATCGCCGCGAGGTCGCTCGTAACGCGGCGCTCGCAGACCATCGGCGTCCTTGGCAGCGAACTCCCGCAGTACGGTCCGGCGAACACACTCCTCGGCGTCCAGCAGGCAGCCCGGGAGGCCGGGTATTTCGTCAGCATCGCCGCCCTTAAGGATGGCGGCCCCGAATCCCTTGGAGACGCAGTACACCACTTCATGGACCAGGGCGTGGACGGAATTGTGGCGCTTGTGCCGCACGCGGAAACCCTGCAGGCCCTGGATGCACTGAAACTTGACCTGCCCGTTGTGGTTGTCGGGTCAAGTGGTGAGGGTCGCTTCAGCGGGGCCATGGTGGACCAGAAGCTCGGCGCGCGGCTGGCCGTCGCCCATCTGATTGAACAGGGCCACAAGCGTATCGGCCATATTGCCGGCCCCCAGGATTGGACCGACGGCGCCGTCCGCGCTGAAGGCTGGCGCGAAGCCCTCGGCGAAGCCGGCTTGCCCGCCGATCTGTTCATCGAAGGCGACTGGAGCGCCGGCAGCGGCTACAGCATCGGCAAGAAACTTGCCATCAAGCGTTCCTCTACGGCCATCTTCGTGGGCAACGACCAGATGGCCCTGGGGCTGCTGCGGGCCTTCGGCGAGGCCGGGGTTCGCGTCCCGCAGGACGTCTCTGTGGTTGGTTTCGATGACCAGCCTGAGGCGGGCTACTTCACGCCTCCACTCACCACGATCCGCCAGGACTTCGAAGAGCTCGGGCGCCGCTGCATGGACCTGATGCTTGGGCTGCTGGAGGACGGCTCTGGAACCAGTACCACTGTTGTGGAGCCAAAAATCGTGGTGCGGGAGAGCACCGCCCCGCCAGCGTAGGTTAACTGCTGCCGGCCCGGCGCAGATAATGCACTGATCCCCGCTCGGCTGTACTTTAGGTTCATGGGACGTCAACCTGTTGCCGTACGGGTTCCCGGGAGGAACGCATGAGCGGACACGACCACGGACACGGCCATGGCGGTGACGCAGCGGCGCAGCGCGGGAAACTCATTGCTGTCTTGTGCATCACGGCAGTGGTCATGGTGGCGGAAATCGTGGGATCGCTTCTTACCGGGAGCCTCGCGCTCCTGGCCGATGCCGGCCACATGTTCACGGACGCTGCAGGGCTGCTGATTGCCCTGATCGCGGCCTCCCTCGCACTGAAACCGGCCACCGCCAAACGGACGTGGGGTTATCAGCGCGCGGAAATCGTTGCCGCTGCCGGACAGGCCGCCCTCCTGCTGGGCGTGGGCGGATTCGTCATCATCGAAGGGGTCCGAAGGCTCATCGAGCCACCCGAGATCGGCGGATCCGCGATGCTGTGGTTCGGGATAATCGGGCTGGCAGGCAACGCGGTTGCCCTGATCATTCTGGCCTCGGGGCGGCACCATAATTTCAACATGAAGGCCGCCTTCCTCGAGGTGCTGAACGATGCCCTGGGCTCGGCCGCCGTGATCGCGGCCGCGATCATCATCTCCCTCACGGGCTGGGTGCAGGCTGACGCCGTCGTCTCCCTGCTCATCGGGGCGCTGATAATCCCCCGCACGCTCAGGCTGCTCCGCGACACAGTCAACGTGCTTATGGAAAATGCTCCGCAGGGGCTGGACATGGCCAAGGTCCGGGAACACATCCTTGCCCTGCCGCACGTCATTGATGTCCACGACCTGCATGCCTCCCTCGTCGCCTCCGGAACGCCGATCCTCTCGGCCCATGTCACCGTCCAGGACGGCTGCATGAGGGATGGACACGCTGCAACGATTCTCGCCGACCTGCAGCGCTGTGTGGCCGAGCACTTTGACGTCAGCGTGGAACACTCGACCTTCCAGATCGAACCTGCCGCCCACCGCGATCAGGAAAGCATGCACTAGGCCTTTCGGCTCCGGCCGGCTTCCTCCACGAGTTCGGCGAGCCACGGCCGGTGCCCCTGGCGGAACACCATCCCTTCGGGAAGGCCCTCCACCATTGGAACGGAATTGGTGACCTGGATGCTGATCCGGCCGCCAGCCATGGGGGCGTTAGTGATGTGCAGGTCGCCGTAGGACTCCGGCAGTACGGGATCCATCCATAGCCCACCCCGGGAAACGTGGGCGTCGTACCGCAGGAGGCTGGTCAGCAGCAGGATGGGTGTGGTGGCTGCCCAGGCCTGGGGCGAGCACGCCGTTGGGTAGGGCACGGGCTCGGCGAAATGGTCCCGGTTGAAGCCGCAGAACAGTTCAGGGAGTCGGCCGCCTGAGTGCTCCGCTGCCTCCAGCAGGGCAGTGGAGATACGCTGTGCCTCTGCCACAAAGCCGTAGCGCAGCAGCCCGGCCTGGATAATTGCATTGTCGTGCGGCCAGACTGATCCGTTGTGGTAACTGGCGGGGTTGTAGGCACCCATGTCGCTAGCAAGGGTTCGTACGCCCCAGCCGCTGAACATCTCCGGGGACATCAGGCGTTCAACTACCTGCGGCGCCTTGTCCTCATCCACAATGCCGAGCCACAGGCATTGCCCCATGTTGGAAGCACATGCATCCACCTGCCGCTTCTTGCCATCAAGGGCGACGGCGTAGTAGCCGCGATCAGGCATCCAGAACTCTTCATTGAACCGTTTCTTCAGCTGCGCCGCGCGATCAGCAAGTTCGGCAGCAAGAGCCGTATCACCGGCGTCGTATGCCATCCATGCGCGCGCGTTGTACGCGTCGTAAACGTAAGCCTGCACCTCGCAGAGGGCGATAGGCGCCTCGGCTATCCGACCGTCGGCAAAATTGATCCCGTCCCAGGAGTCCTTCCAGCCTTGGTTGAACAGTCCCCGTTCGTTGAGTCGCTCATACTCGACGAACCCGTCGCCGTCCCTGTCTCCATAATCACGTATCCACTCCAGTGCACGGTCCGCATGAGGCAATAAGGCAGCGATGGTGTCCGCCGCGAATCCCCAGCGGCTAACCGAGGCAAGAACAATCACAAACAGTGGCGTGGCGTCCACACTGCCGTAGTAGATGGATTTGCCGCCCAGGGACAACCCGCTGGAGACATCGAGCCTGACCTCGTGCAGGATCTTGCCCGGCTCCTCCTCGCTCATCTGGTCCACCACACTGCCCTGGCGGTCCCCCAAGGTCTGCAAGGTGCCCAGAGCCAGGGACGGATCCACCGGCATAGCCATTATCGAAGCCCACAGGGAGTCGCGGCCGAACAGGGTCATGAACCAGGGGGCGCCAGCGGCCACCACTACGCGGTCGGGGTGATTCGGATCCTCGATGCGAAGCGCGCCCAGGTCGTCGTAGCTGCGCCGCAGGGTTCGTTCGATGGAGCGGTTTCCCATGTGCACCACCGGAATCTTGGCCACCCATTCCTGCCGCCGCCGATCCCGGGGAGACAATTCGTCTGCGTCAGGATGGACGAACGACGGCGGGGGAGGGCTGGGCGCCTCGGTGGTGGGAACCACGGTGAGGACAGTGCTCCACTGGCCATGTGGCGCGACAGACACACGGTATGTCAACTCTTCCTCGGTGACCTCTGCCCCAGGGGCTTGGACACGAATGCCCTTCCGGACATCCTGCCAAACCGCCCGGAGAGTCAACGAATCACCCTCCACTTGCCGGGTTTGTTTCCAACGCCGCTGGATCCGGACCTCCTTCACTTCGAAGAGATCCGCAAAATCTGCCTCAACCCGCAGGGAGATCAAACATTCGGCCGGGTCCAGGGAGTAATTGCGGATGGTGACCTGTTCCTGGATGCCAGCCCCCACTTCGCGGAGCCGCTCCACGATCAGCGGGCTGTCCGCATAGCCCTCGGCGTGAGGAATGCGGCCGGCAAACAGGGCCCTGTACGGTTCCTTCGTCTCCGCCGCCAACGGCTCGAGCTGATGGCCGTTAATCGTGAGGATCCAGCCGGAAAGGATGCGGGTGTCGAGGTGGAAAGCACCATGGGGATGTTCAGGATGGATGTCCCCGTTCTGCATAGAGATGCAGAACGACGAACCCTCCACCAGAGTTACCGCACCGGTCCCCATCGATCCTGCGGCTGTATCAGCATTCCATCCCGCCATCTTGGGTCCCTCCAACGGATTGGGAAATGGCGCGGCAACGGGGCCGGAAACGGTGGCCGATCCGACTGTCGCCGCAGTCTTCATTGATTTAATCGACGCTACGCTTGAGGGCTTCGCGATTCCAGAGGCAGATGGTCGGCCGCGATCCGGGGCGGGGAGGTAGCCTCCTTCGCCGGAATCACCGTATTGTGGCTGCACAGGCAGCGCAGGAGACGGCAGCAAGGCGCTTTGGATGAGGCGCCTGACCGAAGGGGGTCCCAGTGGAGCGGTTGACGGCAGAATTCGGCGGTTCGAGCGTCGTCGGTATGGGCGTCGGGCCCGTCCTGGAAAAGTTCGACGGCGTCTCCCGGATTGCCGTTCTCCGCGGCGGCGGCCTCGGAGACCTGATCTACGCGATCCCGGCCATGGCCGCCCTCAAGGCCGCCTACCCAGACGCAACGCTGACCCTGCTCGGCATGCCTGCTCATCAGCAACTCCTCGCCGCGACGAAGAGTCCCGCAGACGAGGTGCGCATCCTGCCTTTCTCCGAGGGCGTGCGGCCTGGCGATGAGGACCAGGATGAGCTGGAGGCGTTTTTCGCGGAGATGCGTGAGCAGGACTTCGACCTTGCTGTCCAGTTGCATGGGGGAGGGCGTTACTCGAATCCCTTCCTCCTTCGCCTGGGGGCCCGCCACACCGTTGGAACGCGGACAGCGGATGCAGCAAGCCTGGAGCGGACTGTTCCTTATCTCTACTACCAATACGAGCCCCTGCGTTCAGTGGAAGTGGCCGGATTTGCAGGTGCCTTCCCGGTTGACCTGGAAGCCCGTCTTGCGCCGGCAGTTGGCCCGGACGCCTTGCCCGCAGGCCTTGTGCTTGAAGATTTAGGGGACAGCCGGTCCCAGCCGCTGGTTGTCTTACATCCGGGGGCCAGCGACCCGCGTCGCCGCTGGCCCGCCGAACGCTTCGCTGAGCTGGCGACGGCGTGCGCCGCCGATGGCTGCCAAGTGGTAGTTATTGGCGACAAGAGTGAGCGGCACCTGGCCAAGCGGGTTGTGGAGCTGGCTGGTGCGCCCATCCGTTCCCTGGCTGGCGAGCTGGATATGGCCGGTCTGGTGGCAGTGCTGGCGCGAAGCGCGGTGATGGTCGGGAACGACAGCGGTCCCCGACACCTTGCCCAGGCTCTCGGAATCCCTACCGTAGGCATCTTCTGGGTGGGCAACGTGATCAACGCCGGCGCCCTGGGCAGGAGTCTTCACCGCGTCCACGCTTCGTGGGTGACCAGGTGTCCGAGCTGCGGCATAGACGTCACCCAGGTGGGATGGACGGCTCCCCGCTGTCCGCATGATGATTCCGTGGTGGCGGAGATCGCTGTGCGGGATGTCCACGAGGACGTCCGGAGCCTGGCCGCCACGAGTCCCCTTGTTGAGGGCCCCCTTGTTGAAGGTGCCTAGCGGTTCACAGAAAGGCGCGGATTGGAACAGAGTGGTGGATCGGAAGGCAAGGCGGCCCAGGAAGGCAAGGCTGTCGAGGAAGACAAGCCGGTCCAGGACGGCAAGCCGGACCTGCTGGTATTACGGGCGCTCAAACTGGGTGATTTGCTGGTAGCGGTACCTGCGCTGCACGCCCTTCGCCGTGCCCACCCCGAGCATCGGCTTAGGTATGCGGCGCAAGGGTGGCTCTCCGAAGCCTTGGGCCTTGTTGGCGGCTTTGAACTGCTGCCTACGCACGGCCTGGACGAGCCATTGGCTGTTGAACCCGGCACTGTGGACGTGGCCGTTAACCTCCATGGCAGCGGGCCGGAGAGCCAGGAGCGGATTGAAGCCGTGCGGGCACGCCTCACCATCGGCCATAGCAGCCAATATCGCGACGGGCCGCCTTGGCGGCCCGAACTGCATGAGCGGGAAAGGTGGGTTCGGCTGCTTGAGTGGCATGGAATCGAGGCGGATCCGCTGGATTTCCGGCTGAGCCTTCCGCCCGTGCCCAGCCCGTTTCCGGCAGCAACAGTACTGCATGTGGGTGCTGCCTACGGCAGCCGGCTTTGGCCCGCGGACCGTTTTGCCGCCGTCGCTTCCCGCCTTGCCGAGTCGTGCCACCACGTCATCTTTACGGGCGGTGCGGGGGAACGCGAACGCGCCCTTGATGTCTGCCTGCGGGCGGGCCTTCCGGCCACGGCCGTCCTGGCAGGAAGCCTGAGCCTGAATGAGTTTGCGGCAACGATCGCCGCCGCCAGGCTTGTGGTTTCTGCCGACACAGGCGCGGCACACCTGGCCTCCGCCTATGGCACGCCATCGGTTGTGCTCTTCGGGCCGGCCCCTCCTGAGATCTGGGGACCGCCGCCGGGTCCGCATCTGGTGCTGACCCGCCCTGAGCTGCGCAGGGGAGACACTTTTGCCAAGGATCCCGATCCGGCGCTCCTCGCAGTCTCGATCCAGGACGTCCTTGCGGCCGTCCGCAGCCTGGGCCTTTTCTAGCCCTCCTGTTCCAGCCCCCTTTCCAGGGTCCTGTTCCAGCGTCGTTAGGAGCAAGGGACTTGACGGAGGGGATCGTGAACGTTCACGATTCTATAAGTCCCCATGACGCGGTGGGCTAAAGCAGCGATCGAACAGGTGCCCCGTGAACCAATCCCCAACCCCGTCCCCCTTGGGCGGGCTTTTCGCAGACCCAAGCCTTGCCGTCTTCGGCGGCCGTTACTACCTCTACCCCACTACTGACGGCCTTGAAGGCTGGGCGTCCAGGTCATTCTCGGTCCTGTCCTCGGATGACCTGGTGGAATGGACCAACCATGGTGAAATCCTGAAGCTGGGGGTGGACGTGGCCTGGGCCGAAGAGAAGGCCTGGGCGCCTGCGATCGCTGAGCGTGACGGCAGCTACTACTTCTATTACTCGGCCAACGGCAACATTGGGGTTGCTGTCGCCGATTCCCCGACGGGACCGTTCCGGGATATCGGGCGACCCTTGGTGGCTGCCGGGGATTACGGCGGCACAGCGATCGATCCTTCCGTTTTCCGTGACGACGACGGCATTTATTACCTCTACTGGGGCAACGGCCTCGCCCATGGAGTGCCACTCGCCCCCGACATGGTGTCCTTCGATCCCGGCAGCGTGGTGTCCTGGGTGCCGGACGGCTTCCGGGAGGCCGCCTGGGTGCACCGCCGCGGCGCCACCTACTATCTGTCCTGGTCCGAAAACGATACCCGGGAAGCGGACTACCGCGTCCGCTACGCCACAGGCAGTGGGCCCCTGGGGCCATGGGCCGACCAGGGAGTGCTGCTCGAGAAGGACGTGGAGCGCGGCATCCTCGCCACGGGCCATCATGCCATCACCGGCCTTCCAGGCAGCGATGAATGGGTCATCGCGTACCACCGTTTCGCGATTCCGGGAGGCAACGGCTACAACCGGGAGATCATCTTTGATCCGCTGATCCATCGCCCCGACGGCCTCCTGGAAAAAGTGCGGCCCTCCTCGAAGCCGCTGAGGAGGCCGCTGAATGGCCGGGCATGAGGCCTACCTGTTCGCATACTTCAAGGGCGAGCAGGATGCCAAGGGCGAGCAGGTCTATTTTGCCGTCAGTAATGGCCCCGCCCCCACGTCCTGGACTGAACTGAACGGAGGCGGGCCAGCCCTCATCTCCAAAGTGGGGGAGTGTGGCGTGCGGGATCCCTTCATCATCCGTGATGAGAACCGCGGCCGGCTTGTGCTGCTGGCGACAGACCTGCGCATCTGGCCCGACGGCGATTGGCACCGCTCCGTGCGTCATGGCAGCCGGTCCATCCTGGTATGGGAGTCAGAGGACCTGGTTACCTGGTCCGAGGGGCGGCTGGCAGAAATCTCGGGTACGGAGGCCGGCAACACGTGGGCTCCGAAGGCGTTCTGGTCTGAGGAGAAGGGTGTGTGGCTGGTGTTCTGGGCTTCCGCCCTCTACGGCCAGGGGGAGCGCGAATCCGGCCAACACCAGCGCATGATGTGGGCTGAGACGAAGGATTTCTCCACCTTCTCCGAGCCCAACATTTACCTGGATCCTGGTCATGACGTCATTGACGCCACACTCATCATGGACGGAGATGCCTGGTTCCGGTTTTCAGCCAACGCGCACGTTCCCGGGGGAAGTCCGGAGCTTGGGAATCACATCTTCCACGAGCGGGGCAAGGCAATATTTGACCAGGACTATGCTTCAGTAGCGGTCGACGTCGGAAAGCCGGAGCTCCGCAGGGGCGAAGGCCCCGCCGTCGTACCGGCACTCGACCGCCCGGGCTGGTACCTGCTCATTGACGAATTCGGGCTCCGCGGCTATCAGCTGTTCCAGGCACAGTCTCTGCGCTCCGGAAAATGGCAATGGCAGAAGGACGCTGGAATGCCTGTCGGCGCCCGGCACGGCTCCCTTCTCCCGATTACTTCCGGAGAGCGACGCCGGATTGTGCAGGGTTCCCTGCTAACTTCTTGACACGTCGCATGTTAGCGCTCACAATAAAGTTAGGCCTTGGAGGGCAAAAGCAACTGGAGGATTCGATGGACGTCACAACCCGTGACACTGAGCGCTACGTGATCGGTGTGGATTACGGCACCCTGTCTGGTCGGGCCGTTGTGGTTCGCGTTTCGGATGGGGCGGAACTTGGCAGCGGGGTATTCGAATACCCCCACGCGGTGGTAGCCGATGCTTTGCCTGCAGATGTAGCAGGCGACGGCGGTACACGTCTTCCGGGGGACTGGGCACTTCAGGTGCCCAATGACTATCGTGAGGTGCTGCGTCGTGCCGTTCCGGCCGCAGTGGCGGACGCGGGGATCGACCCCGCCACAGTGGTGGGTATTGCGACTGATTTCACGGCGTGCACCATGGTGCCCGTGAAGGCTGACGGTACGCCTTTGAACGAACTTCCGCAGTATGCCGATCGGCCCCATGCGTATGTGAAGTTGTGGCGGCATCATGCTGCCCAGGGCCAGGCGGACCGGATCAACGAGCTTGCCGCGGAGCGCGCGGAGTCCTGGCTGCCGCGCTACGGGGGGCTGATTTCCTCGGAATGGGAGTTCGCCAAGGGCCTGCAGCTGCTGGAGGAAGACCCCGAACTGTATAGCGCCATGGATCACTGGGTCGAGGCGGCTGACTGGATCGTGTGGCAGCTGTGCGGAGAGTACGTTCGCAACGCCTGCACCGCCGGCTACAAGGGCATCTACCAGGACGGGAACTACCCCTCGGAAGACTTCCTGGCGGCCCTGAACCCGGACTTCCGGATGTTTGTCTCGGACAAGCTCGCGCACCGCATTGGGCGCCTCGCCGAGTCTGCGGGCGTTTTGACCGAGGAGGCCGCCGCCTGGACTGGGCTGCCGGCCGGAATCGCCGTAGCCGTTGGGAATGTGGATGCGCATGTCACGGCGCCTGCAGCGCGGGCCGTGGAACCTAGCCAGCTGGTGGCCATTATGGGCACCTCCACCTGCCATGTGATGAACGGTGATGTGCTGCGGGAAGTCCCGGGCATGTGCGGAGTAGTCGACGGCGGCATCGTGGACGGGCTCTGGGGCTACGAAGCCGGCCAGTCCGGCGTCGGGGATATCTTTGGCTGGTTCACCAAGAACGGTGTCCCGCCCGCCTACCACCAAGCCGCCGAGGCTGCCGGTCTTGGTATCCATGAATACCTCACCGAACTCGCCGCCAAACAGGGCATCGGCGAGCACGGGCTGATCGCGCTGGACTGGCATTCAGGGAACCGCTCCGTGCTGGTGGACCATGAACTCTCCGGGATCGTCGTGGGCCAAACCCTCGCCACCCGGCCGGAGGACACCTACCGGGCCCTGCTGGAGGCCACGGCCTTTGGTACCCGGATGATCGTGGAGGCCTTCCGCGACTCAGGCGTCCCAGTGGAGGAATTCATCGTTGCCGGCGGACTGCTGAAGAACAAGCTGCTGATGCAGATCTACGCCGACGTCACCGGCCTGCCGCTCTCCACGATCGGTTCCGAACAGGGCCCGGCCCTCGGCTCGGCCATCCACGCCGCCGTTGCCGCCGGCGAATACCGGGACATTCGGGCCGCGGCCTCAGCGATGGGGGCGGAACCCGGTGCGGTCTACGTCCCGATCCCGGAAAACGTTGCCGCGTACGACGTCCTCTTCCAGGAATACCGGACGCTGCACGACTACTTCGGCCGCGGGGCCAACGAGGTCATGCACCGGCTCAAGGCCATCCAGCGGTCCGCACAGGGGAACGTCCAAAACTCCGCCGGGTCTCTCACGGGCGACAGCGATGCCGGGGAACGTGTTGCAGAAGGAGTATCCGCATGAGCGCCCTTCTCGAAACCATCGCCCGGGTGCGCCGCGAGGTTTGCGAACTGCACGCCGAGCTGACCCGCTACCAGCTGGTGGTGTGGACGGCAGGCAACGTGTCGGGCCGGATTCCCGAGTATGACCTCATGGTCATCAAGCCGTCCGGCGTGTCCTACGACGAACTCACCCCGGACCTCATGGTCGTGACTGACCTGTATGGAAGTCCCGTGAAGGGTATTTCCACAGGTTCCGGCCTGGTGGAGTGGGAAAACCCGGCCCTCACGCCGTCGTCCGATACTGCTGCCCACGCCTACGTGTACCGGCACATGCCCGACGTCGGCGGCGTAGTACACACGCATTCCACCTACGCTACGGCCTGGGCAGCCCGCGGCGAGGAGATCCCCTGCGTGCTGACCATGATGGGCGACGAGTTCGGCGGGCCGATTCCGGTGGGCCCGTTTGCGCTGATCGGTGACGACTCGATCGGCCAGGGCATCGTAGCGACGCTGAAGAACTCGAACTCCCCGGCCGTCCTGATGCAAAACCACGGCCCGTTCACCATTGGCAAGGATGCCCGCGCGGCGGTCAAGGCCGCGGTGATGTGTGAGGAAGTGGCGCGCACTGTGCATATTTCCCGGCAGCTGGGCGAGCCTTTGCCCATCGGCAAGGACCAGATTGATTCGCTCTACGCCCGCTATCAGAACGTCTACGGCCGCTAGGCGGCAACACCACGAAATCCCACGCCCTGACCGCCTGGTCGTGGCCACCGACAGATAACTTTCCAGGAGAACAACGATGAGCACCGCCGCTAACAGCACGTCCCTTGAGCAGTATGAGGTCTGGTTCCTGACCGGAAGCCAGCACCTCTACGGCGAGGATGTCCTGAAGCAGGTAGCCGCGCAGTCGCAGGAGATTGCAGCAGCCCTGAACGAATCCTCCGAGGTGCCGGTCAAGCTCGTCTGGAAGCCCGTCCTGACGGATTCGGATGCCATTCGCCGCACCGCCCTGGAGGCAAACTCCAGCGACGCCGTCATCGGCGTGACCGCCTGGATGCACACCTTCTCCCCGGCGAAGATGTGGATCCAGGGCCTGGACATCCTCCGCAAGCCGCTGCTGCACCTGCACACCCAGGCGAACAGGGATCTGCCCTGGGCGGACATCGACTTCGACTTCATGAACCTGAACCAGGCCGCCCATGGCGACCGCGAATTCGGGTACATCCAGTCTCGCCTCGGCGTGCCGCGGAAGACTGTAGTCGGGCACGTGTCCAACCCCGAGGTCGCTCGCCAGGTCGGTGCCTGGCAGCGAGCCTCCGCTGGATGGGCCGCCGTCCGCATCCTCAAGCTCACCCGTTTCGGCGACAACATGCGCAACGTCGCCGTTACCGAAGGCGACAAGACCGAAGCGGAGCTGCGCTTCGGCGTCTCCGTCAACACCTGGTCCGTGAACGAACTTGCCGACGCCGTCCACGGCGCCGCGGAGTCCGACGTCGACGCCTTGGTGGCCGAGTACGAGCGGCTCTACGAGGTGGTGCCGGAACTGCGTGCCGGCGGTGCCCGGCACGAGTCGCTGCGGTACAGCGCGCGGATCGAACTCGGCCTGCGGTCCTTCCTGGAAGCCAATGGCTCCGCTGCTTTCACCACGTCCTTCGAAGACCTGGGTGAGCTGCGACAGCTGCCCGGAATGGCTGTCCAGCGGCTCATGGCCGACGGGTACGGTTTCGGCGCCGAAGGCGACTGGAAGACGGCCATCCTGGTCCGTGCAGCGAAGGTGATGGGTGCTGGCCTGCCCGGCGGTGCCTCGCTCATGGAGGATTACACCTATCACCTCACTCCTGGCCAGGAGAAGATCCTGGGCGCGCACATGCTCGAGGTTTGCCCGTCCCTGACCGCAAAGAAGCCGCGCGTGGAAATCCACCCGCTGGGCATCGGTGGCAAGGAAGACCCCGTCCGCATGGTCTTCGACACCGACGCGAGCCCCGGCGTCGTCGTCGCCCTGTCCGATATGCGCGACCGCTTCCGCCTCGTCGCCAACGCCGTGGACGTTGTCGACCTCGACGAACCGCTCCCTAACCTGCCCGTCGCGCGGGCACTTTGGTCCCCGAAGCCGGACTTCGCGACGTCGGCCGCCGCCTGGCTGACCGCCGGCGCAGCGCATCACACCGTGCTTTCCACCCAGGTCGGTATGGACGTGTTCGAGGACTTCGCCGAGATCGCCCAGACCGAACTGCTGACCATTGATGACGGCACCACCATCAAGCAGTTCAAGAAGGAACTGGCCTGGAACGCGGCATACTACAAGCTGGCTGGCGGCCTGTAGGCCCCGCTTTTGGGGCAGCGGCCGACGGCGGGAGCTTAGCCTTCTGTCGCCGGCCGTGCCTCAAGCACCACTTTCGCCTCCTGGGTGTCCGCACCCCTGCGATATTCGAGGGTCACTGTCTGGCCGGGAGTCTTGTTCCGGAGCGCAGCCAAGAGGTCCTCCGGGGCGTCGAGCTTGTCGCCCTCCAGCGCCAGTAGCACGTCTCCGGGCCGTAATCCGGCATCTGCCGCCGGGCCGCCCCGGACCACTGATATGGCCAAGACGCCATCCGTGTTCGGAAGGCCCAGCTGCTCCGCAATCTGGGGCGTGATTTCGGCGGGGGAGAGGCCGATAAAGGAGTGATCGGCCGTGCCGTCCTCCAGCAACTGCTCGGCCACGCGAACCGCCGTCGCGGCAGGAATCGCGAAGCCGAGCGCCACGGCGCCGGACTGCGGCGGGATGTAGGCCTCGCTGATTCCAATGACTTCACTGCGGGAGTTCACCACCGCACCGCCGGAATTGCCAGGGCTGATGGCGGCATCCGTCTGGATCAGGTCCACCAGTGACTGGCTGCTCGCGGCTGACCCGGGAATCTGCCGATGAAGTCCGGAAATGATGCCCGATGTCGCGGTGTTTTCGAATCCCAGCGGAGACCCGATGACAACTGCCAGTTCCCCAATACGGGGCAGGTCCGTCTGGAACTTCGCAGCTGGCAGGCCCGTGCGCTGGGCTTCCACCAGCGCTAGATCCGAGATCGGATCCGTGGCACGCACTGTCCCGGCCACGCGCTGCCCGTCGGCGAACGCCACCTCAACGTCGGAGTTTCCGCGCACGACGTGTTCGTTGGTCAGGATCAATCCGTCGGCGGCATAGACCACGCCGCTTCCCACCCCGTCCTGGGTAAACACCGTGACAACGGACGGCTGGACGTTCTCGATGATGGCGGGAATGTCCGCAGCGGCCTGGGGCGGCTGCGGAGCCTGGGTGTTCTGGTTGTTTTGGGTGTTCTGCCCCGGGGGCGGGCTGGCGCCTGGAGAAGTGGGAGCCGTACCCGGATTGCCCGTGCAGCCGGTCGCCATCAGGATGACGACGGCGGCTCCGGCGGCAAGGGCGCGGACGCGGCCCCTTCGACGGCGTGGTGCGGCTGGCAAGGACTCCATGGGCTTCCCCTCTCGCAGCAGGTTGCTTAAAGTATCGCGGGGAGACATTGGCCGGGCCAGAGGATTTGTGCCCCGAACGAGAGCCGCTTGCATGGGGCCGAATTGGGAGCCCGTGTCAGCCGGCGACCCCCGCGAGCCAGAAGATGATGGCGGCGATGGCGAAACCCATGACGCCGATCAGCGTCTCCATCACTGTCCAGGTGAGCAGCGTGGTCTTCACGTCCATTCCGAAGAATCGGCCAACAAGCCAGAACCCGGAGTCGTTCACGTGCGACACCACCACCGAACCAGCGGCGACTGCGATGACCAGGGCAGCAATCTGCATGCCATTGAGTCCGGCGGCTGCTACGGCCGGGGCAATCAGGCCGGCCGTAGTGGTCAGCGCGACGGTGGCGGAACCTTGGGCGATGCGGAGAATGGCGGAGATCAGGAAGCCGGCCACGATCAGCGGGATCCCCAGGTTGCCAAGGACGTCGGCCAGTGCGGAGCCAATGCCGGAGGTAGGGAGGACGCCTCCGAACATACCGCCGGCACCGGTGATCAGGATGACCGAGCAGACCGGTCCAAGGGAGGATTCGAGCAGCTTCTCGATGGCTCCGCCGTGCACTCCCCGGCGCGATCCGAGGACGAAGACGGCCACGAGCACTGCGATGAGTAGCGCCACCGGGGTTTCGCCGAGCGTGCGGAGAAGCTGGAACCAGAGTTCATTGCGGGCGGATTCCGGCAGGACGCCGGATGCTGCGAGCGTGTTGAGGCCGGTGTTGACGAAGATCAGCACGAGCGGCAGCAGCAGCAGGCCAATGATGGTGCGGAAGCGGGGCGGGTGCGCTTCGGCTTCAGCGCTTGCATGGCCCAGCAGTTCCGGAACGGGAAGGGTCAGCCGCTTGCCGGTATACAGACCGTAGAGGTAGGCAGTGACGTACTAGTGGGCTGAGTCTTTAGTTGTTTTTGGTTTGGCTTTGGCGAGGATTTGCTCGGGTGTTTTGGTCCATACGAATGGTGTGGACCGGGAATTCCAGCCGTTGATGAACGCCCGGATCTTCCGGTTCAGGTCGGTGACGGAGGTGAACGTGCCGCGGTGGATTGCCTGGCGTTCGATGATGCCGAACCAGACCTCGACCAGGTTCAGCCATGAACCGGAGGTCGGGGTGAAGTGGGTGTGGATGCGCGGGTTGGCGGCCAGCCAGTGCCTGACCTCGGCTTTTTTGTGGGCCGCGTAATTGTCCATGACCAGGTGCAGTTCCTGCCCTGGGTAGGCTTTCGCGACCTGCTTCAGGAAGGCCAAGAACTCCTGATGCCGGTGCCGGGGCTTGGTTGCCGCGGTAACTTTGCCTGTCGCGATCTCCAGCGCGGCGAACAGCGTTGAGGTCCCATGCCGCACATAGTCGTGCGTGCGCCGGGCAGCCAGGCCGGGTTGCATCGGAAGCATCGGCGCCGTCCGGTCCAGTGCCTGGATCTGGCTTTTTTCATCAACGCAAAGAACGACGGCGTTCTCCGGCGGCGCCAGATACAGGCCCACCACATCGGTGACCTTCGCCACCAGTTCCGGGTCGGTGGAGAACTTGAACGTCTCCATGCGCCACGGCTTCACCCCGGCCTCCCGCCACGCCCTGGCCACGGTGGCGAAATCAATCTTCAGGTGCGCCGCCAGCAGCCGCGAGGACCAATGGGTCACCCCGAGCTTTTTCGGTGGCGGGGCCAGCGTGGCGGCGATGATCTTCTTCCGATCAATCTCCCTGGGCCGGCCGCTGCGCGCCTCGTCACTGAGCCCGGCCATTCCACGGTCCTGATACCGTCCCCGCCACGAGGTCACGGTCGGCTGGGAGACCCCCACCAGCTCGGCGATCCGGTAGTTCGCCACTCCCTCCGAAGCCAGCAATACGATCCGCGCCCGCTGCGCCAACCCCGCCGATCCCATGGAAGATCGCACCAGAGACGACAGTCGGTCACGATCACCCTCACGCAACACCAGGGCAGGAGCAGGACGATTCGCCATGCCCCAATCATCCCAAGCCCAACATCAAACAAACATAAGACACGGCGCACTAGGTAGGGATCGCGGTCAGGAGGCCGACGATCAGCACCAGCCCGATATTGGCATCGAAGAAGGCCGACGCCGACACCGGACCCGGGTGGGGCGGCAGGAAGATGTGCATAACGGAGAACGCGCCGGCAGCGGGCAGGCCGTACCGGAGGACCCCGCCACCCAGTCGGTGCGCCACAGCAAAGACCACGGGCAGCATGACCACAAGGCCGGCGTCGAAAAAGATGGGGAAGCCGAAGATCAGCGAGGCGAGGCCGAGCGCGAAAGGCGCCCGCTTTTCACCGAACACGCAGATCAGGTAGTCGGCCAGGACCTTGGCCCCGCCGCTGATCTCCACCATCCGACCGAGCATCGCACCCAGCCCGACCAGCAGGGCCACCGTGCCCAGGGTGGTGCCGAAGCCATTAACCAGTACCGGCACGATCTGGTTGGTGGGAATGCCAGTGGCGAAAGCGGTGGCGAGGCTGACCAGGATCAGGGCGACCAGGGCGTGCATGCGCAGCCGGATGATCAGGAAGAGCAGGACAGCGATTGCCGCTGCCGCGATGAGCAGGAGCGGTCCGGCTCCCAGCGTTTGAGTCCATCCTTCGATGGTCATGGTTCTCCTTTGAAACAGGTTTTGTTAGGGGTGATGCTGATAAGCAGCGGCGCCGGTCTGGCGTGACGCCCGGTCAGGCGGGGGTGAGAGGCTGCGCGGCGCGAGTCAGCTGCAGCGCGCTGATGATGTCATCGACGAGTTGTTCGGGAGAGCGGGAGATGTCCAATCGAAGGCTTCCTCCGGCCAGTTCGTCTGCAGACAGGGGCTCAAGGGTGGCCAACTGGCTGGGCAGGAGCGTGGTCGGCATGAAGTGGCCCTCACGGTTTTGCATGCGTTGCCCGAGGAGTTCCGCAGCGCCGTCGAGGTGCAGGAAGGCGACGCGGCCCTCCGCCTCAGCCAACAGGCTGCGGTAGCTGGCCTTAAGCGCCGAACAGGTCAGGACAGTGCTGTTTCCTGCTTGTGCCTGCGTTGTCATCCAGTTGCGGATCTGCAGCAGCCACGGCCAGCGGTCCTCATCCTGCAGGGGGATGCCCTGGCTCATTTTGCTGATGTTGGCTTCGGGATGGAACTCGTCCGCCTCAGCCTTGACCCAGTGAAGGGCATGCGAAAGTTCTTCGGCAATGGTGGACTTGCCGGCTCCGGCAACGCCCATGACAACAAGGTGGGTGGGAGGACACTTCATTGTTCAATCTCCAGTGGAAGACGTCGTTGGCTTCGGGTGAAGCGCTGGCGGGCTGTCTGGCCGCCGGTGAAAAATAAGATAGCACCATTTTGACCGATAGGTACTATCTTTATGTAACACAAGTCATACCTTTCGCCTCTGGGTCGGTTAGTCTGGAGGTGCACTTCGCGTGCCTACAGGGAGGTTTGGATGTCGACGGCGACAGAGGACGAAAGCGGGACAACGCCAGCGGGCAGTTCGGGCCCCGCCCTGCATCAACGGGTCCTTGACGCAGTGGGGGAGGCTATTGCCTCAGGCGCGATGCCCCCCGGCCAGCGCCTGACCTTGGACGACCTGCAGCAGGACTACGGAATTTCCCGCACAGTCGCCCGCGACACCATGCGGGTCCTGGAATCAATGAACCTGGTCTACTCCCGCCGGCGGGTGGGGATCGTGGTGCAGAATCCTGAGCTGTGGAACGTCTTCGATCCCAAGCTGGTGAGGTGGCGGCTGGCTTCGGAACGGCGCGCGGAGCAATACAGCAGTCTCACGGAACTGCGGATCGCGGTTGAGCCTATTGCCGCCGCCGGTGCGGCACGGCGGGCTAGTGCTGCTGAGCGAAACAGGCTTTTGGGATTGGCGGCCGAGCTGCGGCGGCTGGGTGAGGCCGGAGACCTGGAGGGGTTCCTTGCCGCGGACATCGCTTACCATCAGCTGCTGTTACACAGCTGCGGCAATGAAATGTTTATGGCGCTGGAGGGCATGGTGGCCGAGGTCCTCACCAGCCGCACCCGCCAGGGCTTGATGCCCTTCCGCCCGAGACCGGAGGCACTCCAGGCACATGAAGACGTTGCCGCCGCTGTTGCCGGGGGCGATGCCAAGGCCGCTGAGGCGGCCATGCACCACATCCTTGATGAGGTGCGGAATGCGATGGGGTTGGATTAGGGGCTGAAAGCTCGCAACTTCCGTTTTCGGGGGCAAGCCCAAGTCGCTAGCAGTTGTTGTCGTTATGCGCGCGGCGGAGTCAAGTAGTCGGGGCAACGCTGGGGTTTAGGCTGCCAGCAGCAGTTCGTTGAGCCGGTTGGCTGGGGTTTGCAGGTTCAGGGTGGGCCGGGGCCGGCGGTTGAGTGTGGCGGCGACTCGGCGGAGGTCTTTCGG
>NZ_JAGGPK010000019.1 GCF_018613855.1 Arthrobacter sp. ISL-30
CTCCGAAGCGCACAACCTGCCCCTCGTAGCGGACTGGCATAACCTGGTCTCCGCGTAATCCGGGCTTCCACTGACTGGGCTTACAGAAACAGCGGTTTGGCAGGCCCGACCAGCGAACTTCCCTTTTCACCGTCATCCGTCAACAGAAAGTGCCCCAAAGGAACCAAACATGAAAAAGCGCATCCTGCTCCAGCACACCGGGCTCAGCGACAACGGAAAGTCCCAGAGCCTATGGACGGGACATCACTGCCCGTCCAGCGGATGGTGGGCGCCCGTCAACGACGACGAAAACTTCCACTTCATCTTGGAGGGGAGCATCATGCCGTCGGTCAACGGAATCCCCATGAGCTGGAAGCCGGCAGTGCCCCAGTCCCAGCGGGCATAGAGGCCGAGCCACTACTTTCCCGCCGAGACGATTCTCCCATCTCCTTCTCCAGGGCCTCGGTGGGCCCATTGAGATTCGTGACCAAGGCAAGCCCTAGGAGAACCGACACCGCGCCCAGAGCAGTGAGCATCCAGCGAGAGCAGCTACACTTCCCTCAGAACGAGCGGGACGATGCTCGCGGCAAACATAATAACGAACAGGATGTACGTACTCTTGAGCGGTTGTGGCAAGGCGCGATGCTGAATTTGGCCGCTCAAACACCGTGTGCCGACCTCATGTCCGCATTTGCCTGCACTTTCGGGAAAACCCTTTCCCAGAAGCAGCACCTTCGACTAGCGTGGGAGTCATGGAATTCAGATACCTCGGTAACAGCGGCTTCAAAGTCTCGGAAATCACGTTCGGCAACTGGCTCACGCATGGCTCACAGGTGGAGAACGACGTCGCCACTCAGTGTGTGCGGGCAGCACTCGACGCCGGCATCAGCACTTTCGACACGGCGGATGTGTACGCCAATACAGTGGCGGAAACAGTCCTCGGCGAAGCCCTCAAGGGCGAGCGCAGGCAGTCCCTGGAGATCTTTACCAAAGTCTTCGGCCCGACCGGACCCAAAGGCCACAACGACGTCGGGCTGTCCCGCAAGCACATCATGGAATCTATCGACGGCTCCCTTAGCCGCCTGCAGACCGACTATGTTGATCTCTACCAGGCACACCGGTACGACTTCGAAACGCCCCTGGAAGAAACGATGCAGGCGTTCGCCGACATCGTCCGGCAGGGCAAGGCCCTCTACATCGGCGTCAGCGAGTGGACGGCCGAGCAGTTGCGCGCGGGGCATGCCCTTGCGAAGGAACTGGGTTTCCAGCTCATCTCCAACCAGCCGCAGTACTCCATGCTGTGGCGTGTGATCGAGGCCGAGGTGGTCCCGACGTCGGAGGAGCTGGGCATCTCCCAGATCGTCTGGTCGCCCATCGCCCAGGGCGTGCTGAGCGGTAAGTACCTGCCCGGCCAGCCGGCGCCCGAAGGCACCCGGGCCACGGATGAAAAGGGCGGGGCCAACATGATTAAACGCTGGATGAAGGAAGACATCCTCGAGGGCGTCCAGCAGCTCAAGCCAATCGCTGCGGAGGCCGGGCTCACCATGCCGCAGCTGGCCGTTGCCTGGGTGCTGCAGAACAAGAACGTTGCGTCGGCAATCATCGGCGCCTCGCGGCCCGAGCAGATCGCCGATACGGCGGCGGCCTCAGGCGTGCACTTGGACTCCGCGCTGATGGAAAAGATCGACGGCGTGATCGGGGAACTCGCGGAGCGGGATCCTTCGCACACCAGGTCACCGTCCACGCGGGAAGCGTAAGCTCGGCCGGCGTAGGCTCGGTTAGACGCGCCCCGGCAACGCCGACCGAAGAGCGTCGTCCAGAAAGCAAGGGAGGCTCCATGAACAGCATGCCCGAACTCGCCATCACCGGATCCAACGGCAATATTGGCGGGACGGTGGCGCGGTTCCTCGCCGATGCCGGGGTCCCGCAGCGCCTGCTGGTACGGGACGCCCGTCGGGCACCTGATCTCCAGGGGGCGGCGACGTCGGTGCTGGACTATGCCGATCCTGTCACTTCCTGCACGGCCTTGGAAGGTGTCAAAACGCTCTTCATGGTCTCCATCCGGGAAGCCCCGGACCGTGTGAAGAAGCACTTCACGTTCGTGGATGCCGCGGCCGAGGCCGGGGTGCAGCACATTGTGTACACCTCATTCTTCCGAGCATCGGAAGACGCGGCCTTCACCCTGGCGCGCGAACACTTCGCCACCGAGGAGCGGATCAGGGCATCCGGCATGGACTACACCTTCCTCCGGAATGACTTCTTCCTCGACTCCCTGCCTTTGCTGGCCGGCCCTGACGGAGTGATCCGTGGGCCAGCCGGCGAGGGTGTCCTGGCCGCCGGCGCCCGCGAAGACGTCGCCCGCTGCGCTGTGACCGTACTGCGGGACCCGGCCCTGCACATCAATCGCGTATACGAGTTGACCGGGCCGGAGGACCTTTCGCTGCGGGAAGTCGCCGCCCTCCTGACCGAGGGAACCGGACGAACTATCACCTATGTTCCCGAAACGATCGAAGAAGCCTACGCCTCCCGTGAGCACTACGGCGTCGAGCAGTGGCAGCTGGACGCCTGGGTGAGCACGTACCTGGCCATCGCGCAGGGGCAAATGGCAGGGCCGACGTCGGCCGTGCGGGAGCTAACCGGCCGGCAGCCCCTCAGCCTGCGGGAACTGCTCCAGCAGAGGACGTTCTAAACCGGAAGACAGCCGGGAAGCAGTCTACGGGGCTGCAGCCAGGGTGGCGTGCCTGGAGTCAGCGGTGGATACGCCAAGGATGAGATCGGCTGGCTTCGCAGCGTTTGGTGCTGCTGGCCCGCATCCAGTCAGGGGGCAACCCTGCCTAAGGATCGACGATCGCGCCGCTGGAGATGTTGATGGTGGCATCGGTAATGGCGCTCGCTTTATCCGAGGCAGCAAATGCCGCAACGTTGCCGACGTCGTGCAATGTCGCCGTCCGATGGAGGTGGGCGGCGTCCTGGATACTCCGCGCGATGGCGTCCCTTCCATCCGCCTGCCAAGGAATGGTCTCCACGATTCCGCCGGTCACGATCGTCACCACCCGGACGCCATGCGGCCCCAGCTCGATGGCCCACTGGCGGCGGATCCCCTCCATCGCGTCGAGCGCCACCTTGAAGCCGCCCAGGCCAGGCAGCGTCTGGGGACCGGAACCGCCGAAGAGGAGGACGACGCCGGACCGTACCTTGATCATGTGCCGTGCCGCAGCCCGAGTGGTAAGGAAATGCGAGCGGCTGGCGCAGTTGATGGGATGCAGGAAATCCTCAGTGGAAATCTCCATGAGTGGCTTCTGGATATCTCCGTAAGAGATGAGGTTGAAGGAAATATCGATCTTCCTGGACTTCTTCACCACTCCTTCCACGAATGCCTCAACCTGTGTTTCATCCAAGGCGTCCACCAATGCTGTCTCCGCCTTTCCGCCGTCATTGCGGATGTCAGTGGCTACCCGGTCCAGCTTTTCCTGGGTGCGTCCGGCGAGGTAGACAAAGGCGCCCTCCGAGGCGAACGCCCGCGCAACGGCATCGCCAATGGATCCGCCGGCTCCGTAAATCACCGCGACCTTATTCTCGAGCAGCATTGCCCGCCCTCCCGTAGCCTGCCCCGGATTGGGGCAATGGTGGCTTCCTCCACTATGTGCACCGCCGATGCGGCCTGACAAGGGGCTCGTTGTCTGCCGGAATTTGCTCGATCATTCAGCGTCCAGGGCTTGCCAAGGGCGGAATCAAGCGGGTTGTGCTGTATGCCCCCGGAATGATTCGGCAGAATCCGACGCGAGCGCGCCCCGGCTGAGGGCTATACTCGTTCGCAGCCATGACAAGCCTGCCTTCCGCCCCCGCAAATGTCCGCGTCGATGCCTGGTTGTGGGCCGTCCGCGCCTTTAAGACCCGATCAGCTGCCACCGCCGCCTGCCGCGCCGGTCACGTCCGCCTCAACGGCAATCCGGTCAAAGCCTCGCAAAGCGTTGTCCCCGGGGACACTCTTCGCGTCCGACAGCCCGGTTTCGAACGCATCATCGAGGTACGGAGGCTAATTGCCAAGCGTGTGGGAGCAGAGGCGGCGTCGCACTGCTTCACCGACCACACTCCCCCGCGGCCGGTGGCCCCTGCCCTGGGAATCCCCCAGCGGGACCGCGGCGCCGGCAGACCCACCAAGAAGGACCGACGGGACATGGAACGGTTGCGCGGGGACCGATAGGCGGACGTTTCCACCAACTGGACGGCCCATGACCCACCGTCTAGCGTGAGTCGTATGCCGGCGTCCGATTCCTCAGCGAAATCCACGAACAATCCCCTGCTTGTCCTGGGGAAGATCACGGCCATCCTGGACGCGTTCTCGCTGGCGAAGCCTGTACTGACCCTGGGCGACATCCGGGAAGCCACAGGAATGCCCACGTCCACCGTTCAGCGCCTGGTAACCAACCTGACCTCCCAGGGCTTCCTTGACCGCGAAGAGGACGCCTATCGCATCGGACTTCGTATGGCCTATTGGGCGGCTCCTGCCACCAGGGGCAAGGAAGTCCTGGACGTCATCAGCCCGCTGCTGAAGGAGCTCAGAGATACCACGGGCGAGACGGCCACGTTCTTCAAGGCAGAACAGCACTACCGCGTCTGCGTCGCCTTGGCGGAGACCCGGCACGCCCTGCGACGCGAAATGCACGTTGGCAAGGTCCTGCCGTTGCATGCCGGTTCCGCCGGCCGCGTGCTGCTCGCCTGGGACCAGGAGTTGCTGGACTCCGTGCTTCAGGATCAACTCGAGTCCATTACCGAGTCCACCATCACTAGTTCGGAAGACCTTGCGGCAGTGGTCAAGCAGACCCGCGCCGACGGTTTCGCGATTACCGTGGGCGAGCGCGAAGACGGCGCCTCGGGCCTCTCGGCACCGGTCTTCGATTCCTCCGCGAACCTCCTGGGCGCCTTGACCATCAGCGGCCCCACCCTGCGCATGCCGCTCGAACAGTGCCAGGCCTGGGTGGAGACCCTCCTGGAGACTGCGGAGCACATGACGCGCCTGGTGGGGGGCCGCTTCCCCGGAGAGGGTAAGTCCTAGCCCCTGCCTCCAAACGCGACACCGGTCATTTACGGCCCATGTTGGTGGATAACATGGGCCGTGAGTGACCTCGCGTTCCTATCTTTATGGATTGACGGGATGCGGCGGTACCCGTCCCTCGGCCATGGCCACCGCGTTGAGTGCGCTGAGCCGGGCCATCTCACTGCGCACCGCCACCGTGGCACTGCCGACGTGCGGCAGGAGCACCGTGTTGGGCAGCTCTGCCAGTCCAGGTGCCAGCCTGGGCTCGTCCTCGAAGACGTCCAGGCCGGCCCCGGCGATGGTTCCGCTTTTCAGCGCCGTGACGAGGGCGGCCTCGTCCACGATAGGCCCTCGAGCGGTGTTGATCAGGATGGCGTCGGGCTTCATGCGGGCGAGGACATCAGCGTCCACCAAGTGCCGGGTCTGCTCGTTGAGCGGCACATGGACGGAGAGGAAGTCGCTGCGTTCCACGAGCTCGGGCCAGGGAACCTGCTTGACCTTGCCCGCGAATTCGCCGAGTTCCTCGTCGCTCACGGGCCTATCCCCCGGTGGCCGCGGAGAGAACAGGACCTCCATCTCAAAACCCATGGCCCGCTTGGCCGTGGCCTTCGCAATCCTGCCAAAGCCCGCCAGCCCAAGAACGCTCCCCGAAACATCCCGCCCCAACAGGAGCTCAGGCTCCCAGCCGTGGAAATTCCCGTCACGAACCAGGCGGTCGGCTTCCACCACGCGGCGGGCCGTTCCCAGGATGAGCAGCATGGCTATATC
Source organism: Arthrobacter sp. ISL-30 (assembly GCF_018613855.1). Taxonomy (GTDB): domain Bacteria; phylum Actinomycetota; class Actinomycetes; order Actinomycetales; family Micrococcaceae; genus Arthrobacter. Next base: position 5,786 of record NZ_JAGGPK010000019.1, read on the forward strand.
CGCCGTCGCATCCGTCAGGACTCCAGGAGTGTTGCCCACCAGGACGCCCGCCCGGGTGGCGGCGTCGACGTCGATGTTGTTGTAACCGACGGCGTAGTTGGAGACGCCCCGGACCCGGGCCTTCTGCAGTAGAGGCGCATCGATGACGTCGCGCAGTTGGGTGAGGACGACGTCGAACTCGCCTGAGGCGCAAAGCGCGGCCAGCTCTTCGTAGCCTGGCGGTTCAGGCAGTACGGTGACGCGGCCGGCGTCTTCGAGGATCTGCAGGCCAGGCTCAGGGATAGCGGTTGTGACGAGAAAGCTGTAGCCCATTCTCAGTTCTTCCCTTCAGTTGCGCCGGTGGTGCCGGCAGTTTGGGGGTCGCGAGTGAGGACCCATTCGAACGCCTCGGCCTTGGACCTTGCGCCCTGGGCCGCCTTTGAACGGTTGGGTTCGCCGAGCTCGGCCAACAGTTTCTCCGAGAGCGCCACCATTCCGGCGAAGGTATCTGGAGTCAGCCAGCCAGGGCGCGTGGCGAACAGGATGTCCTCGCTGGAGGTATTGCCGCTGGCGCCCGGCGCGAAGGGGCAGCCGCCCAGTCCACCGAGGGCACCGTCCACCAGCGTTGCTCCGGCCTGGATGGCTGCAAGGGTATTAGCCACCCCCAGGCCCCACGTATCGTGGCCGTGATACACGATGCGCCGGGACGCGGATTCCTCCCGAACGCGGCCGACCAGGCTGCTGACCTGTGCCGGAACAGCCTGGCCAAGGGTGTCGCAGATGACGATGTCGCAGGTGCCTTCGGCGCGGGGGTCGTTGGCGATGGCGAGAACACGATCTTCGGACACCGGGCCTTCGAAGGGGCACGTGAAGGACGTGGCGATGCACAACTGGATCTGCCCATTGACTTCCTTCGTGTATTGGATTGCCTGGGGCAGCGCGGCGAGGCTCTCCTCAGTAGTGCGGCCGATGTTGGCCTTGTTGTGGGAATCCGAGGCCGAGAAGCAGTATTGGAAGTTACGCGCTCCGGTGGCCGCTGCCTTGGCCACGTGCCCGGGAGTTGCCACCCAGATCCAGCACTTTTCCAGCTCCCCTGGAGTGAGGGCCTGAACCACGTCGAGGGTGTTGGCCATGGTGGGGACGAGGTCCGGGCGTGCCATGGAGCCGAGTTCGATCGACGGTACGCCCAGGCGCAGGAGCTCCCGGACGGCTTCCACCTTGCGCTCAGTGGACAGGAGTTTGCCGGTGAGCTGGAGGCCGTCGCGCAGCGTGACGTCCCGGAGCTCGGCTACCGGCTGGAAGGTGAATTGGGTGTTGTTGATGCTCATGCCTGAAGTGCCTCCTCGCGGACCTTGTCGGAAACGGCCTGTCCGGAGGCCGCCGCGATCTGCCCGGCGTCCAGGTTCAGAAGCCCGCCGAGGATGTCCTGGGTGTCGGCGCCGAGGTCCGGGCCGAGGTTGCGGATAGGCAGCGACTGGCCGCCGATCACCGGCACGATTCCGGGGAAGCCGACGTCGGTAATGGTCTCCTGGCCCATGGAGACGTCAAACCTCTGGACCATGTTCCGAGCCCGGTACTGCGAGTCCTCACATATATCGGCGGCGGTATAGATCGGCCCGGCAGGAACACCGGCGGCATCGAGGGCGGCCAAGGCCTCGGCGGCGCTGAGCTTGCCCGTCCATTCGCCAATAGCCTGGTCCAGCTCCTCCCGCCGTTCCCACCGGCCTGCGTTACTCTGCAAAGCGGGATCGGCGCCAAGGTCCGGGCGACCGATCGTTTCCATGTAGCGCTGGAAGATAGAGTCCCCGTTCCCGGCCACCACAATGCTGGAGCCGTCCTTGCAGAAGTAGGCGTTGGAGGGGGCGATCCCTTCCATGCGGCCGCCCGTGCGCTGACGCTCCACGCCATAGGCTTCATAGTCGGGGATGAGGGATTCCATCATGGAGAACATCGCCTCATTGAGGGCGACGTCGATGACCCGCTCGGTGAGCGGAATCTCCGTGACCTGAGCGCCGGTGAGCTGCGACTCGGCGCTGGTGACCTGAGACGCTGCGCCGGCCGCCCGGCGTCGGGCCTCACGCTGGTACAGGCTCATCATGGAGCCAAATGCGGCGTAGAGTCCGGCGATCGAGTCGCCGATAGAGACTCCCACCCGTACCGGCGGGCGGTCCGGGTCTCCCACGAGATTCCGGAAGCCGCCATAGGCCTCGGCGACGGCGGCAAAGCCGGGCCGGGCGGACAGCGGACCGGTCTGGCCGAAGGCAGAAACCCGGGTGATGATCAGTTCGGGATTGGCTTCGTTGAGCACCTCTGGGCCAAGCCCCCACTTTTCCAGGGTTCCCGGCCGGAAGTTCTCCAGCAGGATGTCGGACTTCGCGGCCAGCTCCAGCACGGCCTGCCGACCGGCCTCGGTGCGAAGGTCAAGGACCACCGACTTCTTGTTCCGATTGATGGTGCGGTACAGCATCGAGGTGTCGCCCTTGTAGAGGCGCCAGTTCCGCAGTTCGTCACCGGTCCCGGGCCGCTCCACTTTGATGACCTCGGCGCCGAAATCGGCCAGCAGCCTGCCTGCAGTCGGGGCTGCGATGTAGTTGCCCAGTTCCAGCACGCGGACGCCGTCCAGCGGTGCGATGGGTGTCTGTGTCATGGTCTTCCTTTTGTGTTTCTTCTGTCGGTTGGCCGGTTCCGGCGATTCGGGATTCAGGGCAGTCAGAACAGCAAGCTCATGGGCATGATCAGCAGGATCGCGACGACGGACGCCACAGATACTCCTACGGTCACCGATTTCAGTGCACCCCTCACACTCTGCCCCAAGAGGGACTGCAGCAGCCAGAAGGTGTTGCTGGTGACGTGGACCATGAAGAGCGAGCCTGCGCCTGCGGCCAGCGCAAGCAGCACGGGGTCGAGGCCGATCGCCGGGGCGATGGGCGCGAGCAGTCCGGCTGCGGTGATGGCCGAGAGGGTCACGGAGCCGACGGCGATGTGCAGCAACGCTGCGATGCCCCAGACCACCAGGAGTGGAGCCACGGTGCTGGCGGAGAAGAAGCCGCCCAGGATATCGCCCAGCCCGGCCGCTGCAACGGTGGCAGCGAGCGAGCCCCGACGCCAGTGAGGATGAGGATCTGGCCGCTCTCCTTGAAGCCGATGGTGATGGCCGATTCCACGCGCTTCTGGCCCACGGCGTAGCGGGCCACGAGGCAGGTTCCGATCAGGCCGATGAGCAGTGCCATGACGGGCTCGCCGACGAGCTGCAGCGGGGCGATCTCGATCTTGAAGATCTCCAGGATGGCGCCGCTCGCGATGAGGACAAGTGAGGTCAGGAGGGGTGCGAAGAGGAGCGGGAGGGGCGTCGGCTTGGGTTCGCGTTCGGCAAGTGCGACGGCGGCGGGCTCGGTCTGGGTCGCTGTCGCCGGCTGGGTGGCGGTTCCAGATGTCGCGGCTCCCGACGGCGACGTTCCCGGCGGGGAGGCTCCCGGCGCAAGCCGCGGACCGCCGTCGGACGCTTCTTCCTCGCCCTCCAGGTCTTCCTCTGCTGTGAAGGTGTGGTCCTCGTCCTTGGCCTCATTCCAGAAGCCACGGCGGAAGAGGAACGTCATGATGGCGATGGAAATGACGATGGTGGGAATGATCAGGATGAGCCCGAAGAGCAGCATCTTGCCCAACGGAACGTCCAGGAGGCCCGAAAGTGCCAGTGCGGCCACGCCGGGGACCATGAAGACGATGCCGCATTCGAGGGCGATCGCCATCGCCGTGGCCATGCGGGCCGTGCCCAGTTTGCCGATGCGCGGGGCGAGTTTGCGGGCCAGCGGGGCGGAGATGACCAGCAGCACGTCGAGGAAGATGGACTGCAGGACCGTGCCGATCGCCAGGCCCATCGTGTAGGGCAATCGCTTGGGGCCGAAGACGCGGAGCAGGTGCTCGACGAGGCGGCGGATGGCCCCGGTTTCATTGAGGATCGAGCCCATCATGACGCCGAAGGCGATGAGCAGGCCCACCTCGATCATGATCTCCCCGAAGCCGCCGGTGATGGTCTCGATGGTTTTTTCGACGCCGAATCCTGCGGCAAGGCCAAGGTAGACCGAGCCGATGACCAGGGAAATGACGGGATTGACTTTGAAGCGGACGATGAGGACTACGGTGGCTAAGACCGCCACCGCCGTATTTATGAGGACGACGATGTCTGACATGGGAATCCGATCGTTGGGGCCTTCGTCGGTGAAGGCTCTGGGGTAAGGGGCATGCCCTGCCGATTAGGTTCGCTAGGAACAGGCTGCCGTGATGGGCGCCACTAAGACTCATCCCATATTATGGGCTGTGGCTCGTATTGCAAGATCGGAACCAAAAGTTTCTTTGCTTCTTTCAGCTGGTGCCGGATTCTGCTCGATCATTCCCCTGCACGCCAAAGCGGACCCCGCCTTTTCAAGGTTGGGCCCGCTGTTTGTGGGAATGATCCGGCAGAATCCGACGCCTCCCTTTACGACCTAGTCTTCCGGGCCCCCCTCAAAGTCCAAAACCACGGCGCCCCGTTGGAACTCTCCACCCGGGAGGAGAACGGTCCGGAGCGTGAGTGTCCCCTGGCCGAACAACTCCACACTTTCGCCTTCGCGCAGCAGTTCAATGCGTGACTCGTCGTCGCTTCGGAGCGCGAGGCGGGCAACGCCGATTCCTTCGGGCCTGCCGAGGCGCATGACGCCGATGCGAACGCCATGGATGTGGGGCTGGGTGCCCTGCTTGGCTGTGACGGTTTCCATCATGTCCTTCACTGGTCCCTTCACTCTTTCCTGGTCACTTATTCCTGGTCACTTGTTTCGCGTGGAAGGTACGGAGCTCACGGATTCGAAGTTTTCACGGTACTCCTCCTCGGTGAGCCAGATGTCGCCGGCCTTGGAATTGCCGTCGCTGCCGGTACCGCCATCAGGACCCCAGGGGTTGATCAAGTGGATCTTGCCGTCCTTGATCTCGGAGACAACGTAGACATGGTTTTCGACTATCCTGTCGTCGTCGACGTCGCCGTCATTACTGGTAAACGGATTCCAGTCACCGCCGGATTCCGAAGACATCACCACCGGGCCGTCGTTGAGCCGGTCCTGGATTTCGTCGAAACTGAGCTCGCCTTCGCTCTCCGCCTCCTTGCCGGTGATGGCCTCGAGGGCTCTCTGCGGATCGTCGTATTCGATGTCGCCGTAGTCGCCGCCGAAGAACTCTGCTGCGGCCTTCTCATAGACGGTGGCGAAGTTGGGGTTTCCGTCCGGATCCGTAGCGGAAGCCTCGATCCGGCTCGCCTCCACCGTGACCTCCACGGGTTCGCCGTCTTTATAGAAGGTCACCGTGTAGCTGCCGTCAGAGTTGCGTTCCATGTGATCGCGAATGAAGTTCGGATCGTCCTGAACCACCGAGCCCAGGCCCGCGAGGAACCAGCAGTCTGCCAGGCCGCCCTGTTCGATCTTGTCAGGCTGCAGGTCGTCGTCGCCTTCCGGAATCTCGCCGCTGATGGGCACATGCTTGTCCCGGCCGGTGGGCTCACCGGGACGGTCCTTACCGGATCCGGCGCTGATGGTTGTTCCCCTGTTGGAGTGGCTCGCGCGTTCCTGCTCCTTTGCGTGGCTTTCAAGCAGCTTGGACTGCTCCATGAGCATTGATGCGCACTTGGACAACGCTTGGCGGTGCTCCGACTGCCAGCTGCGCCGGAAGGCTTCGCCGTCGCGACCCTTCCATGCTGTGTTGTCCAGGCTGGCTTGCAACTGCTGGGCCAGTGAGGTGAAACGCTCTCCACTGCTACGCAACGACCCGGCCAAAGTGTGAAGCTGGGCGGTGTCCGCGCCCCAGAATCCGGCCAAAATTCCCCCTTGTATGCGAGCTGTTGTTTTGCTGCAAACGTAGTGGCGTTCTGGAGTTATTTCGATGGGCACCAGTGCCCATGGGTGCAGCCATCCTTCGGCGTTAGGGTGGAAACAGCCCTCCTTGGGCTGGATTGAGGGGGATAAGAATGATGCGTGGACGATTCCTGATTCTGACGGCGGTTGCGGCCATTGTTTTGTGCGGCTGCGCGCCGGGTTCGACGACGTCTCCCGCGGCTTCGGAACCTCCCACGACGACGTCAGCGCCTTCAGCGTCTGTCCCGCCGTCGAGTGTTCAGGAAAGTTATGCGGCCTATGTGGGGCTGCCCGATGAACTTGCCGCCGCCCTTGAAGCGAAGATCCCCTCCGTGGCCTGGAAGGAGGGCGAACCGATGTCGATCCTGCGCCAGCCGGACGGCCGCTGCATCCTGTTCCTGCCGCAACGGCGGAGCGAGAGCGACCTTGTCGCTGCATCGGATCGCTTCCGTTCCGTGATGGATGCTGTAAATCCTGTGTTGGAGCAGCGAGGATTTGCGCAGGCTACGGAACTGAGCAAAGCCCCCGAGGGCTACTGGTCTTTTACGGCGTTGAACAGCCAGGGCGCCGAGGTGAACATCGCAGGCCGCTCTGACGTGGCGATTCGGGTGTCCGTTCCAGTGACCTCGGAGAAGTGCTCGCCGGAGGAGATCGAGGGGCTGGGGTCGTAGCTGCTTTATACAATGTTTCACGCACCTTCGTGATCGACCTTGAGAACGTCAAACCCACCGTTGAGACGTCGAAATTCATGGACGTATTTCAGGCTCTGGGATACGAAATGGCCCTCAGGGACATGAGCACCGGGGACTCGCGCTGGTGACCGAGCGGCAACTTTTTGTCTACATGGATGGCTCTAATACCAACACCGCGACGGCGGCCCGGGAGCAGCGCAGATCGCACGTTTGATACGGTCTTTCCCCGAAGAACAAGACCGACGCAGCGTGGGGGAAGCGTTTCTGGAATGCGTAAAGAATTGCCGTTATTTTTTACATATCGGCTCGGGGCTTGATCGTGCCCAGAGGGGGTCGGATTCTGCTATGTCATTCGGCGCCCATAGCTAGACTCTCCGCGTTGCCGCGGGGTGGCGTGGTCCGCCCGGAATGATTGGGCAGAAACCGACACGCCGCGCCTAAAGCACCCACGTTGACACATCCCTGTGACCCGTGCCATATTCTTAACCGTGAACCTGTCAGACAGCCGGACACCCGGACAGGCCGAGACCGGACAGCCAGCCCGCAGCCAGGACGCTGCGGCCGGTGAGCGTCCCGCCACAAGCGGGGCAGTCCTTCGGCAGCCCGCTCCCCTCGCCCGCCTCAGCGCGGCTGAAGCTGTCTTCGCTGCCATCCGGCAGGACATCGAAGCGGGCACCTACGAGGTCGGCGAGAAGCTGGCCTCCGAAGCTAGCCTCGCAACTCTGTACGGCGTGAGCCGCTCGGTCGTCCGTGAGGCCCTCCGTTCGTGCAACGCGCTTGGCCTGACGCTGACCAGGACGGGCAAGGGTACGTTCGTAGTCGCCAACAAGGTGGCCAACGACCTCACGCTGGGCCAGTATTCGGCACGCGATCTCAACGAGGCCCGGCCCCACATTGAGGTTCCTGCCGCAGGACTCGCGGCCCAGCGGCGCACTGCCGAGGAACTCGAGACCCTCAAGGACATCGTCAAGACCATGGTCGGCGAGACCGATCCCGAAGCCTGGGTCAGCCTGGACGCGAGCTTCCATTCCGCCGTCGCCCGCGCCAGCGGCAACAGGGTCTTTGCCAGCGTGGTCGCGGAAATCCGGGAAGCCCTGGCCCACCAGTCCGAAACGCTGAACCTCGTGGCTGACCGCCAGCACGCATCGGATGAAGAGCATCTCCGCATTGTCGACGCCATCGAAAAACAGGACTCCGCAGCCGCCAGCGCCGCAATGGCCGACCACCTCAACGCAGTGGGCGAGGCCCTGGACGCAATCCTCAGGCAGTAATTCCGCAAGCAAGTAATTCCCCAAGCAAGTAACCAGCAAGAAGCCCACCCCCAAACCTAAGGAAGCCATGCCCACCCCGCATGCCCTTGCAGCGCCCGCCGGAGCAGACACGGCGGCGTACGCCGCAGCCGCCACCGCAGTGAACGCCCCCCTTCGCGCACCCCGCCACGTCCCGTTGGTTGAGGTCATCCGCGATGGCCTGGTGGAAAGCGTCCACTACGGCTCGCTGATCGCCACAGGCTCGGACGGCGAAACCCTCTTCAGCGCCGGCGAACCCGACGCCCCGATGTACCCGCGCTCCTCCCTCAAGCCGCTACAGGCCGTCGCCCTGGTCCGGGCCGGGCTGGACCTCCCGGCAGAGTTGCTAGCCCTGACCGCCGCCAGCCATTCCGGCGCCGCAAAACACCAAGAAGGCGCCAGGCGGATACTCAAGCTTCACGGCCTCGATGAGACCGCCCTCGAGAACAGCACCGACCTCCCTTATGGCCTGGACGAGCGTGAAGAATGGCTTCGTGCCGGCAACCAGCGCAGCCAGGTGGCCCAGAACTGCTCCGGCAAGCACGCCTCCATGGCCGCCACTTGCGTCATAAACGGCTGGCCCGTCAAGGGCCACCTGCACCCCGAGCACCCGCTCCAGGTGCTCGTGAAGGACACCATTACTGAGCTCACCGGCGAAGACGCAGCCGCCATCAGCACCGATGGCTGCGGCACCCCGCTCTTCGCCCACAGCCTGCACGCTATGGCCCGCGCCTACGGCCGCCTCGCTGCCGCCGAAGAAGTCACCGCCGAAGGCATAGTGTCCAGGGCTATGCGCCGCCACCCGGAGATGGTCGCAGGCGAAGGCCGCGACGTCACCGCCCTGATGCGCGCGGTCCCAGGGCTGCTCGCCAAGGACGGCTTCGAAGGCCTGCAGCTGGTCGGGCTCCAGGACGGCCGGGGCCTGGCTATCAAAATTTCCGACGGCGGAGACCGCGCCCGCCTGCCAGTCACCCTCCGCGCCCTTGCTGAGCTAGGCATCGAGAGCGACGGCGGCGCCCTCGCCTCCCTGTCTCGCGAGCAGGTGCTCGGCGGAGGCCGTCCGGTCGGTGTCATCCGCGCCGCGGAATTCCTCGCAACCAACTAACACCAAGGCCAAGTGGGTCACGCGAGCTCAACTGACTTTTTACCCAACCAAATACCCTTTACAGAAGGACACCCATGACCTCCGACGACCCCCACGTCGCCTACCGCTCTGAGCATGACCTGCTGGGCGACCGCGATGTTCCCACGGACGCCTATTGGGGTGTGCATACCCTGCGCGCGATCGAGAACTTCCCCATCACCGGGCAGACCCTGGCCTCCAACGCACACCTGGTTTGCGGGCTGGCAGCAGTGAAGCTGGCAGCCGCGCGCACTAACCGCGAACTCGGACTGCTCGACGGCGAGCGGGCCGACGCGATCGAGCAGGCCTGCACCGAGGTCATGGCCGGAAAACTGCTCGACCAGTTCATGGTGGACGTCATCCAGGGCGGCGCCGGCACGTCCTCGAACATGAACGCCAACGAGGTCATCGCCAACCGGGCACTGGAAATCCTGGGCCGCCCCAAGGGCGACTATGCCACGCTGCACCCCAACGACCACGTCAACCTCAGCCAGTCCACCAACGACGTCTACCCCACCGCGGTCAAGCTCGCCACCATCTTCAGCATCAAGGAACTGCTCGCGGCCCTGGCGGAACTCGAAGACGCCTTCGCGGCCAAGGCCCTCGAGTTCCGCACCGTGGTGAAGATGGGCCGCACCCAGCTCCAGGACGCCGTGCCCATGACCCTGGGCCAGGAATTCGGTACCTACGCCATCATGATCGGCGAGGACCGGCTGCGCCTGGCCGAAGCTGATCTACTGATCCACGAGATCAACCTCGGCGCCACCGCCATCGGCACCGGCCTGAACGCCCCGGCCGGCTACGCCGAGGCCGCCTGCCGGCACCTGGCCGAGGTCACCGGCCTGCCGCTGGTCACCGCTTTCGACCTCATCGAAGCCACCCAGGACGTCGGCGCCTTCGTGCACCTCTCCGGTGTCCTGAAACGCGTGGCCGTGAAACTGTCCAAAATCTGCAACGACCTGCGCCTGCTCTCCTCCGGGCCCCGGGCCGGGCTGGGTGAGATCAATCTGCCTGCCGTGCAGTCCGGTTCCTCCATCATGCCGGGCAAGATCAACCCGGTGATCCCGGAAGTCGTCAGCCAGGTCGCCTACGAAGTCATCGGCAACGACGTCACCATCACCATGGCCGCCGAAGCCGGACAGCTGCAGCTGAACGCCTTCGAACCCGTCATCGTGCACAGCCTCCACAAGAGCATCTCGCATCTGGAAGCAGCCTGCCGCACCCTCACCTCACGCTGCGTCCGGGGCGTCACCGCGAACACCGAACGGCTGCGGCTCACCGTGGAACAATCCATCGGGCTTGTCACGGCCCTCAACCCCCACATCGGCTACGCCTCGGCCACCGCGATCGCCCAGGAAGCCCTCGCCACCGGCAAGGGCGTCGCCGAACTCGTCCTCGAACACCGCCTGCTCACCGCAGACCAGCTCCAGGAACTACTCAGCCCCGAACGCCTCGCCAACCTCAGCAAATAACAAACCGAACAAACAGCAAGACGCATCAAATAGCAAGTCCCTCCCCAGCAGGAAACCCCTCAACAGGACACCCCTAAGGATCCCCCATGACAAACGCCCCCATTACGGACCACACGGTCCCGGCACAGGCGCACGCCACTGAAAAGGCCCTCCACGCGGAGGACAAGGGCTACCACAAGAACCTCAAGCCGCGGCAGATCCAGATGATCGCCATCGGCGGTGCGATCGGCACCGGCCTGTTCCTGGGCGCCGGCGGCCGCCTGAACGCGGCAGGCCCCTCGCTCGTGATCGCTTATGCCGTGTGCGGATTCTTTGCGTTCCTCATCCTCCGCGCCCTTGGCGAACTCGTTCTGCACCGCCCGTCGTCGGGCTCGTTTGTCTCCTACGCCCGCGAGTTCTACGGCGAGAAGGCTGCCTTCGCCTCCGGCTGGTTCTACTGGATCAACTGGGCCACCACCACCATCGTGGACATCACCGCGGCGGCCCTGTACATGAACTTCTTCGGCAACTACGTCCCCTGGATGAACGCGGTACCGCAGTGGGCCTGGGCACTTATCGCCCTCGTGGTGGTCCTTTGCCTCAACCTCGTCTCAGTCAAGGTCTTCGGTGAGATGGAGTTCTGGTTCGCGCTGATCAAGGTCGCGGCCCTGGTGGCGTTCCTCGTTATCGGCACGTACTTCGTCATCTTCGGTACCCCGGTTGACGGCCAGGAAGTCGGCTTCAGCCTGATCACGGACAACGGCGGCATCTTCCCCAACGGCCTGCTGCCCATGATCATCCTCATGCAGGGTGTGTTGTTCGCCTACGCCTCGATCGAACTGGTTGGTACCGCCGCGGGTGAGACCAAGGAACCCGAGAAGATCATGCCCAAGGCCATCAACTCCGTGGTCTTCCGTATCGCCGTCTTCTACGTCGGCTCGGTCATCCTGCTGGCACTCCTCCTGCCCTACACCTCCTACGAGAAGGGCGTCAGCCCATTCGTGACGTTCTTCGGCTCCATTGGTATCCAGGGCGTCGACGTCATCATGAACCTCGTGGTCCTCACGGCAGCACTGTCCTCGCTGAACGCCGGCCTCTACTCCACCGGCCGTATCCTTCGCTCGATGGCGGTCAACGGCTCCGCACCGCGCTTCGCCGAACGCATGAACAAGGCCGGCGTACCGTACGGCGGCATCGCAATCACTGCCGGCGTCTCCCTGCTCGGTGTGCCGCTGAACTACCTGGTTCCCGCCCAGGCCTTCGAGATCGTCCTCAACATCGCCTCCGTGGGCATCATCGTGACTTGGGCAACCATTGTCTTGTGCCAGATCCAGCTGAAGCGCTGGGCGGACAAGGGCTGGCTGAAGCGTCCCTCGTTCCGGATGTTTGGCGCCCCCTACACCGGCTACCTTTCCCTGCTGTTCCTGGTAGGCGTCTTGGTGATGGTCTTCATCGACTCCCCGCTGACCCTGCTGGTGACCCTCGTCGCCTGCGCCCTGATGATCGGCGGCTGGTTCGCCTGCCGCAAGCGCATCCGCGAGATCGCCGCGGCCCGCGACGGCTTCACCGGCAGCGCCCCGGTCATCGCAAACCGCCCGCTGCAGGGTGAAGAGGTCAAGTAGCCCCATCAGCAAGCGCCCGACGGCGGCACCGGCTCCGGCTCGTACGGAACCTCGGTGCCGCCGTCGGCCGTTTAAGCCTGATCTTTCAGGAACAGTTCCAGCACGGGAACGGCGACGTCGGGGCGCTGCACCGGAAGCTTGATGGTCAGGGTTCCGGCCGGCTGGCCGCCGGGAACAATCGTGGTGGCCTCCTGGTCCGGATTGCTCTCCTTAAGCATCAACTCGGAGCCGTCATTGAGCAGCTGGGCATATTCCACCTTGCCGCCCAGCCCCGGCAGGTGCACGAACTCGAACGGCCACGCGAACAGATGCACGTAGAGCCTGTTCCCACGCTGGGTGTAGCGGGCGTCCGGAGGCGGAACCAGGTCCGAGGGCCCGGCGCCATAGATGGAGCGGGAGTGCAGCCGCATCCATTTGCCGATACCAGCCAGTGAGTCCGTGGCACGGGGATCGAGGTTCCCGCGGCCCGTGGGCCCGACGTTCAGCAGGAGGTTCCCGCCCTTGGAGACCCCGTCCACCAGCATCCGGATGAGCAGGTCCACGGGCTTGAAGTTGGTGTTGTCACGGTCGTAGCCCCAGCTCCCGTTGAGGGTCTGGCAGGCCTCCCACGTGACGGGCTTCCCGTCCACGAGCATGGGCCCGGCAGGCTGGTACTGTTCCGGTGTCACCAGGTCACCGGGGATCTCCAGCCGGTCGTTGACCACGATTGAGGGCTGCAGCTCCCGGACCATCGCCAGCAGGGCCTCGGAGTCCCATTCCTTGCGGCCCTTGCCACCCCAGAAGCTATGTGGATTCGGATCCGCATAGGAGAAGTCGAAGAACAGGTAGTCGATCTGGCCGTAGCTGGTGAGCAGCTCGCGCACCTGACCGTGTAGGTATTCCCGGTAGCGGGCCATGTCCCTGCCCGCGTTGAGCTCCTCCACGTTCGAGGCATTGCGCTGCGGATGTACGCCGTCCACCGTGAAATCCGGATGATGCCAATCCAGCAGCGAATAATAGAAGCCCACCCGAAGTCCTTCGTCGCGCATCGCATTGACGTACTCCCGGAGCAGGTCCCGGCCCGCCGGAGTGTTGGGAGCCTTGTAGTCGGTGAGGGCCGAGTCCCAGAGGCAGAAGCCATCGTGATGCTTGGCGGTGAGCACTGCGTACTTCATCCCTGCTTCCCGGGCGGCCCGTGCCCATTCGCGGGCATCGTAGAGGTCGGGCTCGAAGTGCCGGAAAAAGCGGGAGTATTCCTCCACCGTCATTTCCTCGCGGTTCATGACCCATTCATGCCGGGCAGCGGGGGCATAGAGGCCCCAGTGCACAAACATTCCCAGCCGTGCTTCTTCGAACCATGGTGCGTGCTCAATCACGGCTGGCCCCTGATGTGGTGGTGGAGGTGGTGGCGTCCGGGCGAAGCGCCGCGGCCTAGCCAGCCTAATAATCTGATCTTTTCGCTGTCAACGGTCACATTTCGATAGTTGGAGCGGCGGCCGTACCGTGGCCGTACCGCGAAAATCAGATGCGTGTATTTCGGCCAAGCCGCAGCTCGAAGGAGAGTAACCGTGAAATTCGCCCGCCTCGGACCGGTCGGCCAAGAGCAGCCTGCCGTCATCGCCCCGGATGCCCACGGCGTCGAGCAGCATTTCAGCCTCGCTCCCCTCACCACGGACATCAACGGCGTCTTCCTCGCCGGTGGCGGCATCGAACGGACCCGCGAGGCACTCCGCAACAGGACCCTTCCGGTCATGGAGACCGACGGCGTCCGCCTAGGGTCGCCGATCTCCCGCCCGGGTGCAGTGGTCGGGATCGGCATGAACTACGCCGCTCATGCCGCAGAGTCCGGTTCCGCGCCGCCCGAGGTCCCGGTCGTTTTCCTCAAGCCGGCCAACACCGTCTGCGGGCCGTTCGATGCAGCGCCCATTCCGCCGTCGTCGGAAAAGTTCGACTGGGAAGTTGAGCTGGCCGTCGTCATCGGCAAGGAAGCGTCCTACCTGGCCTCGGCTGAAGACGCCGCCGATTGCATTGCCGGCTATGCCGTGGCCAACGACCTCTCAGAACGCGACTACCAGCTTCCCGGCGCGGCTGGCCAGTGGACCAAGGGCAAATCCCTGCCGGCGTCCACGCCGCTGGGTCCCTGGCTGGTTCCGGCAGACGAGCTCGACGGCGGACGGCTGCGCCTACGTTCGTGGGTCAACGGTGAGCCGCGCCAGGACTCCAACACTTCCGACCTCATCTTCGACGCACCTACCCTGGTGCACCACCTCAGCCAGTACATGCTGCTTGAACCGGGCGACGTGATCATCACGGGAACCCCTGCGGGCGTTGCCCTGTCCGGCCGCTTCCCCTACCTCCAGCCCGGCGACGTGTTGGAAGCGGAGATCGAGGGGCTGGGACGGCAGCGGCAGGAGTTCTATCGCGCCGTGCCTGCTTCCAGCCAACTCACCTCGGCGGAGGGCCGTCTAGCGTAATGCAACGGGCGTAATGCAACGGGGCCGCAACCTCCTTGGCGCGGTTGATCGCCTATGCTCAGCAACAGGCAATCAACGGCGATTCACCAAGGAGACAGGCCATGACCACCTGGCGCATTCGGGACTTCCATTCCTCCGACCTCGACGGCATCCTCCATCTGTGGGAGTCGCTCAAGGCGGACAACGTTGAACCCGTCTACGCCCTGTCCGAAGTGCTGGCATCGTGCCAAAAGGACCACGCCGTCGTAGCGGTGCAGGGCGAGCAGGTGGTGGGTGCCGCCGTCGGACGCGCGGCCCACGACCAGGGCTGGATCGTCTTCCTGGCCACCCTGACAGAGTTCCGGGGCCGTGGCATCGGCACGTCGCTGCTTGCGGCTGTCGAAAACCGCATGACCCCCCACGGCCTGAACAAGCTCTCCGCACTCATGCCGGAAACGGAAACCCGCGTGGAGGCGTTCCTCGGCAGGGGCTTTGTGGTCAAGAAGAACCTGCGCTATTTCGAACGCACCATCCCCGTACAGCGGCAGGAGCTGGAGCCGCTCAGCCAGCTTGGGGGACGCCTGCTGGCACGCGACTTGTGGGAAAACGTGGCCGGTATGCGCCGTGAGAAGGAACTCCTGGAGCGGCGCCTGGTCCTGCCACTGGCGGAGGCCGACCTCGCGGACGAATTCGGCGTGGTGCCGCCGCGCGCCGTCGTCCTCTTTGGTCCGCCCGGCACCGGCAAGACGACGTTCGCGAAGGCCATTGCGTCCAGGCTCGAGTGGCCGTTCGTGGAGGTGTTCCCGTCGCGGCTGGCGTCCGATCCCAAGGGACTGGCCGGTGCACTGCGCGAGACCTTCCTTGAGATTGCCGAACTGGAGCATGCGGTGGTGTTCATCGATGAGGTGGAGGAGATCGCCTCGCAGCGTGCCGGGGACCCGCCGTCGCCGCTGCAGGGGGTTACCAACGAGCTCCTCAAGATCATCCCGGCGTTCCGCGAGCAGCCCGGCCGCCTGCTGGTCTGCGCCACCAACTTCATCCGTGCCCTGGACACCGCCTTCCTCCGCCACGGCCGCTTCGACTACGTCATTCCCATCGGGCTGCCCGACGCCGAGGCACGCCAAGCCATGTGGGAACGCTTCATCCCCTCGGCCGTGGTGGATTCCGTTGACGTTTCCCTGCTGGTGGACCGCACCGAGGGCTTCTCGCCGGCGGATATCGAGTTCGCGGCGCGAAGCGCCTCCCAGCGCGCCCTGGAGAAGGCAGTGTACGACGACGGCATCGCCGGAGGTGCAGCCAACGGCGGCCGGAAGGGGCCCGCCACGGAGGACTACCTGGATGCGATCGGTGACACGAGGACCACGGTGAGCAAGGAGGTCCATCAGGACTTCCTGGAGGACATCGACGTGCTGGGCCGGGTGTAGCCGCTCGCGCCGCAAGGAGTTCGCCGGAAACGTGCCGAATCGCCGGAACTCTCGGGCGACCGGGACGCGTTCCGGCGAACTCGTGGCACGGTACTGTTTGGACTATGTCAACCAATCCGCTTCGCCACGCCGTGTCCCGCATGGGTGGCCGGGATCCGCATGAGAAACACCGCGCTGCGACGCCGCTTGAGCTCTTCTTCGACCTGACCTTCGTCATCGCGTTCAGCGTGGCGGGCAGCCAGTTTGCGCATGCCGTGGCTGAGGACCACTTTGGCGCCGGGTTGCTGGGCTTTTCCTTCGCGATGTTCGCGGTGGTGTGGGCGTGGATCAACTTCACGTGGTTCGCCAGCGCCTACGACACGGATGACTGGATCTTCCGCATTGTCACGATGATCCAGATGGTCGGTGTGCTCATCCTGGCCATGGGGCTCGAACCGATGTTCCATTCCCTCGTGGAGGGTAAGCACGTGGACAACGTCGTGATGGTCCTCGGCTACGTGGTGATGCGCGTTGCCCTGATCTTCCAGTGGCTCCGCGCCGCGCGGCAAGACCCGGGCCGGAGGAAGATTGCGTTCGCCTACGCCGGGTACCTGGCAGCGGTTCAACTCTGCTGGGTGGGCGTTATCTTCCTCGAGACTGACATTGCCACCACATTCCTCATTTGCGGACCGTTGTTCCTCATGGAGATGGCCACACCCGTTATCGCCGAGCGCAAGGAGAAGACCCCCTGGCATGCCCATCACATTGCCGAGCGCTACGGACTGCTAGCTATCATCGCCTTCGGTGAATGCCTGATCGGAGCCATAGAAACCCCCGGGCCATCGTGGCCAATCACGGCTGGAGCGTTGATGCTGCGCTCGTCGGGCTGGGCGGAACGGGTTTGGCCTTCACACTATGGTGGGTCTACTTCATCCTCCCCTCAGGGCGAGCCCTGCACCTGCAACGCGATAAGTCGTTCATCTTCGGCTACGGGCACATGGTTGTCTTTGCCGCGATCGCCGCCACCGGAGCGGGATTGCATGTCCTTGCCTACTACATTGATCACGAAGCGCATATCAGCGCGGCAACAGCCATCGCGATGGTCGCTGTCCCCGTGGCTATCTACAAGATGGGTCTTACCTATGTCTACAGTTCGCTCGTGGGCCTGGACGGCCTCCACCTCACCACGACGGCCGTCGTCGTAGCCGGCTCTGGACTGAGCATCGCCCTGGCCGCCACCGGAGTGCCGGTGACGCTCTGCCTGCTGGTGCTCATCCTGACTCCGGCGACGGCGGTCATAGTTGACGAAGCGGTCGGCCACCGCCACCGGGCTGCAGCGCTTGAACGCCTGGGGGCCCGGTTCAGCTAGGGCGCCTTCCCAGTGCAACGCGGGGTTACTTGACGCCGGTGTTCGGGGCCCGGATAGGCCGTAAGTGACCCCGCGTTGGTTTGCAGAGCGGCACGAACGTTCCGAAGTGGGCAGGAAAAGGGCTTGAAAGCCGTACTCAAGGGCGGATAATAAAAGAAACGGTACGAACGTGCCGATCTCGCTGTCGAAAGCTGATCAAAGGAGACCCCTTGACCGCCAGGGCGTTCGCCGAAGGCCTCGGCGCCGAAGTCCGCTCGCGGCGCCTCGAGCTGAGCCTCAACCAGTCCGACCTCGCCGACCTCGCCGGAGTGTCGGAGCGCTTTGTGCGCTTCGTGGAGCAGGGCAAGCCGACCGTCCAGCTGGAACCGCTCGTGGCGGTCCTGCGAACCCTTGGCCTGGAGCTCACTGTTCGGACCGCGTCGAGTGAATCCGAGCGGCAGTGACCTTCCACCGCATCGCCGACGTCTACAAGCAGGGAGTCCTTGCCGCCCGGCTGGAGCGCCATGCAGGCGGTACCAAATTCAGCTACCTGCCGAAGTATCTCGACGGCGTTGGCCCCGCCGTCGCCACTACGCTGCCACGGTCCCCCGAGCCCGTGCTCACACCCAGCGGCGCCGTTCCCCCCTACTTCACCGGACTGCTTCCGGAAGGCCGGCGCCTCAACTCACTGCGGCGGGCCGTTAAGGCAAGCGCCGACGACGAACTGGCGCTCCTCATGGCTGCCGGCGGGGATGCTGTGGGCGATGTCCAGACCCTCCCTCACGGCGAGCCGCCCACGCAAGGCGGCACCGCCGTCGTCCTTGATCCCAAGCTGCCGCTGGACTTTGATGCGCTGCTGGGAGACTCGGGACTCATCGATCCCGTGGCGCTGGCAGGTGTGCAGGACAAGTTGTCCGCAGGAATGATCTCGCTGCCCGTGGCGCAGGCCGGCAAGCGCTACATCCTGAAACTCAACGCCCCGGAGTTTCCGTTCGTCGTCGAGAATGAATACCTCATGTTCCGGTACGCCCGGAAACTACGGATTCCCGTGGGCAACGTCCAGCTGGTCCACGACGTCGCCAGGCGGGCAGGGCTGCTGGTGGAGCGTTTTGATCGCATCACCACCGACCACGGCGCAGCCAGGAGCCTCGCTGTCGAGGACGGCGCGCAGGTGCTGGGACTGTATCCCGCGGACAAATACAGCGTTCCATTCAGCGAGGTATGCCACGCCCTCGCCGCGCACTGCCCCGCACGCCTTCCTGCCCTCCGCAACCTCGTAATCCAGGCCGCGTTCGCCTGGCTGACCGGGAATGGGGACCTTCACGCCAAGAACGTGTCCATGATCCAGTCCCCTCAGAGCACGGGGTTTACGATCTCCCCCGTCTATGACATTCCCTCCACCGTGGTGTACGGCGACAAGACCCTAGCCCTCGCCCTGGGCGGCAAAAGGACCGGAATCTCCCGCAAACACTTCGTGGGCTGGGCGGTGAAACTTGGCCTGGCGGAAAGGGCGGCCGAGCAGGCTTTGGCGGTTGCGCTGAAGGCAACCGCGCCGCTCATCGGAGACCTCGACGCCGGCGCCTCGCCCTTTAACTCGAGGCAGACCAGGGACTGGATTAAGGAACTGAGCCACAGGCGCCGACTCATGGAAGGCGGATAGGAGGAGACCCGCAGACAGAAAGGGATAGCTTTATGGCATGACGGCAAGCTACAGGTACGACGTTGAGGTCCTGCACCTGCTTGTGTCCCCGGAGCACGCCTACTTCGGCCGGGCACGGGACGGTGCCGCTGACGTCCCCACAACAGATGCCGACCGCGTCGAACTGGTGGCCGGCAAGGGCATCATCGGCGACCGCTTCTTCGGCAAAGGCGCGCATATGGATGCCGCGGTCACCCTGCTCGCCATCGAAGCCATCGAAGCCATCGCCGCAGAGTTGGGTGTCGCTCCCTTCGACCCCCTCCTGCCCCGGCGCAATGTGGTCCTCAGGGGCACCCACCTTGCTCCGCTGCTTGGTCAGGAGTTCGCGCTGGAATCACGCGGTGCCCTCGTTCGGCTCCGCGGCGGGCGGCCCGCCCACCCCTGTGCCTGGATGGACGAGGTGCTGGCTCCGGGGGCGCATGCTGCCATGCGGGGGCGGGGAGGCGTGCGCTGCCAGGTGCTTTCGGACGGCGTACTGCATCGCGGCCCCGCCGTGCTGATCAGCCCTGTGCCGCTCGAGCCTGAACGGGCGGGTGAGGCTACCGTGTTGCGACCGACGCGGCTTCCGTAGCATTCACCGCAGCCTTCATCCCCAATACTTTCCTTCATCCGCCAAACCTAGGGCACGGCATGCGTTCCCCGCTCAGGCACTGTCGTCCCCTCCAGCCCGGCAATCGCCTGCCGCACTGCTGAGCTCAACAGGAAGTTCCGGCAGCCGGCGCCGCCCGGTTCCGCTTGCTGGGGCACGTACCCGAACCCGAGTTCGTAGACAGGGTCCGCGAAGCCCAGGGAAGCGCTGGCACCATCGTGGCCGAACGCCCGGTAGCTGCCGAATGGCATGCGGGCATGCGACTTCATGAACACCGTGGCGAAGCAGGCGGTCTCGCCGAACACCCGGTCGATCCCGAAAACCTGCTCGGCGGTCACCGTCCGGATGGTCTCCTCGGTCAGAATTGTTGCATTCGTCCAGGGTGAGGCCGCCTTCGATGCCCAGGAGCCCGGCCTGGTGCGACAACAACTGGGCGACCTTGATGGTTGCCTTGCCTTCGGCACCGAATTCCGGCCAGTACTTGACCACTTCGGCGTCGGGATCCAACAGACCGTCCTGGACCAGGAGGGCCATGACCAGCCCGGCCATTCCTTTGGAGCAGGAAAAGATACCGGTGACGGAATCCGGCCGGCAGTGCGGCCCGCCGCTGATATCCAGGACCTTGATTCCACGGTGATAGGCGCCCAGCTGGGCCGAGTACTCGGGGTCCTGGTCAAGGAAACTGCGGAACAGCTCCGCGACGGACTCAAAGCCCGGGGCGATAATCTGTGTGTCGGTCCGGTGGAGATCCATCGAGCCAGCCTAGCCGCTGTTGCGCCTCCCGGGAGCGAGGGGTGGCCACACCCAGGGTTCCCTGGGCAGCGCAAGGGGATCGAAGGACGCCAGCGCGTTTACCAACGGGCCCGGCGGGAGGCGAAGGGACTCCAGGATGGTGTCCCTCACCTCTTCGGCGGGCTGCCCGACGGCGGCAAGGTCGGCGAGCGTGACAGCTCCGTCACGCTTGGCGAGTCGGGCGCCGTCGTGGTTTACCACCAGCGGTACGTGCGCATACTCGGGGACCGGGTGGCCGAGCAGGGACGCAAGGTACGCCTGGCGCGGAGTCGAGGGCAGGAGGTCGTCGCCCCGGACCACCTGGTCGATCCCCTGATCGGCGTCGTCCACCACCACGGCGAGGTTGTACGCGGTCACGCCGTCGTTCCTGCGGAGCACGAAGTCGTCCACCACTCCCGTGTAGCTGCCGTGCAGCAGATCCTGGACTGTCCGGTGCTCGACGTCGGCACGGAGGCGGGTTGCCGCCGGCCGGGAGGCGCGGCGAATCTCACGCTCCGCAGGGGAAAGGTTCCGGCACGTCCCTGGATAGGCGCCCTGTGGCGCGTGCGGTGCCGAGGGTGCCTCTTGGATTTCACGGCGGGTGCAGAAGCATTCGTAAGTGAGGCCTGCGGCAGTGAGGCGGCCCAGGGCGGAGTCATAGACCGGCGAGCGATCGGTCTGCCGAATCGGCTCGCCGTCCCATTCGAGGCCGACGGCGGTCAGGTCCCGCAACTGCGCGGCTTCAGCCCCGGCCCGGGCCCGATCGAGGTCCTCAACGCGGAGCAGGAACTGCCGTCCAGTGGAGCGTGCGAAAAGCCAGGCCAGGATCGCCGTCCGTAGGTTCCCGACGTGCAGTTCACCCGACGGGCTCGGGGCGAAGCGGCCGGCGGAAGTCATGGTCCCAGCCTAAAGGGCAGGCCTGCACTGACCACATGCGTGCGGAGATTCGCCATTTCTGCGGGGGCGTTGGGGGCATGCAGGGTCTCAGCCGAAACCCTCCCCGAGGCACACAAAAGCCCCTCAGCTACCGCAACAAGTGCGGGGGCCCAGGGGCTCTCATGGTGTGTCCGCCGGAGGCGGACCAAGCGGAATGACCATGGTGTGAACAAGAGTCAATCAGCGGCTGCATCCTTGCGGGACGCATGGTTCGACTTGCGGGTGGTGTGCCGGTTCGCCGTAGCCTGCGGGGTCAGCGGTCGCTTTGCCCCTTACTGGCCCTAATTGAACAGGAGTGCTACATTCGGCGCAATGGGGCGGTCCTGCATTGATCAGTCTGACTACCCGGCCAGGAAATTAACGACAAGGGATGATCACTTTGCAGGAGCTCGACGCCACCGACAAGAAGATCCTGGCCGCCTTGGACGAGGACCCCCGCGTTCCTGTCATGGTCCTGGCCCAGAAGCTTGGCCTCGCTCGCGGCACTGTACATTCACGCCTCGAGCGGATGACGACGTCGGGCGCCCTCCGCCCGAACAGCAGCCGGGTCCTTCCGGCGGCCCTGGGGCGAGGGGTTGCCGCTGCGGTGAGCGCGGAGCTGGACCAAAGCCGGCTTAACGAGGCGATCGCCGCGCTGCGCGAAATCCCGGAAGTGCTGGAATGCCATGCCCCGGCCGGGGACACGGACCTCATCATCCGCGTTGTAGCCACCAGCCCGGACGACCTCTACCGCGTATCGGAGGAGATCCGCCTGTGCCCGGGCATCGTACGCACGTCCACCAGCATGTTCCTCCGCGAAGTGATTCCCTACCGAACCACCGGCCTGCTGAATCCCTAGCTCCTGCCGCCTTAGACCGGGGGGCCCGCATTCGTCTTAAGGTTCTTCATCACCAGCGTTGACGTCAGGCGTTCAACGGCGGGCAGTTCCGAGAGCTGGTCGTCGTAGAACCGCTGATACGCCGGCAGGTCAGTGGAGATCACGCGCAGGAGGTAATCCGGCGAACCGAACAGCCGCTGCGCCTCCACAATGTTGGGCAGCGCCGCAACGCGGTCCTCGAACGCGGACATGGTTGCGCGATCCGCCTGCCTCAGGGTCACGAAGACGATCGCCTCGAACCCCAGCCCAATCGCAGCCGGATCGATATCGGCGCGATAGCCGCGAATCACGCCCGAAGACTCCAGGTCCTTCAGCCGCCGATGGCAGGGAGCAACAGTCAGTCCGACCTTTGAGGCGAGCGCCGTGGCAGTCATTCGGCCGTCCTCTTTGAGGTAGCGCAAAATACTTCTATCAATTCCGTCAACCACAGATAAATCTTACCCAAATCCCGGCCAAAGGCGACAAAAGAGAGAACACTTCTGCCCTCTTTTTGCCTAGTCTTTTCCTCGTCAACCTTCTAGCCCGGGAGTCATCGTGGATCCGCAGCTCTTCCTCGCCTTTGTCCTGATATCGGCCACCCTGGCCTGCACCCCGGGAGTGGACTGGGCCTACTCCATCGCGGCGGGCCTTCGTGAGCGCAGCTTTATTCCTGCAGTCGCCGGGCTCTGCAGCGGTTATGTGGTGCACACGCTCCTCATGGCGTTTGGCCTGGCGGCCCTTCTGGCCGGCGTCCCGGGCCTCCTCGGCTGGCTCACCATCGCCGGCGCCGCCTACCTGTTGTGGCTGGGCGTCGGCACCATCCGTTCATGGCGAGGCGCCACCTTCACTGCGGACGACGCCGTCGGGCAGCCCGGCCGCCGTCAAGCCAGCCAGCTGATGGCCTTCCTGCAGGGGGTGGGCACCAGCGGCATCAACCCGAAAGGGCTGCTGTTTTTCCTGGCGCTCGTTCCACAGTTCGTCAGTGCCGACGCTGCGTTGCCTGTTCCCGTACAGTCAGGCCTGCTGGGCATGACCTTCGTGGTCCTGGCCGCGATGGTGTACACGGCCGTGGCGCTGGCCTCGCGGACCCTGCTGCAGTCCAGGCCCGCTGCGGCCCGCGTTGTCACCCTCAGCAGCGGTGTGGTCATGGTGGTCCTGGGTACCGTGCTGCTGGCCGAGCAGCTTCTCCCCCTGATCCGGGCCTAGAGCTGCCGGGGCCTTTGGTTTTCCGTGGGACCCATGCCCCTGACCCATGGACAGGGGGCCGCAGGTCAGGGGTAAGTTGTTCGCATGGCATCCGAGGCGACAATCCTGTCCGTTGAAGGTCCGCACGGCACCCGTGAGGTGCGCATCTCGAGTCCGAGCCGCGTTATGTGGCCGGAACTCGGGATCACCAAGCTGGACCTGGCGAAGTATCTTGTTGACGTAGGCGAAGCATTCATTGCCTCCAACGGAGATCGGCCGGTCTCCTTGCAACGATTCTCAGACACCATTGAGGGCGAGCAGTACTTCTCGAAGAACCCGCCGAAGGGCGCCCCGGACTTCATTCGTTCGGTGAATGTTGTTTATCCCAGCGCACGGTCGCACCCGCAGCTGGTGCTGGATGAACCGGCGGCGGCCGTGTGGGCGGCGCAAATGAACACTGTGGTTTTTCACCCGTGGCCCTCGCGTGCAGAGAACTCGGATAACCCTGACCAGCTGCGCATCGATTTGGATCCACAGCCCGGCACCGATTTCGACGACGCCGTGCCGGCCGCCCTTGAGCTTCGAAAGGTGCTCGAGGAAGCGGGACTCAACGCGTTCATCAAAACGTCAGGAAATCGTGGCATTCACGTCTATGCCCCTATTGAGCCGGTACGGGAGTTCCTTGATGTCCGTCATGCAGTGATTGCTGCAGCGCGCGAGCTTGAGCGGCGGATGCCGGATAAGGTCACGACGTCCTGGTGGAAGGAGGAGCGCGGGAAGAAGGTGTTCGTCGATTTCAACCAGGCCAATCGCGACCGGACGATTGCCGGAGCCTACAGTCCGCGAGCTCTGGCCCACGCTCCGGTGTCGTGCCCTATTGAGTGGGAGGAACTGGAGTCGGTCAGCCCGAAGGATTTCACGATGCTTACGGTTCCTGAGCGGCTGCGTACGGTGGGTGACCCGTGGGCCCGGTTCCATGAAAAGCCGGGCACCACCGACACGCTGCTGGAGTGGTGGCAGCGTGACCTGGACGCAGGGCTGGGTGAGATGCCGTTCCCTCCGGATTATCCGAAGATGCCCGGGGAGCCGCCAAGGGTGCAGCCAAGCCGGGCGAAGAAGGACAACTAGGGCGTTACCGGCGTGGTGCCGCTAGCGGCCTAGTGCTGCTACAGGCCTAATCGGCGTCGTCCTCGCCGAAGTCCTGCTTCCACAAGCGGCGCACTTGGACGTCCTTGCTGATTCCGTCCACGGTCTCAACCTTCGTGGCCTGGCGCTGGCGGGCCCGTTCGCTGAGGCTGAATCGTCCCGCATCAAGGGCCAGCAGCGCACGGTCCGTGATGGCGTCATTGCGCAACGCCAGCGCCGTCTTGCGGCGGCGGAGGACTTCCTTCAGCGCGACGTTCGCCCCGCCAAATGCGCCGAGCGCCCGCAGTGACCTGGCCCTGATCAGGAGCAAGGCCGCCGACAGGTCATCCTCGTTGAGCAGCTCGTCAGTCCAGTCGTCGACGTCGGCGTGTCGTCCAAGTGCCTGGGCGGCGGTGCAGCGGGCCAGTGCATGGGGCAGCGACGGCGGCAAGGCACCCAGCGCCTGCAGCGCCTCCTTGATGCGCCCTGTTTCCCGGAGGCAGTGGGACAAGGCGAGGAACACGGACTCCTCACTGAACAGGACCGGAACGTCAATCCGCTCTGCGACTTCAACCCTGGTGACCACGGTCTGCAGGTAGGTCGCGGAGAACTGGCTGGCGTCGTCGTCGATCCTCAGGGAGAGTCCTCGCTGAAGGAGCTCCGCGGCCCGCTGATAGCCGCCCTGCTTGTAGGACAGCAGGCCGGCCATGACAAAGCAAAGCCCTGCCCAGCCTGGATTTGCCCGGCCGAGGGCGATCAGCCGCTCGGGTTCGGTGCTGGTGAAGATGGCCTGATGCATAGCCTTCGCGGTTTTTCCCCCCATGCGCTTGAGCCTCGGAACGCTACCCAGCACAGCGAGGCGGCGCGGGTCCCGGCCGCCCAGCGCCCCGGCGGCGCTCTCCCCCACATCCTCGGCAAGTCGACGCAGCTGGGTGCGGACGTGCCCATTACGGAACGGTGTGAAGTCGCGGCTGTCCCGATAGATCGGCCCATAGACAGACGATCCGGCGCCGAGCTGATGCCCATCGTTCATGGACCCATGCTAACCGGACTGACTGGCGGCGGGGACGGGCTTGCGCCCCCTGTGCAAAACGGCGGTCCCGGGTGCACACCACCTGCATTACAGGGGCTTGCGGGAGTAAAATGTGGGCGTCGGCAGGATTCCGACGACTTCTTGCCGCGAGGCCGGTCCTCCAATCGAAGGACCGGTTAGTCAAGGGTATGGGAGGAAACATGAGCACCGCATCGCACCCCGCCTCACACCATCACGCGATGGGTTTGACACTACGCAATACGGCAATGGGTGTTGGAGTGGTATTTCTGCTGGTTGGCATCCTGGGGTTCATCCCGGGCATCACAACCAATTACGGCGCCATGACTTTTGCAGGGCCGGAGTCAGGGGCAGCGCTGTTTGGTATTTTCCAAGTATCTATTCTGCACAACATCGTCCACCTGCTCTTTGGGGTTGCCGGAGTGGCCATGGCCAGGAGCGACAGGAATTCACGCCTGTTCCTGGTTGGCGGCGGCATCGTGTATCTGGTGCTGTGGCTGTACGGCCTGCTCTTCGCCGGCCCCACGGCTGCAAACTTCGTGCCGATGAACAACGCGGATAACTGGCTGCACCTGATTCTTGGCGTGGCCATGCTCGGCCTTGGCCTTTGGCTGGGCCGCGACCTCAGGGACGACGCACGGCGCCGCTCGATGTAATGGGGTTACCGCGGGGGGTCTTTTCCCACCGCAAATTGACAGACCACGGCAGTCCGGGACGCTCGGACTGCCGTGGTCTGTCATACCCAAGCAATGCGGGGTCACTTACGGCCCATAATTGGCCTTCGATTGGGCCTTAAGCGACCCCGCGTTGGTTTGTAATGCTTCAGCCCAGCAGGCGGTGCTCGTAGGCGAAAGCTACGAGCTGCAGTCTTGATTTGACTCCTAGCTTGGAGAGCACGCTCCGGAGGTGGCTCTTTACTGTTGCCTCTGAGACGAACAGGCTTTCTGCAATGTCCCCATTGGCCAGGCCCTTCGCTGCCAGGAGGAAGACGTCCCGTTCGCGGACCGTCAGTTGGTCCAGCACCGCCAGGTCCGGACCTGCCGCTGGCACAGTTCGGGCGGCGTGCTGGAAGAGCTCATGTACCGACCCCGGTGCGATCACTGAATAACCCGAATAGACGGTGCGGATGGCGGCCAGCAGGAACTCGGGCTCCGCGCTCTTGAGGAGATAGCCGCTGGCGCCGGCCTGAACAGCTTCGACGACGGCCTGGTCGCGATTGAAGGTGGTCAGCGCAATGATCCTGGGCTTGTCCTCGCCAACGGCGGCCGAGTGGTCGGCGATCCGGCGGGTAGCGGCGACACCGTCGAGCACGGGCATCCGCAGATCCATCAGCATCACATCCGGCCGCTTCGATGCGGCCAGCGCCACGGCCTCTTCCCCATCGCGCGCTTCCCCTACCAGGGCCATGTCGTCCTGGCTTTGAATGAGCATCCGAATGCCCGCGCGAAAGAGCTCCTGGTCATCCACCAGGGCAACGCCGATGGCCGCGGCAGCATCAGCCATGAACTTCCACCCGCGGTGTGGCATCGACGGCGGGAGCCGTCTCGGTGGTGACCGGTGCGTCGAGTGCAGGAGTGCCCTGGTCAGGAGCCGTCTCCTGACCAGGAGCGCTCTCCCGCTGAGGACCTGTCGCACGGGCGGCCGGGCCATAGGGGATGAAGACCGTGACGCGGAACTGCTCCCCGTCGTGCCCGGCGGTGAGCCAGCCGCCGGCAAGGTGGGCTCGCTCGCGCATGCCCGCAATTCCCCGCCCCAGCCGACGCTCCTCGAAGCCTGGTACTTGAGCGCCTGATTTTTCATGAACGTCTGACGCCGGCACATTCGACGTCGGCACATCGGACGCCGCGTGGAGGGTCAGCCCTGGTCCGCTCCAGTCAAAGTGCAGTCTGACGGCAGTACCGCGCCCGCCATGCTTGAGGGCATTCGTCAGGCACTCCTGCACAATCCGGAAGACGGCGAGTTGCTGTCCGTGCCCCAGTTCCACCAGATCACCGGATTCGCTGTGCTGGATCTTCAAGTTTCCCTGCCGCATGCGTTCCACCAGCGGGCCAACATCACTGAGCCGGGGCTGGGGGGTGACCATTCCGTCGTCGCGCACTCCCTCGATGACCCGCTGCGCGTCAACGAGGGCGCTGCGTGCTGAACTGGCGATATTCTCCAAGGCCTTCAGGACCGCCGGAGGCT
Organism: Arthrobacter sp. ISL-30; assembly: GCF_018613855.1. GTDB lineage: Bacteria > Actinomycetota > Actinomycetes > Actinomycetales > Micrococcaceae > Arthrobacter. Next base: position 33,394 of record NZ_JAGGPK010000019.1, read on the forward strand.
GATCCTTGCTGAGGTAGCGTGTGCCGTCTGCCTGCGCTGCGATGACCGCCAGTGAATGGGCGAGTACGTCGTGCAGGTCCCGGGCGATCCTGGTGCGTTCCTGCTCCACGATCAGTTCCACCTCCGTTTCCTTCAGGCTGGCCTGGGCAAGGTTTCGGGCCCGGAAAAGGCTGCCTCTCTCCTCATACAAAGCCAGGGCGGCGCCCACCGCCGCACAGCCGGCGGCTATCAGCAGCAGCAGGGCGAAGAGCTGCCACCAAAGCTGCTGAAGAGCCCAACGGTCGCCCCCGTATATCGGCATGAACCAACCGAAACCCCAGCCATAACGCCACGAAATCATCATGAAGGCCATCACGCCGGCGAAGAGGAAATTCGTGCCGACGGCGATGAAGCGCATCCGACGCTTTGACCTCCACAGAATGAAACCGAAGGCAATGAACGTACCGATATAGATGGCCCAGTGATTCGATTCCATGGCTGGAAACACATAGAGCAACTGTCCGCCGAGGAACAAGCCGCTGACTGCGAGGGAAACGGCAGGCCGCCATGCCGATACGGCAATGGCAACAGTGGTGAAGAACAGGGCGGGAGTTCCCGACCAGGTGGGGAACCCTGGCCACGGTCCCATCCTTCCCGCCTCGGCCACGCACCAGAGGACGAAGAAAATTACGGCCGCCACCGGGGCGCCCCATTGCCGTACGAATTTCAGAATCGGTTCCATGCCAGTCACCATAAGCACGGGACAGCCGCGGAATTGCCCGATTCGCGGGTTCGAGGGCCGATCTCCACCTCGGAGCCAGAAGATTCATCCCTTCGGGCTGCCTAGCCCGTCGCCACATTCACCCAGACGCCGATAACCCATGTGCTTGCTGCGAGGCAGGCCAGGCCAAACTCCACCAAGATTCCCAGCCCGGTCGCCTTCAGGGCAGCAATGCTCGTACGCACCGCCACAGGGAAGTTCCTGGTGCGCTGGACTTCACTGAGCAGAAGCCCGACGGCGAAACCCACCACTAGCCCTACCACCGGGATGACGAACATCCCAACAACGCCCACCACGAGGCCTATACCGACAGAGCGGTTGGGGATCCGATGTTCCCTAAGCTTCCGGCCAGTCAGGACGGCACTCGCCGCCATACCCACCAGCACAAAGACCAGGCCGATGCCGAAGACCACCCAGCCGGTTGCCCCTGCTCTGCCCCAGATGGCCCATGCCAGGAGGCTCAGGGCGATCAGGAAGCCTCCCGGCAGGACGGGAATGACGGTTCCCGCAACACCAACAAGGATGGCCAGGCCGCACAGGACAGTCACCAGGATCTCGACGTTCATGGGCCCCAGTCTAGGGTGCCGAGAAAATGTTCCCGGGGGATAAAAAACGACGCCGACCCTCCCCAGCACGGGAGGACCGACGTCGTTGGCTTTGTGGTACGTCTACTCGGCGGCTGGCTACTCGGCGACGGCGGCCGCAACGGCGGCGGTCACGGCCGGAGCAACGCGCGGATCCAGCGGGCTCGGGACGATGTACTCCGCCGAGAGGCCTTCTTCCGCAAGCTCCGCAATGGCATTGGCTGCAGCGAGCTTCATAGCCGGCGTGATCCGGCGGGCACCGGCGTCCAGTGCTCCCCGGAAGATCCCGGGGAAGGCCAGGACGTTATTGATCTGGTTCGGGAAGTCGCTGCGGCCGGTGGCAACCACAGCTGCATACTTGGCGGCAACATCCGGCAGGACTTCGGGATCCGGGTTGGACAGCGCAAACACAATCGAGCTGTGGTTCATCAGCTTCAGGTGCTCCTCGGCCAACTTGGAGGAGGAGACGCCGATGAAGACGTCGGCACCCAGGAGGGCCTCGGCCGGTCCGCCGGTAACGCCGCGCGGGTTGGTCCGCTGTGCAATGCGCGCCTTGACGCTGCCGGAATCGGCCACGAGGTCGGTGCGCTCCGCGTTGATCACTCCGCGGGAGTCGAGGATAACGACGTCGGTGACTCCGGCAGTCAGCAGGATCTCGGAGACTGCGATGCCAGCCGCTCCGGCACCGGAAACAACAACACGCAGGTCCGCGAGCTGCCGGCCCGTCACCTTTGCGGCGTTAGTCAGGGCTGCGAGGGCGACGACGGCGGTACCGTGCTGGTCATCGTGCATGACCGGGCAGTCAAGTGCCTCGATGAGGCGTTCCTCGAGTTCGAAGCAGCGGGGAGCTGCGATGTCCTCAAGGTTGACGGCGCCGAAGCTTGGGCGGAGCCGGACGAGGGTTTCGATGATCTCGTCTACATCGGTGGTGTCCAGTACCAGTGGAATGGAGTCGAGGTCGCCGAAAGCCTTGAACAGCGCGGACTTGCCTTCCATGACAGGCAGGGAGGCACTGGCTCCAATGTTGCCCAGGCCAAGGACGGCCGTGCCGTCGCTGACCACGGCCACCAGTCGCTGGGCCCAGGTGTGGGTCCGGGCAAGTTCCGGGTTGGCGTGGATGGCCCGGCTGACCTGGGCCACGCCCGGGGTGTAGGCGATGGAAAGGTCCCGCTTGTTATCCAGCGGAACAGTGCTGGAAATCGAGAGCTTTCCGCCCTCGTGTGCTGCGAAGATCTCCTCTTCGCTCAAATCCGCGGCGGAATCAATGTCAGGTGTGATGATCTCAATGGACAACGTTGTCTCCTCAGGCTAGCCGTGGACCCACGGCACAATGGGGCAGTCGAGGATTCTCAAGGGGACCAAGGGTGGTTGGTCCGGCAGTGTGAGGCACCTCTGTATCTCTGGCTGCTAGCCGCGGCGGTGTTGCAATCGTAGGCGCCAGCGGAGGGCTGCTTTTGCCATTTAGTGCCTTGATGCACCGGTGAAACGCTTCATGCGCGCCTTTAGTGACGTACATCACTTAGAAAATAAGATTTAAACCTTCCAGAGGACTAGGCCAGTTACGCACTTGCGTCGTGACCCTACGCCTTCGATAGGAGTCCACAGGCCTTTTTGAGGTCTTCCTCGGCCTCAAAGAGGGACAGACGCCGGTTGCGCACTGACTGGACCAGACCAGTGATCAGGTGGAGCAGGACGCGGGGTTTAACGCCTTCTCCCGCAGCCTTGGCTACCGCTTTCTCCGCCAACGAATCAATCTCCCTCATCAACTGTGTGGAATCCTCGTCCCGGCCATAAGGAGTGCGAACCAGGGACTGCTCGACCGCGGGCTGCATGACTCGCATATGGAAGATCTCCATCGCCACGCCGGTCAAGGCATGAGCGCGTACCCTGGCACTGCCGGGCCAGATCCCCACCTCAAGCTCCCTCAACTGCTCCCGGTGCAGCGCCAGCATGAGATGAGTGGTGGACGGGAAATATCGATAGAGAGTGCCCAAGGGAATATCGGCTTTGGCAGCGACATCGGCAAGGCTCAAGGTATCCAGGTGCCGCTGTGCAAAGCCTGCCGCCGTCTTGAGGATGCGCGTGTAGCGCAGCTTCTGCCGCGGTGAAGTGGGGGCAGCGGCCATATGGGGCAGCCCACTGGCAAGATTGAGGGAATAGGGTTCCAAGGAATACGGTTCGGACATTTCCGGCGTTCTGTTGCGTAGGCGTACAGGGAAGCGCTGGCCGTGGTCCCCATTGTTTCCGACCAGCCGAACGAGTCAATGATACGGCAGGCTCATGTCAGTACCCTGTGAAGCCCAGGAGCACCTGGGAGGCCGGTGAGGGGGCAGAGCCTCAGCCCTCAATCGACGCCCTTGATCTTCACGACGAAAACCGCGCCGAGTAGTCCGATGACGGCCGCTGCCACGTAGAGGGAGATGTAGCCGCCCCACAAAGTCACGAATGGATAGGCGATGACGGGTGCTATGACCTGCGGCAGCGAGTTGGCGACATTGATGACGCCAAGATCGCGGCCGCGATCTAGGGCCGTGGGAAGCACCTGGGTAATCAGCGCGAAGTCCACCGCAAGATAGGCCCCGAATCCAATGCCCAGGACGGCCGCGCCGATGAGCGCACCCGTCCAGGTAGGAGCGAATCCGAGGATCAGGGACGCGACGGCGATGATCACCGAGGAGGCAATGACCAGCGGCTTTCGCTTGCCCATGCGATCACTGAGTGAGCCACCCAAAACGCTGGTCACGATCACCATCACGGCATACAGGCCGGTAAGGATCAGCACCCCGAACTCCGGCTCGATCCCCTGTGTGGTCTGGAGCTGGACTGCATCCCGGAGGAAGAACAGCAGGTACAGGGTGACCATATGGTTGCCGATGTTCACCAGGAGCCGCGTCAGCCATGCCCACGCGAAGTCCGGGTAACGGCGCGGAGACACCCAGAACCCGCGTGCGAACCGGCCAAGACTGAAGGGCGGCCGTGCTGACGGCGGCAAGGGTTCGTCGTCGTTCTTGAAGAGATAAAGGACAACTCCTGCGATCAGTGCAGCTGCGCAGATCAGGTAACCAAGGGCGAAGTTCCCCGCCACAACCGCGGCAATTACCGCGCCGACCAGGATGCCAATAGTTTGGCCCATGGCGGCGAGGCCTCCAACCGTGCCGCGCTGCACCACCGGCACGCGGTCTGGGATGGCCGCCGTGATGGCTGCGTACGCTCCATTGCACCCTGCTTGGACAAGGCACCAAAGGACTGTCATTACCGCCACATTCGGAGCACCCGCAAGCGCCACAAGCGCCACGGCACCGAGGAGGGCGCCAATGAGCACCCACGGCACGCGTCGGCCGAAGCGGCTGGTGGTGCGGTCGCTGAAGGCCCCAAAGAGCGGGTTGGCCACGAGCGACACTGCGGCACCGGCTCCCGTGACGAGGGCCAGGATGGCCTCCTTCTGCCCTTCGTCAAAGTGGATGGCCTGCTGCCCGAGGAGGACCTGGATGGGCCCGAAGAAGGCGGCATTGATGCCGAGGTTTACCAAGACGACGCCAGTGATCCACAGCGTCCGGGCACGGTCCACCGGTTCGGCGAGCGCCGCCGTCGTTCCCCGGTGTGTGACCATGGGATCCGGGACTCCACCCGGAAGGTCGGACAGGCTCATGACGCGTTCCCCCTTTGGATCCCGGAACCGGACCCTTCCCAATTCAGCCTATCGCGGGGTCCGTCCATCAGAGCGAGAGAAACTTCTGTATGTGGATAAGCGGGGGCAGGAGCGAGTAGCTGGGGAGCCGTAGTGCCGGCAGCAGGTTATCGTGGCAGCACACAGTACTGGGCAGCAGGGTAAAGGAGCGGGACTATGACCGAGCAGATCAATACAGCCGATCTCTACGACGAGCGCGGCGAGGAACTGGAATCCGTCGCTGTACAGTTCAATGACCTGGGTGGGAACAGCCACTTCAGCGGCCCTGTCCGGACGGTCAAGTGCCTTGAGGACAACGCCCTCGTGAAGACGGTCCTTGGCACCCCCGGTAAAGGTGCCGTGTTGGTAGTGGACGGCGAGGGATCCTTGCGCACAGCTTTGATGGGGGACATGATCGCCGAAAGCGCCGTGCAGAACGGCTGGGCCGGCGTCGTCATCAATGGGGCAGTCAGGGACAGGGTGGCACTGAGCGGACTGCCGCTTGGAGTGAAGGCATTGGGCAGCAATCCCAGGAAGAGCGGCAAGACCGGCAGCGGAGAAGTGGACGTGGATGTAGAGATCGACGGCGTGCGAATCCGGCCGGGAGCCATGATTTACTGCGACCCGGACGGCGTCCTGGTAGAACGCTAGGAGTTTCCTACAGAAAGAACTTTCGCGCTTGGGGAATAGGGGATCGCGTAGGATAGTTACTGAAAGCAACTATCACGCTTGATCCCCTTTTTCTTCCTTGGAGCCGCAATGTCCAAAACCACCCCCGTACGGGCACCCGGCGAACCCCTCACCCACCGGCAAACCTTGACCGTCATGGTCGGCCTCATGCTGGGCATGTTCCTGTCCTCGCTGGACCAGACCATCGTGTCCACGTCCATTTACACCATCGCCAACGACCTCGACGGCCTGTCGCTCCAGGCTTGGGCAACCACTGCCTACCTCATTACGTCCACCGTGAGCACGCCGCTATACGGCAAGCTCAGCGACATCTTCGGCCGCCGTCCGCTGTACCTCGCGGCGATCGTGATCTTCCTGGCGGGCTCCCTGTACGCGGGTTCCGTGCATTCCATGACCGAGCTCGCCCTGGCCCGCGGAGTCCAGGGCCTGGGAGCAGGTGGCCTCCTGGCACTGGCGCTGACCATCATCGGTGACATTGTGGCACTGAAGGACCGGGCGAAATACCAGGGCTACTTCATGTCCGTCTTCGGCATTTCCTCCGTTCTGGGACCCGTGGTTGGCGGCGCGTTCGCCGGCTCGGCCAACATCCTGGGGTTCGACGGCTGGCGCTGGGTGTTCTTCATCAACCTGCCCATCGGCCTGGCCGCACTGGCCGTGGTGTTCGTGTACCTCCACCTCCCCGCCCGGCACGTGAAACAGAAGATCGACTACTGGGGAGCCGCGGCGATCACCCTCGCGATCGTGCCGCTGCTGCTGGTCGCCGAACAGGGCCGCCTCTGGGGCTGGACCTCCGGAAGTGCGTGGCTTTGCTACGGGCTCGGGGTGATCGGCATTGTGGCCTTCCTGCTGGCAGAGAAGCGCGCAGGCGACTACGCTCTCATTCCCCTCCGGCTGTTCCGCAACGCCACTTTCGGACTCTCCTCGTTGCTGAACTTCATCATCGGCATCGGCATGTTCGGGGCCATCGCAATGCTGCCCATGTACCTGCAGCTGGTCAAGGGACTCACTCCCACCGAGGCCGGCCTCATGATGATCACGTTTACCGTGGGCATTCTGACCGGTTCCATTACTGCCGGCCGCACCATCTCGGCGTCGGGCGTTTACCGCATCTTCCCCATCCTCGGCACCGCGATCCTGACGGCGGCCGCCGTCGTCATGGGCTTCACCCTGGGCGTGGACACCGGGCTCTGGGTGCCGGGCGCGATCACAGTGTTCTTCGGCCTGGGCCTGGGCTTCTGCATGCAGCCTCTCACCCTGGCCATGCAGGTGTCCGTCCCGCAGAAGGACATGGGCGTTGGCACGTCCTCGGCTGCTTTCTTCCGCTCTATGGGCGGCGCGGTAGGCACGGCTGTCTTTATTTCCATGCTGTTCAGCATGGCGGCCGACCGGATTGGCGAAGGCATGAAGAAGGCGATGGGTAACGCGGACTACCTGGCCGTCATGGGAGATCCGGCTGTCGCCGCCGATCCCGCAAACGCCAAGCTCTTCGACTTCTTCAGGAACGGCGCCACGAACGACTCCCTCAACGACACTAGCTGGCTGCACCAGGCCAACAGCACCCTGACGCGGCCCATCACGGAGGGTTTCGCCCAGTCAATCGACGCCGTAATGCTCACCGCTGCCGTGCTGACCGGCGTCGCGTTCCTGATCAGCTTTGCGTTGCCCAGGAAGAAGCTTACGGATCCCGTCGCCGCTGCCCCCAAGGAGACGGTGGCCGCCCACTAGGTTCCGAGCAGGATAAGCGTCACGGCAGGCAGTCTCCCAGGCTGCCTGCCGTAGCTTTCCCCGTCCGTAGGAGCTTCATTTCGCCGCTTCCCGCAAAGAATTGCGCAGCCGGGACTGCTCTCAAAGCGTCAACTCTTGAACGCAAGTTGGAACGTCCCGAGGCAGCATGTTTCTGCAGGTCAGCCCGTGCTTTTGGTCATCCACCCTGCTGTTTCGCTCCTACAAGCCCCAGCCCGACGCAGAGAGCTGCGGAAACTGCGTTAATGCTGTGAATGCATGTCATGGTTCCTGTTAACTGGAAGTTCGCACAGGTGACGTGCCACACTGTTTACCGCGAGTGCACCGGCGCCCCTGTCGGTTCCGCAGCCGACGACGTCCGCATCGCACAAACCCACCCAATTTCCGCAAGGGAGACCCATGTCCATTTCCAGCACCGACAGCCCCACAGGCGTCTCGCGCAAGGTTGTTGGCCTTGCCGTTGCGGGAGCAGTTGGAGGTTTCCTCTTCGGATTCGATTCCTCGGTGGTCAACGGTGCCGTTGACGCGATGAAGGACGAATTCCTGATGAGCGAAGCGGTGACTGGCTTCGCCGTCGCCGTCGCCCTCCTTGGCTGCGCAGCCGGAGCCTACCTCGCGGGCAAGGTAGCCGACCGCTACGGGCGCATTCCCGCGATGAAACTGGGCGCTGTACTCTTCCTGGTCAGCGCCGTAGGGACCGGGCTCGCGTTCGGCGTCTGGGACCTGATCTTCTGGCGGCTGGTGGGCGGCCTCGGCATCGGGCTCGCCTCTGTGATAGCGCCCGCTTACATCTCGGAGATCTCGCCGAGGCAGGTTCGGGGACGCCTTGCCTCACTGCAGCAGCTGGCCATCACCACGGGTATCTTCGCCGCCCTCTTGTCCGACGCCGTCCTGGCCACCTCGGCGGGCGGGGCCGACCAGGCGTACTGGCTGGGTATTGAAGCGTGGCGCTGGATGTTCATAGCCTGCGCCCTTCCGGCGGCTGTCTACGGCTGGATCGCTTTCCGGCTTCCCGAGTCCCCCCATTTCCTGGTCCTGAACGGCAAGGAAGAGCTCGCCCGGAAGATCTTCACCACCATCATTCCCGGCGGCGACATCGAGCGGCACATCCGCGAAATCCGCGAAACCATCGAGCAGGACCAGCTCTCCACTCGGAAGGGCTCCCTTCGCGGCAAGACCTTCGGCCTCCAGGCCGTCGTGTGGATAGGCATCATCCTCTCTGTCCTGCAGCAGTTCGTCGGCATCAACGTGATCTTCTATTACTCCACCACCCTCTGGAAGGCCGTGGGCTTCCAGGAACAGGACTCACTGGCCATCTCCGTGGCAACGTCCATCACCAACATCCTCGTGACCCTCGTGGCCATCGCCCTGGTGGACCGGATCGGACGCCGCCCCATCCTGCTCGCGGGCTCCATCGGCATGGCGGCTTCCCTGGGCGCCATGGCGCTGGCCTTTGCCTCCGCCGCCGGGACCGGCGCGGAGATCTCCCTGCCTGGAGCCTGGGGTCCGGCCGCGCTGGTGGCCGCCAACGTCTTCGTCATCAGCTTCGGCGCGTCCTGGGGTCCGCTGGTCTGGGTCCTCCTCGGCGAGATCTTCCCCTCCCGGATCCGCGCCAGGGCCCTTGGACTGGCGGCGGCCGCCCAATGGATTGCCAACTTCGCCATCACCCTGAGCTTCCCGGTCATGGCGGCGGGCTCGCTGCCACTGACTTATGCCATGTACGCGCTGTTCGCGGCGGCGTCCTTCTTCTTCGTCAAGTTCAAGGTTCCGGAGACCAACGGCATGTCGCTCGAACAGGCCGAGACCCTGTTCGTCCCCAAGGGATCCATCGTTACGGACGCAGCGGAGGCCAAGGACACAACCGAAGCCAAGGAACCGGCCGCGCTGTAGCGCTTACAGGCCCGGCGCCGCATCCAGCGCCGACACAACGGCAGACGCCCGCGTTCCATGAGAACGCGGGCGTCTGCTGTCACTATGACCACACCTAGCCTGTTTGGCGAGCCCGACGGCGGACCGGTCGGCCGCGACGGACGTGCACCGTCACGCTGGATATGGAAACCGCCAGCACCGAAAGCAGCACCAGTGCGAACGCCGCGACGAGGACCACCAGCGGTGAGCGCTCGACGTAGGGCATCCCCTCGGCAAGGATCAATCCCCAGTCTGGATGGGGCGGCTGTGGCCCGAGGCCAAGGAATCCAAGGGCCGCCAGGGCCAGTGCGACTCCCGGCAGCCGTAGCATCGCATGCCGGAAGATCTGGGGGAAAACGGCGGGAAGCACGTAACGCAGCATGATGCGGCCCTTGCCCACTCCCAGGCGCCGCGCACGCTCACTGTGGACGGTACCGGCGTCGGAACTGCCTTGGCCCGCAGCGCCGGGCCCAGCAAAAGCCGGCGGGCAGTGCTGGCCCCCGACCCCCAGCACGACGGCGAGCAGCATGAGCATAATCACCCCGGCCTGCATGGTGGACCACATACGACAACCCCTTCCGGATGTCCGGTCCACCCGCCCGTTGAGCCCCCGGCGGAAGGTGGAGAGGCTCAGCAGCAGGGCGACGGCCAGGGCGATCACCAGCGCAAAGCACATGAGTGTCAGGGAGACGGAGAATGGCCAATTGGTCCCCTCAGATGGTCCTGGAGACGTGCGGGCGGCAAATCGTTTTGCCAGGCTTGCGCTAAAGCAGCAGCTTCATACCCTCGTGGCTGGCCACAAATCCAAGTCTTTCGTAGAAACGCTGCGCGTCCTTGCGCTCCTTGTCGGTGGTGAGCTGAACCAATGTACAGCCGCGGGATCTAGCCTCGTCGATGGCCCACTTCATCATGGCCGCGCCCACGCCGTGGTCCCTGAGCTGGGCCGCCACACGCACAGCCTCAAGCTGGCAGCGCAGCGATCCCCGACGTGCCAGGCCGGGAATGATGCTTATCTGGAAGGTTGCCACGCACTGTCCATTCAGGTAGCCCACCACCAGCAGGTGCGCCGGATCCTCATTGATCATCCGAAACGCCTCGAGGTAGGGTCCGACGTCGTCTGCGTTCTCGCGTGCGCCGCGCAACTGATCCTCGGAGAGAAGCCGCAGAATGCCTGGAAGGTCTTCCCACTTGGCTTTCCGCAGCGTGAAGAGGCCCTGTTCCAGTTCGAGGGTGAGCAGTGGAGTTTCTCCCGGAATTGCATGGCTCATGGCACCAGACTGCCACAAATTCCGGCTCCCAGAAGCGACGCTCTCTCACCTCCCGCCGCCACGCGAAGGACCCTCCTCCACTCGATGTGGAGGAGGGTCCTTCATCTGGCCTCTTCAAATGAGATGCGCTATACCTCTGCCTGGCGGGCCTCTATTAGCTTGTGAACCGCCGGGAAGAGGGGGTGGGTCTCCGACAGGCCGGTGATGCGTTCCGTGGCCTCGGCGGGACCGGACTCGCCCAGGACCTGGGCGAGCTCCACCGCTTCGTCGTCAGCTCCGTCGTCGAACCTGAGCGCAGCCGAAACGGCGTCCAGCAAGGCGACGGGAGTGATGCCGCGTTCGGCCAGTTCGGCGGCGGGGCCGATAAAGCGCTCGTGCCGGCTGAGCTTTCGAAGCGGTGCGCGACCCACCCGGTTCACCGTGTCCGGAAGGTGAGGGTTGGTGAAGCGCGCCAGGATCTTCTGCACGTAGGCTTCCTGCTCCGACTCCGCGAAGCCGTGCTTGGCGACCAGTAGCTGCGTGGTCTCGTCCAGGACCGCCCGCACTTTGGCCGCGACGCCGGGATCCGCCATGGCGTCGGAGATCTTCTCCAACCCTGCCGCGTAACCGAAGTAGGCGGCAGAGGCGTGCCCCGTGTTGACCGTGAACAGCTTCCGCTCAATGTACGGCTCAAGCTCGTCCACGAATGTCGCCCCCGGAATCACCGGAACGTAGTCGCCGAACGGCGTGCGGTCGATGACCCACTCGAAGAACGTCTCCACCGTGACGTCCAGCCCCTTGCCGGGCTCCTGGTTGGGGACGATCCTGTCCACGGCAGTGTTGGCGAATACCGCGACGGCGTCCAGGTCGCCCGCTGCTCCGTCCCAGGCGGCGCGGATTTCCAGGTGCAGTAGATCGCTGGCGTTAATGGCGTTCTCACAGGCCATGACCTGCAGGGGCGGCAGTTCCGGAGCGCGGCCGGCCAGCCCCCGCGCGATGACGGGGGCCACGAACTTCAGGATGTGCGGCCCCACCGCGGTGGTGACCACGTCCGCCGTCGAAATCTCTTCCACAACGCTGTCCTCCTGTGTGGCGGAGTTTAGCGCCCGGAAGTTGTCCACCGTCTTGACCTGCGGCTGCTCGCCGACCTCGTGGACGTTGTAGCTGCCCGCGGTGGAGAGCTGGGAGATGAGGGCGTCCGCAACGTCGGCGAAGACAACCTCATATCCTGCTTCGTGCAGCAGCAGCCCAACGAATCCCCGGCCAATGTTGCCGGCACCAAAATGAACTGCCTTCACTATGCGTTGACCTTTCCGAACAGATCCAGGACTTCGTCCACCGAAGTGGCCTGCTCGAGCTGTGCCACCTGTGCCTTGTCGGTGAAGATCTTGGCGATGGAGGACAGGATGTGGAGGTGCTCGTTATTGACCCCCGCCACGCCAACCACGAACTTGACCTGCTTGCCGCCCCAGTCGATGCCCTCGGGGTAGCGCACGATCGAGACCGCAGAGTGCATGATGTGGTCCTTGGCGGCGTTGGTGCCGTGCGGGATGGCGAGGTAGCTGCCCATGTACGTGGAAACTGATTCCTCGCGCTCATGCATGGCATGCACATAGGTGACATCGACGGCGCCGCGGTCCAGCAGCAGCTGCCCGGCTTCATCGATGGCCGAGTCGCGGTCCCTGGCAGTTCCGTTGAGGACAATGCTGTCGCGGTGGAGTACTTCCTTGCTCCCGACGGCGGTGGTCCCGGCGGCTGCGGGTGCACCGCCTGCTGCGGCAGCAGCGGCAGCGACTCCGGCGGGGGGTGCCGGGGCTTGGGCGGTCCCGACGGCGGAACTGGCCTCAGGTCCGCCAGCGTCGGCGTGCGAGTGGCTGGCCTTGACCATCTCCACGATTTCGTCGTAGCGGGGGCTGTTCATGAAGTTGTCGACAGGTACATGCAAAGCACTTGCCGTCGCAGCCTCCGCACGCTCGGTGAGATCTTGATGGGACACCACGATGTCGTACGTATCCTTCAGGTTGGCGATGGCCGAATTGGTGACGTTGACCTGCGGGTATCCCGCGGCCTTGATCTTGTTGCGGAGCACTGAGGCGCCCATCGCGCTGGAGCCCATGCCGGCGTCGCACGCGAACACGATGTTCTCGATGGGACGGGTCAGGACGGTGGAGCTGTCGGAGCCCACCAGCGCGGACGCAACCGAGCTCTTCTTGCCCTTCATCTCCTCCATACGGCTGGTGGCGACAGTGAGGTCATCCTCGGTAACGCGGCTTCGCGAGGTACGCAGGATCACCGAGGCAACCAGGAAGGAAACGGTGGCCGCAAGCACCACCGAGAGCGCGACGCCGAGGTAGCTGTCACGGGAAGTCTGGGCGATGACGGCGATGATGGACCCTGGCGCGGCCGGAGCCACGAGGCCGGAGTTGGTGATGGCCAGGGTCGCGATACCTGTCATGCCACCCGCAATTGCGGCGACGATCAACAGCGGCCGCATGAGGACATACGGGAAGTAGATCTCGTGGATGCCACCGAAGAAGTGAATGATCGCTGCGCCGGGAGCCGAAGCCTTCGCGGCACCGCGTCCAAAGAACAGGTATGCCAGAAGGATGCCCAGGCCGGGGCCAGGGTTGGCCTCAAGCAGGAACAGGATGGACTTGCCCTGCTCCAGCGACTGCTGGACACCCAGGGGCGTCAGCACGCCGTGGTTGATGGCGTTGTTGAGGAAAAGGACCTTGGCCGGCTCGATGAGCAGGGAGGTCAGGGGCAGCAGGCCGTTGTTGACGAGGAACTGGACCACATTGCCGGCGGCCTGGCTGAACGCCTGCACCAGAGGGGAAATGCCATAGAAGCCAAGCATGGCCAGCAGGGCACCCCAGATGCCAGCCGAGAAATTGTTCACCAGCATTTCGAATCCGGGCCGGATCTTCCCGTGCCAGATCGCATCGAGCTTCTTCATCGTCCAGCCACCGAGGGGACCCATGATCATGGCGCCGATGAACATCGGAATACCGGCGCCCACAATCACGCCCATGGTTCCAATGGCCCCCACGACGCCGCCTCGGACGTCGTAGACCATTTTGCCGCCGGTGTAGCCAATGAGGAGCGGCAAGAGGTACGTAATCATGGGGCCAACGAGGCCCACGTTGGGCTCACCGGCGGCGTTGGTGCCGAAGCCACCGAGCTCGGGAACAGGCAGCCAGCCCTTTTCAATGAACAGGGCGGTGATGAGGCCCCAGGCGATGAATGCCCCAATGTTGGGCATGATCATGCCGGACAGGAAGGTGCCGAACTTCTGGACACCGACGCGCAGGCTAGTGCGGGGTTTCGCAACGGTCTCTGTTGCCATGAGAATTCCTAACGTGAGTCCCGCGGCGGCGCGGGTTCAGTAGACGTAGAGCGAGTGGGCAGGTTCAGGAGCTGCCGGAGATCCGGTGAAGCCATTCCAGGAACAGCTTCAGCTCGGAGCTGGAGAGTTGGTCCGAATGCGAGGCCTGGAGGGCAGCATTCAGGGCGATTGCCGCAACAACGACCGACGACTTGCCGGAGTCGTCGCCTGCGGCGCCACGGGCCTTGTCCGTGGACACGGCGAAGATCATGGAATCCCGGGTCATGGTGGAAAGTTCGAGATTCCGGTCCTCCACCGGCTCCGCGATCAACATGAGGGTGACGCCGACGTTGGCGGCCAGGATGCTCCTGGCAGCTTCACGCGGCGGCACGTTCAGTTGCCCCGCTGCTGCCGCCTTGTTCAGCATTTCCTCCATCAGCGCCTCGGCATCGGCCACGATGCTGGGGCGGCTTTCCGGGCGGATATTGCCGAACATCACAAGGTAAAGGTGCGGTTGTGTCAAACCGAACTGCACGTGGTTGTCCCACATGCGCCGGACGTCCTCCAGGGGTTCCCCGGAAGGAGCGAAGTCACGCTCCCCTGCCACATACTCCTCGAAGCCGGCTGCCACGACGGCGTCGAACAGCCCCTCCTTGTCGCCAAAGTGGTGGTAAAGCGTAGGCGCCGTCACCCCGGCAAGCTTGGTGATCTGGCGTGTTGAAACCGCAGCCCCCTCCGAATTGGCCAGCAACTCGGCTGCAGCGCGCAGCAGCCGGGTTTTCGGCGGAAGCTGGTCATCCAAACTCATAACCGCTACCCTAGCACCTATAGCGTTGCTATATGAACTGGATCACAGAAGAATTTTTCCAGAGCCGCAGATGTCTCGAATCCGTGGGTGCCGCCGCCCTCGGATCCAACAACAGCAGAACGAGGACCTTCAGTGCAGAACTTCACAGGTGTGGGCGTCAGCCCCGGACGAGTTATTGGAACCATCCGCCAGATGCCCAAGCCGGTGGCAGAACCGCCGTCGGGTGAACGACTTGCCTCGGGAACAGCACCCGAGGACGCAGCCCGCGATCTCAAGGCCGCCGCCCAGGCCGTCCATGATGAGCTGAAGTCCCGCGCAGATACCGCCTCCGGCGACGGCAAGGCGGTACTGGAAGCCACGGCCCTCATGGCCAGGGACACCATGCTCCTGAAATCGGCAGTCAAGCTCATCAACGCCGGTTCCTCGGCGGAGCGGGCGATCTGGGACGCGGGAGCATCGGTCTCCGAGATGCTGCACAACCTTGGCGGCTATATGGCAGAGCGTGCCACGGATGTCCTGGACGTGCGTGCCAGGATCGTCGCGGCCCTGCGCGGCGTGCCTGCCCCGGGGATCCCGGCGTCGGAGACCCCCTTCATCCTGGTGGCCGAAGACCTGGCACCGGCGGACACCGCAACCCTCGACCCCGACAAGGTCCTGGCCCTTGTAACCTCGGGCGGCGGACCGCAGTCGCACACGGCGATCATCGCCCGGTCCCTGGGGCTGCCCGCCGTCGTCGCCGCCCATGGCGTGGACGAACTGCCTGAAAGCATTGAGGCCTATGTCGACGGCGCCGCAGGAACCATTGCTATCGAACCATCCGAGGAGCAGCGTGCTGCCGCTTCCGCCTGGGCGGACAACGCAGCCACACTGGCAGTCTTTGACGGAAACGGCACGACGGCGGACGGACACCCGGTGCCGCTGCTCGCCAACGTGGGCGGCGCGAAGGATGCAGCGGCCGCCGCAGCCCTGGGCGCGCAGGGCGTGGGACTCTTCCGCACCGAATTCTGCTTCCTCGAGCGGGACACCGAACCCACCGTGGAGGAGCAGGCCGCGGCGTACAAGGGAGTCTTTGACGCCTTCCCGGGCAAGAAGGTGGTCCTCCGGACCCTCGACGCCGGGGCCGACAAGCCGCTGCCCTTCCTCACCGACGCCACCGAATCAAATCCCGCCCTGGGCGTACGCGGCTACCGCACCGACTTCACTACTCCCGGAGTCCTGGAGCGCCAGCTCGAAGCCATCGCGCAGGCGGCCTCCGAATCCGAGGCCGACGTCTGGGTCATGGCGCCGATGATTTCCACCCCGGCGGAGGCCGCGCATTTCGCCACGCTGTGTGCCGCGAAAGGCATTAAAACCCCAGGTGTCATGGTCGAGGTTCCCTCCGCCGCTCTGACGGCGGCCGCCGTGCTCCGGCATGTCGGCTTCGCCTCCCTCGGAACCAACGACCTCACCCAGTACGCCATGGCCGCCGATCGCCAACTCGGACCGCTCGCCGCCCTGAACTCACCGTGGCAACCGGCCGTCCTTCGCCTCGTTCAGCTAACCGTCGCCGGCTCGGCCGAGGAGGGCAATAATAAGCCAGTGGGGGTGTGTGGCGAGGCCGCCGCGGACCCCGCGCTCGCCGTCGTCCTCGTGGGCCTCGGCGTGTCCACGCTGTCCATGACGGCTCGCTCGCTTGCCGCCGTCGGGGCCGTCCTGCGCACCGTGGCCCTGGAACAGGCCCGCGAACTGGCGCAACTAGCCCTCAGCGCGCCCGACGCCGTCGACGCACGCGCCTGGGTCCGCGCCAAGCTGCCCGTCCTCGAGGAGCTCGGGCTCTGAACCCGAGCTCAAGCCACCTGTCCCTTTTTGAACTGAAGCTTTACCGCAAGGAGAACCTATGCCCGAACGCACCGCCACCATCGCCAGCCGCTCCGGACTACATGCCCGTCCTGCCGCCATTTTCGCCGACGCAGCGGGAGACGCCCCGGTTGACGTGACGATCGCCATGGAAGGAATGCCGGCAGAGGACGCCCTCGACGCCGGGAGCATCCTGTCGCTGATGACGCTCGGCGCCGCCAAGGGCGATGTAGTCCTGCTCCGAGCCGAGGGCGACGGTGCGGAGGTCGCCTTGGATGCCTTGGTCACCCTGCTGGAAACGGACCTGGACGCGGTTTAGGGCCGGGTCCTAAAACGTCGAATGCTCCTAACCGCCCTTTTGGGGATCCATCAGGGCGGTTAGGAGCACTTGACGACGCGGGATGGCCAGGACCCCTTAGGCCGCCAGCGGCTCCTTGACCTTCAGGGGCTCGATCTTGCCCATGACAAAGAGGTAGTTTGCCGCCCCGATCAGCGAAACCACCCCGATCACCGCGAGTGGTGCAATGAAGGATCCCGTCTGATCCACGAGCACTCCGATCAGAATGGGTGTGAAGATACCGGCAAGGTTCGACGCGAAATTCTGCAGGCCGCCGATGGAACCGACGTGTCGGGAACTGGGTGCAACGTCCGCCGGAAGGGACCAGATGCCGGTGGCAGCAACGGTCAGGCTCGAGTAGGCAACGGAGAGGAGGGCCAGGGCCATCCACGCTTCCGGAACCAGGGCCGCGAACATGATCACAGAGCCGCCGATCAGGCCTCCCGCAATGACTGTCTTCCGGACTTTAGTCACGGAAGCACCGCGCTGCACGGCACGGTCCGCGAGGTAGCCGCCGAGCCAGCCCATGAGTACGGCGCAGATTCCAGGGATTGCGCCGAAGAAGCCGAGCTTGAGAAGGTCGAACCCGCGCTCCTTCACAAGGTAGCTGGGAAAGAACGTGATGAAGAAGTAGATAGCGCTATTCAGGCAGAAGAAGCCGAACATCATGCTGAGGATTGTGCGGTACTTAAACAGCGAGCGCCACGGCAACTTTGCTGCGCCGGCCTCATCGCTGGCCTCGTTGCGGGCGCCACCCTCTTCGATGTAGGCAACTTCCGCAGCATTGGCGCGGGGATGCTCCTGGGGGCTGCGGTACACCTTCCACCAGACCGCCGCCCAGATGACGCCAGCGAGCCCGATAATAATGAACACCGCATGCCATGACGTGACGGCGACAATCAAGGTGACGATTGGCAGCGCGATTACGGCTCCAACCCGTGATCCGGAGTCCCAAATGCTTGTGGCGAAGGCACGCTCACGAACCGGGAACCAGGTGGCAACCACCTTTGCAGCCGTGCTCGGCGCGGGGCTCTCCCCAACGCCAAGTAGGAATCGCGCCGCGAACAGGGACCAGAAGCCGCGCGCCGCCGCTGTGAGCATGGTGAAAACGGACCACCAGAGGGCGGCCAGGGCGAAGGACCTGCGAGGGCCTACTTTGTCCACATACCAGCCTGCAGCGAGCTGGCAGAAGTCGTAGGCCCAGAAAAAGGCGGCAAAGATGAGGCCCTGCTGGGTTGCCGAGAGCTCGAAGTCCTTGCCCATGAAGGGCAGCGCGACGCTCAGGCTGGAACGGTCAAGGTAGTTGATGCTCAAGCCGACAAAGGCGAGCCAGATGATCACCCACCGCATGCGGGTCATCACGCGGGGATTTTTTGGATTGGAGGCAGGGGCAAGTTTACTTCCGAGCGCAGTCATGTGGTCTCCTTCGACGTGAACATGGCTTCGGGGTGCATAAGGCACCAGAGGGCAGGAAGACGCCTTTTGCAGCGCCAAAATCGTATAGGAATCAAACCAATCATATAGAAACAATGAATCAGATCAACCCCCTTCCAAAAATGTCCCTAAGCGATGCTGCAGGGCCAGGTGGCTTATGATTCCCACAAGCAACATCCCGAGCAGAACCAATGAGGTAACCGCGTGCCACCACGTAAGGCGTCCGACGCATCCAAGGGCAAGGCAGCCGTCAGTGACGTTTACGCCGCCATGCGGGCGTCGATTCTCGAGGGCGAACTGCAACCTGGGGCACGCATCAATATCGACGCAGTCTCCCGCAGCCTTGGAGTCTCGCAGACCCCGGTCCGCGAAGCCCTTCAGCGCCTCGAAGGGGACAACCTGGTGGTTTACAACCCCGGGCGGGGTTACAGCACCACACCGCTGCTGAGCCTTTCAGAACTCAGGTCGCTTTTCGAGTTTCGCCTCCTGGTGGAGCCCTGGGCCGCACGCTCAGCTGCCGCGGACCGCCTCGCCAACCCGGCCTCCGCACTTAAGAAGGAACTCTCGGCATTCCAGGCCATCATGAAATCCAGCGATGACCTGCGCCAGGATCTTGTAGCCCATGACACACGCTTCCATGACACGATCCTGGCCTCGGCCGGAAACCCGGTGGTGCGCCATGCCTTTGCTCAGACCCACTGCCATCTCCACACCTTCCGGCTGTATCCCGCCGACGTGGACGGCGCCATCACCGTGACGGAGCATTCGGCCATTCGCGAAGCAATCAGGGCCTGTGAACCGGATCAGGCGGAAGCGGCCATGGCGGACCATATCCGAAACTCGTTTGAACGATTTGCCCGGGCTTTCGAAGGGCATCCCGAACTCTCTCCCCTCGCGCCAAGCGACCAACCGCGCAAACACATAGTGCGTTGACTCCAAGCCCCGGCCTTCCAAAGGCCGGGGCTTTTTTATGGCATCAAACCTCAGGGCTTGATCTGGATCGAAAGTCCTATATGATTACTGAAATTCATATAGGAATCGCTTTTCATTACCGAATCCATCGAGAGAAGAGATCCATGCCTGCCATTACCTCCGTCAAAACCCAGGACGTCCGTTTCCCCACGTCCTTGGAACTCGACGGTTCCGACGCGGTCAATGTTGACCCCGACTACTCCGCCGCTTATGTCGTTATCCGTACAGATGCCGGCGATGAAGGCCACGGCTTTGTCTTCAGCTGCGGGCGCGGCAACGACATCATCATCCACGCCATCGATGCCTACGCCCGGCTCCTGCTCGGCCGGGACATCGACGAGCTGATCTACGACCTCGGCAGCGCCTCCAAGCGGCTTATCCATGACTCCCAGTTGCGCTGGCTCGGGCCTGAAAAGGGCGTTACCCAGATGGCAGCCGGAGCCCTGGTCAGCGCTCTGTGGGACATACGCGCCCGTCGGGAAAACAAGCCCCTTTGGCTGCTGCTCAGCGAGATGCCGGCAGAGGAGATTGTCGACGTCGTCGACTTCACGCACATCCGCGACGCCCTGAACCCGCAGCAGGCCCTGGACATCCTGAGGGCCGGAGAAGAAGGCAAGGCAGCCCGCATCGCAGCTCTGAGAGCTGACGGCTACCCTGCCTACACCACCTCGCCGGGCTGGCTGGGCTACAGCGATGAAAAACTGGTCCGACTCAGCAAGGAAGCCATTGCGGAGGGCTTCTCGATGATCAAGCTCAAGGTCGGCGGCAGCATTGAAGATGACCGCCGCCGCATGGCGCTGGCCCGCCAAGCCGTGGGAAACCTGCCCATAGCCATCGACGCCAACCAGCGCTGGGAAGTATCCGAAGCGATCGAATGGGTGAACGAGCTCGCAGAATTCGATCCCTATTGGATCGAAGAACCCACCAGCACTGACGACGTCCTGGGCCATGCAGACATCCGCAAGGGCGTCGGCCCGGTCCGCGTTGCTACCGGCGAGGCCGTTGCCAGTCGCATCGTCTTCAAGCAGCTCCTGCAAGCTGGCGCCATCGACGTCCTGCAGCTCGACTCGACGCGCGTGGGCGGGGTCAACGAGAACATCGCGAACCTGCTGCTCGCGGCAAAGTTCGGTGTCCCCGTCTGTCCGCATGCAGGCGGCGTCGGGCTGTGTGAACTCGTCCAGCACTTTTCCTTCTTCGACTACGCCGCAATCACCGGCAGCCAGGAAGGACGCATGATCGAGTACGTTGACCACCTGCACGAGCACTTCGCGGAGCCGGTGCGAATCGTCAACGGCCGTTACGCCGCGCCCGTCCGTCCCGGCAGTGGCGCGGAAATGCTTAGCGCTTCACGGGCACGCTGGGAATTCCCGGGCGGTGCGGGCTGGCTGGAAGTGGGCGATCGGGCCGCCGTTACCGGCGCCACCCTTACCCCCATCGGAGCTGCGCGATGACCGCCGGCATGACAACCACAAGCATCGAGGATGTCGATTCCACGGTGAAGGCGGGACACGCTGCCTTCGAAAAGGGGCGGACTGCCGATCCGGCTACGCGGGCGGAATGGCTTGAGGCCATCGCCGGCGCACTGGCGGACAACGCCGCTCCGCTCGTGGAAACGGCCGGGCGGGAGACCCACCTCGCCACTGCACGCCTTGAGGGTGAGCTGAAGCGGACCATCTTCCAGCTCAGGCTCTTCGCCGAGGAGATCCGCCAGGGGGAGCACTTCGACGCGACCATCGACCATGAGGATGGCGAGTGGGGCATGGGCCCGCGCCCGGACCTGCGCCGGTTCAACGTTCCCCTGGGAGTGGTGGGCGTCTTCGGCGCTTCCAACTTCCCCTTCGCTTTCAGCGTCATGGGCGGAGACAGTGCCTCCGCCCTTGCCGCGGGCTGCGCCGTGGTACACAAGGCGCATGACGGACACCTGGAACTGGCCCTCCGTACGGCCGAAACGGTGGTTGCCGCCCTCGACGCCGCAGGTGCACCCTCAGGCCTGTTCTCCCTCGTTACTGGACGGGCTGCAGCCGAGGCGCTGGTGGATCATCCGCTAGTCAAGGCCATCGGCTTCACGGGTTCGACGGCGGGCGGCCGCGCCCTGTTCAACCGCACGGCCGCCAGGCCTGAGCCCATCCCGTTCTATGGCGAACTTGGTGGCATCAACGCGGTCTTTGTCACGGAAAGTGCGTGGGCAGCGCGCAGAAGCGAGATCATCACCGGCTACGCCGGCTCCTTCACCCTGGGGATGGGCCAGTTCTGCACCAAGCCCGGCCTGCTGTTTGTGCCCGGCGGGCACACGGCCGGCATCCGGGCAACCCTTGCCCAGGCCTTGGCAGGCTTCGAACCCGCACCGCTGCTCAGCGAAAGATTGCATGGCGGCTTCCGGGAGGCCGTGGAACACCTTCGCGCCAATGACGCGATCGATGTGCTGCTGGACGGCGACTTCGCGGCCGAGCCCTCCCCCACGGTCCTGCACACGACTTCCGAGGCCCTCCGGCGGGATCCCTCCATCCTGCACCAGGAGATGTTCGGGCCGGCGAGCGTCGTCGTCGAATATGGTGACCAGTCTGAGCTTCCTGGGCTGGCGGAGCTACTGGAGGGGCAACTGACCACCACTGTCCACGCGGAAGCGGAGGACGACGTCGCCGAACTCACCGAACGACTCGCCGACACCAGCGGCCGGCTGCTGTGGAACGGCTGGCCCACCGGCGTTACCGTGAGCTACGCCCAGCACCACGGCGGACCCTTTCCCGCGACGACGTCGAACACGACGTCGGTTGGCACCGCGGCCATCCGCCGCTTCCTGCGCCCGGTGTCCTACCAGTCGTTTCCCGCCGACCGGCTGCCGGAGCCGCTGCGCGATGAAAATCCGTGGAGGATCCCGCAAAGGGTTGACGGGGTGTGGAATCGGCCTGTACGGGAATCCGCTTCGCGAGACGTTGAACAGGAGGTCGGGGCGTGAGCACATTTGTGGATGCGGCAGCTGTTCTTCCTGAGGATGCTGATGCTGTGCTGATCGGTCGGATCTGGGACGTGGAAGCGTCCGTGCCTCGTGTAGTCGCGGTCCGCGGCAGGGACGTCTTTGACCTTCAGCACCTGGCCAGCACCGTTTCCGATTTGCTTGAGCGCCCGGGACTGCTCGCGGACGTTCGCGCTGCCATGACTGCACCGCGCTGGGCAACAGCCGACGTCGTCAACGCCTCCCTCGCGCACGACACCGTCCAGCCGCATTTCCTGGCGCCCGTGGACCTGCAAGTCATCAAGGCGTGCGGTGTGACATTCG
Organism: Arthrobacter sp. ISL-30; assembly: GCF_018613855.1. GTDB lineage: Bacteria > Actinomycetota > Actinomycetes > Actinomycetales > Micrococcaceae > Arthrobacter. Next base: position 55,982 of record NZ_JAGGPK010000019.1, read on the forward strand.
TTGACAGCATGATCGAGCGCGTCATCGAAGAACGCTGTGCGGGTGACTCCGGACGAGCGGAGGAAATGCGTCGACTCGTAGGTGAGGCCCTCGGCGGAAGCATCCAGGATGTCCGTCCGGGCTCCCCTGAAGCCGCCGAGGCAAAGCGTGTCCTGATCGCCGAAGGGCTGTGGTCGCAGTACCTTGAAGTCGGCATTGGACCGGATCCAGAGGTCTTCACCAAGGCTCCTGTACTGTCCTCGGTGGGCCTGGGCGCCGGAATCGGCATTCCATCCTTCTCCTCCTGGAACAACCCGGAGCCGGAACTCGTGCTAATTGCTACGTCACGGGGCAGGGTTGTTGGCGCGACATTGGGCAACGACGTCAACCTGCGGGACGTCGAGGGCAGAAGCGCACTGCTGCTCGGCAAAGCGAAGGACAACAACGCCTCGAGCGCCCTTGGCCCCTTCATTCGGCTCTTCGACGGATCGTTCACCCTGGATACCTTGCGGAAGGAAGAGATCATGCTCCGCGTCGAGGGCGCAGACGGCTTCATCATGGAAGGCCGCAACACCGTGGCGCGGATCAGCCGTCCCTTTGAGGAACTGGTGGGGGCAACCTTCGGACCTCACCACCAGTACCCGGACGGCTTCGCCCTCTATACGGGAACCCTCTTCGCGCCGACCCAGGACCGGGACGAGCCGGGCCAGGGTTTCACGCACAAAATGGGTGATGTGGTCACCATTCGCAGCCGTAATCTGGGAGCACTGGTGAACACGGTGGCTCCGGCGGAGGAGCTTCCCGAGTGGACCTACGGCCTGCGACGGCTACTGCATAGAGTGTCCGCCTCCTGAGTCGGCGAGGACTGCGGGAGCGGTGCTGTATGTATTGGGCTGGGCTGTGTTTATTGGGCTGGGGCGTCCGGGTGTACCCGGGCGGCCCAGCCCACGTCGGCATGCTCTCGACTGGACGGTGGCCGCGGGCGTATCGTAGTGACACTGCCTGGGGGGTGAATCGTTGAGCGGCTGCCTGCGCATTGCTCTTATTCGCGGTCTGCGACCGCTCTTCCTTGCTGCCCTGGCCGCATTGGCCTGGCTGGTTTTCGGAGCCGGGACTGCGAGCGCCGCCACAGCCGAATCCGGCTCAAGCCTCAACCTCAGCTCCGGAGCTGTCACGTCTGACGGCCCTGCCGCTTCCGACCCTTCAGTGGTCCAGGTCCTGCCGCTTTCTTCCGCCAATGCCGCACCTCCGGTTACGGAGGTTGTCGGCGCCGTCGTCCCGGTCACGGAAGTTGTCGGCGTCGTCGCCCCGGTTGTGGGCGCCGCGGCCCCGATTACGGAAGTTGTCGGCGTCGTCGAAAGCAGTACGGAGGGACTCGTCGGTGCGGTAGACGCCTTGGTAGCGCCTGTGCTGTCCAACACGTCATTGCCGACGGTCCCGGCGGTGCGTCCTCCGGTTCCGCTCCCGCAGGTAGCCATTGAGCTTCCGGTTCTGCCACCTCGGCCTGACCGGACGCAGCTGCCACGGACCCTGGAAACGGCCCCTGTTCCGCTGCACTCACAGCAAACGCCTGAGGAAGCCACGTCCGAAGCAGCCCCTGGCCCGTCCCTTCCCTTGACTGGGTCGGAGGGCCTTCCCGCGAGCGCTTTGGCGCTATTCACAGCCTCACCTGCCGCAACTCCGCCGGCAACATCAGCCAGCGCCACTACCTATGCCCCGCCGGATAAACAACCTGCTCCAATTCCCTTCCAACTGGCCGACCAGCAGGGATTATCGCCGTCCGGCTCATCCGGGAACGGTGGCATTGCCCCGCCCGGTGCAGCGGACGTCACCAGCGCATGGTCTGCCCCCGCAGCAACCCATAGCGGGCAAATCCCTGACAGCGCCCTGCAAGCACCCCCCGCTCCGTCTTTTGATCCGGGGTCTCGCCCCGACTGAACGGGTCAACTCTGCCTTCAATGAGGCAGAAACGACCTCCTGACGCCGTTCGCGTCAGAAATCACCGTTTAGTCAGGAGACAGCCATGTCCATTGGCACACAACTTCTTTGTGTCCAAACCAGGGCCATCCAATTCCGGAGCCAGTCCAATAGCACATCAGCCCGAATCGGCTGGTGGCCGGCTGCGCCTTCCCAAAAAGTCGGCAACTGGCCGGATCCCATGCAGGGTGCAGGCAGCTTGCCGTAGCAAGCCTGCCCCGTGACAGGGACGCGAGGCCACTCACCCAAGACGTTGTGCCTGCGCCATCGCTGGGGGATGGCTCAGGCACAACCCATCGCTTGGAGAGCCTGAGCGCCAAGCTCAGATCGAAAACGAGCAGCACAGATCGAAAACAAGCATCGACTGCTGAGAAACCGCCCTTTCAAGGGTCAAAACGGCCGTTTCTCAACAGTCGATGTTGGGGTTGGGCGTTACTGGCCGCCTTCAACCCGGCTACGGTCCCGCAGAGCGTCGGCATCGGTAGCCGCGCCGCTTGTTGTACCGGTGGTCGTGGCGCCGGTTGTTGTGGTGCCGCTTGTGGTGGCGCCGCCCTCATCCGTCCAGTCATGCCCGGAGGCGTCCTTCCGTGACGGATCAAAAATGACGTCATCCCGGCGATCCGGACGGGACGAATCCTTGTTCTGGGCGTCGTGCGATCCGGGGACGATTGAGCCGGCAGCGGCGGTGGCCTTTTTGGCCGCTGCAGCCACCTTGTCCACAACCTCCGGCGCCTTGTGCTTCACCGTTTCCGCGGCGTCGTGCACCTGATGCTGCACAGCCGGACTCCGCCAGACAGCCCCAGCCTGATCCTTGAACTTACGGAATGCGGCCTGCCCCTGGCGCGACCACATAACATATCCGGCTGCCAGTCCTGCGCCGAACATGAGCTTCCCTTTCATGGAACTTCCTTTCGTAGGACGGCCAAGTACCTAAGACCCTAGTCACACTTACCGTCAACTGTCACGGCTGCCCGTGAGCAATCGATTAAAGGGACACCTTGGATGCTAAGTAGCCTTATCTTATCTCGCGAAAGCGTCGAAGGCCCCTCCGCCTGGACACACCTCCCGTGAGGTTAGGCTGATCCCATGGCACTCATAGCTCCCCGAGTGGCGGCTGCCCTGCCCGCCACCGATGCCCGCGACCTCTCCCGTGCGCTACAGGACAGTCATGACGTGACGGTCTTCGTTGACGGGACTGTCCACAGGCTTCCCGGCGAGGCGCGGGACGCCGTCGTCGACCTCCTGCAGCGAATGGCGCGTGGCGAAGCCGTAACGGTAAGCAGCGTTCAGGAGCTGCTCACCACCTCCCAGGCCGCCGAACTCGCGGGAATCTCCCACACCTACTTGCGGAACATGACGGATCGCGGGGAGATCCCCGTGGAGTACCGTGGTTCGCATCGAAGGATACGCCTGGCGGACATCATGGAATGGCTGGAGACGCAGAAGCGCAACAGGATTGCGGCTGGCGCACTCGATGCCGCTGCCGACGCCGATGACCCTTTGAATAATGACACCGAAGCCACTCCAAAATGACGGAGTGATAAGGATCAAGCAACGATCCACGGCAACCGGATGGAGCCCCTAAAACGCGGGGTTACCCTTATTCGGTGGGCAAATTCAAGGGGTGGCATATAGTAGCCGGGCTTGCAGCCATGGCAGTCACTTCCGCCCTCGGTTCCGCCATGGGACTGAACTTTGTGGGGACCTTCATGTTCGGCTGCGTAGCGTTCGTTGCCGTCGCGCTGTGGGTGGAGGCCCGGATTGCCCGACGTCGGCGCTCGGCTTCGACCCTTGACTCGCCTTTGGATACCGGCGAGAGTCCGCACGAGTAGCGGGCCCTGGAAGATTGCACCTATTCCCTATTGAAAATCTGACTTGGTAGACATAGATTTTATCAGGAACATACAGCAGAGATCCTATAAGCCTCCATAGAGGTATCGCTTTTTGGCAACGGAGGCCCGGAAGGACAGCAACATGAGCACTGCGGGGGATTCAAAGAGAAAAGGCGTCTACGGCATCACAGTAGCGGCTGAGCTGGTTGGCATGGGGGTCCAGACACTCAGGCTTTACGAGCGCAGAGGCCTCCTCACCCCGTCCCGTACCCAGGGTGGAACGCGGCTATACAGCGATGAGGACCTCGTCAGACTGCGCCGCATCTCAAAGTTGCTGGACGAGGGACTCAACCTTGCCGGAGCCGCGGCAGTCATTACCTTGGAAAGGGACAATGAACGGTTGCGGGCCGACATGGCGGAACTGCGTGAAGGAGAACGACGCATGAAGGATCAAGCAGCACCGGATCTGACCGAGGCCGCGGAAGCGGACGCGCTTGAGCAACTGCGCCCCGCCGCGGAGGACTCCGACGTCGAGGTCCTCGACCTCCCTGAAGCCATCCCCGACGAGGCCAACGAGGCCGACGTCCTTGAGCAATCCATAGTCGTCCCACTCGACGACGACCACGAACACGAAACCCCGGAATAATCTTCTCGACTTATAATCGAACCCGTCATCCTCGTTTCGCTCCGCGCTCAGGCGGTGCAGGTCTCAGTCCCTCCATCCCTTTCTGAGAGAGAAAGAACAAACAGCGATGCCTCGCAAATTGCGCCTCACCCCTGACGATGACTTTCCGGAAGACCTCAAGGTGTTGCCCGACGCCGAGCTGCAGATTCTGGACAGCCAAATTCAGCGGCAGCTCGACATGGAATGCGTAATAAACGGCCAGCCGGATCCGGAGACTGAGTTCAGGCGCTGGGACCTCGACGACGAATTCCTGCAACGTGAAGCGGCAATGGCAGAGGAGGATACGCCCGGATCGGCGGCCTGACCAAGCCAATCCCAATTGACTCGCAGTAGTTGTCGCCACGAGCCCTCCTGGCGACAACTACTGCGAGTCAGTTGGGTCAACCAAGGCCAAGGCATCGTCCCGGGGTGCCCCCGATTCTGACCTGGCCGCAAGGACGTCCTTCAGCCAGTAGTAGGACTGCTTGGGGGTACGCTTGAGGGTCTTGAAATCCACATGCACCAGCCCGAAGGGCTGGTTGTACCCGGCCGACCATTCAAAGTTATCCATGAGGGACCACACGTAATAGCCACGGAGGTCTATCGCCTCAGCGGGGCCCCCCGCGGCTGTGGCCGCCAATGCGACGCGGAGATGCTTCTCGAGATAATCGATCCGTCGAATATCCGCCACGACAGCCCCGTCACCATTCGGGCTCATTGCCGGTTGATCGTCAAAACTTGCCCCTCCCTCAGTGATGATGACGGGCGGCATGTCGGGGTACCTCTCAGCAAGTTCAGTGAGCGCCACTCGAAGATATTCGGGGACGATAGGCCAGCCGTATGCCGTAATGGGCACACCTGGCCAGTCCGTGAGGTGGAAAGGTGCCCCCGGGATTGAATCGCTGAGGTCATCCCCGAGAGCCTCGGCCATGCCGGCAGGAACTGCAGATTCCCCGACCCCTGCTTCGATTCGCGTGGGCAGGTAATAGTTGAGCCCATAGAAATCCAACGGCTGGGAGATGAGCGCCATATCCTCAGCCGAGGGGCTGAAATCGGAGAACCGGCCCATCAGCTGAATGAGGTCCGGATACTTGCCCAGCAGGACCGGGTCTGCCAACAGCCGGTTTTGAAACGTGTCCAGTAGGGCTGCACTGAGTTTGTCCAGAATGGTATCGCTGGCCGGGACCATCGGCGAATACACATTGCTCAATCCGATCTCCCCCACTGCCCCCAGCCCCCGCAGGGCCTGAACGCTAAGTCCGTGGCCCAGCAGCTGATTGTGGACTGAGGGAAGGGCCCCAAGCCGCAGTGTTTCTCCCGGAGCATGCAGGCCCAGGGCATAACCGTTGGTGCTCACTGTTGCAGGCTCATTGATGGTCACCCAACGGGCCACCCGGTCACCGTAGGCTTCGGCCGCAATGGAAGCGAACGATGCCAGCCTGTAGGCGGTGTCCCGGTTCATCCACCCGCCCTTGTCCTGCAGGGCCTGGGGAGTGTCCCAATGGAAGAGGGTGACCATGGGGGAAATCCCGGCCGCCAGGAGTTCATCGATCAAACGATCGTAGAAGTCGAGTCCGGCCTGGTTGGGCGCTCCCATGCCGTCCGGCTGAATCCTGGGCCACGAGAGGGAAAAACGATAGGAGGCAGCACCGAGTTCGCGGATCAGCGCCACGTCCTCGGGCATCCGGTGATAGTGGTCGCAGGCCACCTCGGGGCTATGGCCGTCCACAATGTTGCCGGGCGTCGCGGAGAAGACATCCCAAACCGAAGCACCCCGCCCGTCCTCGGTAGTAGCGCCTTCAATCTGGAAAGCAGCGGTAGCCACCCCGATAGTGAAGTCAGTCGGGATCAGTGCTGCCAGGGAACGGACGGACGCCTCCACAATCCAGCCTTTCCAAGAGAAGGAGCTGATCAGAAGATCGTATTCCCTGTCCAACGCCTGAGCTAGATCCTCGGCCGTGCCCCCCAACGCCGCGCTTTCAAGGCCGCATGCAGCTCTAGGCGCACGGCGCCGGAGAGTGGATCCACGCCGAGAAGCTGCCTGATCCGGCCGAGCCGGTTGTACACGCTGCTCCGGTGCAGGTGAAGCTGCGCGGCAACGTCCTGGACCGCCCCTCCACTGTCATACAACAGCTCCAGGACGGGCAGCAGTTCACCGTTGCGGTCGTTCTCCTCAAGGATGCCCAGGTACGTTGAGCCGGAGTCATCCCAGCCACCGGGAGACTGGAGGCGGTCAAAAAGCTGGTAGATGCCTGCCGAGCGACTGTCCACGAGATCCCCGAGTGGCGGGTCCACCGCAGCGGCCTGCGCTGCCAGCCTCGACTGGCGATAGGCGGTGCTTAGTTGCCGCAGGGCCCTGAAGGGTTCGCTGATGCCGAGGATGATCCGCTCCACGGACCGCCCTCCGCGTTTGGCGAGCTCCAGCTGATAGTGGACAAGTACCTGTGCATGGTCGGCTCGCCCTACGGATTCGCGGAACAGGAGCACCGCATGGGTTTCAGTCCCAGCGCTGAACAGTGCGGCGTCGACGCCGATGGTCGCCTGCAGGGCGGCGGCCCGGTGGATGAGGGTCGCGGCGAGCGGATCCCCCACTCCGCTCCAGCCTTCGGCGTCCAGGACCGTCACCACCTGCCACGGCCCCTTTCCCTGCACTTCCTTCCAGCCGCCAACCGCTGAAACGGCATTCGATTCACCATTGCAGGCGGCCAGGAACTCCTGCTCCCGGCGTCTCCGGAATTCCGATTCGGCGGTGTTCGAATCCAGCAGGAGGCCGGCGAGGAGGTCCAGCTCGTCCCGGACGCTCGGCAACTCGGCGAGGATCGCCGTCGCACTTTGCTCTTCGATGTCCTGCTGGACCCAGAGGTAGCCCACGCGGAAGCCACGCACCAGCAGCGGAACGCAGACCCGGCCAAGCATGCCGAGTTCATCATTTGCGGGAACGACGACGGGACGCACCGCCGTGGCGATGCCATGCGAAAGCTGCCACGCGCTGACATCCACGGGCACCCGCTTGCTGAGGAGGAAGTTCACGCGCACCCGGTCTGCATGGGACTGGTTGGAACTATAGGCAAGGAGGACGCCGTCCAGGTCTTCAAGCGAAAGCCCGCGGCCCAGCTTCAGGGCAACGCGTTCCACCAGTTGTTCAACGTCCTGCTGCATGCAGCCACAGTACTGCGAATCTCCGCCCGCTGCTGAACCAACAAGAGACGACACCTGCCGCAAACAGCCTCGACATTTGTCGAGCAACAGTCTTGGAAATCCCCGTATTTCCGGGCTTCTTCTGGAGACGACCAAGCCCGAAATGTAGCGGGCCTCACAGCGGGATTTATTCTGGAATCACAGCAACCGACGCATCCGTCCGCTCAAAAAGCGGCCAATAAAGGAGCCCAGAATGATCATCGGCGTCCCGAAAGAGATCAAGAACAACGAATTCCGAGTGGCCATCACGGCCGCCGGCGTTCACGAGTTC